>CADAUZ010000017.1 GCA_902791215.1 Oscillospiraceae bacterium | reverse complement strand
ATTGATCTTGCTGCGAATGGTGGTGTCGGCAATCATCTTGCCGTTCTCGTCCAGAATGACTGCCTTGGTGTAGGTGGAACCTACGTCACAACCGCCGAAATATTTCATTATATAGCCTCCGTAATCTCAGGAATTAAAGTCGTACTTGGGGAACTTGTCGATCTCGTAGGGCGCCTTGAGGGTGTCCTTGCGGTCCATGTTGTCGTAGTGCTTCTTGAGGAAGGGCTCCACCACGTTAAAGAGGAGCTTGCCGTCCAGGTCGAAGAAGAACACGGCGAACAGAGCCGCATTCACCACAAAGAGAATGCCAAACAGTTTCAGGAAAAACTTGCAGATCTTATTCATATCTTACTCTCCTTACCAGGTCATGGAGTCGTCAAAGTCAAGCAGAGACGGGTCCAGAGGCTCTTCGTGCATGACGGTGCTCATGTAGTCGTTGATGAGGCGGCGAATCTCGGCGCGGGAGACGGTGCGGCTGTCGGGCAGGGCGTGGGGGATCCAGAAGGCCTTGATGTCTCTCTTGCGGAACTCGTCCTCAAACAGGCCGTGCAGACCCTGCACGCCCTTGCACTGGAGCTGGTCGTACATGGCGACCATGTCGCAGTTGAAGCGCTTCATGTAGTCCCACAGCTCGAACATGTGGTGCATGCCGCCGACGGCCATGCGGCGCATCGGAGCCCACATGTGGTACTGGGCCATATCCTCGAGGGTGTGCTCGTAGGAGTCGGTGCGGATCTCCATGTCGAACATCAGGGAGTCCATGTTGATGATGACGTTCAGGCCCCAGCAGTTGTAGGCCCAGGTGCACCAGTTGGAGTAGTAAAGCGGCGCGCAGGACCAGGCGATCACGCGGTGGCGGGTCTGGGGGAAGGAGTTGATCTTCTTGGACACGCACTTTTCGAGGATCTTGCGGACCTTCTTGTCGGTGACATGCCAGATCTCCCAGTCGCCGTACTGAGTCTGGTAGATGCGGTACAGGGCCTGGGCGACGCCGTTGATGGGATAGTAGTCGGACTTGGCCGCGACTTCCCACTTCTCCCACTCGAAGCGCTGCAGCTCGTTCTGGAGCTCCAGCTTCTTCGTGAGCTTCTCCCAGCTGAAGGGGATGCCGTACTGCTGCTCGACGAACTTCCACAGCTCCTCGATCTCGCGCATGACGTACTTCTTGACCAGGGGGTCATCGAAGAGCATGGGCATAGGCAGGGAGAAGAGAGGCTTGTCGAAGAACCAGTCCTGCAGGGTGGAGGT
Source organism: Oscillospiraceae bacterium (assembly GCA_902791215.1). Taxonomy (GTDB): domain Bacteria; phylum Bacillota; class Clostridia; order Oscillospirales; family Oscillospiraceae; genus Limivicinus. Next base: position 88,497 of record CADAUZ010000017.1, on the reverse strand, counting down.
GGAGACGGACGCGTCACAGGCCTCGTTGCAGGTGATGACAGCGGGGGCGTAGTCGGGCACGTCGTCCAGGACGAAGATGCCGGACTCGGCCTGGCACATGGGGCAGGGGTCGCCGGGCAGGCCGATGGACTGCACCGCGTCGATGTAGTTGAGAACAGTGTGGGAGTTGACGTGGCAGGTGACGAAGTAGGGGATCATTTCCAGCGGGACATTGGTGATCTCGCCGTCCCAGGGATAGAACACGCCGCCCCAGACGGTCTCGTTGTGGGCGATGGTGTGCTTGTACAGCTCGTTCTGCTTGCCGCCGTGCAGACGGGTATCGGCGGCGAACATGCGCTGGAACTGGCGGATGGTGGTGGAAACCATGGCGCGGTAGTGCCAGGCGGAGGCCTTCATGGCCTCGCCGCGCATACCCTCAAGGCCGCGGTCAAACCAGTGGAGAACCGGCAGGTAGGTCTGGCCGACCCAGCGGTAGCGCCACAGGCCCTTGGCGAAGGTGATGGGCCCGTGCATGACCATGATGTCCTTGACCATGAAGATGTAGTTATACAGCCAGATGTTGTAGAAGTAGTACATGGTGTCCGCGACACCGCGCCACTCTCTGTGCTTGTAGAGGTGGGTCTTGTCCTCGTGCAGCTCGCCGAGGCGGCGGCCGCCCTCTTCGGCGGTATGGGGCTTGCCATACCAGAAATCTCTCAGTGCTTTGCTGACGCTCTTTTTAGCCATTTTACTTGCCCTCCTGGATCTTCTTGATCTCGACGCTCTCTACGAAGGCCTGGAAACGGGTGCGCAGCTGGCCGGAGGCCGTGTTGATGTACTCCTTCTCGATGGAGCAGACGGGCAGGCCGAAGTCGCGCTTGAGGATGACGGTGTCGATGACGCGCTCATAGCTCCAGTATTCGCAGAACTTGTTGGAGGCGATGATGACGCCGTCGGCGTGGTACTCTTTGGCAAGCTCCGCGATTCTCTTCTTTCTGGCGCGCATCTCGTCCTGGGGCATGAAGCGCGGGCAGTTTGAGGAGTGCAGATAGTGCTTGGCGATGGCGTAGACGGGATCGACGCCGTCGGGCAGGTCGATGATCTGGCGGGACTCGACCGCGCCGTAGCAGTAGCGGTCGACCACGACGCGGGCGCCGCAGCTTTCGACCAGCTTGGTGAAGTCGGGGTCGTCGTTCTCGGAGCCGGCCAGGACCACCTTGCAGCGGAACTCCTTCTTCATGTCGGGCTCGCGGGTCTTCATCTCCTCGGCGGTCTCGCGCAGGTACGGGAGGATCAGGTACTTGGGACATACCAGGGAGCAGAGCTGAATGACATGGAACTCATAGCCGGTGATGGTGGGGTTATCGAGCTTGCGGTAGTCGCCGATCTCGTTGATGAGGCGGCTTACCTCATTCTGCTGCTCGACGGCCTTGCGGATGGCCTCATCGGAAATGTCGATGCCGAAGTGATCGTGCAGGGGCTGGAGGACATGGGCGCGAAGCTGGGTGGCATAGTGCTCGTAGGAGATCTCGTTATTTTTGAACGGGACATCGGAGAATTCGCAGAAGAAGTCGTCGTTGTCGATGATGCGCATATCGTCGACGGAGTCGAGATGCTTCTGCTGCAGATGCTCCTGGAAGCGGCAGGTGGCGGTGCAGGTCTCGGTGGCCATCTGCGCGTCGAGGAAGTTGAAGCCGCCCTCCAGGGCGCGCTCCATGAGGCTTCTTGCGTAATGGCATACACGGGCGGACATGTAATAGGTCGCGATGTCGGGGGATGTGCAGCGCGGCGCTCTCAGTCTGACGGAGAAGCAGCCGGGCAGGTCGAGAAGCACTTCAGGCATGAAATAACAGGTGTAGCCGATCGCGCGCAGACCGTCCTTCTTGGCCTGCTGTACCAGCTCGTTATTGGCTTCCTGAAGCAGATTCTCAAAGTAGATCAGATGCTTGAGATCTTTCACAAGATAACCCTCCAAATTAGATTTCCGTTGAATACCAAGCGGGCGCAGTACGCCCATCCTTATGCGTTTATTTTAACAAAGCGTGAACGCCTTGTCAATTCTCATTTCGTCGAATTTGTGACAAATTGGTAGTTTTCCAATTTCTATTCTGTACATTTTGACCGTTATTGTCTAAACACTCAGAACATTTAGTACGCCTTCTATTTTTTCCCTGAAAGCGTGGGCGCTGCCCTGGATCATCTGAGGCGTTCCCCCGCCCCGCCCGTCGATCAAGGCGTTGATCGTTTTGGCCCCGGCGCGGAGGTCAACGCGGAGGCTTCCGATGATGTAGCGCCAGCCGTCTTTGTCGCTGCCGCAGAACACGGCGGCAAAGCCCCCGGCCTTGGGCATGAGGAGGTTCACCAGCTCCCGCTGGGCGATCTCTCCCAGAACGTCACTGAACAGGACGATGTTGCCGTCCCGCTCCCCTTCCGCGTCCGCCATGTATTGAATAAGGGCAAGCGACAGGGCGTCGCAGCGCTCCTTCATGCTTTGCTGCTCGGTCAAAACACGCTGCACCGCCTGCGTCACCTCGCCGCGTTTGGCGCTGAGGGCGCGGGAGATTTCCGTGACGCTCTCCTGCCGTGCGCGGTAGTCCTCGAGGGCGTCCATGCCGCAGATCACGCTCACCCGCTGGCCGCCCCGGTGGCGCTGGCTGTCGAGGATCTTGACGACGCCCACCTCGCCGGTGCGCTCCACGTGCGGCGCGCAGCAGGCGCAGCGGTCCACGCCCGGTATCTCCACGATGCGCACGTTTTCGGTAAGCTCCAGCTTGCTGCGGTATTCGAACGCGGAAAGCTCCGCCTCATCGGGGAACCAGATGTGCAGCGGGAGATTTTGGCGCACGACCTCGTTGGCCCGCGTTTCCAGCTCCATGAGCTGCTCCCAGGAAAGCTCGCCGGAAAAGTCGATGATCATGCACTCGGCGCCCATGTGAAAGCCCACGTTGTCGTAGCCATAGGCGTTGTGGACAAGGCCCGAAAGGATGTGCTCGCCCGAGTGGTTCTGCATGCGGCGAAGGCGCTGCTCAGTGTCGAGCTCGCCGTGTACGGTTTCGCCGACTGTGACGGGCGCGTCGGTATAGTGGCGAATCTCCTCTCCCCGCTCGTGCACGTCTGTCACACGCACCCCGCCGAGGGTGCCGGTGTCGGCAAGCTGTCCCCCGCCCTCGGGAAAAAACGCCGTGCGGTCGAGCACGACGCTGTAGCCTTTTTTCTCTTCGCGGCAGTCGAGGACTTTGGCATCAAAGGCGAAGAGATGGCTGTTTTGGTAGTATAGTTTCTCGGTCATGATTTTTCTCTCCCTTTTTTACTTCATCAATCTCCGGAAGCTGTAGATCTCCCCCGGGCAGTGCTGAGACCGGTCGGTGAGCGCCCAGTCGATGACGCCCATGCCGAGAACATCGTAGCTGATCTGCTCGTGGTCGTCGTGCAGACAGCCCGCGAGCATCACCCAGCAGCCCTCGTTTACCATGCGGGCAATGGGCTCGTAGCTCGTATCGACCCATGTGGGCTGGAAAAGATACAGGCGCGTCTGCAGCTCCGCCAGTTTTTTGCACTGGGCCGTCGTCGATACAAGCTCCGCCTCACTCCATTCGTTGCCAGCATCCAAAGAAAGGACGCATTCGATGTCGATGCAGTAATCGCGTTTGGCGATGATGGGTGCTTGCAGCGCCGGGTAAGCGCCCAGGCTCGAGCCCGCCGCCAGCACCTTTGCCGGGAAGACGCCGCAGTCCGCCGCCGCCTCGTCCAGGATGCGCAGCCCCTTGCGGCAGCAGCCCTCCATGTCCGGCAGATCGTTACGCCGCAGGAAGACCGCCAGTGTGTTCGGCGCGGGGTTTGCGAGGTAATAATACAAAAACTCGGTGTACAGCTCCGTGTCCCGCCCGCCGGGGAAATAGAGGAAAAAGCGGGTGTCGGCATTCGGCTTTTCCGGGAAGATGATATACGCCTCGTTCGTCTGATAAGTCTCGAGATAAAAGGGATTGCCGAAGCGGCGGGACAGGTCGTTGAGCTTCACGCGCTCTTTATCAGCCTGCTGCATCAGGGCCTTGTCCGCCCTTTTGAGAAGCTTCCGGCTGTCCTTGTAGTCGTTGCACACCCACCAGAGAGTGGTGGCCTGTTTCAAATCGCCCTCCTGCGCAAGTTCGAGCGCCCGGTCATAGAGCGCCGGGATCAGCGCCTCCTGCGCTTCCTTCACGCCGGGGTAGTTGCCGAGTGTTATGTAAACTTCTCGTGCCTTCTCCGGCTGCCCGTTTGCGGCCAGATCCCCCGCGCGCAGAAAGGCGCAGTCTTTGAGAAGCGCAGCACTTTCCCGGAAAGGGTCAAGCTCGGTCAGGATAGTCTCGGCGGCACTGTAATCTCCCGTTTCAAGCAGGCGTTTGGCCTCCTCATAGCGGGCATCGTTCAATCGCTCGGTGCAGAGATTGGCACAGGCTTCGTCTCCAAGGCGGAGATACAACTCCCGCGCTTCGGCATAAGCGCCGGCTTCAAAGAGACGCTCGGCCTCGTCATAACGCGCCTGCCCCTGATAGAGCCGCACGCCCAGCACCGCGCCGAACATGATGAAAACCGTAAACGCAGTAAGAAGCAAGCCCTTTGTTTTCAATGCAGTCTCCTTTTGTACAGTCCGCTTCTCTCTGTCTCATTCCATATTGTAGGGGCGCTTCACGAAGCGCCCGTGCAGAAGAATAACGATTCATATTCGCCGCAGTCTGCGCAAATCGTTATGCTGTTCCGCCGGGCGATTCATGAATCGCCCCTACGTCTTTCTGTTTGTGTTTTACTCCGTAAAGTGGATGTGGTTGTTGATGTGGTCGGCGCAGAAGCAGTGGTAGCCCACGCAGCGCGAGCAGTAGCGAAACTCCAGGTTCGGGTAGTCCGCGTCGGTCCTGCCGCAGACGGCGCACTTGTGGGTGTAGAGCTTCTGGCTCTCCTCGCGGCGGATGCGGGCCGACTCGCGCTTAAAGTTGATGGTGCTCTTGCTCTGGCGGCGGGGCAGCAGGTTTTTGAGCTCTCCCCCGCAGAAAATGAGGAAGTTCAGCACCGCCACCACCGGCAGCAGATTCTCCGGGAAGGGCGTGGTGAACACCGACAGCAGGAAAAACGCCGCGTCCACCAGGGCCAGATACTTCATCTTGACGGGGATGATGAACATGAACAGCACCTGCATGTCCGGGAACAGCGCCGCGAAGGAGAAGAACATGGACAGGAAGATGTAGGTGGAGCTCAGGCTCACGGAACGGCCGGTGATGAAGTAGATCAGGAAGCCGTAGAGGATCGTGAGGATGACGCCGGTGAAGAAGTAGACGGTGAACTGCCCGGTGCCCCACTGCTGCTCGAGCGTAGAGCCGATCCAGTAATAGAAATAAAAAGCGATGAAGGCCAGCACGCCCGTGGAGGGCGGGATGAACACGAAGCTGATAAGCCGCCAGATCTGCCCGCGCAGGATGAGCGCCGGGTTAAAGAGCATGTAGTTCATCAGCACGGGGTTGATGGCCCCCATGATCCAGAACACGGCGTTTGCGATGACGATATAGCGCATCAGGTTCGGGATGCCGAAGCCGGGGTGCTTGCGGCAGAATTCCTCAATTTTGCTTCTCGGATCTTTCATGAGACTTCTCCTGTCTTGTTTTGATCTTCTCACACTATACCCTTTTGAGAGGAAGATGTCTATAAAATTTTGTAAATTTGTAGTTTCCATACCGGGCAAAATACTGTATACTGCTCTCATGCGCGCCGCATCGGCGCGGACGAAGGAGTGAGTATGATGAAAACCCTTTTCAAAAACGGAACCATTTATGACGGCACCGGCAACAAGCCCTATATCGGGGACGTGCTGATCGAGGACGAACGCATCGTCGCGGTGGGCGGCACGATCACGGAGGCGGCGGACAAAGTCGTCGACCTCACGGGCTGCCAGATCTGCCCGGGGCTTATAGACGCGCATTCCCACAACGACTTTTTCTATGACCGGGAGGACGCGGAGAAGTTCTACCGACCCTTTATCGAGCAGGGCATCACCACCCAGATCACCGGCAACTGCAGCTTCTCCCCCTTTGGGGTCGATCCCGATACGCCCTACCGGGACAAGATCGGCGGCGGGCTCTTTGACGCGGCTTCCCCGTGCAGCTTCGCCGAGTTCAAAAAGCGGGCCGAGGGTCGGCTTTATGTAAACCTTGTGCCGCTGATCGGCCAGGGCTCCGTGCGCGCAGGGCTCGCGGGCTACGATCCCGCGCCTCTCACTCCCGCTCAGCTCGAGCAGGAGCTCAAGCATGTGCGCGAGGCCATGGAGGGCGGCGCCTTCGGCGGGTCCTTCGGCTTCATGTACGAGCCGGACCGCTATGCAACTAAGGATGAGATCCTGGCCTTTGCAAGAGAGATCGCCAAATACGACGGCATTGTCACCATCCATCCCCGCGCCTGCTCCATCGTGAGCGCGGACTATCCCCTGCTGACCAAAAAATCTCACCTGGAGATGGGCCTGGACGAGGCCGTGGAGATCATGGAGCGGTCCGGCTGCCGCCTCGAGTACAGCCACCTCATCTTCACCGGTCAGAGAAGCTGGAAGCTGCTGGACAAGATGCTCGCCACCTTCCGCCGCGAAAAGGCCATGGGCTGGCCCATCGCCTTTGATAACTACGCCTTCCACTACGGCGCGTCCGTCATCACGGTGGTCTTCCCCGAGTGGTACGCGCAGCTTTCAAAGGAGGAGGCCCAAAAGCCCCTCAACCGCAAAAAGCTTGAGATGACCATCCTGATGTACCGCAAGGTACTGGGCATCGACTGGGAGGACATGGTGGTGGCCTACATCTCCGACGACCACCCCGAGTACGAGGGCAAAACCATCCCCCAGCTTGCAAAGGAGGAGGGCATGTCCGAGCTTGACATGTACCTCAAGCTTGTGGACCTTTCCAACCGCGCGGGCAGCATCTACCTCGGCAAGTATTACAACGATGAGATCGTGCGCAGGCTCATGGGCGACGAGCTGTCCGTCTTCATGACCGACGCCTGGGTCGAGGAGAAGGGCCTTCAGAATATCGCCGCCTTCCAGACCTTCCCGCAGTTCTTCCTGCTGGGCAAACGCTGGGGCATCCCCATGGAGATGATCGTGCGCAAGATGACCGGCGCCACCGCCGACCGCTATCAGATCCCCGAGCGCGGCTATTTAAAGCCCGGCTACAAGGCGGACATCACCGTCCTGTGCGCCGACCGGCTCAAGGTCGACGAATCCAAGCCCGACTTCACGCCCGAAGGCATCGAGCATGTCTACATCAACGGCTGCCCCGTGCTGGAAAACGGGCGCTATACCGGCGGCAAAGCCGGAAAGATCGTGCTCAAGCGCTGACCGAACATTCCTTCACCAGTCGGATTTTCGTATCCGGCTGGTGTTTTTTTGTCTTAGCCCAAACAAATTTTTGTAAATTTGCAAAGAGGGTCTTTCAAAAAGAAGAATCCTATGTTAATATGTAAACCAAGCAAATGAGGGAGTGCGTAAAATCGTGGAAAAAGAAAAGGAAAACGGCCGCGAGGCCATAGAAAACGACATCATTGAGGGCCGCAACGCGGTCATTGAGGCGCTGCGCGCGGGCCGGGCCATCGACAAGATCTTCATCGCCAAGGGCGACGTGGACAAGACCCTGGGCCATATCGCGTCCAAGGCGCGGGAGCAGGGCGTGGTGGTGGTCGAGGCCGACCGCCGCAAGCTTGATTTCATGAGCCGCGCCAAGGCCCACCAGGGCGTCATCGCGCTGGTGGCTCTGCAGGAATACTGCGAGATCAAGGATATCCTCGCCGTCGCGCAGGAGCGGAATGAACCCCCCTTCGTCATCGTCTGCGACGAGATCAGCGACCCCCACAATCTGGGTGCGATCATCCGCTCCGCCGAGTGCGTGGGCGCACACGGCGTCGTGATCCCCAAGCGCCGCAGCGCGGGACTGACCGCCATTGTGGGCAAGGCCTCCGCGGGCGCCGCCGAGTATATGGCCATCGCCAGGGTCGCCAACATCTCCGCCGCCATCAAGGAGCTCAAGGAGGCGGGGCTTTGGGTCTACGGCACCGCAGCGGACGGGGCCTCCGGCCTCTGGACCACCGACCTCACGGGGCCCATCGCGCTGGTGATCGGCTCGGAGGGCGACGGCATGAGCCGTCTGGTGCGTGAAAGCTGTGACTTTGTCCTGAGCCTGCCGATGAAGGGCAAGCTCAATTCGCTGAACGCTTCCGCCGCCGCCGCTGTCACCATGTATGAGGTATTACGCCAGAGAAGCATCGTCGTTTCATAATAATGCCCTGATGGCATTATTATGAAACGAGGGGAATGCAGTCTGCTGCGCGCACTCGCTTGCGGGGGACGCTCGCACACTTGCAGACTGAGAAGTGTTTTTTCCGAGGTACACGCCCCCGGAAAAAACGGATTTGAATTGTTTTTCGCCTTGCGAGGCGAAAAAACAGAGGGAGATCCCTCTGAACTCCCCGATAGGATTATCGCAGCCCTTGTCGGCGATTCCTTTGTAGTAGAGTCCAGAAGAAAAAACGGTGTTTGAACATGGATGATTTTGAAAAGCATGATGATCTTCATTTGAATACGGACGTTTCCGACGAGCTGCCCGATCTGCCGTCGCGGCGCGATATGGATTACACGCCCGATGAGGACGAGCAGGACGCCTACCTCCACCCGGAGGACACGGATCTGGACGAGTACCTGTCCTACGACGAGTACGAGCAGCAGGACGAGGCCGAGCCACAGCCTGCCCGCAGGCACAATATGGAGGTCTTCCCGGAGAAGAAAAAGGGCGGGCTGTTCGGCTTTCTGAAAAAGCGCGGCGCGGAGGAGAAAGTGCCCGAGGCCGCGCCCGTCAACACGGACGGGCAGTTCCCCGACAGCGACCCCGCCGTCGACTATCCGGACGACGCGGGCTATTCCTACGAGGGCGGCGAGACCGCCTACGGCGCGAGCGCCGACCGCGGCCGACTCTACGCCACCCACAGCGGGGCGCGCGGCAGGGCCGAGCAGGAGGCGCGCGAGCTGATCGCCTCCATCCAGGCAGAGTCCGGCGCGGCAAAGCGCGACCGCAGGACTGCCGACGAATACCGGGTCGAGCTGAACGATCTGCTGGATATCACGACCGAGGAGGGCGAGAAGATTCATCCCCTCCCCCAGGCCCCCAAAGAGCCGGACGAAAACGAGTACCGCTTCAATCTGGACGAGGCCATGGACATCGACGCCGATGTCAAGCAGTACACCGGCAAACACTCCGCCCCGGCCTATACGCCGGATTCGCAGCCGCCGGAGATCGACAGCCGCTTCAATCTCGGCGGACAGAGCACGAAAAAGACCATGTCCTACGGCGAGACCGAGGTGGACATGAGCGCGGACGAGGACTATGTCCCCGCCCAGCAGACCGGGTACAGCCCCTCCCAGTGGACGCCGGACTATGATGATCCCCTGGCAGAGCGCCAGGACACCGAGGAGCCGCCCCGCAAGCAGCACCGCGGTCTCTTCGGCAGACGGCGGCGCGCGCCCGAGCCTGAACCCGAGGCGGAGCCCGAGGCACCCGCACAGATTGATCCGGAGCCTGAGGCCGAGGAGGTCACCGACACCGCAGCCGGTCCCGCCATTTACGCTGTGGACGCCGCCTACCGGGACGACCCCGATTACGTCGTCGCGCCGCACAGCATCGACAACACCGACAGCGATGACGACGATGACGATTTCGACGATTACGACGACGAATCAAGCCGCAAATACCATGAGTCCGACCTCTACGTCCCGCCCAGCTTCCGGGAATACCTGCTGTCCATCCTCGCCTCCGTTTGGCTCAAGCTGCGCGGCACGGTGCGCGGACGCACCGCCGAGACCATGCGGGATTTTGAGGAGGATCTGGGCGAGGAGCTGAGCGCGGCGGCGGCCTCGAAATACTACGGCTCCTTCCTGCGCTCGATGCGCTACCGCCTGCGCGTGAGCGGCTTTGTGCTGGCGGTGCTGGTGTACATATCGCTGGAGATGCCGGTGCCGGGGATGATGAAATCCCTGCCCGTGGCCGCGGCCTTCTGCTTCGGCCTGCAGGCGCTCATCATGCTGCTGGCTCTGGACGTGGTGACGAACGCCGCCATGAACGGTCTGCGCCTGCACTTCGGCGCGGACAGCCTCGCGGTGGTGTCGTGCCTGTTTACAGGCATTGACGCGCTCATCGTGGCGCTCTCCAAAAACGCCGCCCAGCACATGCCGCTGTGCGCCATCTCGTCGGCCTCCATTGTGGGCCTGATGCTCGCGTCCCTTCTCTCCGCCCGCGGCCTGCGCAAGGCCACGCGCGTGCCCGCCATCGGCAAGCACTTCTTTGCCGTGACAGGTGAGAACACGCTGGAGAAGGACCAGATCACCTTATTGAAATCCCTGCGCTCCGTGCGCGGCTTCGTGCACCGCACCGAGGAGGCGGGGCCGGACGAGACGCTGTACGCAAAGCTCTCCCCTATCCTGTTCGTGCTGGCGCTGCTGTTTTCCGTCATCGTGATGATAGCCAAGAAGGCCTACCCCGAGTTTATCTACATCCTCTCCGCGCAGCTTTCGCTGACGGTGCCCTTCGGGGCGATGCTCTCCTTCGCGCTGCCCTTCTTCCTCGGCTCGTCGCGCATCTTCAAGTTCGGCGCGGCGATCGCGGGCTGGTCCGGCCTGTGCGACATCGGAGCCAGCAAGAACCTCATCGTCACCGACCGCGACCTCTTCCCCGAGAGCGCCGTGAGCATTGACAGCGTCCGCATCTTCGCCGACGAGGACGCGCAGAAGGTCATCTCCTATGCGGGCTCGATGATGGAGGCCTCCGGCTGCTGCTCCGCCGGGTGCTTCGGCGAGCTCATGCGCGAGACCGACTCCCCCTCCCGGAATATCGACGGCTTCGAGGTCATGCCGGGTGGCGGCATGAAGGGCATCATCGACGGGCATGTGGTCCTGTGCGGCAGCACCGATCTCATGCGGCTCATGAACGTGCGCATCCCCTTCCGCCTCACCGACAAGACCACGGTGCTGCTCGCCATCGACGGCATCCTCTACGGCATTTTCTCCCTCAAGTACGAGGGCCAGCCCCAGATCCGCCGGGCGCTTTCCGATCTGATGCGCACGGCCCACCCGCCGGTCTTCGCGGTGCGCGACTTCAACGTAAACCCCGAGATGCTCCACAACACCTTCGACCTTGCCACCGACGGCTACGACTTCCCGCCCTACGTGGAGCGCTTCCGCCTGTCCGAGCCTTCGGAGGACCAGAAGGACGAGCGCATCACCGCCATCCTCTGCAACGAGGGCCTGGCCCCGCTGACAAGCGTGGTGGACATCGGCCGGAGCATGTATCTTGCGACAAACATCAACCTCTGGCTCAACGTGATCGCCTCGATTCTGGGCGTGGTGCTGGTGTTCACGCGCTTTGTCACGACGGGCGCCAATCCGCTTGCGCACCTGTTTCTCTACATGCTGTTCTGGACGCTGCCGGTGCTGCTGATGAGCTTCTTTGTGAGCGTGAAACGATAGAGCTTTATACATGATGAAACCCCCGGCGAAGCATGTTCGCCGGGGGTGTTCCTTTGTTCCGATCAGTCGGGGGTATAGTTGCGCTTGTCCTTGAACGTTTCTTTGAGCTCTTCGATCTCGGCTTTGAGATCGGCGTTGAACTTGGCCGCGTCCGCCTCTTCCTTTGCCTTCAGCTCTTTCTTCTTGGCCTCGCGCAGCTCGACACGGGCCAGGCGCTGCATCTCCTTCTCGGCCTGGGCAGCCTGCTCCACCTCTTTGGCGACCACGGCGGCGTCAAAGCGGGCGATGACGACCTTGAAGGCGTTGAGCTTGCCGTCAAGCACGTCCTCATTCTCCTCGTCCACCGTCGCAATGAGCGCGACCTCACCGTCGACCAGCTTCTCCGCCACCTTCTCGATGACGGTGGCACTGTCAAGCGCGTCGCCCGCGTCCAGCAGCGAGCCTGCCAGCGCGCCGTAGGAGCCCATCAGCAGTACGCCCAGCGGGCCGCCCAGAATGCCGATCAGGCCGCCCAGCAGGCCGCCCTTGATGGTGTCGTCGCCCGAGATGATGCCGGAGTCAAAGCCGTCGCAGATCTTCAGTGTGCCGTTTTCGCGTTTCACAAGTGACATCTGGAGGATCTTGGTCTTGTCGATGACCGGGGTGTGGGACAGCATGGTCATGGCCTGATAGCCTTCGCTCTCCACTTCAAAGATTGCCGCTACGATGTTTAACATGTCGTTTGCTTCCTTTCGTTTTTTAATATAGAAAAGCCAGGTATATCGTGTGCCTGTTTTCTAACCTGTTGTTATCATAATAAATACTCAGGGCCGGTCTTGTCAATCCTTTTTAATGATTGTTTTTCAGTATCGCACAAAATGCCGCTTCTGAATACTCCATGCCGGGGAATTGCCCCGGCATTTTTCTTTAAAATTTGCTCTTGCCAAGCAAAGCGCCATAGTATATAATAAATTGATTGCAAATTGATCGACAAAGATCACAGATTCATTCTTTGCATATACTTCAACAGAGAGGAAACGACACATGGAAACGAAAAACATTCGCAACATCTGCCTGATCGGCCACGGCAACAACGGCAAAACCAGCCTTGCTGAGAGCATGCTCTACTGCACCGGCGCCATCGACCGCATGGGCAAGGTCGCCGACGGCACCACCGTCTGCGACTACGACGCAGAGGAAACCGCCCGCCAGATCACCATCGCCACCTCCATCGCCCCGGTGAACTTCGCAGGCAATAAAATCAACGTCCTCGACTGCCCCGGCTATTTCGACTTCGTGGGCGACGTGCTGTGCGCCCTGCGCGCTGTGGAGTGCGGCGTCATCGTCACCTCCGCCAAGGATACGGCGGAGTCCCTGCCCGTCGGCGGTCAGAGAAGCTGGAACTACCTGAAGAACGCAAAGCTGCCCGTCATGTTCTGCATCTCCAAGTGCAACGAGGAGCACGGCGATTACTTCAAGGCCCTCGAGACCCTCAAGGGCAAGTACGGCTCCATCATCTGCCCCGTCACCATCCCCACCTCCGACGGCAAGGGCGTCATCGATCTGGTGCACAACGTTGCCTACATCACCAAGGGCAACAAGGCTGAGAAGACCGCTGTCCCCGCCGCCGACGCGGGCCATGTGGAGGATCTGCGCGCTGAGCTCATGGAGGCCGCCGCAGGCGCCACCGAGGAGCTCATGGAGAAGTTCTTCGAGACCATGGAGCTTGAAGAGGCCGACATCATCGAGGGCCTCAAGGTCGGCGTGAAGGAGCGCGCTGTCGTTCCCGTGTTCGCCACCGACGCCATGACCAACGTCGGCACCATCGCCATGCTCCAGGGCATCGCCGACTACTGCCCCGCCCCCGAGGCAAAGAACGACGGCGTGCTCGGCTTTGTGTTCAAGACCGTGTCCGACAAGTTCGGCAAGTACAGCTTTGTCAAGGTCCTCTCCGGCAAGATCACCGCCGGCATGTCCCTGCGCAACGTCCGCGCCTCCTCCACCGATAAGCTCGGCCGCCTGTACACCATGTGCGGCAAGAAGAGCACCGAGGTCACCGAGGCCTGCTGCGGCGACATTGTGGCCATCGGCAAGATGGACTGGAAGACCGGCGACACCGTCACCGACTCCAAGGACGATATCGAGCTGCCCCCCATCGACATTCCCGAGCCCTGCTACTCCATGTGCATCGCGCCCAAGACCAAGGGCCAGGACGACAAGGTCGCAGGCGGCCTGACCAAGCTCGGTGAGGAAGATATCTCCTTCACCCTCGTCAACAACGCCGAGACTCACCAGATGGTCATTTCCGGCGCAGGCGACATCCAGATCGGCGTCCTCTGCTCCAAGCTCAAGAACCTCTACAATGTCGACACCGAGCTCAAGCCCGCCCGCGTCGCCTACCGCGAGAAGATCAAGGGCAAGGTCGAGGCCCACGGCCGTCACAAGAAGCAGTCCGGCGGTTCCGGCCAGTTCGGTGACGTGTGGATCCGCTTCGAGCCCCAGGACGAGCAGGACGACATGATCTTCGCCGAGGAAGTCTTCGGCGGCTCCGTCCCCAAGAACTTCTTCCCCTCCGTCGAAAAGGGCCTGCGCAACGCAGTCCAGAAGGGCGTGCTCGCCGGTTACCCGCTAGTCGGCCTCAAGGCCACCCTGTACGACGGCTCCTACCACCCCGTCGACTCCAACGATATGGCCTTCCAGACCGCCGCGCGCCTGGCCTACCAGGACGGCATCCCCAGGGCCAAGCCCACCATCCTCGAGCCCATCGGCCAGCTCTTCGTCACCGTCCCCGATGAGTTCCAGGGCGCCATCATCGGCGACATCAACTCCAAGCGCCGCGGCACCATGATGGGCTCCATGCCCGCCGAGGACGGCATGACCACCATCGAGGCCGAGGTTCCCCTGGCCGAGATGAGCTCCTACACCATCGACCTGCGCTCCATGACCCAGGGCGCCGGCTCCTTCACCTGCAAGTTCGTGCGTTACGAGGAAGCCCCCGGCAACGTGCAGCAGAAGGTCATCGAAGAGGCCAAGGCTCTGGCCGAGCAGGAGTAATCCGATTCAAAACCGTAATATGGGCGGCCTGACGGTCGCCCATATTTTTCAAAGCGAGGGAACGCCATGAAAGACAAGCTTTCCAATTTCAAAAACATGCTGTGGGCGGCGTCGATCCTGCTGTGTCTGGTGGCGATGCTGGTGGGGCTGATCTTCGCCATGTCGCGCAAGAACAGCGAGACCCGCGCCGACGGCACCATCACCCTCGGTCAGATCGAGCGCACCAAAAAGGTCAAAGGCAGCGATATTGCCGGGATGGAGACCGCCGTGAAGACTCTCACGCCCCTGCCCGAGAGCACCAAGGGAAACCTGGAGAGCGTGTTCAATATGACCTTCCTCTGCGACAAGACCATCATGGGCATCAAGACCTATGCCGCCAACTACGGCGACGGCATCATCCCCCAGATCTGGACGGACGACGGCTCCGGGCTGCCCGCGAAGAACGCCGCCGAGAACAACATCGTGTTTGTGGACGGCTCGCAGATCACCCCCTCAAACGCCGCCATGGTCACGCGGCCCAAAACGGTGGTCATCTACCTGGGCGGCGACGGCCTTGCCGAGACCAGTGAGCAGGAGTTCATCGACGGCTACACCGGCTTGATCAACAGTCTTCGCAGCGCAAGCCCCTCCACCAACGTGGTGGTCTGCTCCATCGCGTCCATCAGCTCCAACTACCAGGGCAGCGACGGCCTGACCCCGGCGCTCATCTCCCGCGCCAACAACTGGATCCGTCAGGTTTGCACCGACACGGGCGCCTACTACGCCGACCTTGCCTCCTTCCTTAACGACGAGAACGGCTATCTGTCCGACGCCTACCTCACCCCCGACGGCCGCAGCATCGCCGCGGCGGGCATCGCGCTCATTGTGGATTATTTCCGCTTCCATTATATTTGAGGAATGTGCAAGAAGGGGCTGTGAAAAAAGTCAATTGGCATTGTAGGGGCCGACGCCCTCGGCGGCCTGGCAGTGGATTCTGAAAAAATGCACTTATCCCTGGCAAAGACGCACAGTTGTACGTTTTTGCCGGGGATTTCTTTATGTTTTCAAGTTGTTCCGCACGGGCCGCCGAGGGCGTCGGCCCCTACGCTGAACCCGGAGGTTAAGCGCTTTAACAAACCATTTGAGACAGCTCGCTTTTTCTGTCGGAATCTCACCTGATCGGCTCGATGGTCTCGATCTCGTAGGGGGTGGACTGATAGACGAAGTAGTTGAGCCAGTTCATGTAGAGAAGATTGGCGTGGCTGCGCCAGGTGACGAGCGGGGCGCGCGTGGGATCGCCGTCGGGAAAATAGTTCTCCGGCACATGGGGGTCGATGCCCTGGTTTACGTCGCGGAGGTATTCATTTTTCAGGGTGTCGGCGTCATACTCGGAGTGGCCGGTAATGAAGATCTGCCGTCCGCCCTCGGTCGCGGCGGCGTATAGTCCCGCCTTTTCGGAGGTGGCGAGGATCTTGAGCTTGGAGCAGGCGCGCACATCCTCCAGCTTCACGGTCGTGTTGCGGGAGTGGGGCACATAGAAAACCTCGTCAAAGCCGCGCATGAGCATGGAGCTGCGCCTGTCCACCCGGTGGGCGTAGACGCCCGAGAGCTTTTCCCGGAGCGGGTACTTGGGGATGCCGTAGTGATAGTAAAGCGCCGCCTGCGCCGCCCAGCAGATGTGAAAGGTGCTGTGCACATGGGTCTTGCTCCACTCCATGATCCGGCAAAGCTCGTCCCAGTACTCCACCTTCTCAAAGGGCAGCTTCTCCACCGGCGCGCCGGTAATGACCATGCCGTCAAAGTAGCGCTGTTTGACATGTTCAAAGTCCGTGTAGAATTTCAGCATGTGCTCCGGGGCGGTGTTGCGCGCCGTGTAGGTGCTGGTCTGCATCAGCTCCAGCTCCACCTGCAAAGGCGTGTTGCTCAAAAGCCGGGATAGCTGGGTCTCGGTGGCGATCTTGGTCGGCATCAGGTTCAAAAGCAGTACCTGCAGCGGGCGGATGTCCTGGGTCATGGCCCGGCTCTCCGTCATGACGAAGATATTTTCGCTTTCCAGCACCTGCGTTGCCGGGAGCTGGTTGGGTATCTTGATAGGCATTTGCCGACCTCCTGTGAGATTTTATCGTTGCGCGCGTTATCCATGACAGCAGCCAGGTCCGCCGCGCCTGACCGGGATTTTAGCAATTTAGCGCATTATTGTCAAGATGTGGAACCGCTTCCCTGCATATCACTCCGGTGGATTTGTGCAAATCCTTCATCTCTTTGAAATTCTTTTTCGCTTTGCATGGTTAAATTCATGAAACTGCGCCGCGCCGCTTGACAAGCGGACAGCGCGAGACTATAATGCAGGCAATCAATGGAAAGGAGCTTGTCACGATGCGTACCGCCACTGTCTGCAACAGCATGATGATGGAAATGTACATGTGCGGCATGTGCAAGATGATGTGCGCCCAAAAATGTGACTCGCCCTGTGTGCTTTCCGTTTGATCGATTCGGTCATTCCATCAGGCCCGGAAAACCATAGGAGTTTTCCGGGTTTGTTTTTTGCCCCATCTTTTATGACCCGATTTGTATTTTTGAAAGGAAATCGGCGCATGATTGAATTGAAAAATCTGTGCAAAACCTACCCCTCCGCCGCCGGTGACGTGGAGGCCCTGCGCGACATCAACCTCACCATCGAGGACGGCGAGATCTTCGGCATCATCGGTCTGTCCGGCGCGGGCAAGAGCACGCTGGTAAGGTGCATCAACTTGCTTGAGCGCCCCACCTCCGGCAGCGTCATCATCGACGGGCAGGATATCACCGCTCTCTCCCGCCCCGAGCTTCTGAAAATGCGGCGCAGCATCTCGATGATCTTCCAGGGCTTCAACCTGCTTGAGCAGCGAAGCGTTTTGCGCAACGTCACCTTCCCGCTGGAAATCGCAGGCGTCAAAAGCCAGGAGGCGAAAAAGAAGGCGCTGGAGCTCTTGAAGGTGGTGGGCCTGGAGGAAAAGGCGGAGGTGTACCCCTCGCAGCTTTCCGGCGGACAGAAGCAGCGCGTCGCCATCGCCCGCGCCCTGGCCTCCGATCCGCGCTACCTGCTGTGCGACGAGGCGACCTCGGCCCTCGATCCGAACACCACACGCTCTATTCTGGAGCTGCTGAGAAGCATCAACAAGACGATGAACGTCACCATCATCGTCATTACCCATGAGATGAAGGTCATCGACCAGATCTGCGACCGGGTGGCCGTTATCGACCACAGCCGTATCGCCGAGGAAGGCCGCGTCAGCGAGGTGTTCACCAACCCCCAGTCCCAGATCGCGCGGGAGCTCATCCTGCCCCAGGACCGCAAAGCCATCGAGACCAGCGGCGGCAAGAAGATCCGCATCATCTTCGACGGCATGCAGTCCAAGGAGCCGGTCATCTCCAACATGACGCTCGACTGCCAGGTGCCGGTCAACATCATGTTCGCCGACACCAAGGACTTTGACGGCATCGTCTACGGCCACATGATCATCGAGCTGCCCACCGATCCGCACCAGGCCGAAAAGGTCCTCACCTGGCTCAAAAACAGCTCGGTCAACTGGAAGGAGGAGAACTGATGTTTTCCGAAACCTTTTACAAGCTCTGGAACGCAGGCATCCTCCAGCGCGGCATCTGGGAGACCATCTACATGACCGTGATCTCCACCGCCATCTCCTATGTGATCGGCCTGCCGCTGGGCGTGGTGCTCAACATCACCGACCGCGAGGGCATCTGCCCCATCCCCTGGCTCAACCGTCTGCTCGGCATCATCGTCAACTTCTTCCGCTCCATCCCGTTCATCATCCTGATGGTCGCCATGCTGCCGGTGGCAAACTTCATCGTCGGCACCTCACTCGGCAACAAGGCGATGATCGTGATGCTCGTGATCGCGGCCTCCCCGTACATCGCCCGTATGGTGGAGACTTCCCTCAAGGAGGTCAGCTTCGGGGTCATTGAGGCGGCCCAGTCCATGGGCGCCAACAACTTCCAGATCGTGACGAAGGTATTGCTGCCGGAGGCAAAGCCCTCCCTCATCATGGGGGCGGTCATCTCCATGGTCACGATACTCGGCTACTCAGCCATGTCCGCCACCATCGGCGGCACCGGCCTCGGCCAGATCGCCATAAGCTACGGCCACCAGCGCTTCAATCCCGACATCAAGTGGATCTGTGTTTTTCTGACTGTAATAATCGTCCAGATTATTCAGGAGGTGGGGACTGCCATTGCGCACCGCACCGATAAACGTATCTCAAAGTAAACCCCATTTTTTAGTAAAGGAGAACATCACCATGAAAAGAAATCTCGCTCTGATTCTTGTCGCCGCACTCCTCGCGCTTTCTCTGAGCGCCTGCGGCTCCTCCGCTCCCGCCGCCACCGCGACGCCCGCCCCCACCGAGGCTCCCGCCGCGACCGAGGCTCCCGCTGCCACCGAGGCTCCCGCTGCCACCGAGGCTCCCGCCGCTGCCGAGCCCGTCACCCTTAAGGTCGGCGCAAGCTCCACCCCCCACGGCGAGCTGCTTGAGATCGTCAAGCCCAAGCTCGCCGAGCAGGGCATCAACCTCGACATCGTGATCTACGACGATTACGTGCTGCCCAACACCGCCCTGCAGGACGGCACCCTGGACGCCAACTACTTCCAGCACGCCCCCTATATGAACAGCTTCAACGCCTCCAACGGCACTGATCTCGTCTCCGCCGGTCTCGTCCACTACGAGCCCATGGGCATCTACAGCAAGACTCTCGACAAGCTCGAGAACCTGGCTGAAGGCGCCACCATTCTGGTCCCCGACGACGAGTCCAACCAGACCCGCGCTCTGCTCCTGCTGCAGCAGGAGGGCCTGATCGTCCTGCCCGAGGGTGCCTCCGTTGACACCGCTCCTTCCGTCCTCGACATCGTGGACGCCAAGGGCTACAACATCCAGGCCGCCCAGGCCGACGCTGTCCCCTCCCTGCTGGTCAACAGCGCTGAGGGCACCATCGCCGTTATCAACTACAACTACGCCCTGAACGCCGGCTTCAAGACCACCGACGCTCTGGCCATCGAGGACGCCTCCGGCAACGCCGCCCAGACCTACGCAAACCTCGTGGCTGTCCGCCGCGGCGATGAGACCCGTCCCGAGATCGTGGCCCTGGTCGCCGCCCTCCAGGACGGCGCGGTCGATACCTTCAACGCCAACACCGGCGCCGGCATCGTCTCCATCAAATAAAACCAGTCAACTTCGGTTTCGTTTGACAAAGACCCCCTTTGTACACACAATCGTTACAAAGGGGGTCTTCCCTTTTGTCTTCTTTTGGGGTATAATAGCTCATGATTATTTCAGGCAAAAGCCTGATCGTAAAGGAAGGCGAATCTTTTGGAAGAAAACAAGCGCCGCAGATCGAGACGGAAAAGCAGGAGCACCGTCAAGCTGATCCTGATCGTGCTGTGTGTCATTCTGCTGTGTGTATTTATCTACAGCGGGTATAAGATCATCTCCACCATCATCGGCTACAAGCAGGCCGAGAAGGCCTACAACGAGGTTGCCAGCAACTTTGCCAATGTTGTGGCATCTCCCACTCCCGCGCCGGCTGCGCCCGTGGAAAGCGCCCAGCCCCAGGGCGACGGCATCGACCCCGAAGTCAGCCCCCTGAACATCGACTTTGCGGGCCTGCGCGCCGAGAACTCGGATCTCGTGGCCTGGATCTACCAGCCCGGCACCGTCATCAACTACCCCATCGCGTACACGGACGATAACTTCTATTATCTCGACCACATGTACAACGGAGCCATGAACGCCAACGGCACTATCTTCATCGACTGCCGCAACGCCTCCGACTTCTCGGATCAGAACACCTGCATCTACGGCCACAACATGAACGACGGCTCCATGTTCGCAAGCCTGCGCAACTACCGCGACGCAAACTACTACCCCGATCACAAGGTCCTCTACCTGAGCAACCAGAATTTCAACTACCGCCTGGACATTCTCGCGGGCTTCATTACCGAGCCGACCTCCTTCGCCTACGCGCCGAACTTCGACTCGCCCGAGCAGTTCATGCAGCACATCGAACTCATCCGCGACCTGTCCACCTTCAAAGCCGATGATATTGAGGTCAAGGAGACCGACCACATCGTCACCCTCTCCACCTGCACCTACGAACGCGACGACGGCCGCTACGTCATCGTTGCCAAGCTGACCAGAATCCACTGATACGTGAAATCCCGCCGCAAAACGCGGCGGGATTCTTTTATGTTTTTCTGAGCAGTTTTTTCAGTGTCGGCAAAATGCCCAGCCTCCGGGCAATGCCGACGGCACGGCGGCGGGTACGGAAGCGCAGCGCGCGCAGGGGGTAGATCGCATCCCAGAAACGCACATAGCGCAGATAGCCGGGCTCCGTCACAGCGTGCTCCTTCCCCTTTCGCACGAAGGACGACAGCACGCCGATCACGGCGCTGTCCGGCACATGCTCAATGGCGTAGGTGTTGTCGCCGCGGATGAGGTAGTGATCGGGCTCCACGCCGACGACGCGGTGCAGCACATAGTCCCTGCCGCGTCTGTAGAGTGCCACGTCGTATTTTTCCAAACGCGACGCGGGGACCCGGATGTTCACCAGGTCCCGGTTCTGGCGCAGCATGGGCTCCATGCTCACGCCTCTTGTGCGATAGACCAGCCGCCCGTCGCGGGCCAGCAGCTCTTCAAAGGTCATGCTCAGTCTTCCAGCGCGCCGATGCCGCGCAGGGTCTTGATGGTCCCCGCCACGTCGGCGGCGATGGTCGCACGCGGCGCGTCGTACTTTACGCACATCTTGTCCACGATGGTTTCCTCGTCGGTATCCTCCTTGAGGCAGTCCACGATGAAAGCCGCGGTTTTGTTGCTGCGCACAAGGCCGCTGAACGCCTCCCCGCCCACGGGGACCAGGAACTGGGTGCCGTCGATTTCATGGGTGATAAAACCGTCTTTGAGCTTCATGTCAATTCTCCTTAGCAAATGGGATTGTCTTCCTCCGTGCTCTCGCTCTCCCGCATGTCCACCATGCGCCCCAGCGCGTCCAGCGCCATGAGGGTGTGGACCTCGCGGCAGTGGGTATCCTGCACGGGGCAGGTCGCAAAGCTGGTGCAGTCGGGCAGGAAGGGACACGCGCGGCACTTTTCGCGTGTGCGGTCCACGTGGCAGAATTCCCTGCGCGCGGCCTCGTCGGTGGTGCCGTGCCAGATATCGCCGAAGCGGCTTTCCGCCGGGCAGTGTTCGCAGGGGTAGAGGCTGCCGTCGGGCGTGATGACCACGCTGTCGCCGTCGGCCATGCAGTGGTTGGCGCGAAAGCCCAGACCGAGGCCCATGAAGGGCGAGGTCTTGAAGCCCGCCTCCTCAAGGAGCGGCCGGGCGGTGCGGATCTTCTCCCACATTTGAGCGTCGTTTTCTCCCCAGCGCACATCGTTCAGCGGAGCAAAGTATACACCCACTTTGTTCTTATCGGCAATCCCGAATTTCAAATCGTCCACAAACTCCGGCACGCGCGGCCAGTTTTCCTCGTCCACGTTGCAGCGGATGGTGACATCGATGCCCGCCTCCGACATTTGGCTGACCGCGTCCATGACACGGCGGTAATTGCCGCGGTTTTCGTAATAGCGCTTGCGGGCGATATAGTCACGCTCCGCGCCGTCCATGGAGATCTGGATGTGGGTAAGCTTCCACTCCCCCGCCATCTTCTTCACGATTTCCGGCGTGATGAGACTGCCGTTTGAGATCATGGAGGACTTGTATTCCAGGCCTGCCTCCCGCATGGCCTCGCATATACGGTCGATGGTCTTCTCGCCCAGCAGCGGCTCCCCGCCGAACCAGGCGAGCTTTACCTTGTCGCCGTGGTGGGTGTCGAGGATGAAGCGGATGACCTGCTCCACGGTCTCGGGCGTCATGGTGATCTGCTTCATGCCCTCCTCGTAGCAGTAGACGCACCGGGCGTTGCAGCCGAGGGTGGGCAGGATGGTATAGCCCCGGATGCCCTTCTTTTTGCTGTAGGCGCGCATGAGGCCGGAGATCTGGTTATAATACGCGCACTCGTCCTTCCCCTCCGGCACCAGGAACTGTGCCGCGATCAGGTCGTCAAAGCCCTCCCCGGCCTTTGCGCAGGCGGGCAGGGTTCCTTCGATGCACTGCTTGGTCAGGTTCTGGAACACGTAGTTCTTCCCGTTATGGCTAAAGGGGATCGCGTATTGGGACGGTATGTAGTTGATCTCAGGGCGCGGCACCACAGGCGGCAAAAGCTTTTTGAGTGTCGCGTCGGGTTTTCGTATTTCAATCATCATGTTACCTCAAAGGGACAAACGGATCACAAAAAAAGTCATTCTGCGCGAAGCGAAGAATCCCGTATGGATTGTACAATGTCCGGGAGATCCTTCGCTTACGCTCAGGATGACATGTATAGTACGAGGCGTTGCAAAGTAGTATGGCCGATACCCTCATCAGACCTCTGAATTGCGACATGGTGCGGCTTCGGTTCGATCGGGGGATCAACCCCTACTGGTGCTATTCTGCATAAATATATATGGCAAACCTTGCACGGGACAGCATCAGGAATAAATCAAATTGATTAGATGGAAAAGAATGATACTTATCAGCCAAGCCAATCACCCCATTCCGGTACATCCATTGGTGTACAACTGGTCACGATAACATCCTCATTCTCAAACTTAATGACTTCCATCTCGGGTTTCAGGTACTGTTCAGTACCCCCCCCCATTTCCAGTTTTTACCATTTTCGTTTCCTTTCCGCTCCTTTTGAGCCTTTTCATACGGTGAATAGTACCTGGAATGCTTTGTTTGCATTCTATTAGATAATATTCCCTGTGGTGAAAAATGTCAAGAGCGGAT
Organism: Oscillospiraceae bacterium; assembly: GCA_902791215.1. Classification (GTDB taxonomy): domain Bacteria; phylum Bacillota; class Clostridia; order Oscillospirales; family Oscillospiraceae; genus Limivicinus. The sequence goes on along the minus strand of CADAUZ010000017.1, from coordinate 65,136 downwards.
GAGGCTGATTTCGCGCTCTATGCCTTCCCCTCAAGGGGAAGGCATAGGTGGGGTCTAAAAAACCACCGGATTTAAACCCGGTGGTTTTACATGTCATCAATAGTAACGCTTGTTCTTGTTCTTGCGAGCGGCCTCGGATTTCTTACGGCGCTTGACGCTGGGGCTCTGGTAGTACTCCTTCTTTCTGAGGTCGGCCAGAACGCCGGACTTCGCGCAGCTGCGCTTGAATCTCTTCAGAGCGTTGTCCAGAGACTCGTTTTCCTTGACGTAGATTTCAGACATGTATTTCCCTCCCTCCAAATACGCCTTGCGGCGCTTTAAGGGCCAATGAATTGGCTTTTAGCTTTGTTATTATACAGGCTTTGGGGCAAATTGTCAATGATTACTTTGCCGGCTTGAGGATCAAATTGATAATCTTATTTTTCACAACGATGGTCTTGACGATCTGCATGCCCTGGAGCTGACGCTGGATCTTTTCATCCGCGCAGGCGGTGTCGATGATGTGCTGCTCGTCGGCGTCGGCGGGGACGATGATCGTGGAGCGGAGCTTGCCGTTTACCTGCACGGCCATCTCGCGCTCGACGTCGACGGTCTTGGCCTCGTCGTACTTGGGCCAGTCCATCTGCATGGCCATCCTGCCGTACTTGGCGGCAAAGCCGAGCTGCTCCCACATCTCCTCGGCGATGTGCGGGGCGAAGGGAGAGAGCATCTCAATGAGGTACTGGAGGTCGCCCTTCGTGCAGCCGTTGGCGTAGAACTCGTTGACCATGGTCATGAGCTGGGCAATGGCGGTGTTCATCTTGAGGGTGTCGATATCCTCGCCCACCTTCTTGATGGTCTTGTGGATGATGGGCTCGTTTTTCTTCGTGACGGCCTCGTCGTCCTTAGCCAGCTCCATCAGGTTCCAGCAGCGGTCCAGGAAGCGCTTGGAGCCCTTGACGGCCTCGTCGGACCAGGTGGCGGTCTTCTCAAAGTCGCCGATGAACATGATATACACGCGCATGGTGTCCGCGCCGTAGGCCTTGACCACATCGTCGGGGTTGACGACGTTGCCGAGGGACTTGGACATCTTGACGCTGGTGCGCAGGGCCTCGTTGCCGTAACGCTCGATGAGGGCCTGCTTCTCCTCCTCGGTCTCGACGTTGCCGACATAGTGCGGGTTCTTGCCGAGGATCATGCCGTGGGAGGTGCGCTTCATGTACGGCTCCTTGGTGTGCACAATGCCGATGTCGTACAGGAACTTGTGCCAGAAGCGGCTGTACAGGAGGTGCAGCGTGGTGTGCTCCATGCCGCCGTTATACCAGTCGACCGGGCCCCAGTACTCTTCGGCCTCCTTGGAGAAGGGAGCCTCGTCGTTGTGGGGGTCCATGTAGCGCAGGAAGTACCAGCAGGAGCCGGCCCAGTTGGGCATGGTGTCCGTCTCGCGCTTGGCAGGCCCGCCGCAGCAGGGGCAGGTGGTGTTGACCCAGTCGGTCATCTTGCTTAAGGGGGATTCGCCGTCGTCGGTGGGCTCATAGCTCTCGACCTGCGGCAGAACGAGGGGCAGCTCGCTTTCGGGGATGGGGACCCAGCCGCACTTCTCGCAGTTGACGAGGGGGATCGGCTCGCCCCAGTAGCGCTGACGGGAGAAGACCCAGTCGCGCAGCTTGAAGTTTACCTTCTCCTTGCCCCAGCCCTGCTCCTCGGCGTACTTCTTCATGGCGGGGATGGCCTCTTTCACGGTCATGCCGTTGAGGAAGCCGGAGTTTACCATGATGGCATCCTCGTCCTTGGAGACGAAGGCCTCCTTGGTGATGTCGCCGCCCTTGACGACCTCCACGATCGGCAGGCCGAACTTGGTGGCAAACTCCCAGTCGCGCTGGTCATGGCCCGGCACGCCCATGACGATGCCGGTGCCGTAGCCCATGAGCACGTAGTCGGAGGTGAACATCGGCACGACCGCGCCGGTGGCGGGATTGATGACCTCGATGCCCTCGAGGCGCACGCCGGTCTTGTCCTTGTTTAATTCGCCGCGCTCAAAGTCGGACTTGCGGGAGGCGGCTTCTTTATAGGCGGCGACATCGGCCCAGTTGGCGATGCGGTCCTGCCACTTGTCGAGCAGCGGGTGCTCGGGAGAGATGACGACATAGCTGACACCAAACAGGGTGTCGGCGCGGGTGGTGTAGACGGTGATGTCGTCGGGGGTGTTGGTCTTGAAGGTGACCTCGCAGCCGGTGGAGCGGCCGATCCAGTTCTTCTGCTGGACCTTGACGCGCTCGATGAAGTCCAGATCGTCCAGATCGTCGATCAGGCGGTCGGCGTACTTGGTGATGCGCAGCATCCACTGGCTCTTCTCCTTGCGCACGACCGGGGAGCCGCAGCGCTCGCACACGCCCTCCACGACCTCCTCATTGGCGAGGCCGCACTTGCAGCTGGTGCACCAGTTGATGGGCATGGTGGTCTTGTAGGCAAGGCCGTTTTTGAACATCTGCAGGAAGATCCACTGCGTCCACTTGTAGTACTTGGGGTCGGTGGTGTCGACCACGCGGTCCCAGTCGAAGCCGTAGCCGAGCATCTTGAGCTGACGGGTGAAGTTCTCGATGTTCTGCTTGGTGACGATGGCGGGGTGGATGTGGTTCTTGATGGCGAAGTTCTCCGTCGGCAGGCCGAAGGCGTCAAAGCCGATGGGGTAAAGGACATTGTAGCCCTCCATGCGTTTTTTCCTGGTGACGATGTCAATGGCGGTGAAGGGGCGCGGATGGCCCACGTGCAGGCCCGCGGCGGAGGGATACGGAAACTCGATCAGCCCGTAGAACTTGGGCTTGTCGCTCCCGGTGACGGCAGCGTAGGGCTTGGTCTCTTCCCAGCGGTCCTGCCATTTCTTTTCAATGGCTGCGAAATCATATCTCATATTGGATTCTCTCCCTAAAACAAAATAGCAAAGCTAATGCGCACCGGATGTATACGGCAAAGCATCTGACTCGAATTGTAGGGGCGATTCACGAATCGCCCGGCAGCAAAACGCGGCTTGCCGCGTTTTCGCCCCGCCGAATCTGTGTAATCCCGGTCAATCCGCACGGGCCGTTCGTGAACGGCCCCTACGGTGCTTTACTTCATGCCGATGTGAACTGTTTTACTCGGCGCTTAAGGTTGCGGGGTCTACGACGGCGGCGTCGCTCCAGAGGCGCTCCAGGTCATAGAACTTTCTGGCCTCGTCGGTGAAGACGTGGACAATGACGCAGCCGAAGTCCATCAGCACCCAGATATCGGAGCGCAGGCCCTCGCGGCGCGTGGGGGGCTCGCCCGCCTCGCTCAGCTGCTTGTCGACCTCGTCGACCAGGGCCTTGATGTGGGTGGAGGAGGTACCGTTGCAGATGACAAAGTAGTCGGCAAGCACGGTATGCTCGGTCGTGCGGAGGACTTTGACGTCCTTGGCTTTCTTGTCCTCAAGGGCTTTCGCGGCGATCGCGGCGATCTGTTCTGCGGTAAGCATTCTAATTCCTCCAATCAATTTTTATTCAGTCAGATTTTTATACCAGTTGTACGCGTCCATGGTGTCGTGGAAGATCGGCTTGCCTCGCTCGGTGAGGTCCTCAATGCTCATTTCGAGTCCCAGGGCCATGGCCCTGTCCAGGTCCTCAAACGAAAGCTCCCGCAGCTCCTCCACGCCCTCAAAATCGCGCGTAGGCTCGGTGTAGTCGGCAAGGTAGATGATCTTCTCCAGCGTGCTCATGTCGGGCTTGCCGGTGGTGTGCCAGCGGATGGCGCTGTAAATCTCATCGGAGATGCCGAAGCGCTCTTTCGCAAGCGCCGCGCCCGTGCGGGCATGCAGCAGCGCGGGGTTCTCCCGTTCGGCGTTTTCCAGAATGATACCATATTTCTCGCACAGTTTCAACTGTTTCTCTTTGCTCTGCGCCTTGGTGATATCGTGCAGGATGCCCGCGATGGCGGCGGTGTCCGGGTCCGCGCCCCAGCGCATGGCGAGCATGACCGCCTGACTTTCCACCCCCGTGACATGGGCGATGCGGTTTTCCTTGAGGTAGGGCATCACCATCTGCCGCAGCCAGGAAAGCTCCGGCTTTGCGTCATAGTAGCCGTTTCGGATGATGCACTCGTACACGCCCTGGCACAGATCGTCCGACCCGAGGCCCCGGCGCAGGCGCTCGCGGATCTCGGTGGAGCTCATGGGCAGGGGCAGGTGCGGGATGAGGATCACCTTCGCGCCGTTTTCCTTCTCCAGCTCCGCCTTGAAGTTTTCGATCTCGCGGCGGTCAAAATCTTCCCGGCTCAGTACCGCGAGGGTGCACGTTTCCAGCATGTGCTGCCAGCGGTACCAGCTGCGAAAGCTCAAAAACATGTCGGTGCCCATCACGATGCAGATCTCCGCCCCCGGGTACTGCTCCAGCAGGACGTCCACCGTGTCGGCGGTGTAGCTCTTGCCCTCGCGCCTCAGTTCCATGTCGGAGACCTCCGCCCCCGGGATGTCTCCGAAGGCGAGGCGGCAGAATTCCAGCCGCTGCTCGGGACTGGGGCTGTTCGCCTCCAGCTCCTTGTGGGGCGGAGTATTGGTCGGGATGATGAGGAACTTGTCGGGCTCCAGCGCCTTGGAGGCTGCGCGGGCGGCCTCGGCGTGACCGATGTGGGGCGGGTTGAAGCTGCCGCCGTAGATGGCGATTCTCATTTCTTTCTGTCCTTTACAAGCTCGATCTTCGGCTCTTTTTCGTTGCGCTTGTAGAGCACGAACTTGGTGCCGATCACCTGCACCTGCTCGGCCTTGCAGGCCTCTGCGAGGGCATCGCAGGCCTCGCGGGCGGAGAGCATGGAATTTTCCAGCACCTTGCCCTTGACGAGCTCCCGCGCTTTCAGAGCGGCGGACACGGAGGCCACGACGCTGTCGGTGATGCCGCCCTTGCCGATCTGGATAATGGTATCCTCGGCCATGGCAAGGCCGCGAAGCTGGGCGCGCTGTTTACTGGTTATCATATAAAATCTCCTTTTATTTAAACAGTGCCTCGATGTAGTCCTTGGGATTGAACGGGATGAGATCGTCGATCCCCTCGCCGACGCCGACAAACTTCACGGGAAGCTTGAGGCGGTTTGCGATGGCGAAGACCACGCCGCCCTTGGCCGTGCCGTCAAGCTTTGTCAGCACAATGCCGGTCAGACCCGCGGTCTCCAGGAACTGCTCGGCCTGGATAAGGCCGTTCTGGCCGGTGGTGGCGTCGAGGACCATGAGGGTCTCCACGTCCGCGCCGGGAAGCTCCCGGTCGATGATGCGGCGCATCTTGCTCAGCTCGTTCATGAGGTTTGCCTTGTTGTGCAGGCGCCCGGCGGTGTCGATGATGATGACGTCCATGTCTCTCGCCTTGCCGGCGCAGATGCCGTCATACACGACGGCGGCGGGGTCGCTCCCCTCCTCATGACGCACGATGTCCACGCCCGCGCGGTTGGCCCAGATCTCGAGCTGATCGGCGGCGGCGGCGCGGAAGGTATCGCCCGCGCACAGCAGGACCTTCTTGCCCTGGGACTTGAGCAGGGCGGCAAGCTTGCCGATGGTGGTGGTCTTGCCGACGCCGTTGACGCCCACCATGAGGATCACGCTGGGCTTTGTCCCGATCTTGAGCTCGGATTCGCCCGCGTCCAGCTCCTTCTTGAGCTCGTCGATCAGCACCTCGCGGGCCTTGTCGCCGCGCTTGATGTTCTTGTCAAAGCAGAGATAGTGCATGGAGGTGACGACCCGGTCCACCGTGTCCACGCCCATGTCCGCCATGATGAGGAGCTCTTCCAGCTCGTCAAAGAAATCGTCGTCATCTGGACGGTAGTCCTGGAAGATCTGCTCCAGATCCTCCATCTTCACTCTGGTCTTGGTCAGGCCGGAGAAGATCTTGTCAAAAAATCCCATTGTATTTGCTCCTAACTATTCATTATCTTTATCCGGAAACAGGACATAACTCCAGATTATCGTGTGTACGATTTGAAATAAACCTGGGACAACAAGCGTAGGGGCGATTCACGAATCGCCCGGCAGAGCATGGCGGCCGTCTTGTTTTTCGCCCGGGCAGATTCGTACAATAAACATTCCTCCGCGCGGGCCGTTCGTGAACGGCCCCTACAGCACTGCTTTGCCCTCATACCTCCGCTGTTTTCTGCGCGGTCTCCAAATCCAGCTCAATCACGGTCGAGACGCCCTTCTCCTGCATGGTCACACCGTAGAGCATGTCGGCCTCCTCCATGGTGCCGCGGCGGTGGGTGATGACCAGAAACTGCGTCTTGTCCGCCATCTTGCGCATGTAGCTTGCGTAGCGATTGACGTTTGCGTCGTCCAGGGCGGCCTCGATCTCGTCCATGACGCAAAACGGCGTCGGGCGCACCTTCAAAATCGCAAAGTACAGGGCGATGGCGACGAAGGCCATCTCGCCGCCGGACAGGAGGCTGATGTTCGACAGCGCCTTGCCGGGCGGCTGCACCTTGATCTCGATGCCGCAGTTCAAGACATCGTTCTCGTCCTCCAGGCGAAGCTCGGCCTTGCCGCCGCCGAAGAGGTCCAGGAAGGTCTCGTGAAAGCAGGCGTTGATCTGCTTGAAGCGCTCGAGGAAGACCTCCTCCATCTGGCTGGTGATGTCCTTGATGATGTCAAGGAGCTCAGCCTTCGCTTTGTCGATATCGCTGCGCTGCTCGGTGAGAAATTCGTAGCGGGTATTGACGCGCTCAAATTCGTCGATGGCGCCGAGGTTCGGCGTGCCGAGGGCGTTGATTTTGCCGCGCAGCTCCGACACCGCCTTGCTTGCCTTCGGGATGCTCTCCACCTCCTGGCGCAGGGCTTGGGCGGCGGTATGGCTCAGCTCGTAGTTTTCCCAGAGCTTGTCCATGAGCTGCTTTTCTTCCATGTCGGCGGCGAGCTTTTTCTGCTCGATCCTCGCGCTGCGGCGCTCCAGGTCCAGGATCTCGCTGTTGCGGGTCTGAGCCTCCTTGTCGGCTCTCGTGCGCTTGCCCTCGAGCTCGAGCTTGGACTTGCTGATGTCCGCGATCTCGCCCCGGATGGCGTCTGCTTTGGCGCGGAGCTTTTTAAGCTCCTCTTCCCGCTCTGCGATACGATTATTGAAATCCTCAATGCGGCTGCGGAAGGCGTCCACCGTCTTCTGCCGCTCCAAGCTATCGCCGCTGAGACTTTCCAGCAGCAGCTTCATCTGGGCGGTATTGGTCTGGGTGGCGCGCTTCTCGGCTTCGAGGGAGGACATCTTGCTCTTGAGCTCGCTCTGCTCCTCCACGCACATATCGAGCTGATAGCGCACGGAGGCGAGGTCTGTGCGCGCCCGCTCCAGCTCCTGTACGGAGCGCTTTTCGTCCTCGCGCATTCTCTCGCGCTGCTTTCTGAGCTTTTCGAGCTCGTTTGCCCTCGAGAGGATGCCGCTGCCGCGCACGCTGCTGCCGCCGGTCATGGCGCCGCCGGGGCTTATAAGCTGGCCGTCGAGCGTCACGATGCGCAGGCGGTTCTGGTTATTCTTCGACATGCGGATGGCGTCGCTGAGTCGTTCGGCAATGACCGTGCGGCCCAGGAGCTCGGCGATGATGCCGCTGTATTTCTCGTCGCACTGCACGAGTTCCGACGCGATGCCGACAAAGCCGGGGTCCCGGTCGGGGGCGTTTTTCATGACAGTGCCGCGCACGGTGTCAAGGGCCAGGAAGGTGGCCCTGCCGCCGTCGGAACGCTTGAGGTATTCGATGGCGGCGCGGCCGTCGGCCATGGTGTCGGTGACAATGTTCTGGGCAGAGGCGCCGAGGGCGGTTTCGAGGGCCAGGGCAAACTCGTCGTCCGTGCGGATGAGGTTTGCCACCGGCGCGTGGATGCCTTTGAGGTTTCCACGGGCGGATTCGCGCATGACGCCCTTGACCGCCTTGGAAAAGCCCTCGAAATCGCGCTGCATATCGTCGAGCATCTTGATGCGCGAGTCCATGGTCCGCGCGTCGACCGACAGGCGGTTGACCTTCTCGGTGAGGGTCTCCACGTTCATCTCGCGGTTTTTGACCTTCATGCGCGCGCCCTCCAGGGCGTTCTGGTTGCGGCCGTTCTCCTCGCGCAGTTCATTGAGGCTTGTGTCAAGCTCTTTGAGCTTCCCTTCCGCCTCGTCGATATTTTTCCTGACCTCGCGCACGCGGTTTTCCTGCTCGGCAATGTCGGCAAGCATGCGCTCCAGACTCTCCTGGGTGCTCTTCTGATCGGCCCGCAGGACGGCAACGAGGGATTCGCACTTGGCGCTCTCCCCTTCCGCTGCCGAAAGGCGCTCGCGGGCCTGCTCGGTCTCAACGTCCTTGCGGTGCATACGCTCGCCGATGCCCTCGGAGGACGCATAGAGTGCTTCGAGGTCTGCCCGGGCCTTTTCCAGCTCCCGGTTCACCTGCTCAAACTCAAGCTGTACGGCCTCGTTTTGCTGGTGGAGCTTGTCGAGCTGGGCCATCCAGAGGGAGATTTCCTGCACACGCAGCTCGTCGCGGAGCTTCAGGTACTGCTTTGCGACCTCGGCCTGCTTTCTCAGCGGCCCGACCTGCAGCTCCAGCTCCTCGATCTTGTCATTGATGCGCACCAGGTTTTCCTCGGTGCGCTCGAGCTTGCGCTCGGCCTCCTCCTTGCGGTAGCGGTAGCGGGAGATACCCGCCGCCTCCTCAAACACGTCGCGTCGGTCGGTGCTGCGGGAGGAGACGATCTCGGCGATGCGGCCCTGGCCGATGATGGAGTAGCCGTCGCGGCCGAGGCCCGTGTCCATCAGGAGGGAGTTAATGTCCTTGAGGCGCACGGCCTCCTTGTTGATGTAATACTCGCTCTCGCCGCTGCGGTAATAGCGGCGGGTCAGCATGATCTCCGAGCTGTCAGAGTCAAAGATGTGGGCGGAGTTATCGATCACGAGCGACACCTGCGCGTAGCCCATCGCCCCGCGCTTTTCGGTGCCGCCGAAGATCACGTCCTCCATCTTGCTGCCGCGCAGCGCCTTGGAGCGCTGCTCGCCCATGACCCAGAGCAGGGCGTCGGAGATATTGGATTTGCCAGAGCCGTTCGGCCCCACGATGGCGGTAATGTCTTTTTCAAAGCTCAGGCGCGTCTTGTCCGCGAAGGACTTGAAGCCCTGAATCTCGAGTGCCTTTAAGTACAAATCAATGACCTCAATACTTCTTTAAAATAAAACCATTATATTATATACCCATTGCGCTCACTTTTCAATGGAAAGCAGCACAATTTCCGTGTCCGTTTCGGTTTTTTCGCGGATTTTCAGATTGGTGAGCGCGTATTCCTCCGTGAGCCTGCGGACATTCTCCCGGTGCTGGCCCGCCATCTGCGAGGTTTTGCCGCGCCCGACCATGAGCGTCACGCGGCTGCCTGGTTCGATTCCGTTCAGCAGCGCCCGCGCTTTTTCCAGCAGGATGCGGCTTTTGACCAGCTCCCCCAGCGCGGGGTGATAGGCTCCGCCGACCGCCGCGCCGCCGGAGAGCTCTTCCGTGGGGTTGAGGCCGAGGCGGATAATGGGGATGTTAGCCTGCTCAAAAAGCGGCACGATCCTCGCGCAGACTGAAACCGCGTCCTCCACCGTATGCTCCCGGTACTCCCCCGCCTGCCACAGGTCAAAAAGCGCCGTGTCGCGCACAATGACCGTGGGATAGACGCGCACCCCGTCCGGGCGCAGGGCGACGAGGCGGCGGGCGGTCTCGATGTCACTTTCATCCGTCGCGCCGGGCAGGCCCGTCATCATCTGGAGAATAAGGCGGAAGCCCGCAGCCTTGACAAGCCGTGACGCCCGCTCCACATCCTGCGCCGTGTGCCCGCGCTCGGTCAGGCGCAGGACCGCATCGTCCATGGACTGGGCGCCGAGCTCCACAGTCTCCACACCGTAACGTTTGAGGCGTGCAAGCACCGTGTCGTCGATGGCGTCGGGCCGGGTGGACAGGCGCACAGCGTCGATCTCCCCCCTGTCCATTGCCTCCTTTGCAGCGCCCAACAGCGCCTCCTGGTCACTTGCCGGGATGGCGGTGAAGCTGCCCCCATAAAACGCCAGTTGCCGCTTTCCTCCTTTGGGGAGGAAGGCGGCTGCTTGCTGTATGGCATTTTTCACGTCCCCGGCTGAGGCTGGCTTATTCGCCCCGGAGATGCGGCGCTGGTTGCAGAACACGCAGGCATGGGGGCAGCCCCAGTGCGGGACAAAGACCGGGACGATGTACGCTCTCGCGCTCATTCCCGATACGCTTCCAGCGCCTTGCGGGCGGCCATCTGCTCGGCCTCCTTCTTGGTCTTGCCGCTGCCCTCGCCGCAGGTCTCGCCGTTGATGAGGACCTCAAAGAGAAAGGTCTTGTCGTGGTCGGGGCCGGACTCGCCCTTGAGGCGGTAGGTGATGACCTGGTTGCTCCTGCGCTGCACCAGCTCCTGGAGCTGGGTCTTGTAGTCGGCGCTGCGGTGGCTGTCGCCGAACTCCACGTCATGGAGGATGCGCTCGAGGATGAAGCTTCTCGCCTGATCCATGCCGGAATCCAGGTACATGGCCGCAATGATGGCCTCCACCATGTCCGCGAGGATGGAGGGACGCTCGCGCCCGCCGGTGTGCTCTTCTCCCCGGCCCAAGCGCATGTATCGGCCAAGGCCCAGCTCGAGCGCGGTTTTATGTAAACTTACCTCGCACACCAGCTCGGCCCTGAGGCGCGTCATGCGCCCCTCGGGCAGGCGCGGCTCATGGGTATACAGAAACTCCGCCGTCACAAGGCCGAGGATGGAGTCGCCCAGAAACTCCAGGCGCTCGTAGCTCTGGGCCTCGCCGTGCTTCTCGTTTGCGTAGGAGCTGTGGGTCAGCGCGGTGGTGAGCAGGTCCCGGTCGTGAAAATGATATCCGATTTTTTCTTCCAGCTTATCCATCAGTTATCCGCTTTCAGCTTCATGTATTCGATGTTGTCCTCGATGTCCTGCGCCACGTTCGCGTTGACATAGGCGACGGCCTGGCGCACGGCGGCAAAGAGGCTTGCCGCGTTGGAGGAGCCGTGGGCCTTGATGACGGGCTTAGAGATGCCCACAAAGGCGGTGCCGCCGACCTCGTTTACATCCATGGATTTCTTCATGGCGGTCAGATCATTCTTCAAAACGGCGGCGGCCAGCTTGTTCTTGGTGCTCTTGTAGAACACACCCTTGAGGGATTTCATCAAAAACTTGATCGTCCCCTCGGTCGCCTTCAGAAGAACGTTTCCGGTGAAGCCGTCGGTCACGACGACATCCGCCGCGCCCTCAAAGACGCCGGTTCCCTCGACGTTGCCGACGAAGTTGATGCGCCCCTCGTCCCCCGCCTGCTTGAGCAGGGAAAAGGCCTGGTGCTGGAGCTCGCCGCCCTTGGTGTCCTCGGTGCCGACGTTGAGAAGGCCGACGCGGGGGGGTTCACAGCCCATCATTTTTTTTGCATAAAAGCTGCCCATGTAGGCAAACTGCAGGAGGTACTCGGGCGTGCATTCGACGTTCGCGCCGCAGTCGATGAGCATGATGCCGTGCTCGCCCGCGGGCAGGACCGGAGCCATGGCGGCCCGGCGGATGCCGCGGATGCGCTTGACGATCAGGGTCGCTCCCGTCAGCAACGCCCCCGTGGAGCCGGCGGAGACCACCGCGTCGCCCTTGCCGTCGCGCAGGAGGTTGAGGGCCACGGTCATGGAGGAATCCTTCTTGCGGCGGGTCGCGGTGCTGGGGTCGTCCTCCATGGTGACGACCTCGCGGGCGTCCACGATCTCGACCCGGTAGCGGTCGTCGCTTTCGAGGCAGGCCTCGATCTCTTCCTTTTTGCCCACCAGCACGATGTCCACGCCGAGCTCGTTCTTCGCGCGCATGGCGCCCTTTACGATTTCACCGGGCGCGTTGTCGCCGCCCATGGCGTCAATGATGATCCTCAATGCGGAAAACCTCCTTCTCCTTGAGCTTTTCTATGATCTCCAACGAACGCTTGGAGATTTCCGCGTTCTTGTTTCGCTTTCCTTTGACGCGGTGATCCAGGGGTGTAATGATGCCGAAGTTTATGTTCATGGGCTGGAATTCGCCCACGCTGCCGCCGGAGACGTAGAGCCCCAGGGCGCCGATGGCGGTCTCCTGCGGGAAGTCCACAGCAGGAAGTCCCAGCACGCGCGCGGCGGTCTCGATGCCCACCAGCATGCCGGAGGCGGCGGACTCCACATAGCCCTCCACGCCGGTCATCTGCCCGGCAAAGCTGATGCGCGGGTCGGACCGCAGGCGGTAGTAGCGGTCCAGAAGCCGGGGGCTGTTTAAGTAGGTGTTGCGGTGCATGACGCCGTAGCGCACGAACTCCGCGTTTTTGAGCGCCGGGATCATGGAGAACACGCGCTTCTGCTCGCCCCAGGTCAGGTGCGTCTGGAAGCCGACAAGGTTGTAGATGGTGCCGTCGGCATTGTCGCGCCGGAGCTGGACAACGGCGTAATTGTTCTTCCCCGTGCGCGGATCAATAAGGCCCACGGGCTTTAAGGGCCCGTAGCGCAGGGTGTCCACCCCGCGGCGCGCCATGACCTCGACGGGCATGCAGCCTTCGAAGACACCGCCGTCGTCAAAGCCGTGAACCTCCGCCTCTTTGGCGGAGACCAGCTCCTTCACAAAGGCCAGGTACTCGTCCTTGTCCATGGGGCAGTTTACATAATCCGCCGTTCCTTTGTTGTAGCGGGAGGCGAAAAAGGCGCTTTCCATGTCCACGCTCTCGAGCGTCACAATGGGGGCCACCGCATCATAAAAATGCAGGTCGCTGTCCGGGCAGAGGGCGGCGATCTTCTCGGCGATGGCGTCGCTGGAAAGCGGCCCCGTGGCGATGACCACTTCCCCGTCCGGGATGTCTGTTGCCTCGGCGGAGATGATCTCAATATTGGGATGACCCGACAGTTTTTCGGTGATGTATCTGCTGAATCCCACGCGGTCGACGGCCAGTGCGCCGCCCGCCGCCACGCGGTTTGAATCCGCGCTTTCCATGATGAGCGAGCCCATGGCCCGCATCTCGGCCTTGAGCAGGCCGACAGCGTTGGAAAGCTCGTCACTTCTGAGCGAGTTGGAGCAGACCAGCTCCCCGAAATATGGGGAGCTGTGGGCCGGGGTCATCTTCCCCGGCTTCATCTCGATCAGCTTTACGCGCACGCCGCGCTTTGCCAGCTGCCAGGTGCACTCACTGCCGGCGAGCCCCGCACCCAGTACCGTTACCTGTTCCATGGCTTATTCCTCCGCAGCCGCCTTCTTTGCGGCGGTCTTGCGGGTGGCGGTCTTTTTCGCTGTCGCGGTCTTTTTGGCGGTGGTTTTCTTCGCCGTTGTCTTTTTGGCGGCTTTCTTCTCTTCGGCGGCTGCCTTCTTCTCGGCCTTCTTTGCCTCAGCCTCCGCCTTTTCCTCGGGCGTCTTTTTCTTATAGGTCCGCTTGTCCTCGGGGACGAAGTTCGGGCATTCCTCGTTGATGCAGAAGGACTTTAACGGTCCCCTGCCGCTGTGCTTGAACATGGTCTTGCCGCAGATGGGGCAGAAGTCCTTGGTGGGTACGTCCCAGGTGATGAAGCCGCAGTCGGTGCCGCGCTCGCAGGCGTAGAAGACATAGCCCTTCTTGCTGGTGCGCTTGAGGATGCGGCCGCCGCATTTGGGGCACTTGCCGGGCATTTCGATGACGATGGGCTTGGTGAAGGTGCACTCCGGGAAGCCGGGACAGGCCAGGAAGTAGCCGAATTTTCCCTTCTTGACCACCATCTGCCGCCCGCAGACGTCGCAGTACTCGTCGCTCAGAATGTCCGGCACCTTGAGGCGCACGCCGTCCAGGGCCTCCTCGGCCTCGTGCAGCTCCTTGCTGAAACCGCCGTAGAAGTTTTCCAGGACACTGCGCCACTCGGCCTTCCCGCTCTCGATCTCGTCGAGCTCCGCTTCCATCTGATTGGTGAACTTGAGGTCCACGATGTCGGCAAAGCGCTCCTTCATAAGCCCCGTCACCACCTGGCCCAGGGGCGTCGGCTTGAGGTACTTGCCCTCCTTGATGACGTAGTCGCGCGCGGTGATGGAGGAGATCGTCGGGGCGTAGGTCGACGGGCGGCCGATGCCCTTTTCCTCCATGGCGCGGATGAGGGTCGCCTCGGTATAGCGGGCGGGCGGCTGGGTAAACTGCTGCTCGCTCATCATTTTTTCAAGATTCAGCGCCTGGCCTTCACTCAGGCTCGGCAGCGGGTTTGCAAGCTCATTGGACTCCTCGTCCTTCGATTCCTCGTACACGGCGGTGTAGCCCTTGAATTTAAGCTCCGAGTAGTTGGCGCGGAAGGTATAGCCCGCGGAGTCGATGTCCACGGACACATTATCGTACACCGCGTTTGCCATCTGGCAGGCGGTGAAGCGGCCCCAGATGAGGCGATAGAGCCGGTACTGCTCCTGGGTCAGGTCCTTGCGCACAAGCTCGGGGGTCAGCGTTACGTCCGTCGGGCGGATGGCCTCATGGGCGTCCTGGGCGCCGGCCTTGGTCTTGAAGTGCCGGGGCTTGCCGGGGTAGTATTCCGGGCCGTAGTGGCCGGTGATATAGTCCTTAGCTGCGGCGAGGGCCTCCTCGCTTAAACGCAGGGAGTCGGTACGCATGTAGGTGATGAGGCCGACGGAGCCCTGGCCCGCGATCTCCACGCCCTCATAGAGCTGCTGGGCAATGGACATGGTGCGCCGCGGCGTCATGCTCAGTCGTCTCGACGCCTCCTGCTGGAGGGTGGAGGTGATGAAGGGGGGCGCGGGGGATTTCTGCTTCTCACCGCGCTTGACGTTATTGACAATAAAGGGAGCCTTCTCCACGGCGGCGAGGACCTCGTCCACCTCTTCCTTGGAGTGGAGCTCCTGCTTCTTGTCGCCCTTGCCGTGGAAGCGGGCGGTGAAGGAGGAATTCTCCGCACCGCAGTTAAGCCTTGCGTCCAAAAGCCAGTACTCCTGCGGCACGAAGGCCTCGATCTCCTCCTCGCGGTCCACCACCATGCGCGTGGCAACCGACTGGACGCGGCCCGCGCTCAGGCCCTTTTTGACCTTCTTCCACAGAAGGGGCGATAGCTCATAGCCCACGATGCGGTCGAGGATGCGGCGCGCCTGCTGGGCGTCCACCAGGTTCTGGTCGATGCTGCGCGGGTGCTGGATGCTCTCGGTGACGACCTTCTTGGTGATCTCGTTGAAGGTGACGCGCTTGGCCTTCTTGTCGTCCAGTTCCAGAAGCTCCTTTAAGTGCCAGGAGATGGCCTCGCCCTCGCGGTCAGGGTCGGTTGCGAGAAAGACGGTCTTGGCATCCTTGGCTTCCTTCTTGAGCTCATTGATGAGCTCCCGCTTGTCCCGCACGGGGATATACTGCGGCTCAAAGCCGTTTTCTATGTCGACGCCCATCTTGCTCTTGGGCAGGTCCCGCAGATGTCCCATGGACGCGGTCACCTTGTAGCCGCTGCCCAGATATTTCTCGATCGTCTTTGCCTTGGCGGGCGACTCCACGATGACGAGATCCTTCGCTTTTGCCATTTCGTTTCCTCACTTTTGCGTAATGTTCAGGCTGACGCGCCTGCCGGCCACCCGGCGGATATAGCCCTTGATCTCCAGGATCGTGAGCTGGGACAGCACCTTCGCCGCGCCCATGCCGGTGGCCTCAATGATATCGTCGATATGCGTCTCGCCCCGGCTGATGGCCGTGACGATCTGCAGCTGATCCTCACTTAATGCTTTGAGTTGGTCATGCAAGTCAATATATCCCGCGTCCGATTGCTTGTCAATCTCTTTTTTTGTCGAAGCGTCGGGAGCTAAGTCGGATTCGGGTTTGGGCGCGGGCGCTTTTTTCGCGCTTTTTTCACGCGCGGGGACGGGCTCCGGATCGGGAGCCTGGCACTTTTCGCCGTTGGGTCTGCGCAGTCTGTCGGGGTAGACGGCGGCGAAATCCTCCAGCACGTCCCATCCGCAGGCGGCGGGGCGCGCGCCCTGTTTTAATAACGCCATGATCCCGGCGGCATTTTCCGCGTCGGCGTTGCCGGGCACGGCAAAGATCTCCCTGCCCTGCTCCAGGGCCTCGGCCGCGAAGAGCAGCGCGCCGCTCTTGGCCGGGGCCTCCACCACGCACACCGCGTGGGAAAGGCCGGAGGCGACGCGGTTTCGCTCCCGGAAGAAGCGGTTCTGCGGCTTTGCCCCGGGCGGGTACTCCGATACCAGCACGCCGAGAGCGCTCACATCGTCCCGCAGTTCCCCGCCCTTGCCGTGAGGCGTGCCGAGGACGCCGATGCAGATTCCGCCCGCAAGCAGGCAGCCTCTGGCCGCCGCGCGGTCAATGCCCTCGGTGAGGCCGGAGACGACGATGCCGCCGCACTTTGCGATCTCGAAGGCGATGTCCCGCCCCATCTTGAGGCCGTAGGGCGTGGCGGAGCGGGTGCCGATGACGGCGACGGAAGGGATAGCGTCCACATCCGGGAGCCTGCCCTTGATGTACAGCACCACGGGCGGGTCGTAGATATTGCGCAGACGGCGGGGATAGGCCGCGTCCGCGAGGGTCAGGATCGTGATATTCTCCCGGCGGCAGGTCTCGAGGATGCGGTCGGCCTCGGATAAGTCACGCCGTTCAAACAGCTCGGCCTCGTGCTCGGACAGGCCCTGGATGGTTTTGTATTCTCCGCGCGGGGCAAGGAAGGCGTTTTCCGCGCCGCCGTAATGCTCGGCAAGGGCATAGCGCGCCCGCGGATTCGCCGCGCTCACGCTCGACAGCCATACCCAGTATCGGATGGATGACATATAACCCCGCCTTTCATACATTTATTCTTGCCTCCCCCTTTGGGGGAGGTGGCATTCGCCGTCTCACGCAAGGCGAATGACGGAGAGGGTCTACCGATGTTGTACTGTGTCCGACAACCCTCTCAGTCACCAGTGTGCGCACTGGTGACAGCTCCCCCAAAGGGGGGAGCCAAGAAGGCACTCAAGCAGGCAGCAGTTTACCGCGCCATTTCCCACAATATTATCGACGCGGCGACGGCGGCGTTTAAGGACTCGCTGCCCGGGGACATGTGGATGATGAGCTCCCCGTCGCATTGGCCGAGAAGTTCCCGGCTCAGTCCCCGTCCCTCGCTGCCCACGGCGACGACGGCATTTTGAAGACTCAGCGTGCGGATATCGGCTGCCCGCTCCGACAGCGCCGCGCCGTACATCTTCAGGGAATTGCGCTGTGCAAGTGCCCGCGCGCCTTCCACGTCACAGTGCAGGATCTTTTCCCGGAAGACGGCCCCCATGGTGGGATGACGGTGCCGACATTGCCGGGGTCCTGCACGTTTTCAAGCAATATCGCGCGGGTAAAAACCGGCTCCCGCTCTTCGGGGATCGCAAGCGTAAAGAGCGGGCCGGGGCTGTTTTTCATCGGGGAAGCGTAGTCGAAGAGGTCCTCCGGCGCGGTATACTGCCGCACGGTGTCAGGCAGCGTGATGTTGCCCGGTTCGCCCTTCCAGAGTACCGCGAGGACCTTCGCGCCCTTGTCCAGCGCCTCTTCGAGCAGCTTGTGCCCGTCGCAGAGGTACTCCCTCTCCGCGCGCCGGAAGGCCCCGTCGGCTGCGAGGGCGCGCAGACGCAGGATCAGGGGATTTTTTCTTGACGTGATGCGTTCGACGGCCATGCCTCGCTTCCCTCTCCTTCGATACTATTATAATAACAACGACAGAATAATAATACAAGTCCCTCCGTTTCGCAAGCCCCGGAGGGAAAAAACCGGGCGCGTTGCAAAATGCTTTCACCCTGTCATTCCGAACCAGTGACCGATGTCACTGGTGTGGGAATCCGTCCTCTTTTCCCGGAGAAACGGATTGCCACGACCAGTTTGCGAACTGGTCTCGCAATGACAGCGCATTTTGCAATGCGCCCAATATGCTTATTTCACGCCCCACACAAGCCAGGTGAAGCTCGCACCGACAAGCACCGCCGTCAGCGTGAAGGGCACGCCGATGCGCAGGAAGTCGCCGGTGGTGACCTCCTCGCCGTTCTTGCGCAGGATGCCGATGGCCGTGATGTTGGCCGAGGCCCCGATGGGCGTCAGGTTGCCGCCGAGGGTCGCGCCGATCAGAAGGCCGAAGTAGTAGACCGTGGGGTCCACACCCATGAGGCCCGCGATGCCGCGCACCACGGGCAGCATGGTGGCAACGTACGGGATGTTGTCAATGAAGGCCGACAGCACCACCGACACGCCCACGATCAGCACGTAGAGGCGCAGAGGGCTGTTGCCCGCGACCTTGTGGAACAGGCCCGCAGCCGCGTCGATGACGCCGGCGGAGCGTATGCCCTCGATCACGATGAACAGGCCGAACAGCAGCAGGAGCGTGTCCGTGTCCATCTCCTTCATGGCGCGGGCAAAGGGGCTGATTTTGCGTTCGCGTATGCTCTGGCGCAGAAGGCCGATCAGGGCAAAGAGCACGCAGGACAGGCCGCTTCTGAGGCTGTGGAGCACCTTGAGCGTGGGATCGGCGGGTTCGGGCACGAAGGACATGCAGATGAGCATCAGGACTGTCCCGACCATGAGCCAGGTGGGCACCAGGTCGTCGACCTCGGTCTCGACCTTGCTTTCCACCTTGTCGGTGTACTTGCGGAAAAGGAACATCAGCACCAGCAGCGACGCAAGCGCCCCGAGCTCGGTACTGAAGAAGATGCTGGGCTTGCCCTTGAACCAGAAGAACTCCATGAAGTTCATATTCGCAAAGCCGCCGAGCAGGATGCTGGTGGTGTCGCCCACGAGTGTGGCCGCGCCCTGGAGGTTGGATGAGACGGAGATCGCGATCAGCACCGGCACGGGCGAAATCTTGAGCTTACGGGAGATAGCAAGGCCCACGGGCGCGACCATCAGGAGCGTCGCCACGTTATCGACAAACGCGCTCACCACACCGGCAAAGAGGCTCAGCACCGTGACGGCCCACATGACGTTCGGCACCTTGACCATCATCATCTCCGCAAGGCGCGCGGGCATGCGGCTTTCGATGAAGAGCGTGACCGTGCACATGGTCGCCGAGATCATCAGCAGCACGTTGTAGTCCACCGCCTTCAAAGCCGACAGCGGCGTCATCTCAAAGTACCCCAGCGCGCCGAGGATCAGCATCACGCACGCCGAGCCGAGGGCGATGTACGGGCGGTACTTCTGAAAGCTCAGCATCAGAATGTAAGTAATGATAAAAACGATCAGGGCCGGTATCATAGCACTACCTCCAGACAACAAAAAAAGACCTTTACCGCGCGGACCTTTCCGGTGGTAAAAGTCTCGCCGTTTAACGGGCAGACCGGGGGCCGGGGCCCCGGGAATGGCGATCTGCCCGACGCCAAAAGCGCCGGCTACTCCCTGTTACTTTGGTATCGTAACACAGGGGCACGGGATTGTCAAAGGGATTTTCCCTTTTTAGCGTTTTTTTCACACAGACGGTAGAAAAGTGCAGCGCGGGATGGTAGAATAGAAGCACAGAAAACCGACTTACACATTTCAGATTAAGGAGTGACATACATGGAAGCTCTCAAGCCCGAGCTGAGCGAAATCATGGCGGCCTCCCGCCGCTTAAAACCCATCCTGCACCATACGGAGCTGGACCTCTCCTCCACCTTCTCCCGCATGACCGGCGGCAATATCTATCTCAAGTGCGAAAACCGGCAGAAGACCGGCTCATTCAAGATCCGCGGCGCGACCAACAAGCTCTCCGCCATGGTCGAGCGCGGGGAGCGCTGTCCGGTGGTTGCCTCCTCCGCCGGAAACCACGCCCAGGGCGTGGCCTGCGCGGCCACGGCCTTCGGCATCCCGGCCACCATCGTCATGCCGAAAAACGCCCCCATTGCCAAGATCCAGGCCACCGAGAACTACGGGGCCAGGGTCGTGCTGGCGGGCGAGGTGTACGACGACGCCTACGCCAGGGCCTGCGAAATCTGCAAGGAGCAGGGCGCGGCCTTCCTGCACCCCTACAACGATCTCGAGGTCATCGCCGGGCAGGGAACGCTGGGGCTGGAAATCCTCGGCGATCTGCCGACGGTGGACATGATCATCACCCCCGCGGGCGGTGGCGGGCTGCTGGCCGGGGTCATTGCTGCCGTCAAGCAGGTCAACCCCCGCGTAAAAGTTTACGGCGTGCAGGCCGAGGGGGCCAACGCCATCGCCCAGAGCTTTCGGGAAAAGCGCCTCGTCACCACCGCCACCGCTGCCACCATTGCCGACGGCATTGCGGTCAAGGCCCCCGGCGACATCACCGTCGGCATCATCAACGACTGGTGTGACGGCGTGGTCACGGTCTCCGACACCCAGATCGCCGACGCGATCCTGCTTTTGATGGAGCGCTGCAAGATGATCGTGGAGCCCGCTGGCGCAACGCCTGTCGCGGCGGTCTTGAACGGCAAGATCGACGTCAAGGGCAAAAACGTGGTGTGCCTGCTCTCCGGCGGCAACATTGACGTGAGCTTTATCCAGAGCATCATCGAGCAGGGCATGGCCGCCCGCCACCGCCGCATCCGCTTTACGGCACGGCTTCTGGACAAGCCCGGCAGCCTCGTACAGGTGCTCAATATCCTCGCCGGGAGCGGAGCCAACATCCTCACCATCGAGCACGACAAACTCGCCGCGGGCCTCAACCCCAACGAGACCAAGGTACACATCGCTTGCGAGGTCGGCGGCCGGGCCCACGGTCAGGCCGTGCTGGACGAGCTGAAAAACCACGGGTATGAAGTGGAATTAAACTGAGAGAAAGCCTCCTTCGATCGAAGGAGGCTATATTATGTTAATAATATTATGTTTACTCTATTATGTCGCTAACAAAAGGCTGATTCAAGGATAATCCTTGAATCAGCCTTGGTAATACTGTGTTGTCAATTCCGGAGTTCTGCCGTCGTTTAAGAAATTATGTCAACCGATCTCGGGGTACAGCGGGAACTGCCCGCACATGGCGACGATCTGCTCCTTCACCTCGGGGACGGCGGCCTCGCCCTCGTCAATGAGGCGGGCGATCATGGCGCCGATCTGGCGCAGCTCTTGCTCCTTCATGCCGCGGGTGGTGACGGCGGGGCTTCCGAAGCGCATGCCGGAGGTCGCCTTCACCCCCTGGGTGTCGAAGGGGATGGTGTTCTTGTTGGCGGTGATATTCGCCATGTCGAGAAGCTCCTGCACCTCGGCCCCGGTCTTGCCGCGGCTCATGACATCAGCCAGCATCATGTGGTTGTCCGTGCCGCCGGAGACCAGACGCACGCCGCGTTTTTGCAACTCGTCGGCCAGGGCCGCGGCGTTGAGGACGATCTGGTGCTGATAGGCCTTGAACTCGTCGCTCAGATCCTCCTTAAAGCAGACGGCCTTGGCGGCGATGATGTGCATGAGCGGGCCGCCCTGGGAGCCGGGGAAGACGGCGGAGTTGATCTTTTTCTTGAGCTCGTCGGTGCACAGGATCAGCGCGCCGCGCGGCCCGCGCAGGGTCTTGTGCGTGGTGGTGGTGACCACATGGGCGTAGGGCACGGGGCTCGGGTGCTCCCCGGCGGCAACGAGGCCCGCGATGTGGGCCATGTCCACCATGAGGTAGGCGCCCACGGAATCAGCGATCTCGCGCATGCGCTTAAAGTCGATGACGCGGGGATAGGCGCTGGCCCCGGCGATCAGGAGCTTCGGCCTCTCCTCTTCCGCGCGGCGCTGGACCGTGTCGTAATTGATCATCTCGGTCTCGGGGTCGACGCCGTAGAAGGTGGCGTTGAAGTACTTGCCGGAGATAGACGCCTTTGAGCCGTGGGTCAGGTGCCCGCCGTGGCTGAGGTCCATGCCCATGATGGTGTCGCCCGGTTTCAATAAGGCCAGATACACCGCCACATTGGCCTGAGAGCCGGAGTGGGGCTGGACGTTGGCGTGCTCGGCGCCGAAGAGCTTCTTTGCCCGCTCGATGGCGAGGTTTTCCACCTCGTCCACATACTGGCAGCCGCCGTAGTAGCGCGCGCCGGGCAGACCCTCGGCGTATTTGTTGGTCAGATGGCTGCCCATGGCCTCCATCACGGCGGGCGAGACGAAGTTTTCCGAGGCGATCAGCTCAATATGATCGCGCTGGCGCTCCAGCTCACGCATCATGGCGCCGTAGACTTCCGGGTCCTGTGCTTTGATATGTTCGTAATGCATGAAGCATCCTCCTGTATTTTAATCCGCGCTGCATTATACATGATTCCGCCGCGCTTGACAAGACTCTTGCACGTTTTCCCTGCGCATGATATGATAATGAAGACATGATGCCCCAATCTTACACAACAGAGGTACAAGACGATGAAAAAGATTGTGAAAGTGATCCTGGCGCCGCCGATCGCCGCCGTGTTTGCCACCGGCGGGCTTTTCGGCTGGCTGACCGCGACGGAGTATAAGCCCGCGCCGGTCGAAACGGTTGCGGTGCAGCGCGCGGACGAAGGCGCTGCGCTCAAGCCCGGGCAGGCGCTCACGATGCTAAGCTGGAATGTCGGCTACGGCGGGCTCGGCAAGGACTCGGACTTCTTCATGGACGGCGGCAAAAACACCAAATCCGCCGACAAGCCCCAGGTACAGGCCTATCTGAACGGCATCTCCGACACGATCAAGGAAAGCGACGCCGATCTCGTGCTGCTGCAGGAGGTGGACGCAAATTCCTCCCGCACCTTCGGCATCGACGAGCGCGAGCAGCTCGGCAGCCCCACGGGCAGCAGCGCCTATGCGCTCAACTACTCCTGCCCCTTCGTGCCGAACCCGAACACGCTGATCATCCACCCCCTGGGCAAAATCAACAGCGGCCTGTACACCCTGACGGACGGCATCCGCGTCGACAGCGCCGAGCGTATCTCCCTCCCCTGCCCCTTCTCCTGGCCGCTCAGGATCGCAAACCTCAAACGCTGCCTGCTGGTCAGCCGCCTGCCCGTCGAGGGCAGCGACAGGGAGCTCGTGCTGGTGAACCTCCACCTTGAGGCCTACGACGACGGCGAGGGCAAGATCGCCCAGACCAACCAGCTGCGCGACTATATCGAGGCTGAATATGCCAAGGGCAACTATGTCATTGCGGGCGGCGACTTCAACCAGGTCTTCCCCGGCAGTCTGGAGGCCTACCCCAACACCCACGCCGAGAACTGGGAGCCGGGCGTGCTGGATGAAAAGCTCCTGCCCGAGGGCTGGACCCTGGCCTACGATCTGGACGTCCCCTCCTGCCGCCTGCTCAACCAGCCATACAATCCCGCCGACACCGCCGGCACGCAGTACTACGTGATCGACGGTCTGATCCTCTCCCCCAATGTGAAGCTTGAGGAGGTCAAAACGGTGGACGCGGCCTTTGAAAACTCCGACCACAACCCGGTGCGCGTTGTGGTGACGCTGGAGAAGTAGTTAACATAATTTTGTTTTCATATTTTGGTATGCATAATACCCTTCCCTGTCAAAAAAAGCGGCGGGGGTGTGAAATCTGCATTCACACCCCCGCCCTTTTGCTTTTTCTGCGATCAGGCGAAATCCTGGCTGTAGGCGAGGACCGCGCCGGACTCGGCGTCTACGCTGAACGAGTACGCCATCCCGCCCTTGTAGAACTTGATGTCGTAGGTCTGCCCGTTCAGCTCAGCCCTTTTCAGAAAGTCGATATCGCCTCTCGACAGCGCCACATAGCCCAGTGCGCTGCTCACCGCCTCATCCTGCGAAATCGTGCCGCCGGAGATCTTTTCCAGTTCGTTGTCATTCAGCTTGCTCATATGTTTCATATTCCGCTCCTCTGCTCTGCAATCTGTATTTCTCAATCTGTGAGCTGATTGTATCACACGAAGCATCACACATTTGTCACATTCCGGGTACAGTATACCACAGTGCCGCAGCCGCCGTCAACATTACACTCTGGAGGCGAGGGGCTGGTACTTGGCCTTGCTCACGCCGAGGACGAAGCGGCTGATCTCCTTGAGGCCGGGGAGCATCAGCAGCACGCCGACCAGCTTGCCCTGGCCGAAGGCCTTGGCGAGCTTGAAGCTCTGGGGGATGCCGAGGATGACGCTTGCGGCCATGAGGACGTAGTGAATGATGGGGCTGATGCCGAGGTTGTTCGTGAACAGCGCAACCAGCAGGCACAGGTCCGCGGCAACGCCGAACCAACCGTTCCAGCAGATATCGTACTCCTGGTAGCTGCTGAGGATCGGGATGAGGCTGTGCCAGCCGGGTCTGCCCGCCTTTTTAAGCAGGCACCATCTGCCGATGACGAGCAGCAGTCCGCCCAGCGCAAGGAGCAGGAGGATATAGGGCAGGATGTTCACGGCCTGCTCGGTCTTGAGGGGCTTGCCGTCGTAATCGGCGGCGAGGAAGATCTTGACCTTACCCTCGAACTCCTCCGCGCTCGGGAAGGAGCCGACCTTGATGAAGCCGACATTGCCGCTCTTGTCGATGAAGAAGGTGGTGGGGTAGCCGGGGACGTTGAGGTAGCTCAGGTCCTCGCCCGCAAGGCCCATCGGAAAGCTGAGGCTGTGGCTGGCCTTGTAGTCGGAGATGATGTCCATAGTGTCGTCCTCATAGCCGGAGACCGCGACAAGCTCCATGCGGTCCTTGTTGGCCTGATAGACCTTCTCCATCTCGGGGAACTCGTTCTCGCAGGGGCCGCACCAGCTGGCGAAGATGTTGAGCACGACCAGGTCCTTCTCCTTGAGAAGCTCGGAGAGGGTGGCGGTAGAGCCGTCGGTGAGGGAGACGGTGAAGTCGGCCATGTGCTGGCCGGGCTCGACCCCGATGCCGGAGTCTGCGAATGCGGCGGCGCTCAGGGACGCGAGCAGCAGGACCGCCATGACCATGCAAATCAGTTTTTTCATATTGATTCATTCCTTTCGGTTTTGTATTCTTGATGGTTAAAGTTTATCACACATTCCATCACACTCGTGTCACACCGTAATCATATCAAAACCTCCCGCAAAAATCCAGTGGATTTGCAGGAGGTTTTATGCTGTTATATTCACCCGTCGGCGCGGATGCAGCGGACGGCGCAGCGGGTCTGGCCGCCGGTGTTGCAGGTGAAGAGTGTGAGGTCCCACTTCTCCGCCGTGTCGCTCTGGTTGTCGATCATGTACTGCACATCCGTGGGGCGCACGGTCTCGCGGTTGGAGACGATGTAGCGGTAGACGACGCCCTCGACGTTGGTAAATGTGACCTCGGCGCCGACCTCGATGAACTTGATGGGGCTGAAATGGCTGGGGAAATTGTGGCCGCAGATGACCAGATCATCGGCATAGTAATTTCCCTGGTAGCGGCAGGGGCTGTACTTGAGGCTGTCCATGTCCCAGTCGTCCATGACGGGCAGCTCCAGCTCCAGCGAAGGGATGGCGAGCGTGCCGATATAATTCCAGCCGTCGATCTCCTTTGTGGGCATGTCGGGGATCACAGGCTCTAAGTCCTCCATGCCGCCCTCAGTGGGCGGGGGCGTAGGCTCGGGCAGGCGGAGCTCGGGGCGGGTCTCGATGATGCGGGCAAGGACATACCCGCTTGCCTCGGCGGCACGGTTATTCTCCCGCATGTTGTGCAGCACGAGGCCCAGCGCCCCGCCGAGCATCGCAAGGCCCAGCAGGATCAGCAGCGCCGACAGGGCGCGTCTGCCCTTTCGCGTCTCCATGGCTCAGTCCCCCCGGCGGCGCAGGAGCAGGCCCGAGATCACCAGCACCACGCCGAGCGCGGCCAACACCGGCACCGGCCACCAGAGCTGGCCGGTCTGCGGGAGGTAGACGTAGCTCTTGCCGGGCGTATAGGTGACGGTGGGATAATAGGGCGTGTAGCTGGGCCACGGGGTGTGGGTGGGTGTCGGGGTATGGGACGGGGTGACGGAGGGCGGCGGCGTGGTGATGCCGCTCTTGGGCGCGGCGCTCACCGCGTAGATCTCCTCGCCGGTCTCCGGGTCCCGCTGCGGCACCGAAAGCAGGAACGGCGTCAGCTTCTTGCTGCCGTTGGAGGCAGTCAGCTGATACAGCAGGTACAGGCCCACGGGCAGATTCTTGAACTCGACCTTGCCGCCGGTGATCGAAGCTGTCTTGCGGGGGCTGAGCTTTTTCGTGTCGGCCTCCTTGACGAGGATCGCCGAGAGCGTGGGGTTCTGCTTGTCCAGCTTGCTTTCGCTGAGGCCGGGGATTCTTTTGGCGGTATCGGAGTCGGCAAAGTCGCCCCTCTCCACGTCATAAACGTAGTTTGCGTCCTTCTGTGTGACGCCCGCCACATAGAAGAGCGCGACGCTGCCGCCCTCCATGCCTTTCAGGTCAAGGGTGATGGAGCAGTCGGTTTTCGTGAGGTCGGGCGCGGCCATCGCGGGCGGCAGAGCTGACACGACCGTCAGCAGTGCCAGCGTCAGGGCCAGGGCCAGGCGGATGAATCTTCTTTTCCTCATGATTGGGAATCTCCTTTGTCACCGGGCTTTTTGCGTGCCCGGGAGTCGTCTGTTTGTCTGCGTCTTTCGATGCGGTGGTTGAGCGCGTCGGCGGCGGAGCGGCTGAGGCGGAGGTAGTCCACGCGCCGTCCGGCGTCCGCCATGGACCAGATGAACAGCAGCACCAGGATCGGCACGCCGATCACGAGCGCCAGGTACACCGGTTCGATGAGCACGCCCTCGGCCAGGACGATGACCTTGCCCTGCGCGTTTTCCACGCGGTGGCCGCGCACCAGCAGGCGGTGGGAGTTGATGCCGTAGGGGGTGCAGGTGACGAGGGTGAAGTAGTCCTTCTCCGGGTCGATCTTGAGCTCGGACACCTCGGAGGGGAGCACGATGCGGATCTGGTCGACCTCGTAGGTGACGGTGCGGTCGAGGACCGTAACGGTCCAGTTGTCGCCGGGAGCCAGCTTGTCAAGGTCGGTAAAGAGCCGGGCGCTTGGCAGGCCGCGGTGGCCGGAGACGGAACAGTGGGTCCCGGTGCCGCCGACGGGCAGGCTCGTCCCCGCGAGATGGCCGATTGCGATTTGCAGCACGGCCTCGTCGGTGCCGTGGTAAATGGGCAGGGTGACGTTGATTTTCGGGATGTCGATGTAGCCCATGATGCCGGAGCCGTTGACATCCAGCAGGGCGTTGTATTCCTTCTTCTCCGCGTCGCTCATGTTCCACAGGACACCGCTTTTGCAGAGCTTTTCGTTGTACTTTTCGGCGGCCTCGAAGACCTCCTTGTAGCGGTCGGGGTCGAGCTCGGCGACCGCCTGGGCGTAGCCCGCGACGGCGCGGCTCTGGTGGAAGCTGTTCCACCAGTCGGAGAAGGTGGGATAGACCAGCAGCCCCACCCCGACCAGCGCCATGAGCAGCACCAACAGGGAGACGAAATTCTTTTTTAACCAGGTCATAGGGCTTTTTCCTTCGTTGGGAAAGTTTCCGGGATCAGCAAAGCGCGCAGGGAAAGCTGTGCGTTTTGGTCATGCCGGAGGTGATGGGGCGCCCTCTCTGAGGGAGCTGTCGCGCAGCGACTGAGGGAGTCCCCCGTCCTTTCGGCGGGTGCAGACCGTGGGGACTCCTTCCGTCACGGCGGCAAGCCGCCGTGACACCTCCCTCAAGGAGGGAGGCAATGCACGGGTGCAATCGTTGGTGTTATCACAGAAACATTGGTTTTTCCCTGTAGGGGACGACCCCCGGGCGTCCCGTGTCGGTTATCGTACCATGACACGGGCCGCGTGATAGGCGTCGGCCCCTACGGAGTCAACCGGGATTTGTGCGTTAATCGCGGGATCACTCCACCTCGGAGCGCTTCTTGGTCACGAAGTACACGGCCGCGGCAATGACGAGCATGGAGCCGAAAACGTAGAACAGCGTAGTGCCGACACCGCCGGTCTCGGGCAGCGAGATGCCCTTGTTGTTCGCTACATTCAGGGTAACGACACCGGTCGTTTCATCTCCGTCTGTCGTAGCACCAGCTGTAATCTCAAGTTTTGTGATTGCATCTGCCGATGTAGTAGTCCAATTCTGTCGATCAGTCATCTCAGTTGCAGTAATCGTGAACTGAAGATCCGCAGCAGCATTGTAGCCCTCAGGCGGCGCAACCTCAACCAGCTTGTATGTTCCTTCATCGAGACCGATTGCGCCAAAATACCCATTGTTGTTTGACTCCATGATCAGCGTTACACACTCACTTGCACCATAACCGACACCATCATTATTAATCGTGCCATCGCGAAGGTCGTTCTGATCAATGTTGGAAAAATTGTCAGGATTCGCCTTGATTGCTGTGGTATTGTAGGCAGCTTTACTTGTCCATCCTATAACGTGCTGGCGGTTGTCAAATATGGCTACAAATGTTGTTCCAGACACTTCTTTTGTCAGAATGAACTTGGCACCATCCAGGAGTTCATGCCAGGTACTTCCAATTTTGACGTATTTCTTCGAACTATCCACAGCATACTTGGCTGCGGCATCAGTAGATTCGCAAGATTCATTGCATGCACGATCTTTCCAATAAGTTGCACTGGAAGAAAGTGTAGCGGCTTTGCCATCGTACTTATTGTTATCCAATTTGTATGTAAATACAATTACCTTGTCTTCCGGTGTTTCTCCGTGCTTCGTTTCCTCATCCGGATTATTGCTGTATTCAACCTTGGATTTATTGATATTTCCTAATGCATCGCCAACATTAGCATTAATATTCAACACCGCATCAAAACTAACCTTGATTGGTAAACCTTCCGCATCATCGGAAGAAATGGTCTTCCCTGCAGAAGTGCATTCCGCAACTTTTGCGGTATACGCTGTTGTACCCATTATCTTCTCAAGATTATTATTAACAAAAACTTTCAGATTGGAAAATGTAACATGGAAGCTGCAATCTGGGCTATTATCGCTGTGGGAACCATCGGTTGGCACAAGACTATTCCACAGGGTACGCATTTCATCTGCCCCTCCAGTATAATCATCATCAGCCGGCTTATAAATTTCATATTCACCGATCTTTATTCTGATGCTGTCTCTTGCCAACGTCAGACCGGGGTCCATTGTATCATGGAAGCAGAAGTAATAAGTATCATAATAATGCATATTGGGAATACGGGAAAAGATTTCAAACGGCACAGTATCGCCGATGCTGTAGTCTGCGACATCGTTGTATCCTTCGCCGCGATCTATGTTTGTAGTGCCTAAAGCTTTAGTACTCGCAATCGTACTGTCGCCGTCTGCGGGCGCGTTGTCCTTAACTTTCTTTTCCTGGGACGGGATATCAGTCTTTACTGCTACTGTAATATCTTGTGTAAGCTGGAGCAGAGAAGCGTTTCGCGCATCGCCTTCTCCGATCGTTGTCGTGTCAACGATCAGATAATAGCCTGTAGCTAAAGTTGTGCTTCCGGTAAGCGTAGTTCCCGTGAGGCCCTTCAGATACTCATCAAGCAGTTCTGCAAACTGCTCTGCCTGAGCCTGCGTAAAGGTAGAGATTGCTTCCGCAACTTCAGTGGCAGAAGAACCGAGAGGATTTGAAGGATTTGTCGTGTCTACATCAGTCAATGCAATTGTATTGTCAATCGCTCTGATGGCAGTAATAACATTGTTTTTCAGAGTATCGGAATTGAGATCATCGCTCCACTGAATATTACCAAGTATATTCAGGGTATTCTGCTCATCTGTCTGTTCACCCGTAAAAAGCTGGATAGCTTTAAATGTGTGGGCATGGGTCCCGCCGCCCTGGTCTTTGATAGTTGCGACAGTAACGGTAACGTCCGCCCACGCAGTTCCGCCGAGGCTTAACACCATGACGAGAACCAGCGCGAGGGAGAGGACTTTTGCAAGTTTCTTCATGTTTCGTGTTTCCTTTCGTGTTTGTTTATTTTTTTATTTTGCATAGAGGTTGGTTTGCGCTTGGCTCCCTCTCCGAGGGAGCTGGCACCAGTGCGCACACTGGTGACTGAGGGAGTCGCGATCCTTTCGTCGGGTGCAAGTCATGGGGACTCCTTCCGTCACGGCGCTTGCGGGGGGACGCGCCGTGCCACCTCCCTCAGAGAGGGAGGCATAGGCCGGGACGTCCCGGATGCTGGGGGTTGGACGGATCATGTCTCGCCCTCACCCCCTTTTCGTCTGCGCGCCCTGTCGGCGCGGGAACGTTTCAGAGACTCTGCCGCCGCAAGTCCTGTGGCCGCGAGCAGCAGCGCCGCGCCGCCAATGCGGTACACGCCGACACCCACGCCGCCGGTGGACGGCAGCTCAACACCCTTCTCGTTGCCGATCTTGTAGGTGTACACCTTGCCGCCGTCAGGCTTGCTTACATCTTGGTCATGCACGATGAGTCTGCTGTCATGCGCGGTCAAGACGCCATCCTTGACGGTGAAATCAAACGGCTCGCCGCTGTTGACATAGTACCGCGGGGCGTTCACCTCCACCAGGCGGTAATAACCGTCAAGAAGGTTTTCAAATTTCAGCTCGCCGTTTACACCCGTGGAGACTTTGGTATACGTGTCCATAGCCGCATAGGAATCGTTAGTCGCCGCGTCCGGGCTGTCGGAGCGTTTGAGGGTGAAGGTCGCCACAAGCTTTCTCGCCTGGTCAAGCTCCTTGCTGAGGTCGTTTGCGTCGACCTTGACGATTTTCAGATCAATCGACGGCGGAGTCTCATCTCCGTTTTTGATGGTCAGGGGGCCGTTGGAACCGGCGGGAACGGGATTGGACTTGCTGACGGTTTTGCCGTCAAAGGTGTAGGTGATCTTCCAGTTTTCAGTCTGCAAATCCGTCATCCCGTCGTTGTTGTTATCAAGCGGAGTGCCGTCTTCTCCCACCTCCACGACATAGACGCCGGCAAGATATTTACTACTCCCGTTGATATTCATTTTTTTCGGGAATTCAAATTCCGCCGTTTCCCAAGCCGAGTTAACAGAGTCATATTTAAGAAACAGTACACTATTGCTCCAATGAGAACCGTAATGAATATGCTTTTCCTCGTTGTTTTGAATTCCATTACTATCGTACAGCCCCAGCACTCCGTCCGCACCGTCTTCCGCGACGAGGTGCACCTGATAATAGATTTTGGTATCCTTCTTCTCAGGCCAGCTCTTGGTGACCATCAGTTTTGTGCTCTCACGTTTGCTATTGGTGATGGTCAGGGTGCCGTTTTCCGTCGGAGATATGCCGTCACGAGCGTCTTGCGGCCCGTTTTTCCCCTCGAAGGAGTACGTAACCATGTACGTGTCGCCGCTGAATTCCTCATAAGCGTCTCCATTTTTTCGAAATTCCACGAACTTTACCATAGAGACATCGGCATTGTCATACTTGGGCTGTTCATTGAACTTACCGTCATAGTACCGGAACAGATTGCTGAAGGTGATGGTCTCGTTGCTTGTGTCATTCCATTCGATGGCGTACAGGCCGTCAGTGCCTAATATGGGTCCATTTCCTGCGTCGGTCTTGATGTCTGGATCATTGACAATGTGGAAACTATTATTGTAAAACGCCTGCATCTGAACATAGACGGTCTGCCGTTCCTCCGCATCCACATTATTCCACACCTTCTTGATCGTGATGCCGATGGGCTGCTCGACATTGGTGATGGCCTGGGGTTCGTCAGAGGGCTCCACGCCGACAAAGGGAGTCTCACCGTCAGCGGACATGATCGCAAAGCTATCGGGATTGAGCTCCGTGTCATCGTTCAATATGATCTTCTCCGTGACGCTGTAATACAGGTCGTTGCCCTCCTTATCCTGGCTCAGGAGGCCGTCGAAGTGGATCGGTTCGTCCTGATTGGCGCTGGTCATGGTCCAGGTCTTGCCTGCAACCGGTGTCGCTTCGTCGTCCGGGCTTGTGGCCTGCATGAGCTGGAAGGTGATGGACTGGATGTTGTATTTTTCAAAGGGATCAGTTACATTCTGCCCGTCCTTATCCTTCCAGGCCTTGACAAAGTCAAGCTCCAACGTGCGGTTGCAAATGTAGACCGTACCGTCTTTGCCGTCTAGGATGCCGCTCTCGCTGCCGGATACGTCCTTTGCGACAGCATAACCGTTATGCAGTGTAATCTCCTGATTGTTCAAATAGACCACATCGCTCTGGTCGACGATCTTCCACTGCTGGGGATCTCCATCCCCGACCTTTTCGATCTCTACCGCGCGGTATTTGCCCAAGGGCATGTTTTCCAGTTCCTTCGCCCAGCTCATGGTCGGGGAAAGGATGTAATAATCGTCAAAGGCGTACAATCCGTTCACAGGAAGCAAATACTCCGTCTCATACTTCTTATCGACGAAATTCCATCCATTCCTCTCATAGCGCTGGAGCTTAAAGAAGATTTCATCCACACCGTTGGGGGCAGTGGCCAGTTCCATAGTTTCGACTGTGCTTCCGGACTCTTCGCGGGAGCCTTCACTGTACCACAGCTTTTTGAGCTTCATCTTCATGACCTGCGGCTCATAGCTGTTGTCATAGTTTACGAAGGCAGGCTTGTCGCCGTTGGTATTGACCGTCGCGGTATCGGTGGCGTTCTTCTGCCAGTCGGTTTCCTTCGGCTCGCGCACCGAACTGTAAATCGTGGTACGCACGGCACCGGGAATATCGGCGTCTTTCTCCGTCACGGTGTATACCGTATTGGACTCGATGCCCTCGGTCAGCGTGTAGGTCCCGCCGGACATCTCAGAGTAGAACACCGTTTTAATAAGCTCGCCGGTTTTCTTTTTGCGGATCTCGAAGCGGAGATTATCCTTCACACCGCTGTTTTCGAAGGCATCCGTTTTGATAAAATCGCCGGAGAAGGTCTTGATGATGGTGAGGCTGGCCTTGTCCTCAATGTTGTTGAAGAAAGCCTTTTCCATCTCCTGACCGTTCTTGTAGTACCTGATGCGCTCTTCGGGAACACCCGCGCGGTTTCCGATATCCGACTGCAGGACCTCGATCTCGACCTGATACTTCGTCGTATCATAGATCACACCCGGAACAGAGTTTTTGCCGGGATACTCAGTGATCTGATAGTGGTATATACCGGGTTTTTTGAAGGAGAGCGCAGAAAACGCAAAGTCGCCGTTGGCATCGTTTTTCACGATCTGAACGCGGGTCGGATCATCCTCATTGCCCATGCTCATGTCGTCGAGGCGGAAGGCGAACTCCCCTGCCTCCAAGTCAAGGCCATGGAGCAGCTTTGTGCCCTTGAGAACCGCCTGAGCGGTCTGGTCATCGGGGTTGCGCCACGTCCACTGGTAGCCGCTCAGTTCGCTGAGGACGATGATGTTGTTGGCGTCCTGTGCGCCGTGGTCCAGATTCTCGGCTCTGTCAAACGATATCTGGCTCAGTTCACCGGCAAGCTCACTGAGGATGAGGTTTGCGGCTGCCTTTTTCTCAGCGTCGTCACCCGCCTTTTCCATGATCTCTTTAACCGAGAAGGGCTCTGTAGTATTTGGCTCCATTTCCAAAAAAGACCTGATTTTTACCTTGAGTCCATCGGTCAGACCGTCATAGCTCCAGTGATGTTCGTAGTTGTCACCTTTTGTGAGGCCGGCAGAAGTGTACTTATTATAGATGCAGAAGTAGTGCATGGATTCATCGGTCAGCACGTGCCCGTCTGCTGGCTCAGTCTCTTGCCAGCAATAGAGCTTGCCTTCCATAAAGTCCACGCCGGTAAACTCAACCACGCCGTTTTCGTTCGACGTAAATGTCGTAGTAGCGTCAGGCAGCCGTTTCGGCTCACCTACCATGGCGTAGTTGTTCGCCAGTTCTACCTCATAAAGCTTAAACACTGCGTTCTTCAGCTTTGAGGCCGGGTTGAACTGATCGGTCTTGAGCAGACTGAAATCTCCATGAGCAGCATGAACCTCCGCCCCAGAATGGAACTCATGCTCGGTCTCTTCCGTGTCCTTGAATTGCAGCGTGTCCGTACGAAGAACAACTGTGTTGGAATACTTGTTGTCCTTGTTGGGAGTAGGCGCCACACGAAAGACTATGATATAAGCCTTCCCATCCGGGAGACTGAACGCCAGCGTGCGGGTATTGTCATCATAACTGACAATAACCGGCGTAGGCTCCTTGGGATATACAAGGTCAGCCTCCGTTTCTGCGCCCTCGTACACCTTTATGTATGTCGTATCAAGCGTTAAATCTGTGCTCAGTTTGTCATAGACCGTATAGTCTTTCCCGTTGTTGAGCTTCAGGCCTTCCGGATTTACCTTGACTTTATACTCAAGGGTGAAATTGTTGATAGCTTCTCCTACTTTATCAATAACATTCTTATACTCATAGGTCACGGTATCTTCTGTGGTTTTCAAGGTGCCGCCGTCTTCATCCAAGAGTTTTGTCTTGTTGGTGAAGCTGTAATTGTCGACAGTCTCTTTCATCTCGGCCCACAGTTCTTCAGTGACAGTGGTAGAATACGTGATCGTATACTGTACGCCGCTCACACCTTCGGGCGCATTTACGTATTGTCCGAGGGCCTTTCTCAGCTCCTCAACGATATTGAAGCCAAACTCGTTATCGCGCGGGGTGCAATGAATGTTTGCCTCGCCGCCTGGGCTGACCTTATTGCCATCTCTGTTTATACCCTGAATCCGAGCATAAAAACTGACTTTGACGTTTTTGCCATCAGCCGGATAAAGCTCCATTTCTTCGGGAATGGTATCCGTGAAAACGGGGCGCAAAATATCCGGATCGAGTTCAAGCGTTTCATTGTTGATCG
Source organism: Oscillospiraceae bacterium (assembly GCA_902791215.1). GTDB lineage: Bacteria > Bacillota > Clostridia > Oscillospirales > Oscillospiraceae > Limivicinus. Next base: position 30,617 of record CADAUZ010000017.1, on the reverse strand, counting down.
TGACCGTCCACTTCCAGAGCGGGCGCCCATCGTTCGTCTTTTCACCCTGGAGCACGCCATCCTTCGTAAAGCTGTAATCCTGCTTTGCGTAGGTATGGGAGTCGGTCGAGGAATCGACACCCTCGCCTTTGACCGTCAGGGAGGCGGTGTTCTTGACATAGTAGCCCTGCTTGGCAAGATCCGCAAATTTCAGGCCATCGGGGAGCTTCGTGTTGAGGGTGATAATGCGTGAGGCGTTGAGTTCCGGGAAGGTGATGGTGTTTTCAGTGGGATTGACTTTGTATGTCATATCTCCCTCAATGATAGCATCGCCCTTGGGTTTTCCGGTTCCATCGTCTTCATAGACATTGAGAGAAGTCCAGTCTATGATCAGATCCTTGAGGTCCCACTGGGTCGGACCGCCCATAAAGTCGCTCTCTTTAACGACAACATCTTTGAAGCTTTTGTCCTTCGGCACTTCTACGCGGATCGTCCAGGCGACGATGTTGTCATCCGTGCCCGTGCCCGCCTCTGTCCAGTTCTTCTTAACTGTCGGTTTATCGTAGTCGACAGTGGTATTGCTGTTATCTTCGCCTTCGCCGATCACAGCGCGGTTAATAAGCGCCCGGGTGCCCGCATTGCCGTCATCGCCGAGTTTGATGGTATAGGTAATGGTGTATTCTCTGTCTTTAGAGCCCTCCGGGAAGTTGTAGGTAAAGAGCTTGTAGCTGCTGCCGGGTGCAGTGGTGGTGTCCGGTTGGTTCCATGTCGGATCACCGGTGCTGATTTCCGTTCCGTTGCTGTTTGTGACATGAAAACTCTCCGGCTTCACCGTGAACGGGTAGTTTGCAATATAGTCGTTGAAGGGATAATCTTTGAGATCCACATGTCCCGGGTCCGGGTTTACAATGGTGATGGTATAGGTGACTTCATCACCGGGTCCCGCCTCGAGAGCGTCGGCCGATTTGGTCACGCCAAACCTCGGCTCCGGCTCTTTGGGTGTGACGGTGGTGGTGTTCTCCGAGGGTTTACCTTCCCAGGTCCATTTTGCGGTGTTCGTTTTTGGACTTCCCAGAGGCGAAGTATCTCCTTCTGTATTCGGCGTCAGCTTGACCCGGTAAGTCATGATGACAGGCGTGTTGGCAGAAACCGTTTCCGGGATTTTATAGGTAAAGCCACTGTCAGTCGAGGTAACACTCGCAGGCTTCACTGAACCATCATTGCCAACCTGATAAGAGACCGATCCTGCAACGAGCTCCTGCCCAGCGCCGATGGTGTCCGTGATCGTCAGGTTGCTTGTCTCCGTGTTCGGTGTGGCCGTGATGCGGTACTCGAGGTAAAAACCGTCTCCATCTTTGATCACGTCTACATTGCCGCCGCCCACATAGACACCGTCCAGGCCGCCGACAGCCTTGCTCGAATACAGCTCCTTGTCAAACTTCGGATTGACCGTGGTCTTGTCTTTCGCAGTATCACCTGTCCATGTATAGTTGGCTTCATTGGTGAGATCCTTCAGGTTTCCGGCTTTAAGTGCATCTACGTCAGTGATCTCCGCACGGTAGGTGACGTCAAAATTTTGCCAGTCCGAGATGGTCTTGCCCTGATCCTCCAGATGCTGCGCAACATCAAAGGAAAAACCGCTGTCACTTACATTCTGGCCGCTAACAGACTCTCCGTTAAGCTTAATGCTGTCGGCATCAAGCTTCTGCCCGGCAGAGAGGGTATCGGTAAAGCTGAGCGAATCAAGAGTCTGATGCGGCTGCATGTGGATTTTATAATACAGGTAGTATTTACCGTTTTCCTCTACCAACTGCGCACTGTCTCCCTGTGCGCTGCTTCCGCCTTCTGTCGCGCTGACGGTCTTGCTGTGGTTGACTTTCTTCTCATTGAACTGGAAAGTGGAAGTTCCTTCTCCCGGGAACGTGATCGTCTGGACATTTTCTTCCGGGGAGAAGTTCTTGTTCACCTTTGCATCAAAAGTAAAACTGCCCTCCAAGTCGTGATCGAACCCTATTAACAGATCTGGATTGGGCTTAATGATAAATTTACCGTCTTTGATCTCATAGCTTCCGACTATATCGGTACCGGACATAAGCTGCCCGCCCGTTACTCCATCTATGGAGGAGAAGATTTTATCAGGTCCATCCCCGATATAATTGCTCAGATCATAGTACCAGTTGTTTTGTAATGCTTCCGTCAGGTGCTCATTGGCAATTTTAAAATGGAATTTGAGTTCCACCTCTTGCCCGCGCTCCAAGCCCTTATAGGCAGTCTCAGTCGGTCTGATATAGCCACCGCCGTTTGTCAGATCAACAAGATTTAACTGGGCGGGATCTCCCAGAAGCATCGGGTTGCCGGCCTTCATTTTCAGTTTGGACTCTGTGATGTTGGGCTCGGAATCTGCGTCCTTCGCGTCGCCGGTCTTTGCGTCGTCCTTGGTGTCCGTGTCCTTGGTCTCGTCGTCCTTGGTCTCGTCGGCCTTGGTCTCGTCAGCTTTGGTCTCGCCGTTCTTGGTCTCGTCAGCCTTGGTCTCGTCAGCTTTGGTCTCGTCGGCCTTGGTCTCGCCGTCCTTGGTCTCGTCAGCTTTGGTCTCGTCGGCCTTGGTTTCGTCAGCCTTGGTCTCGTCAGCTTTGGTATCCGCAGCTTTGGTGTCCGCGTCCTTGGTGTCGGTACTTTCGGCGGTGGTGTCGGCTTCGGCGTCCGCTTCCGCACGCAGAGCCTCGGGCAGGACGCCGTAGCCCAGGATCGTCGTGTCGTCCAGGGCGTATCTGCACTCGGCCACGCTGTCGGCGCTGTCGCCCTCCATGACATTGAGGACGCCGAGCTCCCGGTCAACGGACGTGACAATGCCCACGCGGACAGTGTAGGTCCCCGTGTAGATGTTATCAAAGAATATCAGATCGCCGGGACGCGGCAGGAAGCCCTCCGTCCCGTTCGGGATATACAGTTCCTTCTCGGTGAGCGCGTCGATCATGCTCTGCGCGTCGCCCTCGGCCGGGAAGATCGCCGGGTCGATGCCGGCATAATGCAGGCAGAAGCTCACGAACATGGCGTTCCAGTCGGCGTAAGGCTCGCCGCAGAAATCGCCGAAGCGGGTGTAGCCGTGGAGAGACTTATTCTCGTCCACCAGATAGTTTTCCGCGCTCTCCTGGTAGCCGAGCTGCGACTCCGCGATGCCGAGCAGACGCTCAAGGTGCGTCGCGTCCTCGCCGAACGTGGGGAAGCTCAGGACCCAGGCGGCCTCGCTCTCGACCGCTTCGGGGTTGGAATAGCACTGCAGGCTGTGGGTGTGCTCCTCTTTTTCGCAGACAAGCTTTTCCTCCATGCACGCCTCGCTGTGCGTGTGGCCCTCATCCTCGGGGAGGGTGCAGATCAGCTTCTGTGTATCGGTATAGCATGCGTCGGTATGGGTGTGGCCCGCATCTTCGGGAAGTTCGCAGACAAGCTTCTGCTTCACGGTATAGCATTCGTCGGTATGGGTATGGCCCTCGCGTTCTTCCTCGCCGCAGTTCGGGACAAGGCGCGTCACATAGCAGCTTTCGTCGTGGGTATGGGCTTCGCGCTCTTCTTCGCCGCAGACAAGGACGGACGTCTCGATATAGCAGGCATCGTCATGCTGATGCTCCTCGTTCTCCTCGAGTTCGCAGACAAGGTCCTGCTCGGTGCTCCAGCAGCTATCGTCGTGGGCATGGCCCTCGGTCTCAACGATGCCGCAGACAGGCTCCCGCTCTTCGATATAGCATGCGTCCGTGTGGGCGTGGCCTTCGTCCTCTTCCAGGACACAGGTAAGCGCCTTCTCCTCTTTGAAGCAGGCGTCGGTGTGGGTGTGGCCCTCGCTCTCTTCGAGGCCGCAGCTCAGCTCCCGCGCGGTCTCGAAGCAGGCGTCCGTATGGGTATGAGCCGCATGCTCCTCCACGACGCAGACCGGGACCAGTTCATAGCAGGCCTCCGTATGCGTATGCTCCTCCAGCCCGCAGAAGACATCCTTCTCCAGCGTGAAGGCGGGCAGCAAAAGAGCAGCCGCCGTACAAAGCAGGACCAGCAGGGCCAACAGACCGATGCCGTACTTGCGCGCGGTGCTCCTCCTTCTCTCGTTATATCGTTTTGTCGCTCTCGTTTCCAGATCCTGCATGTCTGCTCCTCCCCGGCGGCAAGCGTGCAAAAAGCATCTCGGGCCGGCTGTGGATGAGCGCGTTTGAAATGCTTTTGCGTGTGTAAACTATACCGCAGCGGAGCTTATATTACTTTTCGATCCAACCGAAATTTTCCAGCGGCCAAATGCAAAGGATGATCTGGCCGACGATCTGTTCCTGTGTGACGCAGCCCACCTGACTCATACGCGAGTCGACGGAGCTTGCGCGCTGATCCCCCATGACGAAGAACTGCCCGTCCGGTACCTGGAACGGCAGCTCCAGATCGCAGGGGCCGAAGCCGTTCTCGGTCACGTAGGGCTCGTCGATCACGCTGCCGTTGACGATGACGGTTCCGTCCTCTTTCATGGTGAACCAGTCCCCCGGCCCGCAGATGACGCGTTTGACGAGGATCTTGTTATTATAATAGAAGGCAACCACGTCTCCCGTCTGAAAGCCGGAGTTCTTCCGGCACACAACGATCTCCCCCTCGTGGAGCGTCGGCACCATGGAATTGCCGAAAATCCTCAGCGCCGGGAAAAACAGCGTGGATACCAGCACCGCCGCTGCCGCCACCGTCAGGAGGCTGTAGAGCGTATTGCGCAGGACGCGGCGCGTTTGCAGGCTTCTCTTTCGCCTGCGGATCTCGCGGTCAAGCTGCTCGACCGTGGGTCTGTCTGTTCTCTGTTCCATTGTCTATGCTTCCTGTCGTTCCGTCCCCGCGCTGTCCTCGGGTGAGCGCTGCTTGATGTTCTCCAGGTAGAGCTCCGCCGCCCTCTGGGCCGCCTCAAACACGCCGCTGAGCTGCAAGGCAGCCTCCGCCAGGGAGCCGGACTTTTCGATGCGAAGCTGCTTATCCTCGAGCCGTGCGCGCAGATCGCGGTTTTCCGCCGCCAGCGTCTCATTTTCCTGTTCGATTTCCATCAGCATTTCCAGCAATTCCGAACGCCTGAGCTTTCTGAGCTGTTTGTCCGTCATGCGCCGTCCCTCCCATCTCGCTGCCGTAAAGCGCAGATATTGTTATATAGATACAAATTATTATGTCTTAAGCGCCGCAACATGCTATATATAGGCGCGCGCTCTCCCATTATTTCCCTATCATTCTACCATGTACTTACAGTTATTACAAGAATCCATTATCAGTTTTCCAAAATTTTCGACAATTCTTTTCTCCGGTTTGTTTTTATTTTGTCATTTTCTGTACAGGTGAAAAATTTACAATTCCCTGTTTTCAAATCTTCTCTTTTGTGGTATTGTTTTCTCAGCATAGAAAAGAGAGGAATCCATCATGACCGACAAAACGATCATTGCAGCGCTGGAGGCCGAAAACGAGCAGCTGCGCCAGACGCTGTTTCAGCGGGACGCCTTTATCCGCAGCACCTTCGGCCGCTATCTGACCGACGAGGTGCTGGAGGAGATCTTAAAAGACAAGGACTTCAAGATCGGCGGGGAGCGCCGGGACGTGGCGATGCTGTTTGCCGATCTGCGCGGCTCCACACAGCTTTCCGAGCAGATGGACCCGGTGGATTTCATCCGCATGCTCAACCATTTCCTCGAGGAAATGATCGAGATCATCAACGCCTGGCAGGGCAACATCCTCGACTTTGTGGGGGACGCGATCGTGGTGGTCTTCGGCGCGCCGCGCGACAATGAGCTGTCCGCCCGCAACGCCGCCGCCTGCGCGGTCGCCATGCAGCGGCGCATGGCTGCCGTCAACGAGTGGAACCGGGCGCAGGGCTACCCCGATATCTCCATGGGCATCGGCCTGCACAAGGGCGAGGCCATCCTCGGCAATATCGGCTCCGAGACGCGCACGAAGTACGACATGATCGGCCGCAACGTCAATCTCGCCTCCCGTGTCCAGGGCTGCACCGCGGGCGGGCAGATCCTCGCCACCGACGAGCTGGTGGAGGAAGCCGGCCCCAGCCTCATCCTCAATGAGGCTGGCGCCATGTGGGTCACGCCCAAGGGCATCCAGGGGCAGATCCGCCTGCACGACATCGCAGGCTACGGCAAACACAGGCTGGATAACAGCAAAGTAGAAAGTGAAAAGTGAAAAGTGTAGTTATGGTATCGCTGCGCAATGATTGTAGAAGCGCCGAAGTCTCACCGTAACTCCGCTTTTCGATTTCCCGTCTCCACTCTTTTATCTTCACTTTCCACTTTTCACTTTTCACTTTTTTGAAGGGGGTTCTGCTCTATGAAATGTCCGAACTGCAACACCGAAAACCCGCGTGACGCGCGCTTCTGCGCGGAGTGCGGCGCGCCTCTCCAGCAGGCACAGACGCACATGGCCGAGACCCAGAAGGCCGCGGGCGCCGCGCTCGCCCTCGGCCATGCTGCGCGCCAGGCAAGGCTTGAGGCCGCTGTCGAACCCGGCGCGATCATCAGCACCCGCGCTTACAACGCCGTGATGATCGGCGTGGTGGTGTGGGGCCTGCTCGTCAACGTCCTGCTGTGCACCTATGTTGGCGACGTGTACCGCTACATCAATCCCGTCGCCTTCCTGATCCTGTACTTTGTGCTGGCCTTCGGCGGCATCTTTATCGCCTCGAAGTCCGACAACGCCGGCATCAGCTTTCTCGGCTACAATATGGTCGTCGTCCCACTGGGCCTTGCGATCTCGGCCATGGTGGCGGAGTACGGCGGGATCGACTCCCAGGTCGTGAAGGACGCTTTCCTGTACACCCTCGTCGTGACGCTTGCCATGCTCGGCATCGAGATGATGTTCCCGGCCTTCTTTGAAAAGCTCGGCATGGCGCTGCTGGGCTGCCTGATCGCGCTCCTGCTGTGCGAGGTCGTGCTGCTGCTGTTCCGTGTGCGGCAGAACGTCACGGACTGGATCGCCTCGGGCCTCTTCAGCGTGTACATCGCCTACGACATCCACCGCTCCCAGCAGTTCCCCAAGACGCTGGACAACGCCGTGGACTGCGCGCTGGACATCTACCTCGACATGGCAAACCTCTTCCTGCGCCTGCTGCGCATCCTCGGCAGCAAGAACAATAACAACAAGTAAACGCGCGTATGCAGCGAACCCCCGGCGTACAGGCCGGGGGTTCGTTTTTTGCTCTTTTCAAGCGTGCATCTTGTGTGGTATGATAAGGCAAATCATCATGCGGGGAGGGTACGCCATGAGCGCCTATCTGAGTCAGGAAGAACGGGACGAGCTGCACAGTCTCAAGCAGGATCTGCTCGGCCCGGTGAAAAGCTTTGCCGCCGAGGTGGGCCGCGACACCGTCGGCGACGCGAAACGCTTCTACGCCGACAAGGCGCGCAAGGCCCAACAGAGCGCCGCGCTGGCAAGAGAGAAGGCGAAGCGTCAGGCCGAGGAGCTGCGCCGTGAGCAGGATCGGATGCGCAGACGGCGCAGGGTCATGGTCAAGCGGACGCTGATCGTCCTGGCCCTGATCGCGCTGTTTTGCGTCGCGGTCCTCTATATAGCCCTCGCCGCCCATGCCGAGCTTCCCTGTGCCGGGGCCGCGGTCTGCGCCGAAACAGGAGCGCCCGGCGGCATCCCCGTCCGGACCGGCGAGGTCGTGACGGGCGGAGCGGAGCAAATACCAAAGCGCTGAAAAAAGCGTGAACCGGGTTTTCGGTTCACGCTCTTGTTTTACTCCCAGTTTTCCACGAAGCTTCTTACAACTCTGTACAGCTTCTCGGTGGAGGAGATGCTCAGGCGCTCGCGGACGGAGTGGACCTCGCGCAGATCCGGGCCGAGGGAGACGCAGTCGAAGTCCGGGCACTTTTCCATGAACAGGCCGCACTCAAGCCCGCCGTGAGTCGCGGTGATGTTGGGCGCCTTGCCGTAGACCGCGGCGCATGCCTTTGCCATCGCGTCGCGCAGGCGGGATTCCTTTTTGAAGGCCCAGGCGGGGTAGGGATCGTGGGTACGGAAGCTTGCGCCGAGAAGGCCGCAGAGCGCGCTGAGCTTGACGACCAGCGCCTCCTTCTGGCTCTGGATGGAGGAACGGACGCTGAAATACAGCCCCATCCCCTCCCCTTCCGTTTTGACCACGCCCAGGTTCAGCGAGGTCTGCACGAGGCCGGGGATGTCCATGCTCATGGCCTGCACACCGTTCGGGGCCAGGACCATCATCTGAAGCAGGGCCCTGGTCCGCTCTTCGGAGAAGACCCGTTCCGCCGCCGCTGCGGGCGCTGTGCGCATGGCGAGGCCCGGGTCGGCGGTCAGGTACTCGTTTTTGAACATGGCGGCGTCATATAAAACGGTGGCTTCAAATTCGGAGGCCTTCTCCTCCGGGACGGCGACGACGGCGCGGCAGTAAAGCGGGATGACGTTTGTGAAGGTGCCGCCCTCCATGGACGCAACGCGCAGGCCCGTCTGCTGCTCGGCGCCGTAGAGGAAGCGGCCCATGAGCCGGATGGCGTTGGCGCGGCCCTTGTCGATCTCCGCGCCGGAGTGGCCGCCCCGCAGGCCGTCGATCACGACCTCATAAAAGCGCATGTCCGCGCTCGCCGCCTCCCAGTCGGCGGGGAACAGGCAGTCGGCCCGCACGCCGCCCGCGCAGCTCACGGTGAGGGCACCCTCCTCCTCGGAGTCGAGGTTAATAAGGTTATGGCCCTTGAGCTCGCTGAGATCTACGCCGTTCGCGCCGAACATACCGGTCTCCTCATCGGTGGTGAAGAGGGCCTCCAGGCGCGGATGGCGGAGGGTGTCGTCATCGAGCAGGGCCATGGTAATGGCGACGCCGATGCCGTTGTCCGCGCCGAGGCTGGTCTTGTGCGCCCTGACCCAGTCCCCATCCACATACACGTTCAGACCGTCGGTTTTCATGTCGATGCCGCAGTCCGGCTCGCTCGCGCAGACCATGTCGATGTGGCCCTGGAAGATCAGAGGCTCAAGGTCCTCGCAGCCGGGGCTTGCGTCCTTCCAGATAATGACGTTGTTGAGCGCGTCCTGCTTATAGCGAAGTCCGCGCTCCTCGGCAAACTTCACACACAGGTCGCTGATCTGCTTCGTGTTGCCCGAGCCGTGGGGCACCGAGCAGAGCATCTCAAAAAACTGAAAAACCTTTTCGGGCTTCAAGCCCTCCAATTTTGCCATAACTTCCTCCTGAATGAATCAATTATAATGCCCAAAAACATTATCTGCGTGATGCGCCCCCCATTCTTTTCTTTTCGTCTTGCCGAAAAGAAAAGAATGCGCCGCGCCCGGTGTAAGAAAAGAAAAAGGCGCTTGCAAGTGGTATACGGTCCTGCGCCACGCCGACCGCGGAGGGCTTCGCTTACGCTCGCGCCGCTGTCTGGTCGTGAAGTGTTGGAGAACAGTGTTTTCAAGCCTTTGATACGATCTGTTTGTCCGGTAAAAGGATGACAGCGGAACAGCCCATGCGTTTGCATGGGCTGTAAAATAGTTTTAGAACTCCGCGCCGGCGAGGACGTCTTCCTCCTCGGTGGGGATTTCCTCGTCCTGCATCTCGGCCTCGGTGGGTGTGGAGACAAATTCGCTCATCCACGCGTCCTGGGGCAGGCCCGCCATGTAGCCGGGGATGTTGACGATGATGCCGTCCATGCTGTAGGGCAGCTTGAGGGCGATGTCGACGGTCTTCGTCTCGCCGCCCTTCTCCTTGATGAGCTCAAGGGTCATGGAAAAGCTCTGCCCGATATTCGTGGCGCTGGCGCGCTCCTTGGGCTGGAGCTTGGACACGCGCTCGCCGTTTACATAGACGGTGGCACGGTAGTAGGGCGCATAGGTCTCGCCCTCATATTCAAGGCTCTTGTTGTCGATATACACGGTGTGGCCGCGGCCGATGACCATCATACAGGCCGCGATCGCAACAAGCAGCGCGATGGCGCCGAGGCGGAAGAAAAAGCGTCTCTTGTTCTTCATTGTGCCGCCTCCTCATTCTGCGCCGCCTGCAGCTGCTGGGCCGCTGCGCTCTTGTGCTTGCGCTTCTTGGTCTCGTACATGATGAGGGCCACGGTGATGACCGCGTAGGAGACGAAGACGCGGAAGTACTCGCCGATCATGGAGTCGCCGGTGATCTGGGCGCCCGCCTTGGGGGCCACGATGAACATGGTGTGGAAGAGGATAACGCCGAGGAAGACATTGCCGATGGAGGCCTTGTCCACGCTCGCGCCGCCGACCAGCAGCGCCGCGATGCAGAACATGCCGATCTGCGAGTGGGAGCTGTAAGTGGCGATATTGCCCATGTTCTGGAGGTAGATGACCATGCCGAAGCCCGCGAGCACCGTGGACATGACGATGGAGATGATGCGGGTGCGCTCGACATTGATGCCCGCGTCACGCGCAACGTTCATGTCCTGACCCACAGCGCGCATGTCCTGGCCGAGCTTGGTCTTTCTAAACCACACGATGAACACGCACAGCACGCCGATGATCATGAAGGTCAGCACCGGGATCTTCACGCCGCCCACGCGCACGGCCAGCAGGTTATCCAGGCACTGGCGCATGTTGAGCAGCGACACCGTGTTGCGGATGCCGTAGCCGCGGGGAAGCTTTACCGAGAAGTGCTTGATGGGGATGATGGAGCCCATCATGTACAGCACCACCAGCTGGTAAATGCCGTTCATGAAGAAGCTGATGATGTAGGAGGTGATCATCTCGCGGCCCTTGGCCATGTTGAGGATCTTACCGCAGAAGGCGCCGAGCAGAATGGAGATGGGGATGGAGAGGATCATCGCCAGCACGACGCCGGGGATGCCCCAGATCTGCCAGTCGGAGACCAGGATCAGCGCGATCTCGCCCGCCATGGCGCCGAGGGTCATGCCGAAGTTCAGGCCCATGCCGGACATGATGGGGATGAGCAGCGCGAGGATCAGGAAGATGTTGCGCCCCATGCGGGTGACGATCTCGTTAATCAGATAGCTGTAGGAGAAGCCGGAGACGGGGATGCACACCGCGCAAATAATGACGAACATGATCGGCACGGAGTTGTCGCGGAGGAAGGTGAAAATCTTGTTTTCTTTTTTCATTTCGTCGCCTCCGTTTTTCTGGTCAGTGCGTAGAGGATCATGCCCTGGGAGGCAACGACGCGGATGACCTCGCTCATGTCCATGTGGATCATGTTGTTCATGACCGTCGGGGTCATGGTGACGATGCCCTGGAAGAGGAAGGTGCCGATGATGACATTGGCAATGGTGGCCTTGTTGACGGTCGCGCCGCCGATGAGGATGGCGGACACGGCGGGCAGCGCCATGTAAAACGGGGCCATGTAGAGCTGGATAAAGCCAAAGCCCTGCTCATAGACCAGGATGCCGATGGCGGCAAGCCAGGTAGAGAGAATGACGGAGAGCATGCGCATCTTGTCCACATTCACGCCGGCGGCCCTTGCGAAGGTGGGGTTTGAGCCCACGGCGGTCATGGCGGTGCCGGTCTTGGTGTGCAGGAAAGCCCACATGCCGAAGGCCAGGACCGCGAAGAACAGGAGCGTTCCCGTCGGGATGGAGAGATTGCCGATGTTGATCTGCAGAAAGCCCGCCAGCACCTTGTCATAAAAGCCCTCGAGGGAGATGGTGGTGCGCAGGCCCTTGCCCGCGAAGCCCCAGACCATGGTGGGGCTGTGGTACGGAAGCAGCAGCCACATCATGCACATGAAGGACACGCTGGAAAAGCCCACATAGGTGGCGATCATCATTTCGCCGCCCTTGATCTTGTTGAGAAGCCAGCCGTAGAGCGTGCCGAGGACGACCGCAAAGGGCGTGGCAATGAGGATGGCCATAAGGAAGCTCATGGGCCCGGTGAAGCCGAACTCGATGGAGAGCGTCGCCCCGAGAAGACCGGAAATGATGCCGAGGGGCAGGCCGAAGTTGAGTCCGCAGCCGGAGTGGATCATCGGCACCATGGCGAGCACCATGATGGCGTTCCAGCTGAAGCGGTTGATGGTGTTGCTGATCTGCGTCCAGAAGTCCGCGCCCACGAAGGGAGCCGCGATGAACAGCAGCAGCAGGAAGCCCGCGATGATAAGCCGCGGCAGGCCGAAGCTTTTCGCAAACTCGCGCAGGCGGTCGGCCAGCGACTGATTTGTTCTGTCTAATGTTTCGTTCATGCTGCCCTCCTCACTTGACCATGCTGACCATCAGCATGCCAAAGTCCTCCGACGGGTCCGACGCGGGCAGGATGCCCGCAATTTTGCCGCCGGACACGATGGCGATGCGGTCGCATATCGACCGCAGCTCCTCAAGCTCCGAGGAGATCATGACCACGGTGACGCCGCTTTCGCGGTTGAACTGCCGCAGCGCCTCCAGCACCAGGGCCTTGGCGCCGACATCAATGCCGCGCGTCGGCTCGGAGACAAAGAGGAACTTCGGCTCGAGCGCGAAGGCCTTGGCAAGGCAGACCTTCTGCTGGTTGCCGCCGGACAGCTCCCTCGCCTTCTGCTTGGAGCCGGTACAGCGGATCTGGAGCTCGTCGATATAGCGCTCGGTCACCTCGCGGATGCCCTTCTCGTCACGCCACTTGATGAGGCCGCCGAGATAATTTTTCAAAAACTTGTTCTGCACCTGCATGGCCGGGAAAGCAACGTTCCATTCCAGGCTCTCGTCGAGCAGAAGGCCCACGCCGCGCCGGTCCTCCGACACGAAGGCCAGGGACGAATCCAGGCACTTGCGGGGGCTGTTGAGGGGGATGGGCTTTCCGTCGAATTCGACGCTGCCGCCCGCCTCGTAAAGGCCCATGATGCCGTTGGGGATGCCGAGCTTGCCCTGACCGGCAAGGCCGCCGATGCCGAGGATCTCGCCCTCCTTCACGTCCAGGCTCACGTCGCGCACGGTCTCGCCGGGCATGTCGACCCAGAGGCGCTTGATGGACATGATGGTCTTCGCGTCCGAATGGTCGCGTATATCCGATTTGGCGGCGGTCGCAACGCTACGGCCGACCATCCATTTGGAAATCTCGCCGACGCTGGTGCTCGCCGCCGGAACGTCCGCCACGACGAGACCGTCGCGCATGACCACCACCTTGTCGCACACGGACAGGATCTCATGGAGTCTGTGCGTGATGAAGATGACCGCGATGCCCTTTTCCGACATGGAGCGGATCGAGGCCAGCAGCGCCTCGGCCTCCTTTTCGGTCAGAACGGCGGTCGGCTCGTCGAGGATCAGCAGCTTGAGCTGGTCCTTGCTTAGCTCGCGCGCGATCTCGGTGAACTGCTTGTGGCCGACGGGCATGTCGCTGATGACCATGTCCTTGTCGATGTGGAAGCCCATCTTGTCGATGGCGGCCTCCGCGCGGCCGGTCATCTCGTTGTAGTTCAGCGTGTCGAGCCTGTCCCCGAAGATCTCGGAGACAATGTTTTTCTTTTTCGGCTCGCGGTTGAGGAGAATATTCTCCGTGGCGGTGAAGCCGGGGATCAGGGAGAACTCCTGGTGTACCATGCCGATGCCTGTGGCCAGCGCGTCAAAGGGCGTGTTGAACGTCACCTTCCCGCCGTTTATGAGGATGTCGCCCTCATAGCCGCCCGTTTCGCGGATCACGTCCATACCGAAAAGGATCTTCATGAGCGTGGACTTGCCCGCGCCGTTTTCACCGCAAAGGCCCAGGACCTCGCCCGCAGCCAGGGTGATGTTGATATCACTGAGCACCTGGTTTCCGAAGAAGTCCTTTTTGATGTTGCGCATCTCCAGGAGCGGAGCGTTTGCATTTGCCATTTTTCTAACCTACCTATGTAAACGATAAAAACATGTCATTCTGAGCAGAGCGAAGAATCTTATAGCGTGCCGATATCCGGGGAAAGATCCTTCGCTGCGCTCAGGATGACAAAAGCATCCTACAGGGAAAAGGGAGGGAGCGGCGCCCCCTCCCCTTCTGCATAGCTGAAAGTGTCTGAAAGAGAATTACTTGACAGTGAAGTACTTCTCGGGGACCTCGACGGAGGTGGCCTCCATGTAGTGGCCCGGATCGCCCATGATATAGGTATCCTGGTAGATCAGGAAGGTGTTCTCAGCCTTGACGCCGGTCTCCGCGTTGGTGTAGTTGGAGCCGTTCCACTCAGCGCCGGGGGAGAAGACGCCGTAGGCCTTGGAGATGTCGTCGATGTCGAGCAGCTCGCTCTCGCCGTTGATGACGTTCAGCGCGTGCTGGGCAAGACCGGCGGACACGGTGTAGCCGTAGGAGTAAGCCCAGGTGCCGAAGCGGCCTGCGCCGCCCTTTTCAACGACGGCCTTCTCGACCTTGGCCAGGATCTTGGCGTAGTCGCCTGCCTCAGCGGTCAGGTCGATGCCCAGAGCGCCGGGGTAGCCCATGGTGGGAGAGGGCAGGTCAGCCTCAACGAAGCATCCGCCGTACTCGAGCAGCTGCTTGAGCAGAGGCTCGGTGTGGGCGTCGTTGGTGCAGAAGAACGCGGAGTTCTTGCCGTACTTCTCGATCCACTCGGGGGCCTTCTCAAGGATATAGGCCTGAGCGCCGGCAACACCGACATCGGTGGTGGGGTCGGGAGCGGTCTCAAGCACGAACTGCATGCCGAACTCCTCGCAGGCGGCCTTCATGATGGCCACGCGGCGGCTCATGGTCTCGTAGGACATGTGGCGCGGGAAGGAGATGTGAACGAAGGTGTCGCAGCCCAGCTCGTGCGCGGTGCGGATCATCAGGTAGCCGCGGGCGACGAAGTCGTTGTTGACGACAAGGTCAGCGGCGGAGCCGATCTCGGGCAGGTCCTCGTGGGACTCACCGGCGATGCAGAGGATGTCGGGGCGCTTCTCTTTGATCTGACGGAAAGCCTCGGTGGTGCCGGGGACGGCCTGGTTGACGATGATGGCCTTCATGTCGGGATCGTCAGACATGTTGACGATGGTCTGGATGGTGGTCTCGAGCTCTTCGGTGAAGTTGTCGGGGTAGATGGCCAGCTTGACCATATCCTCGCCATACTTGGCCTGGAAAGCCTCGGCGCCGCGGCGGTCATCCTCGGACTGGGAAACAGAACCGGTGATGATGCCGATGTGGGGCTTGGCTTCGGCAGCGGGAGCTTCGGTAGCCGCAGGAGCCTCGGTAGCCGCAGGAGCCTCGGTAGCCGCAGGAGCCTCGGTAGCCGCAGGGGCGGTCTCGGTCTTCTTGCCGCAGGCAGCCAGAGCGAAAATCATGGTCAGCGCAAGCAGAAGAGCAATCAGCTTTTTCATGTTATCCTCCTTATTGTTTTGAAGATCCGTGTCCCGTCCGGCACAGCGCCGGACAGTCAGGATACGGCTCTCCCCTTTTTTATTCCGGGGACACATGATAATCCCCGAAACACTGTAGTACTATATCACATTAAATCGCTCTTTACAATCTTTTTTTGCAGTGAATCGTATGATTATCGTTGAATTTCGCTGTTTGTAACATTATGTAAACCCATTGGAACAATCCGCCCGATGCAAAACGGCAGACCGCAAATGCGGCCTGCCGTTTCCTGTGTTAGCGTATTATTTTACGAACAGGACGTAGTCGCTGTTAAGCGGATACACCTGTGCGTCCTGTCCCCTCGCCGGGTTTTCCTCGCGATATTTGACGTACATGAACAGCTCATGCTGCGTCAGTTCTCCGTCATCGTTTGCGTCGGCGCGCATGTGCTCAATGCCCTCGCAGAGGTAAGCTGTGAATATGCCGTATTTTTCGCTCGCGCTCGTTCGCTGAAAGGCTGCAGCGGTCATCACATAGAATTTACCCTCCACACGAAATTCGCCCGTTTCAAAGGCCGCTGTATCTTCCACGGCAAACCCGTCATAGAGTACGTCGTTGAGGTCCACGGCAGAATCGTAAGCGTCAAACGCCTCGACCGCCGCGGCATTGAACGCCTCGAAACTGACCGGATCGGGATTGAAGTCTTCGTCGCCGTTTTGCGGCACGCCCGTCTGATAGACGGCCGCGCCGGACCCGCAGCAGTCGAGCCAGACGATCACTTTCCCCTTGACTTCGCTCAGCGCAGCGGCGAGCTCTTCCATGCGCATCGTTTCTGTGTTTCCCTCTTTGTCCACAAGAGAGAACTCGCCTGCGTTTTTGCCGCCCTGGCTCGTATCGCCGTGCGTACTGATATAGAAGATAGAAACGTCGTTTTCATCGGCATAGCGGAAGGTCTCCGCGATGGCATCGAGGATCTCCTGCTTTAAAAGATCCGATCTGCGCACATAGGAGTAGGTGCCGCCCGTCGGGGTTTTCGCGTTTGAGACCGTTGCGCCGACCAGCTCGATATCATCATAAACCGAGTCAAGGCGCAATTGTCCGGGATGGTTTCCTTCTCCGATCAGCAGCGCCCGGTACTCTACAGGATTCTTTGCCGGCGGCGTGAGTTTGACTTCGGTGAACTCGCTGCTCCACGCTCCGCTGGATGCCTGCACGCGGAAGGTGTATACGATCCCGCTTTCCAATCCGCCGATCTCACATTTCGTGGTCTTGAACTTGCCAACAATCTTATCTTCCCCGCTGCCCTTGCGCATATATACGCTGTATTCTGTGTCCTCCAGCTCCTTCCAGCTAAGCCGTGCGGTATCCCCGGCCGAGACTGCCCGGAGCTCTTCAACAATCGGCGCGCTGTTCCCAGTCGTCACCGCAACAGGCGGCGCGGCCATGGTGACAAAGCCGTCAGGCTGGCTGCTGTCGGCGATTCTCGCCGTAACCTGAACGGTATACGCTGTTTCTGGCTCAAGGACATAGTAGTTCAGGATTTGTCCGGTCAACCCCTGTCCAAGATCATAGCGCTTTTCGTCGGCTGTGACCGCCGCGACGTCATATACCGCGCCGTCCAAAGCATCCCAGCTGACACTGAGGGCTGTGCCGTTGGCGCTCGCGCCCGCTGTGAACGTGGTTGCAGTAGTTCCTGTCTTCAAAGTGAGCTCCTGCCCGTCGAGCGTGAGAGGCTCATCCCCATCCTTGATGTAGGAGACGACCTTGAAATCATAGCTTGTATCCGCAGTCAGTCCGTACACCGTATAGTTGGTTTTATTATTCAGCTGCACGACATCAGACCAGCCGTCCTGGCCGGTGCTGCTGCCGCTGGGGCGCTTTAACAGGGTATAAACCACGTTCTCCCCCATGCTCTCCCATTCAAGGTAAACCGCGTCCCCGCTGAGCGTCCGGCACTTGTCTTCCTTAAACGGCGTTTTGTCGCCGTGGAAATAGATGAAAACCAAATCGGACTTTTCCAGTTTTATATCGCCCAGGCTTGCCCGGCAGCGCACCATGATATCTTTAGCTGTGGGATCGCAGGGGATCTGCAGCGTCGGCCCGGTCGCACCTTCTATAACGGTCCAGTTATCCGCATCCAGGCTTTTTTCCCACTCAAAGGTCATGTTTTCGGTATAGGAATTGTTTACCCGAACCGTTCCTACTGCGTCCTGACCATAGATGTGCATGGCTTTATGATCCAGTAAGGGTTTGTTGATCTCGCGGAAATCAAAACCGTTTCCCTCCGCCCATTGCTTTGCGTAAGTCTTCGGGAACCCATCAAAGGCAACGCCCTGATCGAACGCGTCCGGTGCGATAGAAGACAGCGTCGGGGGCAGGGTAACAACCTGGAGTCCGGTCCCGGCGAAGGCCCGCGGGCCGATTTCCTCAATTCCGTATGGAATCTCCAGGTAATTACCCATGGGGACGTTCGTAAAGGCCTCGGCTTCAATAATCCTGAGGTCTTGGGGAAAAGCGAATTCCGCCGAGGCGGAAGCGCCGCACGCAAGAAGCAGGACCGTGACCAGAAGCAGAAACAGGATTTTTTTCATATATCATCTTCCTTTGAAATTCGTCTATTTCCATTTTAACATGAATAATTATATGTATTATAATGGCAATGATCTTCCCCTGTCAAGCAGACCGAAACGAAAAACGGGCCAGGCTCCCCGCGCGGGAAAAAGGCAGTCCGCGGATGCGGACTGCCCTTTCCATGTGTATGCTTGTCAGTTTACGAACAGAACATAGTCGCTGTTGAGCGGATATACCTGCGCATCCTGCCCCTTCACGGGATGTTCCTCGCGGTATTTGATATACATGAACAGCTCATGCTGGGTCAGCTTTCCGTCGTGGTTTGCGTCGGCGCGCATGTAACCGTTTTCCGTCTTGATGCCGTCGCAGAGGAAACCGGTGAAAATGCCGTAGGTATTGCCTGCGCTGCTGTGCTGGTAGGCGGAGGCGGTCAGCACGCAGAACTTCCCATCCACGCAGAATTCGCCCGTGTCAAAAGCCGCCGTATCGCCGACCGCGAAATCCTCGGCCAACACGCGGTCGGCATCCGCGGCGGAATCGTAAGCGGCAAAGGCCTCGACCGCGGCAGCGTTGAACGCCGCAGTATCGACCGGATCGGGATTGAAGCCGGGCTCGCCGTTTTGCGGCACGCCCTCCTTATAGACCGCTGCGCCGGAGCCGCAGCTATCGAGCCAGACAATCACCTTACCTTTGACATTGCTCAGCGCAGCGGCGAGCTCTTCCAGACGGATTGTCTCCTCATTGCCCTGTTTGTCCGCAAGGGCCAGCTGGCCGGCATATTTGCCGCTCAAAGATATGTCCCCGTGTGTACTGATGTAGAAGAGGGACACGTCGTTGTCATCGGCGTTCTGGAACGCCTCCCTGATGGAGAACAGGAGCAGCTCTTTCGACAGATCGGTCCTGCGCAGATAGGAGTACTTGCTGCCGCTCGGTGTATTTGCGGACGCAAGCGTTTCGGCGACCAGCTCAATGTCGTTGTACACTGAGTTGAGGTGCTGGTCTCCTTTGTGGTTTCCCTCCGCGACCAGCAGCGCCCGGTACTCGACGTCATTTTTCTTCTGCGATCTGACCGTGGTCTCGGCAGACTTGCTCTCCCACCCTCCGCTGGACGCCTGCACGCGGAAGGTATAATTACATTCTCTGTCCATCCCGCCGATGTCGCAGTATGCCTCCTTGAGCGTGGTGATGGGCATCTCGTTTTCATTGTCGCCGCGCATATACAGGCTGTACTCGGTGTCCCGCAGCGGCTTCCAGCTCAGCCGCACGGTATCGTTCACCGCGATCGCCTGAAAATTTTCAATGACCGGGTCGCTGCTTCCGGTCTTCACCGCAGCGCTCCGCTCGGCAACGGTGAGATATCCGCCGGACTGGCTGTCGTCCGGGATCTTGGCAATGACGCGGACGGTATAATTTGTCTCCTTCTCAAGGACATAATAGCTCAGATGGTCACCCGTCGAATTTTGGGCGAGACAGGTCTGCTCTCCGTTATCCTTGACCGCCATGACGTCATAGACCGCTCTTTCCAGCTTCTCCCAGTCGACGTTGAGAGCCGTACCGTTGGCGGAGCACTCCATTCTAAAATAGCTCGGTTTGGTGCCGGTCTTCAGGGTGATCTCTTCCCCGTCGGCCGTAAAGGGCTCCGCCACACCCTCCGTAATGGCGGCGGTGACCTTGAAATCATAGCTTGTATTCCCGGTCAGTCCGTACACTCTATAGGCAGTCTCATTCTTCACATCCGCAATCTTTTCCCAGCCGTTCTGCCCGGTGCCGCTGCCAGAGAGCCGCTTGTACAGGGTATATGTCACCTTCTTCCCCATGCTGTTCCATACAAGGTAAACAGAGTCGGCGCTGATTGTCCCGCAGTCATTCTCCTTGAACGTCGTTTTCTCACCGTGGAAATACACGAAAGCCAGATCACAGTAATCCAGTTCCCTGTCTTTGAAGCGTGCCCGGCAGCGCACGACCATCTCCTTTGTTTTCTCGTCGTATGGAATGCGCAGGATCGGCCCGGTCTCATCGGGTATGACGGTCCAGTTCTCCACATCCGAACTCTTTTCCCATTGGAAGGTCATTTGATCGGCATAGGAATTGATTGCCTTGACCACGCCTGTTCCGTTCTTATAGATGTGCTGTTCTTCCGGACTTGCCTTAAGGCAGATTTCCGAAAAGTCAAAACCGTTTTCAACGGCCCAGCTTTTCGCGTATGTCTTCGGAAAAACGTCAAAGACAGTGCCCGCGTCAAACGCGCCCTGCCCGATAGACCGCAGGGTATCCGGCAGGACAACGACCTGCAGGCCGGTCCCGGCAAAGGCCCGTGCACCGATGCTCTCGGTGCCGTCGGGAATCGTCAGGATATTCCCGGCGCTGGTGTTCATAAAGGCCTCGTCCTCGATCGTCTTCATGCCTTTGGGCAGTGTGAACTCCGCCGATGCAAAGGGGCTGAGCGTGAGCAGCATCACAGCGGTCAAAAGCAGAAACAGGATCTTTTTCATACAGCATTGCTCCTTTTGGCTCCGGTTTAGCTCCGGTTTATATGAAGGAAAATGAATAATCTGAATGTATTATACTGGAAAATGTGCCTGTCTGTCAAGCAGATGCGATATCGTTAAGTTTACATAACCCTTGTTCCCGTATTCTTTTTCATTCTTAAAAGGATGAAACAAATCACTTGACAAGGCGCTCCACAATGATTATAATATAAAAGCTGTCCAGACAAGAGAATATTTTTCGGGGTGTAGCGCAGATGGTAGCGCGCTTGGTTCGGGACCAAGAGGCCCGGGGTTCAAATCCCCGCACTCCGACCAGCTTTAGAGCTTTGAAACGCGAGTTTCAAAGCTCTTTTCTTCGCTTTTCGGTATTTTTAAGGCTATATTGACTTTTTCGATTTTGAACAAGGTAAACAAAAAAGGTAAACATTAAAAAAAAACAACCCCGGCCTTAAGCCGGGTGTTCATAAGACAGTTTTGAACGTCAAACTGATTTGGGCATCTGACTGGCAGGGTTGGCTGACAAAGAAACCGGGATATTACGTACAGAAATGTGCGTATCATCCCGGTTTTCTATCATTATACTTATAATTAGTGTCGCACTTGTAAGAAATCAAATATTGAAGCGAAGCTAAGGACGGAAAAAGGGAACGTCCGTCCTTGGCTTTTTCTGTCGCCCATTTTCTCGTGTTGGGCAAATCAGGCAATGGAAAGCATCCAAACGAACAAAGGATCATTTGCGGAGAAGCCATTCGCTCCAGAGCGGAATTCCAATAAATAGGTTTTCAATTCCCTCTCTTTTGCTCTTATTCAGCAGATATTTAAGCTAGAATAATTACGATTTTGGGGTGAATTAATGCTCTTTATTCCTGCAAGACTTGATAGAGCAGTGCAGGCAGAGCTGACAACACGCTCATCTTTCCTGCGACTCTCATTTAAATATACGTACTCCTTATCTGCAAAAGGAGCAGGGCAAATTTGATCAGGAGCGCAAGACAGAACTTGATAATCATAATAGATCAGTGTACCTGACTCTCAAAGGTTACCCGTATAAGAAATTCCCGGCAAAGGATTTACAAAAGTATTGAACGATCTGTGTGCAGAAGTAGATGTGCTGCGTTCGATAGCATAAGCGATGCGATAAAACACAGCTCCCTCAAAAAATGAGTAAGCACGATCTGAGCAGTACAAGCTTTAAACCGCCCTATTCCTGCCTGTTGATCATTCCTTCCAAAACAGTCCGCGGCAGAATATTTACAGTCTGTTACACAAGGCCAAGAGGCATGCCATACGAGCATCTGCACCATCTATGGTGTTCCAAAGTATATACAACAGCTTGCGCCATTTTGACGCATCCTCGTCATAATGTGCTATCAGTTCGGTCAGCTCACGGTTTCCTGCCGGCATGATCTCACCGTAAGTCTGCTCCAGTCGAAGCGCCTGACGACGGCGGCTGTTTCTCATAGGGCCGTTCCAAAAAACAGGCACTTTACGCAGAAGGGAAATCGCTGACCGGCGGTGTGCGCCATTGACGTTGGTTTCGTGCTGCCGATAGCACATGTGAGGCACGGTATCGAAAATCACATGGCCAAAGCAGGCAACGACCTGATACGCTGTCCAGTCGTGCAGGTCGAGGCCGAGCTTTTCTGTGTCATACAGTCGCAGCAGCTCCCGGGCCTGATGATTGAAAACGAAGGTACAGCCGGGAGCCAGATTTCGCAGCAGCGCGTGGGGATAATCTGCGGGGCATGGGTTAACCATGTGATCGTATAGAACGTTCAGAGATTCATCTGTGACTCTGACATCGCCGCAATATAAAACAGGCGTATCGGCATCAAAACTTGTCAGCGCAGCGACGGCAGCCTCCAGTTTATCCCCGTCCCATACATCGTCCTGATCGCAGAAGGCGTAGTACTCCGCCTCACCGCAGTCTTGCAAAAGCTGCCAGAAGCTGCACGCCGGACCGAGGTTGCGACCCGCGTACCAACGCAGGGCACCGCGTTTCGCATACTCTTCCAGAATATCGCAGGTGCCGTCTGTTGAGCCGTCATCCCGCACCTGAATCTCGACGCCGGGAAGTGACTGCTCCAGAAGGCTGTCCAACTGCTGCCGTATATAGTTCACGCCGTTATATGTAGAAAGCAAAACAATAAGCTTCATCTGCGGCTCCGCTTATCCATGATTTTCCCGATGCGATTGCCCGTAAAGCGTACCACGGCATGAGTGTAAAAGGTAAATAGCTCACCGTATTGCCTCCGGCGCGCAAGCTCCCCGCCGACGAAGCGCAGCATACGCCAGCCCTCGGTATCAGTGTTCGCCCGTGAAAGACGTTCCCGATACTGTCCCATTACTTTGCCGATGCGGGCATTACGCCGCAGCTCTTCCGTCAAGGTATAGCGGTGAGAATGATACACAGCCGCGTCCGGCGTGTAGGCCAATGCATAACCCTTGTGGAGCAGCTTTGCCGCCATCATCATATCCTCGTTGCAGAGGATGGGTGCGTCGAAGCCGCCGGCGGCAAGGTACGCATCTCTACGATAGGCCGCGCAAACGTTTGAAAAGAAATACGACTTGACCCCGTAGCGGGGAATATCTGCCTCCCGCCAGATGCGCGGCTGTTCGGGGTAATTGAAGACTCTGGTCAGCCTCTCATATTCCGGCGCGTCGAGATACGCGATCTGTCTGCCGTAAACCGCCGCGATATCCGGCGACGAGAAGGCCGAAAGCAAATGTTCCAGACAGCGCTCGTCGGTCGGCAGGGCGTCCTGTGTGAGAAAGCACACAAAGTCGCCCGCGCTCTGACGCAGAGCGTAATCCCGTGTGCCGCCGTGATCGAAGTCTTCCCGCGGGATTTCCATCAGCCGCACGCGGTCGGCGCGGGCGCGGACGATGGAGCCCGTCGCATCCGTCGAACCGGAGTCGATCACGATGATCTCCGCTTCTGCCGTCTGCGAGAGCAGGCTATCCAACTGTCGCGATATCCAGCGCTCCGCGTTGAGCGTGGGGATAATTATACTTACCTTCATAATTCGATTTCTCCATGCAGGAACGCCTGATAGCGGTCACAGATCGGGTCGGTCTCGCCAAAGTCGATCTGCCGTCCCTGATGCAGCCACAGGACTTTGTTGCACAGTTCACGCACCTGATCCAGCGAATGGGAAACCAGGATCGTGGTCGCGCCGCTGTCCAATATCTCCCGCATTTTTGCTTCGCTCTTCTCGGCAAAGGCACCGTCACCGACAGACAGAATCTCGTCCAAGATCAGGATATCTGGCTGCACAAGGCTTGCGATGGAAAAGGCCAGACGGCTCTGCATACCGGTGGAGAGCTGCTTGAAAGATCGGTCTTCAAAATCTTTCAGTTCGGCGAAGTCGATGATCTCCTCGTATTTTTCATCCATAAATTCACGGGTATAGCCCAGCATGGCGCCGCGGAGGTAGGCGCTGCGCCGGATATTTTCACCAAGGTCAATGTCCCGAAATACCTGTTCCTGCTGTCGAAAAATGCCCAGACGCTGATCAACTTTGGCATTACGCTCTGTGTATTCTTCCTGTTCTGCGCGCTGGACGGTATCGTATTCACATGGAAGTTTCTTGCGCTTGTTTATCCGATCATGATGCTGCTGCTGTTCAATCTCGGCATGCGCATTGCCATACAGCGCCATCAAGCCCTCGGCACTTGACTCGGAGAAAAAGCTGAATACGATATTACCACAGAAAAGGTAAGTGGTGAAATGCGGAATAGCCGAACCGAAAAAGTGCCCGAATATAAAACGCATAATCAGCAGCGAAAGCAGCGGATTTAGAACACTCCAAGCTGCGCCCAGAAAGCTGCCCTTATATTTCCGGTCAAAGTCGCGCTTGACCAGCTCCTCAAGCAAAAAACGGTGTTTTTTCAGTGTTGGAAGCATAAGAGAACACCTCCGTTTTTCCCGTCATGGGAGCATCTTGCTCATCGTACCAATGGCAGCCCAGACAAACAGGATGAGCCACAGCACGGTGAGTGCGGCAGCCGGGTTCAGCTCAGCCGCTTTTCCGGGCCTTGGATTTTGCACTGCAACAGTCGTTTTGTCCAGCCCATAAGCCAGCATAAAGGCAAGCGGAAGAATCAGGGTGATGATATAGCGCCCCTGGGCCTGATAGTCCCGGGCGTAGGACTGCCAGAAATGAAGGGCAAAATTGATCCCTCCCGAAACAAGCATCACCAGCATCAGCAGTCTGTCGCGTCTGCACATCCGCTTGTGTTTCAGCACGGCAAGGAAGCACAGGAGGCCAAAAGCAAAAATGGTGAAATAGATGCCGTAAAGAAACATCGGGAGAAACAGCGTCATGTTGCCGAAGGTGCCCACAAAGCTTTGTGCGCTTGTTCTAAGCCATCCATAATTCCCGAGGCGGATAAATTCCGGTATCGACAGTCCGTCACGCCGATAACAGAGATATTGGAACAGCTTATAGCCCAGGTCCTCAACACGCGCCCGGGATACCTCCTCGTAGGCGATCCCCAGAAAATCACCGTTGTGGAGGATTGCGGCGCGAATAAAGAACCACCCGGCAAGCAGCAGGCAGATCCCGCCGATCAGTCCCGCGCGTTTGAGGATCAAGCGGCCTTTATCCGCAATTTCCCGGTCAGTCATGACCGAGACAATGCAGAACACAGCACACATGAGGATCCAGCCATAGATCGAATAATAGGACAGCAGCCCGACGGAAAAAGCGATCGCAAGTCCGATGCAGCATTTGACCGGCCACTGCTGGGCATATCCCTCAACAAGAAAGAACAGCATCATGCTCACCGCAAAGAGAGAAGGCGCGTCATTGTTGTGATACATGCCAAGGAACTGAACCTGCGGCAAAAAGCAGACAAGCACAGCAAACAGGATCGCAGAACTGCGCTTGTCAAAAAGCCTGTGTCCAAGCCGGAGACAAAACCAGCAGCATCCCGTGACCGACAGCACACTGCCCAGCCGTGCCGCCAGGAGCAGTACCCTGTCAGAATCAAAAAAAGGCATCGCGGCTTTGACAAACACCGCACTGATCATTGACGGAAGATAGGGGCGAAGTGCATAGGAAAAACCATAATTAACATCCGGGGGCGGGTTGAGCGCCATGGTCTCAAGCTCATCCCCGGTCGGAAGTGTGCCTTTTTCTACCATCCATACGATGAGGCGACTTCTGAGATATTCGTCCGGGCATTGACCAACAGGCAGATGCAGAGCGCCCGTCAGGCAGATGCAGAAGACCAGCAGGACAAGCAAATATTCCTTTGCCAATATATGTTTACTTTGATTCATCTTTCACCTCGCGTCATATTGCCGAACGTCCGGTTTCACAACGAAATCCGATCTATTCAAAGTGAAATTCGGATTATAATACGGGTCGCCCGCTTCCAGTTCCTTCGCCCAGCGGGATTGGAATCGGAGCACCTCGTCCTCAAAGCGCTTCCGCTTTTGCGGTGTGTCATCCTGTCCGCAACTCTTAGACTCATAATGAATGAGTTCCGCATAGGGTGTCCAGACGATCAGATAGCCCGCCTTGCGAATACGCATACACAGATCCACGTCGTTGAAGGCCACGGCCCAGTCCTCATCCAGGCCGCCCACCTTGTCCCATATCTCCCGGCGCAGCAGCATGCAGGCTGCCGTCACCGCGGCCATATTCTGCGGGTATAGGAGCCGCCCCATATAGCCCACATTTTCCTGGCTCATATGATGAAAATAGTGGCCTGCCACGCCACCCAGCCCCAGGCATACGCCCGCGTGCTGAATGGTCCTGTCGGGATAATACAGTTTTGCGCCGACAGCGCCAACATCGGCGCGCTGAGCAAACATCAGCATTTCCTCGATCCATTCGGGGGTGATCACCTCGATATCGTTGTTGAGCAAGAGCAGATAATCCCCCGTGCAAAACCGCGCACCATAGTTGTTGACAGTAGAGTAGTTGAACTTTCCTTCCCAGGTGACGACACGCACATTGGCATGCTCCCGCTGTATGTTCTCGTAATAGGCAAAAAGCTTCCGGGATGTGCTGTTATTTTCGACAATGACGATCTCATAATT
Organism: Oscillospiraceae bacterium; assembly: GCA_902791215.1. Taxonomy (GTDB): domain Bacteria; phylum Bacillota; class Clostridia; order Oscillospirales; family Oscillospiraceae; genus Limivicinus. The sequence continues at coordinate 4,325 of CADAUZ010000017.1, read as the reverse complement.
GGGCCAGGTCGTTTTATAAAAAATAGAATTCAGGCAAGTCCGGAGATCGTTGATATGCTCATAATTGGGGATCAGGATAGATACCTTCGGTGTCCCCGCGACAGCGTAGCGGATGCGGTAGAACGACATACCGGGCCGGACCGGTTCGACTTTGCCCTCGAGTCCGAGACGTTCAAGCTGTTTTTCGACTGCCCGGATGCCCGCCTCTATCACATAGGGCTTGACGCCGGTACTCTCCGCAACCGAACCCGCGTGTGCCCGCCAGTAATACAGGATCTCCGGGATATGCGCCACGCGACGCGCCTTTTCTGTCAGGCGCAGCACCATGTCATGATCCTGCGAGCCGTCGCAGTCCGGATCGAACGGTCCGACCTGATCCAGCAGGGAATGCTTAAACACGGTGAAGTGGCAGATATAGTTGTTGGCACGCAGATTATCCGGCGCAAAGTCTGGCTTGAAATGCGGCAGATACGCGTCCTCCGGCGTATCGTGAAAGGTGCTTTCATCGGTATAGACAAAGTCCGCACCGGTGTTTTCGATCGTGCGCATGATCTCGTACAGCGCTGCCGGGTGCAGCAGGTCATCGTGGTCGAAGAGGCCGATATAGTCTCCCGTTGCCATCTCCAGACAGGCGTTGGTATTGCCGGAGATGCCGAGGTTTTTTTCCAGCCTCCGATAGCGGATGCGCTTGTCTCTGCGCGCATATTCCCAGCAGATGCGCGTTACCTCGCCGTGCTGCGCGTCGCTGCCGTCCGCCATGCAGAGCTCCCACCCGGCGTAGGTCTGGGCCTGTACGGACTCGATCATCGCGCGCAGAAAGCGCTCCGGTGTGTTGTAGAGCGGCACCACGACGCTGAATTTGATTCGCCGGGGAAAGACATGCTCCTGCTGCCCGGCAAGCTCCTCTTTCGTAAACAGCGCCTGCTTTGCAAGCCTTTTATAGGCTCTGCTGTAATTCAGCTTATTGACGGTCTTGTACCACGTAACACGCAGTCCATTTGTACGCAGACTGTAGAGGCCTTTGCGGATAAGCGCATTTTCTGTACTGGGTTGCGGCAGGCGTTTCAACTCGTCCAGCACGGCGCGAACCGGCTTTGTGATTTTCCAGCAGGTCGAGTTGGCGATGATATTGAAGCTCTCCTGGAGATAACGGTTCTGTGCTTCAAGCCGCTCAATCCTCTCCTGCTGCTCCCGGATGAGCTGTTTCGGCATCCAAATCTCAAGCTCCTGTTTTTGCATTTGTTCAAGCTGAAGGAGCCTTTGTCTGCTGTTCTCCGCCATACGGATAAGCTGCACCTGCGCGTCTGGCTTCCCGCTCAACAGGGTCGGGCCCAGCAGCTCCGGCAGAATTTCCGTTTCCAGACGCCGGTCAAACGACACGGGAGAAAAGCGCGAAAGATAAAATGCCCGGGCGCGCTCCCGCATTGCAGCCGCGTCCCCGGCGCTCTGGTCGAGTAGCCGCACGATACAGCGCGCCAGCGCCGCCGGATCGTCGCCGCCATATACGAAGCCCGCGCGATCCCTCTCAAGGAGCGGGGCCATCCCGGTATGCTCCGAGCAGATCACCGATTTGGAAAGTTGACAGCCCTCCACCACCGTGATTGGCCCGGGATCGTCCCGGGAGGCGCAGACCACACAGTCGACGGCGGCATAAAACGCGGGCAGCTCTTCCAGCGGAAGCTGTGGAATGTATTGAAAGCGGTCCGTCTGCCTGGAAGCTGCCATGCAAACCCGGTCTCCGACGTCGGTGTGGAAAACAGGTCCGACAAAGACAAAAAAGCATTGCCGCGCGGCATCCTCCGGCAGAAGCCCGACAGCGTCCAGCAGCACGTCCTGCCCCTTGCGCCTCTCCACAGTCCCCACCAGGGCAAAGACGCGCTTTCCCTTTGCTTTTTCGGAGAGGGGATACGGCTTCACGTCTTGTCCGGCAGCATCGGGGATGCCGAAAGCCAGCACCCCGGCACAATAGTCCGGCCTGTACCGAAGCAGGTGTTCCCGACTTCGCGGGCTGTCAGCATAGACCGTGATATTGGAAAACAGATAAAGCGGCATGCGCTGTGCGAAATCGCTGTGATATATCTCCTCCGCCTCATGGAGCCACCACAGCACGCTCGCGCCTGAGCCGTTGAGCACTTCGGCAATGGGTGAAAACACAAGCGTATTGAGCACCACAAAACGGAACAGACCGGCCGCCCGCGGCACTATGTCGTTTTCCGTCAGCGAGGGACAGAGCAGGACAGGGAAAGACTCCTGCATGAGCGTATCAAGGAGAGGTCCCGCAGCAGGCGAAATCAGAACCGGCTGCCAGCCCAGACGTCTCAGGCTCCGGGCCATGTACAGCAGAACGATCGGAGCCCCGTTCAGCCCAAGCTCGTGGCTTGCCAACAGCACGCGCCTGTCCTTTTCGTCGGGAAGCTGTCCGTAAAGGACGCCGCCCCTGGCTGCACAGTCAGCAATAAGGGCTTCCGGGTTTTCAAATGCCGGGGATGCCTCTCGCTCATTCATTCAAATCTCTCCTTTTCCAGCATTTTTGTAAGCGACACTTCCCAATCCGGGAGACGCGCAAAGCCGCCCTCGTCGAGGGAGCGTTTGTTCAGGCGGGAATTTTTCGGCCGCTGCGCTTTCGCACCGTATTCCTCCGTGCTGACGTGCTCAACCGCAACTTCTTTTCCACTCAGTCGGAAGACAGCCTCCGCCAGCTCCGCCCAGGAGCAGAAGCCCTCGTTTGTCGCATGATAGACGCCGTATTTTTCTGTTAAGAGCATATCGCACAGCAGCGGCGCCAGATCCGCCGTGAACGTGGGTGAGCCAATTTGATCGTCTACCACACGCAGACAGTCGTGCGTCTCGGCGAGCCGCAGCATGGTCTTGACAAAGTTGTTCCCGTGCTCTCCGATAACCCAGGAGGTACGGACAATAAAATGCTTTTCGACCAGCTCCCGCACGGCCAGCTCCCCTGCCAGCTTGCTCCTCCCGTACACATTCAGCGGCCCTGTCGCGTCATCGGTCTCCCAGGGCTTGTCCCCCGTACCGGGAAAGACATAGTCCGTGGAGACATACAACAGCTTCGCGCCGATCTCCCGGCAGGCCAGGGCAATATTCCGCGTCCCCTCAGCGTTGACGCGCATGCAGAGATTCGCTTCGTCCTCGGCCTGGTCAACCTTCGTATAGGCCGCGCAGTGCAGCACGGCATCAGGACGGTATTCCGAAAGTGCGCGCAGCACCGCGTCTCGGTCAGTGATGTCCAGTTCTTTCGAGCTTACACCGCGACAGTCTTTTCCACGCTCCCACAATACTTTCGCCGCGTCATATCCAAGCTGCCCGCTGACGCCGGTGATCAAAACCTTCATCTTACCATTCCTCAAAGCCGGTTACGGCGTCCCGAAGCAGGGGATTGTGCTTGTCCTTCTCCGAGAGGATCGGGTTTTCAATGCCCCAGTCGATCCCGAGTTCCGGGTCATTCCAGAGAATGCCCGCATCCGCCTCCGGGGCATAAGGGTTATCCGCGAGGTACAGAAACTCCACATGATCGCACAGTGTCACAAAACCGTGACCGAAGCCGCGGGGGATCAAAAGCTGACGCTTGTTCTCCTCGCTCAGTTCTACCGCCTGCCACTGCTTATAGCTTGGACTCGACGGGCGAAGATCCACTGCAATATCCAATACTGCGCCGCGCACACAGCGCACCAGCTTGGCTTGCGCCTTATTGTCGCGCTGGAAATGGATGCCGCGCAGCGTTCCCTTCACTGTGCTTGAGGAATGATTATCCTATACAAAGTCGTAGAACAGGCCGTTCCCTTCAAATTCTCGCTTCGACCATGTTTCCATAAAAAAGCCCCGGCTGTCGCTAAATACGCGCGGCTCGATGATCCAAAGACCGTTCAATTTTCCTTGAATAAAGTTCATGCTCTGCCTCACCTATTGTCTTTATTTGCAGCAAAAAAGCGTGATGCATCCCTAAAAAGGGTGCACCACGCCTATAAAACTTGACAGTAAATTGGGGCAGAAGTAAGCTTTACTGACTGACTGACTGACTGACTGACTGACTGACTGACTAATTGTGTCCCGTTTGATCACTCATGTCAACCCCTCTCGACCAGAATTTTTTTAATAATACCATGGTAAGGTGGGCTTTTCAAGGATATAAGGCTGAAAATATTGACATGACTGTAGAAGAAACTCGAAACCGGAAAAGAATTTTCAACTGTAAAGCCGCGAATATGAAAGACTCAATCACAAAACCTGTGGGATTTGGGATTGCGGTCATAGGTTCTGCGGCTGGCGTCGAATAGCTTGAGGAAGAAGTATTCATCGTCCGGGTATCC
>CADAUZ010000016.1 GCA_902791215.1 Oscillospiraceae bacterium | reverse complement strand
TCTTTGGACAAAGTGTTACCTATGTGGTCTTGACAGGGGGCGTCGGCCCCTACGGTGTTGATATTACTGTGTTCTTGATGAAGGGGACTTTTTTCACAGTCCCTGCTGGTTTACTGTTCGTTTTTAAGTATCTCCGCTTTGTCGATGATGAACTGGCGCAGCCAGTCGCCCGCCTCCTCGTTGTGCAGGGCAAAGTCGATGATGGACTCCAGATAGCCCTTGAGGTTGCCTGTGTCGTAGCGCTTGCCCTCGAAGTCCACGGCGCACATCTTCTCGCGGCGGCAGAGAACGCGCATGCCGTCGGTCAGCTGGATCTCGTTGTTGCGGCCGGGGGAGGTTTTTTCCAGGATGTCGAAGATTGCGGGCGTGAGCACATAGCGGCCCATGATCGCGTAATCGGAGAGCTTTTCGTACACCGACGGCTTCTCGTTCATGTCGCTGATACGGTAGACGCGATCCGAAAGCTGCTCCTCGAATTTGACAGAGGAGTACTTGCAGATCTCCTCCCCCGGAAACTGCCGCACAGCGATGGCGCTGCAGCTATTGGCCTCGGCGGCGTCGACCAACTGCTTGAGGACCGGCGTCTTGCTGAGCATGATATCGTCGCCCAGGAGGATGCCGAAGGGCTCGTCGCCCACAAAGCTCTTGGCACGCCAGATGGCGTGGCCGAGGCCGCGCGTCTCCTTCTGGCGCAGGAAGTATACGTCCGCCATGTCCGCGACCTCGCGCACGGTGCGGGCCTCCTTGCGCTTGCCGTCGGCGATGAGGCGCTGCTCGAGGTCGGGGGCGTAGTCAAAGTAATCCTCGATGGGGGATTTGCCGCGGTTGGTGATTATCAAAATTTCCTCCACACCGGCGGCGACAGCCTCCTCCACGATGTACTGCAGGACGGGCTTGTCCACCAGGGGCAGCATCTCCTTCGGGATGCTCTTGGTGTTGGGCAGCAGGCGGGTACCGAGCCCCGCCGCGGGGATGATCGCTTTGCGGACCTTCATGGGACGCTCCTTTCACCCCGGGAAGGGGTATCTTTATTTTCCGTTAAAACGTGCGATAAATTCCCGCACGCTTTTGATCTTCGGCAGATAGCTCAAGAGCGGATAAGCGATGAGGTACAGCACGCCCGCCTCGCCGATGCCGACGGTCAGGGCGTTGAAGGCGCAGGACTTGAGGGGGGAGTCAAGCTCCTGGATCTGGTAGCCCCAGGTGAGCACCGCGCCGACAATGACCGCGTTGAACACAACGGGCATGAGGCAGCCCAGCACCCGGTTTTTCACCGTGTTGCCCTTTTTGCCGAACCAGGCCGTGGCAAGACCCGCGAGAAAGGTCGCCAGCGAGCCGAACACGATATCCAGGACGCTCCCGGTGTAGAGATTGGCCAGCACGCAGCCGACGGTAATGCCCAGGACACTGCCCGGCATCAGAAACGGCAGGGCGGTCAGCACCTCGCTCACGCGAAACTGCACCGGCCCATAGCTGATGGGGGCAAGCGCAATAGTCAACGCCGCGTACAGCGCGGCGATAATCGCGTTGGCGGTCAAAAACAGGGTGGTGGTTTTCTTGTTGTGCATGATTTCGGATACCTCCATTTTTTATTTATCCGCACGGAGGCACCGAAAACGGCAGATGCACATTCTGTCGAATCCATTTTTTATGCCGCCGTCCGGCGCGGCAGGGTGTGGAAACCTGCCGTTGTTAACTTTTATATGCCGTGCTCTTCCCGCTTCCGAAAGCTGTACTCACACCCGCAGTAAAGCTGCCGGTAAACGTTGTACTGCTCGCACAGCTCTATGGAGCGGTTTTCCCCGTCGCGCTTTTTAAAGTCCGAGGGGAGCCATCTGACCCCCTCGCGCGCGGCGATCTCCTCGGCGAGCGCGTTGATGCGCACGGCGTCCTTGTGCCGCGAGAGGGTGAGCGTGGTGCAGAAGTAGTCGAAGCCGCCTTGCTTCGCGGCCTTCGCCGCCTCCTCGAGACGCAGGCGGAAGCACTCGGTACAGCGTTTTCCGCCCTCCGGTTCATCCTCCAAACCCTGTACGCGCGCGTAGTACTCTTCGCTTCGGTGCGGCTCGGTCAAAAGCGTTACCCTGTCGGCAAGGCCCATATCGCCTATCAGTTTTTTGAGCGTCTCCAGCCGCAGCTCAAACTCCGCCTCGGGGTAGATATTCGGGTTATACCACAAAAGGGTGAGGTCAAAATACTGTGTCAGATATTCCAGCACCGAGCTTGAGCAGGGGCCGCAGCACACGTGCAGCAGCACCTTTGGGCGCGCTTCCCCGTTTTTTTCAATGATGCGGTCAAGCTCCCGCTGATAATTTCGTCTGTTCATGCGCCATACTATAACACATACGCCGAAAAAAAGCTATCTCTTTCTTGACGGGAAAGTTCCCACGGGGTATGATAAGAAAAATAAAACTGTCATCCTGAGCGAAGCGAAGGATCTCGTGGTTTTTGCAGGAGGGTCTACTATGGACGGCAGAACCAACAAGCAGAATTATTACCTGGACATCGCCGACGCGGTGCTCGAACGCTCCACGTGCCTTCGGCGCAAGTACGGCGCCATCATTGTGCTCAACGACGAGATCATCTCCACCGGCTATAACGGCGCGCCGCGCGGGCGGAAAAACTGCTCGGACCTCGGCGGCTGCATGCGCGAGAAGCTGGGCATCCCCTCGGGCGAGCGCTACGAGCTCTGCCGCTCGGTACACGCGGAGGCAAACGCCATCATCTCCGCCTCCCGCCGCGACATGATCGGCGCGACCATCTACCTTGTGGGCCGCAGCGCCAAAACAAACGAGCTCCTGCCCGACGCGATGAGCTGCTCGATGTGCAAGCGGCAGATCATCAACGCCGGTATCCAGCAGGTCATCATCCGGACTTCCCCCACCGAGTACCGCACCATTGATGTGCAGGAGTGGGTGGACAACGACGATTCCCTTTTCAATCTCATCGGATAATACGCAAGAGCCGCCCGGGCATGAGGCCCGGGCGGCCTTCCTTCTTGTCTTATCCCAGCTTCTCGAGGCCGACGCGCAGGCGTCTCAGGCACTCGTCTTTGCCGAGGATGCGGCAGATCTCCACCGCGCCGCCGGGGGTGACGGCCTTGCCCGCCGCCGCGATGCGCACGGGCCACATGACCTTGGCGTTCTTCACGCCCTCAGCCTCGGCAAGCTTCACCATCACGTCCATGATGCCCTCGTCGTTCCAGTCGGGGAGGGCTTCAAAGGCGGGGATGACCTTTTCCAGCATGGCCCTGGAGGACTCCCTGTCGGACTTGGATTTCTTGTGGACGAAGAGCTCGGCGTCATATTCGGGCAGCGCGTCAAAGAAGTCCACCTTCTCGGGGATCTCGGTCAAAACCTCGGTGCGCTGCTGCAGAAGGGCGGCGACAGCGGCGGGGTCGATGGCGGGGTTCTTCACGGCCTCGCGGATAAAGGGCTCGGCCACCTTGGCAAAGGCCTCGGGGCTCATGGCGCGGATGTACTCTGCATTGAAGTAGCGGAGCTTTTCGATGTCGAAGATGGCGGGGGACTTGGAGATGCCGGAGATGTCGAAGATCTCCTTAAGCTCGTCAAGCGAGAAGATCTCCTGCTCCCCTCTGGGGCTCCAGCCGAGCAGGGTCACGTAGTTGATGACCGCGTCGGTCAAAAAGCCCTGGGCGATCAGATCCTCGTAGGAGGGGTCGCCGTGGCGCTTGGACATCTTGTTGTGCTGATCGCGCATGACGGGCGAGCAGTGGACGTACTTGGGGATGGGCCAGCCGAAGCCCTCATACAGGAGATTGTACTTCGGCGCAGAGCTCAAATACTCGCTGCCGCGCACGACATGGGTGATGCCCATGAGGTGGTCGTCGATGACGTTTGCGAAGTTGTAGGTGGGCAGGCCGTCGCGCTTTAAGAGCACCTGGTCGTCGAGGCTCTGGTTTTCCACCGTGATGTCGCCGTAGATCTCGTCGTGGAAGGTGGTCGTCCCCTCGTGAGGGATGCGCTGACGGATGACGTAGGGCCTGCCCTCGGCGGCGAGGCGGTCGGATTCCTCACGGCTCATGGAGCGGCAGGGATCGTCCCCGCGGTTAAAGTCGCCGCTGTCCTCCTCGGACTCGGTCTTCTCGCAGAAGCAGCGGTAGGCGTGGCCGCGCTCCATCAGAAGCTCGGCGTATTCCTTATAGAGGGGCCTGCGCTCGGTCTGGACATAGGGGGCCACGGGGCCGCCCACGTCGGGGCCTTCGTCGTGCTCGAGGTGGCACTCGGCCATGGTCTTGTAGATCACGTCCACCGCCCCCTCGACGAGACGGCCCTGGTCGGTGTCCTCGATGCGCAGGATGAACTTGCCCTTGCCGTGACGGGCGATGAGGTAGGTATAGAGCGCCGTGCGCAGGTTGCCCACGTGCATGTACCCGGTGGGAGAGGGCGCAAAGCGGGTGCGCACCTCGCCGGTGGGAATGCGCGCTTCCATGTCGTTGAACCAGCTTATATCTTTCATATGTTGCCTCCATCATTTTATGAAAGTGAAAATTGAAAAGTTGAAAGTGGAGTTATTGTGTCCGCTTCGCGGATGATCGAATCTGCCGCAGAGCATCAGTCAAACCGCACTTTTCACTTTCCACTCTTCACTCTTCACTTTGTTTATAATATTATTTTGCAAATTGGCAGTTGTCAAGTACAAGTTCTTTTGTTAAAATGAATAGAAGTGTGGAAATTTGTCTATACGAACAGGAGAAGTTTATGGATACGAACAATACACCGAAGAAAGTCATGCTTTCGGGCATCCAGCCCTCCGGCGACCTGCACCTGGGCAACTACCTGGGCGCGGTGAAAAACTGGGCGGAGCTGCCGGAGCAGTTCGACTGCTTTTACTTTATGGCGGACCTGCACACCCTGACCGTGCGCCAGGACCCCAAGGAGCTGCGCCGCCGCTCGACCGCGCAGCTGGCCCAGTACATCGCCTGCGGCTTGGACCCGGAGAAGAACACGCTCTTTCTCCAGAGCCACGTGCACGAACACGCGGAGCTCGGCTGGATTCTCAACTGCTACACCATGTTCGGTGAGCTTTCCCGCATGACGCAGTTCAAGGACAAGAGCGCCAAAAACGCCGACAACATCAACGGCGGCCTCTTCACCTACCCCTCCCTGATGGCGGCGGACATTCTGCTGTATCAGGCGGACTTTGTCCCCGTGGGCGAGGACCAGAAGCAACACTGCGAGCTGACGCGCGACGTGGCCATCCGCTTCAACAACCTCTACGGCGAGACCTTCAAGGTGCCCGAGCCCTACATTCCCAAGGTGGGCGCGCGTATCATGGGCCTCTCGAACCCCACGTCCAAGATGTCAAAGTCTGATCCCGCCGGCTGCGTCTTCCTCATGGACAAGCCCGAGGAACTTGCCCGCAAATTCAAGCGCGCCGTCACCGACTCCGACACCGAGCGCTGCGTGCGCTTCGATCCCGAGAACAAGCCGGGCGTGGCAAACCTCATGCAGATCTACTCCTCTGTCACCGGCAAGAGCTTTGACGAGATCGAGGCCGAGTTTGACGGCCAGGGCTACGGCGCCTTTAAACCCAGGGTGGGCGAGGCTGTCATTGAGACCCTGCGCCCCATCCGCGAGGAGGCCGAGCGCATGATCGCCGACAAGGCCTACCTGCAGGAGGTCTACACCAACGGCGCGCAGAAGGCAAGCTATGTAGCCCGAAAGACCCTGCGCAAGGTCTACAAGAAGATCGGGCTGGTCGAGAAGCCGTTTTAAAAAGTGAAAAGTGGAAAGTGAAGAGTGGAGTGAAGGAGTGCCTTCGGTACGATTTCATCAGGCTCTGCCCTCCAAAATGTGCCTCAGCCGCAGTCGGCTTTCGCTTTCACTGTATCATCCGTCCGCTATGCGGACACCTCAGCTTCACTTTTCACTTTTCACTCTTCACTTTGTTTTTTGGAGGAAGCGTATGTTTCCAAATCTCAATCCCTGGATCGCGCTGTTTTCGGCCTTTGTGGTGTCGCTGGCGGTCTGCAACCGCATGACTCCGCCGGTCAAGCGCTTTGCCGAACGCATCGGCGCCATGGACATACCCAAGGACGACCGCCGCGTGCACGATCATCCCATCCCCCGCATGGGCGGGCTTGCGATCATCGTGGGCTTTTTCCTCGCGGTGCTGCTGTTTGCGCCCGTGTCGGAGAAGGTCTACGGCATCGTGATCGGGGCCTTCATCATTGCGGGCATGGGCTTTGTGGACGATATCGTGAATCTGCGGCCTGTCGTCAAGCTGGTCATTCAGATCTTCGCGGCCTTCGTGTGCGTGCGCTTCGGCCTTGTCATCGACGCCATCACCTGGCCCGTCAGCCAGACCTATCTGGAGCTCGGCTGGTGGGGCGTGCCGCTGACCATGCTGTGGATCGTGCTGTGCACCAACGCCTTTAACCTCATCGACGGGCTGGACGGCCTGGCAGCGGGCGTGACGGCCATCTGCTCGTTCTTCCTGCTGGCGGCCTCGATCCTCTTCTTCACCGCCGAGCCTGCCGCCGCCGTCATTTTGACCGCCCTCATCGGCGCCTGCCTCGGCTTCATTCCCTTCAACTTCAACCCCGCCAAGATTTTCATGGGCGACGTGGGCTCACAGTTTCTGGGCTTCATCCTGGCCACGGTCTCGATCCTGGGCCTGTTCAAGCTCCAGACCGTGCTGACCTTTGCCCTGCCGCTGGCGGACACGGGCTTTGCGGTCATCCGCCGCCTTGCCCACGGGCAGAGCCCCTTCCACGCCGATAAGGGTCATTTCCATCACCGCCTCATGGCCCTGGGCCTGAGCCAGAAGCAGACGGTCCTGGTGCTCTACGGCGTGGCGGCCATCGGCGGCGTTGTGAGCCTCTGGATCGCGGGCCGCGGCCCGGTGATCCGCGCGCTGTGCATCGTGGCCATCGTCGTGACGCTGATCGGCATCGGCATCCTGGTCTTCATCCGCAACCCCCGCCGCGCCAAGGCGCGGGAGGAGCGCAGAAAACAGCGCGCGGCAAAGAAACAATAAGCGCAGAAAAGCCGTCCGAGCCCGGATCATCCGGGTATCGGGCGGCTTTTTCATCAGTAGATCACGCCGTATTTTTTAGCGAGGGGTTTCAGTATTTCCTCCCCCAGCGGCCCGTCGTACAGGGCGCGGCCCTGATAAAGGCGAAGGGCCTGCTCCAGAAGGGCGGCGTCTTCACAGCGTATGCACAGGGGCTTTGTGATGAGAAGCTGGGCGTCGGCGAAATTCTCAAGCTCCGCCTCCGCTTTGATCTCCACCGTCACAAGCGGCGCGTCCTCCCCCATGGCCTCCTCCAGGCGGTCCTCGAGCTCACTGTCACAGGGGAGCGCCGTCCCCGCCGGTACAGCCGGGTCGAGGAAGCACAGCTCCTTCTCGGTGGCGCAGGGCAGCAGACCGTTCTCCTCCGGCGATGGCGGGTTCATTTTGAGCGCCCCGGCCTTTTCCGCGAGAGTCCGCACATGCTCCGCCGTCGTACCGCAGCAGCCGCCGAAGATCATCACCCCCGCCTCGGCGAAGTCCTCAAGGCAGGCGGCAAAGTCCGAGGGCGCGCAGGCGTAGACCGCGCCCTCGTCCGTGATCTCCGGCATGCCCGCGTTGGGCTTTGCGATCAGCGGCACGCGGGAAATCTTTTGCAGGCGGCGCAGGGTCGGCAGCATCTCCCGAGGGCCGGTAGAGCAGTTGAGACCAAAGGCGTCCACGCCCATGCCCTGCAAGATCTGCAGCGCCGCGGCGGCGTCGGTCCCCGAGAGCATGCGGCCTTTCTCGTCACAGGTGACAGTGACGAAGACCGGCTTCTCGCTCACGCTTTTGACCGCGAGCAGCGCCGCACGGCACTCGGCCACGCTCATCATGGTCTCGATCACAAAGAGGTCGACCCCGGCCTCCTCCAGCGCTTTGGCCTGCTCGGTGTACACCTCCACAAGCTCCTCAAAGCGGGCGTCACCCAGCGGGTAGAGGAACAGCCCCGTCGGGGACAGGTCACCCGCGACGAGCGCCTTGCCGTCGGCTGCCTGCTTCGACAGGGCAACGAGCCGTTTGTTGTACTCTGTCACGCGGTTAAAGATGCCGTGGGCCTCGAGCTTGACGCGGTTTGCCCCGAAGGTAGGGGCGTAAAGCACCCCGCTGCCCGCCTGCACATAGCCGCGCTGGATTTCCAAAAGCGCCTCGGGTTGCTCGAGCGTCCAGCGCTCGGCGCAGTCGCCGGCGTCAAAGCCGCGCTTTTGGAGCTCCGTCCCCATGGCGCCGTCCAGTATCAAAGGAAATCTCAGTTCCATTCGTCGTCATCCTCCTCGTAAAAGAACATCTGTTCCGGGTATTCTTCGTTAAAATCCCTGTCGCCGGAGAGCTCGATATACCGGCAGGCGCGCTGAACGTCCCGCAGCCGCGCCCGCGCGCCCGCGTCCGTGAGGGCCATGCCCGCCCCCTCGAGGGAGGCGTTTCCGAGCACGGCGGTTTTGTCCGCAAGCTCCCGTGGCAGCATGCCGATGTCGGCGGCGCTCTTCGGGTCCAGAAAGCTCCCGAAGCCGCCCGCGAGGTACAGGCCCCCGACCTCGTCTATTGCCGTCCCGCTCTTTTTGAGCAAGACCCGGATACCCGCCGCCACCGCCGCCTTGGCAAGCTGGAGCTGGCGCACATCCCGCGCGGTCAGGTACACCGAGGGCGTAAGGAAGAAGATGCCGTTTCCGTCCTCGTCCTCGCTGAGATACGCGGCCCAGTTCTCCGGCGCCTCCTCCGGCGGCAGCAGCAGGCCCGAGGCGGTGATGATGCCCTCCCGGCACAAAAGTGCTGCGAGGTCCACAAGGCCCGAGCCGCACAGGCCCTTTGCCTCTCCGCCGCCGATCACGTCAAAGTGCAGCGCGCCGCCTTCAAAGCGCACATGGCTCACCGCGCCGTCCACGCCCGCCATGCCGCAGCTTATCCCCGCACCCTCGAAGGCCGGGCCCGAGGCAACCGCGCAGCAGGCAAAGCCGTCTTTTCCGCCGAGGGCCATTTCTCCGTTGGTGCCCACGTCGAGGAAGAGGTATTTCCCTTCTTTTTCAAACAGCCCCGAGGCCAGCAGGCCCGCCGTGATGTCCCCGCCCACATAGCCCGCGACACAGGGTGCAAAGTGCTCGGAATTCTCAAACAGCGTGCGCGGCGTGAAGGGCGCGACCGCAATGGGGGAAGGATCAAGGCCCGCGAAGAGGTGCTGCATGATGGTATTGCCCGCGACAAAGAGGCTTTCGATTTCCTTTAATGACGTGCCGAGAGAGCCGAGTATTTCATCCAGCTGGCTGTGAATCACGCTTTGCAGTGTCTTTGTCCCCTCGGGGTGCTCCATGCAGTACTGGGCGCGGGTGATCACGTCCGCCCCGTAGGCGGCCTGCGCGTTCCAGGCCGTGTGCTGCCCGGCGCATTTGCCGGTATTAAGGTCATACAGCCGCAGGGCGAGCGTCGTGGTGCCGAGGTCCAGCGCCGCGCCGAGGCGCGTGCCGCCGCCTGAGGTCCCCGTCTCGCCGCCGAGGATCGCGCCGCCCGCAAGCTCCCGCACCGTGACGGCAGTATCCCCGGTCAGGGCGTAATGGCAGGCGAGGACCTCTTCGCCGTTGACCGTTGCCCGGCATTTGCCGCAGCGGCCCAGGCCGCCGCAGGGTGCGGAGACGTTCACCCCCGCCCGGCGCAGTACGTCCAGCAGGCGCTCCCCTTTTTCGGCTGTGACGCTCAGCGCCTTTGACGGCGTATGGATTATGATTTCAGCCATGTTCTCACCGCATTATGATTCTTTTCGTATGAATTATTATTGCAATTTCCGCTGTTCGTGGTATGATTATCCATATCTTAAAGGCGTACGCGCCATTTGTCAAGGAGGGACGCGCTGTGGAAAAGCTGCTGCAACTTGCCCTGGAGCTGGGCTTTGACCACGCGGCGCTGCTGGACGCATCGAAGCTGCGCGCCCTGCCCGAAGTGCGGGGGATGTGCGCCTCCGGCCGCTGCAGGCGCTACGGCAAAAGCTGGAGCTGTCCCCCCGCCTGCGGCACGATTGAGGAATGCCAGGCCCGCATGAGCCAATACACGGGCGGTGTGCTGGTGCAGACCACGGCGCAGCTTGCCGATGACTTTGACATGGAGACCATGAACCTTGCGCAGGAAATGCACAAGAAGCGCTTTTTTGACCTTGCCCGGCAGGCACGGCTTCTCTGCCCGGATGTGCTGCCGCTGACGGCTGGCTCCTGCACCATATGCCGCGCCTGCACCTACCCGGACAAACCATGCCGCTTTCCCCGCAAAACGCTCTCCTCCATGGAGGCCTACGGGCTTCTGGTGAGCGAGGTGTGCAAAGACGCGGGCCTTGCCTACTACTACGGCCCCGGGACGCTGACCTACAGCGCCTGTATTCTGACGAAAGAGGGTTGAACCTATGACGCCGAAGGAAATATTCCTGGAATTATTAAAGCCCGACGGGCAGCCTCCCCGTCAGCTCAAGCAGTATGAGGCGCTGCACCTGGTACTGACCGACCCCGTCAACGCCTACCTGCGCGGAAACCGCGTCAAGGGCAGCACCAGCCGTGACCGCTGGGGCACCACGATTCTCTTCCCCGCCGACGCCCCCGGCGCGACCCCGCACATCACCGCCACCGACAAGGTATGTCCCGATGTGACGCATTGGCGCGACTATGTCCACGCCCCCGATCTGGACGCAAACTGCCGCGAGGGCTGGGAGGAATGCGCGAAAAAGGCCCGCGAGACCGCCGGAGACGAACGCCTGGTCTGCGGCTTCATGGGTACCGGCATCTTTGAACAGACGCATTTTCTCATGGGCTTTGAGGATACGCTTACCGGCTTTTATGAGCACCCGAAGGAGATGCACGAGCTCATCGAGTACATCACCGAGTACCGCATCAAGTATGTCACCATGCTCATCGACGGCCTTCACCCGGACGCGATCTTTTCCCACGACGACTGGGGCACCAAGGAAGCGCTCTTCATGAAGCCGGAGATGTGGCGCGAATTTTATAAGGAGCCATACCGCCGCTTTTACGGCACGATCCGTGAAAAGGGCTGCATCGCCATCCACCACGCGGACTCCTACCTTGTCCCCATCGTGGAGGATATGGTGGAGCTCGGGATCCAGTGCTGGCAGGGCACGCTGCCGGAAAATGACATCCCGGCCCTGCAAAAGCAGCTTCGCGGCCGCATGATTCTCATGGGCGGCGTGGGCGCGGCCATTGACCGGCCCGACTCCACCGAGGAGGAGATCCGCCCCTATGTGCGCGATGTGCTGCGGCGCTGCTGCCCCGGCGGGCACTTCATCCCCTCCATCACCTACGGCATCATGGGCACGGTCTTCCCGCACGTCGACCCCATCATCAACGACGAGATCGACCGCTACAACGCAGGGCTGCACATGCCGTCCTTCTCCCTGCCGGAGGTCCCGCGGCGCAGGGTGGCTTCTCCCGCGGCGGCGCAGACTGCCGCCCAGGCCTCCGACACCGGGGACGAGCTCTTTGCAGCCCTCGCCGAGGCCCTGTACAAGGGGCAGAAAAAGAAGGTCACGACCCTGTGTGAGCGTGCGCTGGACGCAGGCGAGGACGCGCAGGCGGTGATCTCCCGCGGCCTCATCCCCGGCATGGACAGGCTGGGCGCGGCCTTCTCGGCGGGCAAGGCCTTTGTACCGGAGATGCTCATGGGCGGCAGGTGCATGAACGCCGCCATGGAGTTATTGAAGCCGCGCCTTGCGGGCAAGAGCGCGAAGGCGGCAGGCCGCGTGGCCCTCGGCACCGTGCGCGGCGACCTGCACGACATCGGCAAGAATCTCGTCAAGATCATGATGGAGGGCGCTGGCCTCGAGGTCGTGGACCTCGGCGTGGACGTGGCCCCCGAGGATTTTATCAAGGCCGCGCAGGAGCGAGACTGCGGGCTCATTGCCTGCTCGTCATTGCTGACCACCGCGATGCACGAGATGCGCGATGTGGTGCGCCTTGCCGAGGAGGCGGGCATACGTGATCGTGTGAAGATCATGGTGGGCGGCGCGCCCATCAGCGAGGCCTTCTGCCGTGAGATCGGCGCCGACGCCTACACCCCCGACGCCGCCGAGGCCGCCCGCGTGGCGGTGAGCCTGCTGGCGGGATAAAGCGCATAGACACAGTACACCCCGGATCATATGATCCGGGGTGCTTTCATTCTAGAGGATTTCGATCAGCCGGTCCACATCCTCGTCGGTGGTGGCCCAGCTCGTGGCGATGCGCATGACGGTTTTGCCGTCGGGGCGGCTTTCCCAGAAGCTCATCTCCACCTTTTCCGACAGCGCCGCAAGCTGCCCCGCGTCGAGCAGCGGGAAGATCTGGTTGGTCGGCGCGTCAAGGGCCAGCTCGTAGCCCTTGTCCCGCAGAGCTTTCCGGATGCGCGCCGCCTTGTCGATCGCGTTCTGCCCACACTTGGTATAGAGTCCGTCGGTAAAGAGCGTGTCGAACTGGATGCCCGCGATCCGACCCTTGGCGAGCAGCGCCCCGTGCTGCTTGACGATGGTGAAGAAGTGCGGCACGGTGTTCTTTTTCGGGAACACCACCGCCTCGCCGAAGAGGGCGCCGCACTTGGTCCCGCCGATATAAAAGGCGTCGCACAGGCGGGCAAGGTCTGGAAGGCACGCGTCGTTTTCCGGGCAGGCCAAAGCGCTTGCAAGCCGCGCGCCGTCGAGGTAGAGGGGGATGCCCGCGTCCCGGCACACACGGGAGAGCTCGGTAAGCTCTTCCAGCGAGTAGAGCGTGCCGTACTCCGTGGGCTGGGAGATGTAGACCATGCCGGGCATGACAGTGTGGTCGCGGTTTTCATCAAGCTTGTATGTATCGAGGCAGGCGCGCACCGCATCGGCGGAGAGCTTGCCGTTTTCCCCCGGCAGGGTCAGCACCTTGTGGCCGCTGTGCTCGATGGCCCCGGATTCGTGGGTGCTGATGTGTCCGGTCCCGGCGGCGATCACGCCCTGGTAGGAACGCAGAAGCGCGTCGATAACGGTGGCGTTGGTCTGCGTGCCGCTGACAAGGAAAAAGATTTCGGCGTCGGGGGCCTCACAGGCGGCGCGTATTTTTTCGCGCGCGACCTCGGAATAGGCATCGAAGCCGTACCCGGCGGTCTTTTCAAGGTTTGTCTCCAGGAGGCGCTGTAAAATTTGGGGGTGCGCTCCCTCCATATAGTCGGACGCGAAATTGAGTTTCATTTTTGTCCTGCCTCCCGCTGTGTGATTTGGGGATATTGTAGACGATTTTGCAAAGACATGCAAGTAGGGGACGGTGTCCCCTACTGGATATGCTCCTCGGTGAAATCGTCCAGAACGCGAAAGCCCATCTCCCCGGGCTCGGCGATGGGGAACTTTGCGATGGTGGCGCTGTCAAAGCGCGGGGCCAGACGCGTTTCCGGATCAAGGCGCGGGTTGGATTCCCGTTTTTGCTTCTGTCGGTTTTTCTTCTTAGTCATTTAATAAACACACCTCCCTGCGGATAGTGTTCCACAGAGAGGCATTTTTATTTCAGATTGTAAAAATCACACGAAATTGCGCCGTTGTCGAAGACCGTCACCAGCGCCCAGGTAAGCTCCGCACCGCGGCCTGCGTTGCCAGGGTTTACGAGCGTCACGCCGCCGAGCTCCGTCCACGCCGCCTTGTGGGTGTGGCCGAAGAGGGCGAGCGTCGCTCCCTGTTCCTCGGCGGCATAGACCAGGGAATCCATATGCCAGGGGCTTACATTGTATAAATGCCCGTGGGTGAGGAAGGCCTTCACCGGCCCGAGCTCCACCGTCATGGTCGCGGGCGAGAGCGGCGCATAGTCGCAGTTGCCGCACACGGAGTAGAGCAGCGTATCCGGCAGGGCCTGACGGAGAAGCTGCGCGTCCCGGTCATGGTCGCCCAGGTGGATGAGCACGTCGGCATTTGCGGCCCGCGCCGCCTCCAGCATCGGAAAGTTGTTGCCGTGGGTGTCGGAAAAAACCGCCGCTTTGATCATCTTCGCGCCTCCTGTCAACTTTGTGCGTTCGCGTGAATATAATAAAGCATGTCGAGGTGAGTTGCAATGCGGAATTTTGAAAATATTCGGCAGGAATTGGAACGAAGCGGCAAGGGTACGGAGCTGAATGCCCTCGCTCAATCGCCGGACGGGGAGAAGCTCTCCGCCATGCTGGACGGGGAGAAGCTGCAAAAGGCGGCGCAGAGCGGGGACGCGGCGTCCCTGCGCGCTATGCTGGGCACGGTGCTCTCGACCGAGGAGGGGCGGCGCCTTGCGGCGAATATCAAAAAGCTGATGGAGAAGTGAAGTCCGGGAGGTAAGCGCCGTGGACGATCTGGAGCGGCAACTGAACAGCATCCTGTCCGATCCCAAGCAGATGGAGCAGATCGCGGGGCTGGCCCGCTCGCTCATGGGCGACAGTACGCCAAACACGCCGCCGGAGCCTGGGCCGGACGCCGCCCTTTTGGGGCGCATCGCCGCCCTGATGCAGAGCGGCGGCGAGGGGCGGGAGCAGGCGCTGTTGAAGGCCATAGCCCCCTACCTCTCCGAAAAGCGGCGGGGAAAGCTCGACAACGCCCTCCGGCTTGCAAGGCTCGCCCGTATCGCGCGCCTTGCCATGGAGCAGGGAGGCGGCGATGAAACGCTATGACGCGAGCACCGGGCGCATAAGCGGCATGCCCGAGCCTGTTGCCGCGCCGCCCGTCGTGCCGCCGCCCCCGCCGCCAATGATGCCGCCGCGTCCGAGGCCCGCGCCGCCCCCGCCCTTTGGGGGGCTTTTGCCGGGGCGGCTGCTGTCGGGCCTCGGGGAGCTTGACAGCGGGGATCTGTTATTGCTGCTGGTTTTGTGGCTGCTCTATCGGGAGAGCGGCGATCTCGAGCTGCTGGTCATCATGGCCGCCATGTATCTCTTTTGACGGTGTAAGGCCCATATTCTCTTTCAGCCAGCGGAGCGTGTTCTCAGACGAAAACAGTACCTGCTCGTCGAGGTGATCCATAAACATGCCCTCCTCGCGCCGGACGCGGCACATGATTGCGACGCTTATATTCGTGCGCTCTGCGTCGTCTTCGGCACTGTCCCGGATGCGCCAGCGGGCGATGTTCCCGGCCTCGGCATCGGGGATGATGCCCTCCCGCCAGAGACTCACGGCCTGTGCGGGGGTGAGCACGATGTGATTGCTGATGGCGCTCTGCGCATCCAGCGGTGTGCGCACCTCGATCCAGGCGTCGTGGATATCGTCCGCTGTGAGCGCCTTATCAGCCCAGACGCGCTTGAGGCGCACTTCCGGCAGATTGTTGATGTTCTCCCAGGCCCGGATGTCGGAGGCGGGATCGGCGCGGCTCTCGTTGTCTGTCGGGAGCTTGTAGAAGCGCCGGAGGGTGCTGCCGTCCCGGAGCCGGTAGAACATGGGAACGCCGTACCACGGGCCGGATTCCGCGGCTTCGTTGCGCTCCCTGTGGGCAATGATCCCGCGGTGGAAGTCCAGCCAGGCGTCGATGCTCTCCCGCTCGGTGATGCCGCTGCTTGCCATATAGGTCATGTCGATGCTTTCAATGTCCTCCGCCGCGGGGATGCGCGTTTCGTAGCCCGCGACATCCAGCTTCGTGAGCACGGCAAAGACCAGCAGGCCCGCGCAGAGGACGCCGATCTCCCGCCAGCCGTGGTCGAAGACCCGCAGCGTCTTTTTCATCAGCATCTCGGCAGCGAACCA
The DNA here is from genome assembly GCA_902791215.1 of Oscillospiraceae bacterium. Lineage (GTDB taxonomy): Bacteria > Bacillota > Clostridia > Oscillospirales > Oscillospiraceae > Limivicinus. The sequence goes on along the minus strand of CADAUZ010000016.1, from coordinate 33,569 downwards.
GCCGAGCGCCGCGAAGGCGCACATCGAAAGAGCCAGCGTCGCGAATTTCCCCGTCCCGTAGAGGCCGCGCAGAAATTCCTCCACCAGCACCATGGAGCCAAGCATCCCGCAGCCGAGGGCCATGCACGCCCGGAACACGGGCCGCAGGATCGGGACGGCCACCACCTCGCCAGCGGTCTCCATGTGCCTCCGCCGGATCACCAGCGCCCCCAGCAGGGCGAAGACGATCCCCGCCGCGCACAGACCCGCAAGGTAGCCGAGGCCGATCGGCGCATAGTCGGCGGCGATCCCCCGCTCGGCCTCCATGTGCGTAAGGACGGTGGACTCCGCGTGATCGGTCAGCCACAGGAGCGGGGACGCCCACTCCAGCAGGAGCGAATCGAAGGTATAGCCGTACAGGAGGGCGGTGAACACCCCGCGCACGGCGGCCTCGAACACGGCGACGGCGCAGTTTAGGACCACATAGACCGCGGGCAGGACAAGGACATTTCCCGTCAGCGTCCCGCAGAAGCAGGCAAAGCCGTAAAAGCCCGCGTTTGCAAGCAGGGTCATCTCCAGCCACCAGAGGAAATACCGCGCCCCCGCGCCGTACTGCCCATAGAAAAGCCAGAGCAGGGCAAAAACCAGCACGTCGGTAAGGAGCATCGGCACAAGGCCGGTCAGCACGGCGGTAAAGTACACCGTCTCGCGCCGGAGCGGCAGGGAGTTTATCAGCCCGCAGTCGCGCGGGAAGTAAAGGTAGCTCAGCATGCTCATCGCCATGAGCGCCCCCATCAGGGCAGAGAGCCACACCGCACCGCGCCCGGAGCTCAAGAGATCACTGCGCAGATCGGTGATCACCCGCGCCGGCTCCTGATGAGCGTTCACGTTCAGCCCGACGGGCCCCGCGAGCAGCAGTATCGCAAGCCACAGCAAAAACAGCGGCCAGAAGCGCCGCAGCAGATGCAGGCTCACGCGCTTATCAAAGAAGGATGTTCTTGATTTCATGATCCTCACCTCCCAGCTCATAGATAAAGATTTCCTCGAGAGAAAGCGGCAGCACATCAAGGAAGAAGGGATTGCAGGCGGAAAGCTTTGCACTCAGCTCGTCGCCGTTTCCGCGCAGGATGAGTTGACGCAGACGCCCGGTCCGTGTCTCGTGCAGGATGTCCAGGCCCTCGGGCAGCTCGGCTCCGTCGGGCAGGGCAAGCTGGATTTTTACCGTGTTTTCCTGCAAAGCGGCCAGCGGGCGCTCTAAGAGCATACGCCCCTTGTCCATGATGCCCACATGGTCGCACACGTCCTCCAGCTCCCGCAGGTTGTGGGACGAGACCAGCACCGTCGTGCCGCGCTCGGCCACGTCCTGCAATAAAAGGCTCCACACCTGACGGCGCATAACGGGGTCAAGGCCGTCCACCGGCTCGTCGAGCAAAATGACCTCAGGGCAGCAGGAGAGCGCGATCCAGAAGGCCGCCTGCTTCTGCATGCCCTTCGAGAGTCTGCGCATGGCCCGCTTTTCCTCCAGCGGGAAGGCCTCGCGCAGCTTTTCAAAGCGCTCGTCCGAGAATGTCGGGATCATGGCGCGGTAGAGGTTTTTCATGTCGCGTATCGTCGCCGCGCCGAAATAAAAGATGTCGTCCGGGATGTAGGCAAGCTTCGCCTTCACCGCCGGGTTTTCATAGACCGGCTCGCCGCCGATGAGCACCTCGCCGCTGTCCTGTCGATAAATACCCGCCAGATGGCGGATCACGGTGGATTTGCCTGCGCCGTTCGGGCCGACAAGCCCGTAGACCGCGCCGCGCGGCACGTGGATATTCAGCCCCCGCAGGGCCTCAAAGCCGTCAAAGCTCTTATGGAGCTCCTTCACCTCAATCATGGCTGTCCTCCTTGATGATTTGGGCAAGCTCGTCCCTTGTCACGCCCAGGGCCTCAAACTCGGCGGCAAGGGCGGAGAGCTTTTCCCTGAGCTCCGCCATCCGCGCCGCCTTCGCGCTGCCGCCAAGGGCGACAAAGCTGCCCTTTCCGGGGATGGAGACGATCGTGCCCTCCTGCTCCAGCTCGCGGTAGGCTCGCTGGATCGTGTTGGGATTGACCGTCAGGCTCACCGCCAGCTCCCGCACGGAGGGGAGCTTTTCCCCCTCGCCGAGCGCGCCGCTGAAAATGAGCTGCCGCAGAGAGTCCTTCACTTTTTCGTAGATCGGGCGGGAATCGTGGTAATTGATCTGGATCAAACTGCCGCCTCCTTTGCTGTGTTCATACGCGTATTAACTGTATTAATCTGATTAGTACAGTTATGGTATAGCATATACAGGCTGCTTTGTCAAGGGGGAGATCACAGTCGTTTTTTCTTGACATCATTGGTCGAACTATATAGAATATTGGCAGCCCGGAGTCTTTCGGGTTACCTGAGAAGGGGCAGAAGACGCCTATGCAACGGTAATAGTGGCTGGCTATCATCTCCGAAAGGGGGTGATGTCTTATGCGAATCACCTTTCATGTCGGGCCGTATACGGTCCAGATTGTGATTAGTCTGACGCATAAAAAGACCCGCCACTCGGCCAAGTGACGGGTTTTTGGGCTGCTTGACAGTCCAACATAAATAATCCCTAACGAAGCCAGCCGCTTGTTGCGGTGCCTTCTGTCTTTATTATATGCTTTTCAAAATGAAAGTCAAGCGAAATTCTTATGTACCATTTTCAAGGGAACCGGAAAAAGCCTTTATCATCTTCACCAGTGCAAAGCGGTGAAGAACACCGCAAATCTGGCAAATGAACCAAATTTATACGGGGCTTTTTGTCAAGCCTTGACAAAAGCTTAAACCCGATTATAATGAGGGCAATTGAACAAGGCATGATAGAGGCGCGGCCGACATCAGTAGCTCCCGCATTGCGCGACGGAAATTGCAGCGGAGTGAAAGGGGACGCCGCCGAAGGGTATCGGCTTTTCCGGGCCGGTATGCCTGGGACGCGGGAGAATATCCTGCGTACTGTCGCATCCGCGGAGAGCTGTCAGACCCACGGGGAAACCCGCACACAGACGGTCATGAACAGGCTCAGCCTTGTCCATGATCTTTTTTGTTTGGAGGAAAACTGTATGGCTGGAACTTTCTGGGCCCTGGTACCGCCCATCGTGGCGATCGTCCTCGCCCTCATCACCAAGGAGACCTATTCGTCCCTGTTCATCGGCATTGTGGTCGGCTCGCTGTTTGTGGGCGGCTTCAATCTCGTCGACTCCCTCGACACCATGATCTCCGACGGCTTCATCGGCGCCATTGCCGACGGCTGGAACGCGGGCATTTTCATGTTCCTCGTCCTGCTCGGCATCATGGTGGCGCTCGTCAACGCCGCCGGCGGCTCCGCCGCTTTCGGGCGCTGGGCCGTCAAACATGTCCACACCCGCACGGGCGCCATGCTCGCCACCTTCCTGCTGGGCGTGCTGATCTTCATCGACGACTATTTCAACTGCCTGACCGTGGGCTCCGTCATGCGCCCCGTCACCGACAGCCACAAGATCTCGCGCGCGAAGCTTGCCTACATCATCGACGCCACCGCAGCGCCCGTGTGCATGATCGCGCCGGTCTCGTCCTGGGCCGCTGCCGTCTCCGCCACCGCACAGGATCTGGACTCCGGCATCTCCGGCATCCAGCTGTTCATCCGGGCCATCCCCTATAACTTCTACTCCCTGCTGACCATCGTGTTCGTCATCGCCCTGTCCGTGCTGGGCTTCGACTACGGTCCCATGGCCAAGGCGGAGCTGGCCGCCGCCCGCGGCGAGCTCGGCGCCCTCGGCAACGAGGATGAGCAGAACGTCCCCCGCGCCTCCATCTGGGACATGCTGATCCCCGTGATCGTGCTCATCATCTGCTGCATTGTCGGCATGATGTACGTCGGCGGCTTCTGGGACGGCGCAAGCCTCATCGACTCCTTCGCCGACACCGACGCCTCCGTCGGTCTGCCCTGGGGCAGCATCATCGCCGTGATGTTCACCTTCGTCTACCTGCTCTGCCGCCGCGTCATCAGCTTCAAGGACGCGACCGGCTGCATCACCAAGGGCTTCATCGCCATGGTGCCCGCCATGCTGATCCTCACCTTTGCCCTGACGCTCAAGAACATCACGGGCCTGCTGGGCGCTGCCGACTATGTGGCCGGCCTCGTCGAGGGCGCGGCCGCGGGCCTGTTCAGCATGCTGCCCGCCGTGATTTTCCTCGTGGCCCTGGGCCTTGCGTTCTCCACCGGCACGAGCTGGGGCACCTTCGGCATCCTGATCCCGATCGTGCTGCCCGTGTTCCAGAATAACCCCGACCTTCTGATGATCGGCATTTCCGCCTGCCTCGCGGGCGCTGTCTGCGGCGACCACTGCTCCCCCATCTCCGACACGACCATCATGGCCTCCGCCGGCGCCAACGTCAACCACATCTCCCACGTCTCCACGCAGCTGCCCTACGCGCTGACCGTCGCGGGCGTGAGCTTCGTGTGCTACATCATCGCGGGCTTTATCCGCAGCTGGGCCGTGTGCCTGCTCATCGGCGCGGCGATGATCCTTGCGGTGCTCTTCGTGATGCGCTCCCGCGCAAGAGACGCCGAGGCTTGATACTTCAACCGAATATGCTTCAAGCCCCCGGCCCAAAGCCGGGGGCTTAATGTGTAGACAACCCCCAAGTCTGTCATTCCGAGGCCAGTTCGCAAACTGGCCGTGGGAATCCGTTCTCCAGTGAAATGTCAAAAAACATGCGGCTTTCGGGGAATACGGATTGCCACACCAACGCGACGCGCGAGAAACGCGTGACGCGATCCTTGCTTGTCGTGACATCGGTCACTGGTTCGCAATGACAAAGACGGACTATGTCTATAGTCTGAGCCCCCGGCTTTTGCCAGGGGCTTGTCTGCTGTGTTTTGTTCAGTACAGGAAGCTTCCTTCGTACACGACGCCTGCCCCGCCGGTGAGCAGGACGCGCGCGTCCGAGTAGTTCACCGTGAGCTCGCCGCCGAGGACGCTGACCTTCACGTCGCTGCCCTTGTCACACAGACCGTTTTCACAGGCCGCCACCACCGCCGCGCAGGCGCCGGTCCCGCAGGCGAGGGTCTCGCCGCTGCCGCGCTCCCAGACGCGCATGCGGAGCGTATGGCGGTTGACCACGCGCACAAACTCGGTGTTCACCCGCTCGGGGAACATGGGATCGTTCTCGAACTGCGGGCCGATTTCTTCCAGGTTCAGGCCGTCAATGGCGTCGCAGAAGACGACACAGTGGGGGTTGCCGACATTGACGCAGGTGACGTTATAGTCCTTCCCGCCGATGGTGACGGGGGCGTCGACGAGCGTGTCAAGATCGCTCACCGCCGGGATTTTGGCGGCCTTGAGACTGGCCCTGCCCATGTCGACCTGCACGGAGCTGACCTCGCCGTCGCGCAGGAACAGGCGCAGGGAGCGCACGCCGCCGCCGGTTTCCACGGTGAGGCGCTCCTTCGGCACGATGCCGCGGTCATAGACGTACTTTGCCACGCAGCGGATGTTGTTGCCCGCCATTTTGCCCTCGCTGCCGTCGCGGTTGAAGGAGCGCATTTTGACATCCGCAACCTTTGACTTTTCGATCAGCACGATGCCGTCGCTGCCGACGCCGGTGTGGGGGCGGCAGAGATTGACGCACAGGGATTCGGGGCAGGTGACGGAGCCGTCAAAGTTTTCGATAAAGATATAGTCGTTGCCGCAGTCCTGCATCTTGGTGAAGGAAATGCGCTGGCGGCGGGTGCGCATGGCGTTGATGTCCACAAGCTCGGTGCTGCTCTCGTGGAAGCGCGAGGCAATGATCTCCGCCAGCGCGTTTGCGGTGTCCAGCGAGGTCAGGCACGGGATGCCGAGCTGCATGGCCCGGCGGTGCAGGGCAATGTAGTCGCCCATGGTGCCGTCCTTGACAGCGCCGGTATAGACGATGTAGCGAAGCTTGCCGCTCTCCATGAGCGGTGTGACCTCCTGCGTCTCCACCGACCGGACCGGGATGCCCAGAGAGGCGATGGCGGCGGCGGTGTCCGTCGTTGCGTAAAGCGTGAGTCCCAGCTCATAAAAGCGCCGGGCGAGGGACAGGATCTCCTGGCTGTCCTCATTCTCCACGCTGAGCAGTACCCCGTGCGGGCCGAAGGCGTCCGGCAGCTTGAAGCCCGCGGCGGTGAGGCCCTTGAACAGGGCTTCCGCCAGCGTGCGGCCAAGGCCCAACACCTCACCGGTGGATTTCATCTCCGGGCCAAGGATGGAATTGGCGTCCGAGAGCTTTTCAAAGGAGAAGACCGGCACTTTCACGGCGTAGTAGGGCGGCGTGCGATAGAGTCCCGTGCCCCAGCCGAGATCGGCGAGCTTCTCCCCCAGCATGATGCGGGAGGCGAGATCCACCATCGGCACGTTCGTGACCTTGCTGATGTATGGCACGGTGCGCGAGGCGCGGGGGTTTACCTCGATGACGTACAGCTCGTCCTGCCAGATGAGGTACTGGATGTTCACAAGGCCCTTTGTCCCGAGGGCGAGGGCCAGCTTTTCGGACACGTCGGTAATGCGGCGCAGAAACTTGTCGCTCAGGTTATAGGGCGGGTAGACGGCAATGGAGTCGCCGCTGTGCACGCCCGCGCGCTCGATATGCTCCATGATGCCGGGGATGAGCACGTCCTCCCCATCGGAAATGACATCGACCTCCAGCTCGGTACCGGGCATGTACTTATCCACCAGCACGGGGTTTTCAATGCCCTGGGCGAGGATGCCCGCCATGTATTTTTCGGTGCTGGCCCTATCACGGGAGATGCACATGTTCTGCCCGCCGATGACGTAGCTCGGGCGCAGGAGCACAGGGTAGCCCAGCTCCTCGGCGGCGTTCAGCGCCTCATCCAGCGTCAGGACGCCCTTGCCTTTGGGACGGCGGATGCCGAAGCGCTCCAGCAGCGCGTCAAATTTGGCGCGGTCCTCGGCCGTGTCGATACTCTCGGCGGAGGTGCCGAGGATCTGCACGCCCTTTTTGTCCAGAAACTCCGTGAGCTTGATGGCGGTCTGTCCGCCGAAGGCGACCACCACACCCACGGGTTTTTCGAGCTGGACGATGTTCCACACGTCCTCTTTGCAAAGCGGCTCAAAGTAAAGCCTGTCGGCGGTATCGTAGTCGGTGGAGACGGTCTCGGGGTTATTGTTGACAATGACCACATCGTAGCCCATCTCCCGCAGCGTCCAGACGCAGTGCACCGAGGAGTAGTCAAACTCGATGCCCTGGCCGATGCGGATGGGGCCGGAGCCGAGGACCATGACCACGGGCTTTCCCGAGCGCGGGAAGAGGCGGCTTTCGCACTCTTCATCAAAGGTGGAATAGAAGTACGGCGTCTCGGCGTCAAACTCCGCGCCGCAGGTGTCCACCATCTTGTAGTGCATCTCCATGCCGGGGACGGAAGAAGCTCCGGACAGGCGGCAGAGGGTATCGTCGGTGTAGCCCAAAAGCTTGCCTTTTTTGTAGTCCGCGTCGGAAAGGCCGTTTTTGATCTGTTCCTCAAAAGCCGCGAGCTTCTGGATTTTCCACAAAAACCAGCGGTCGATTTTGGTGATGTTGAAGATTTCATCCACCGTCATGCCTGCCTTGAGCGCTTCAAAGACGGTGAATAGGCGGCGGTCGTCCTGGGCGGCGAGGCGCTCGGCAAGCGGCGCGTCACTCAGCGGCGCGGCATTCAGGGTGTCAAGTCCCAGCTCCGCCCCGCGCACGGCCTTCATCAGCGCCATCTCAAAGGACGGGGCGATGGCCATGACCTCGCCGGTGGCCTTCATCTGGGTGCCGAGCCTGCGGCTGGCCCCGGCGAACTTCTCAAAGGGCCACTTGGGGAACTTGACCACCACGTAATCGACCGTCGGCTCAAAGCAGGCACAGGTCTTGCCGGTGATGTCGTTCTTGATCTCGTCGAGCGTATAGCCCAGGGCGATGCGGGTGGAGATTTTGGCGATGGGGTAGCCGGTCGCCTTGGACGCAAGCGCCGAGGAGCGCGAGACGCGTGGGTTTACCTCAATGACGGCGTACTCGAAGCTGTCAGGGTTTAAGGCAAACTGCACGTTGCAGCCGCCCTCGATGCCGATGGCGCCCACGATGTTCAATGCCGCCGAGCGGAGCATCTGGTACTCCTTGTCCGCAAGCGTCAAAGCGGGCGCGACAACGATGGAGTCGCCCGTGTGGATGCCCACGGGGTCGACATTCTCCATGGAGCAGACGGCGATGACGTTGCCCGCAGCGTCCCGCATAGTCTCAAACTCGATCTCCTTCCAGCCGGAGACGCATTTTTCGATCAGCACCTGGGTGATGGGCGAGAGGTCGAGGCCCTGTTTGGCGATAGAGGCGAGCTCGGCCTCGTCCTGGGCGATGCCGCCGCCCGTGCCGCCGAGGGTGTAGGCCGGGCGCACGATGACGGGGTAGCCGATCCGGGCAGCGATCTTCAAGGCGCCCTCCACATCCTCGCAGGTGGCGGAGGGGATGACGGGCTGACCCATCTCGGCGAGGGTCTCGCGGAAGCGCTCCCGGTCCTCGGCCCGCTCGATGGCATCGATGCCGGACCCCAGGAGCTTCACGCCGTACTTTTCGAGCGTCCCGTCTTTTGTTAATTGCATAGCGAGGGTCAGCCCCGTCTGTCCGCCGAGGCCCGCCAAAAGACCGTCCGGGCGCTCGAGCGCAATGATGCGCGTCAGGGTCTGGGCGGTGAGAGGTTCGAGGTAGATGGCGTCCGCCAGGTGCTTGTCGGTCATGATGGTGGCGGGGTTGGAGTTAACGAGCACGGTCTTGATCCCCTCCTGCCGCAGCACGCGGCAGGCCTGGGCCCCGGCGTAGTCAAACTCCGCCGCCTGGCCGATGACGATGGGGCCGGAGCCGATGACCAGCACCTTTTCGATGTTCGGATTTTTAGGCATGGCTCTCGCCTCCCATCATGGATACAAAGCGGTCAAAGAGGAAGCCGGTGTCATGGGGTCCGGCGCTGGCCTCGGGGTGAAACTGCACGGTAAAGCACCGCGCCGCCGGATAATCCAGGCCCTCACAGCTGAAGTCGTTGGCATTAATGTAGCGAAGCTCCGCGATGTCCTTCACGCTCTCCGCCACCACGGCGTAGCCGTGGTTCTGGCTGGTGATGAAGCAGCGCCCGGTCTTGAGGTCCTTCACGGGCTGATTGGCGCCCCGGTGGCCGTACTTGAGCTTTACGGTCTCGCCGCCGAGGGCGAGGGCCGCAAGCTGGTGTCCGAGGCAGATGCCGAAAACGGGGAGCTTCCCCATGAGCTTCTTGAGCTGCTCAATTTCAAAGACGTTTTCCTTCGGGTCGCCGGGGCCGTTGGAGAGCATGAGCCCGTCGGGTCTGAGCGCCATCACGTCTTCGGCGCTCGTATCGTGGGGCAGCACCGTCACGCGGCAGCCGCGCTCCTGGAGACTTTCGACAATGTGGTGCTTCGCGCCGTAATCCAGCAGCGCGACGCGGTACTTCTCCGCGCCCTCGGCAGGGAAGACGTGCGGCTCGGTGCTGCTTGCCTGCGCGACGCCGCCCAGCACCGCGTAAGACTGAATCGCCGTCAGATCGGTAGGGACCTCGTCGCAGATGAGCGCGTTCATAACGCCCTCCTCCCGGATGATGCGGGTGAGGGCGCGGGTATCGACGCCGCAGATGCCGGGGATGCCGTGTTCCTTGAGGAAGCGGTCCAGGGCGTATTCACTGCGGAAGTTGGAGGGCGTTTCGCACAGCTCGCGCACCACGTAGCCCTTCGCCAGACAGGGGCCCTCGAAGTCCGCGGGGATGACGCCGTAATTGCCGATGAGGGGGAAGGTCTGCATGATGATCTGCCCGGCGTAGCTGGGGTCGGTCAGGGTCTCGAGATAGCCGGTCATGCCGGTGGTGAACACCAGCTCGCCGAGGCCGTCGCCCTCGGCGCCGATGCGCGTGCCCTCAAAGACACGGCCGTTATTCAAAACCAGATAAGTTTTTTTCATATTCTCACAGTGTCGCGGCCATGACGGCCTTGATGGTGTGCATGCGGTTTTCCGCCTCGTCGAAGACGAGGGACTGCGCGCTTTCAAAAACCGCGTCCGTTACTTCCATTTCGGTCCTGCCAAACTTCTCGCCCATCTCCTTGCCTATCCCGGTCTTGAGATCGTGGAAGGCGGGCAGGCAGTGGAGAAAGACGGCCTGCTGCCCCGCCGCCTCCATGAGGGCGGTGTTGACCTGGTAGGGGGCGAGGTCGCGGATGCGTTCTTCCCAGACCTCCATAGGCTCGCCCATGGAGACCCACACGTCGGTATACAGCACATGCGCGCCCTGCACCGCCTTGACGGGGTCGGTCTCGAATTCCAGCACCGCGCCGGTCTCGGCTGCGATGGCCCGGCATTTTTCGATGAGCGCGGGGTCGGGGAAATATTTCTCCGGCGCGGCGGCGACAAAGTGCATGCCCATTTTGGCGCAGCCCACCATGAGGGAATCGCCCATGTTATAGCGCGCGTCGCCGAGATACACGAGCTTGATGCCGGAGAGCTTGCCGAAATGCTCTTTGATCGTGAGAAAATCGGCTAAAATCTGCGTCGGATGAAATTCGTTGGTCAGCCCGTTCCACACGGGGACGGAGGCGTACTTTGCCAGCTCCTCGACGATTTCCTGCCCGTACCCGCGGTACTCGATGCCGTCGAACATGCGTGAGAGGACACGGGCGGTGTCGGCGATGCTCTCCTTCTTCCCGATCTGGGAGCCGGTGGGATCGAGGTAGGTCACGCCCATGCCCAGATCGTGGGCCGCCACCTCAAAGGAGCAGCGGGTACGGGTGCTGGTCTTTTCAAAGATCAGGGCGATGTTCTTGCCCTCGTGCATTCTATGGGGAATACCGGCCTTCTTCTTCGCCTTGAGCTCGGCGGCGAGATCCAGAAGGCCGGTGATTTCATCCGGTGTAAAATCAAGCAGGGTGAGAAAATCTCTTCCGTGCAGGTTCATGGTTGTTTCTCCTTCTTCAATCAGGTTATTGCTGTTGCCCCCGAAGGGATTTCAAATCGTTTTTGAGGCAGCTTTGCCGCCTCAAAAACACACTCAGCCGAGCTTAGCGAGGCCTCGCGCCGTCGTCAAACGAAACTCACTGCATTTCGCTTTTCCGGTTGTGAACAGCCGGGAAAGCTCCATATCCGTTCCTTCCGTTTTCCTCTCAAAATCAAAGCCGGCGCTTTGATTTTGGCAAGGAAGAAGGAGGGAGCAGAACGGAGTTTTCGCAAATCCTTGCGGAAACGGAGTGGAGCGAGCTTCTTCTGACGCGAGCGCGAGTTTCTCAATTGCGAACCGCGTTCGCAATTGACCCTACAGTACTTTCGATAAAAAGCTCTGCAGTCTCTCGCTCTTGGGGTGCTCGAAGATCTGCTCTGGAGTGCCCTCCTCGACGATGAGGCCGTTGTCCATGAAGAGGACGCGGTTTCCCACCTCACGGGCAAAGCCCATCTCGTGGGTGACCACCACCATCGTCATGCCCTGCTCGGCAAGCTTCTTCATGACATCCAGCACCTCGCCGACCATCTCGGGGTCGAGGGCGGAAGTGGGCTCGTCGAAGAGCATGACCTCCGGCTCCATGCACAGCGCGCGCACAATGGCGATACGCTGCTTCTGCCCGCCGGAGAGCTGGTTCGGATAAGACGCGGCGCGGTCTGCAAGGCCCACGCGCTGGAGGTAGTCCATGGCGGTCTTCTCGGCGGCGGCCTTGTCAATCTTCTTGAGCATCATGGGCGCGCAGGTGAGGTTTTCCAGCACCGTCATGTGCGGGAAGAGATTGAACTGCTGGAACACCATGCCCATCTTCTGCCGGTGCTGGTTGAGGTTTATGTGCTTGTCCATGAGGTCGTCGCCCTCAAAGATGACCTGCCCGCCGTCGGGGCGCTCCAGCAGGTTCAGGCAGCGCAGGAAGGTGGACTTGCCCGAGCCGGAGGGGCCGATGACGCACATCACGTCCCCCTTGTTGATCTCGACGCTGACCCCCTTGAGGGCCTCGTTGCCGCCGAAAACCTTTTTGAGATTCTTAACGCTTATCACTCTTTGCAAGCCTCCTCTCCAGCTTCTTGAGCGCCCTTGACATCAGCACCACCAGCAGCAGGTAGGTCAGCGCCACCGCCATGAGGGGGTTGAAGGCGTCATAGGTGTTGTTGCGCACGAGGTTTCCCGCGCGGGTGAGATCGACCACCGCCACGTACCCCGCGACCGAGGTCTCCTTCAAAAGGGCGATCATCTCATTGCCGATGGCGGGCAGGATGTAGCGCACTGCCTGGGGAAAGACGATCTTGCGCATGGCCTGCACCTTGCTCATGCCGAGGCTGCGCCCGGCCTCCATCTGGCCCTTGTCGACGGCGCCTATGCCGCTGCGGATGAGCTCCGCCATGTACGCGCCGGAGTTGATGCCGAAGGCGATGATGCCGACGGTGATACCCTCGGCGGAGGTCATGATGACATAGAAGAAGATCATCAGCAGCACCACCACCGGGATGCCGCGTATCGTCGTGACATACAGATCGCACAGCATGTCCAGGGGCTTTAGGGCCGGGACATCCTCGGCAAAGTACTTGATGACGGCAATGAGCGTGCCGATCACGACGCCGATGCACAGCGCCCCCAGGGTCATGATGAGGGTGTTTCCCAGGCCCTGCAGCAGCAGGCGGTAATAGCCGGTCTCTATGAAGGTTTCGTGCAGCTTTGCAAACCATGCACTCATGGGCATTCTCCTTTACAGACGCCGCAAGCCCGGGGACTTGCCCCGGGTGTGCGGACTTACTTGCCTCCCCCAGCCGCCTGCGGCGTTTGGGGGAGGATACTGACGCGCGGCGCGACATTCCAAGCTTGTCTGACCGCTTCAGCGGTGGAAGGGGTCTTTCTCGTCAACGGACACCCTCTCAGTCGCTTCGCGACAGCTCCCCCAGAGGGGGAGCCAAGAGCTTACTCTGAAATGGGTGAGGTGTAGGGCGCGTCGAACTTCTCGAACAGGCCCGCGACCGTGCCGTCCTTGATGAGCTCCGCCTGGATCTCGTTGATCTTCGCAACCAGGTCCTCGCTGCCGAAGGCAAAGGCGAAGGCGTAGGGCTCGGTGGTCATGGCCTCGTCCAGAATGGTCAGGGCGTCGGGATGATCCTTGTTGTAGGCTTTGACCATCTCGGCCGCCGTCAGGTCGTCAATGACCCAGGCGTCGACCTTGCCGGTGACAAGGGCCATCTCCGCATCGGAGTTTGCCTGGAAGGAGGAGACCTTGTAGCCGTTTTCCATGCAGAAGCTCTCGGCGGTGGTGCCGGTCTGGACGGCGATCTTTTTCTTGTCAAGGTCGGCCTTGCCGGTGATGTCGCTGCCGGTGTTCACGACGATGGCCTGGGCCGCGAGGCAGTAGGGCTCAGTGAAGAGGACGTTCTTCTGCCTCTTCTCGGTCACGGAGATGCCGGACACGCCTACATCGTACTTGCCCGCCTGCACGCCGGGGAGGACAGAGTCGAAGTCCATCTGCTCGATCTTGAGCTCCATGCCGAGCTTGTCGCAGATCATATTCAAGAGGTCAACTTCAATGCCGACGACGCTGCCGTCGCTCTGCAGCTCCTCAAAGGGAGGAAAGTCGGGGCTGGTCGCCATGGTGAGGGTGTCGGCGGCGGAGGCCGGGACGCTCAGAGTGAGGGCAAAAATCATGCTCAGGGCCAGCAGCATTGCAAATGTTTTTTTCATTGTAATGTCTCCTTTCAAAATTTCAATACATTCCGCACAGCGTCGATCTGCTTTTCGACCGACTGTACGGAGGTTCCCCCCGCGCTCATGCGCTTTTGTACGCAATTGCGCAGGTCTATCGCTTCATATATATCAGCCTCAATAAGAGGGGATGCTTCCTTATATTCCTCCAGGCTCAGTTTCTCGAGGGTCCTGCCCTCGCGGATGCATTTGCCTACCATCGCGCCGGACACCTTGTAGGCGCTGCGGAAGGGGAGGCCCTTTGTGACCAGGTAATCGGCAAGATCGGTGGCGTTAATGAATCCCTCGGAGGCGGCTTTGAGCATTTTATCGGTCTTCGCCTTCATGCCGGGGAGCATCCCCGCCACGACCCGGAGACACATCTTCGCCGTGTCGCAGGCGTCGAACACGCCCTCCTTGTCCTCCTGCATGTCCTTGTTGTAGGCAAGCGGCAGGCCCTTGAGCACCGTCAGAATGCCCATCAGATCCCCGTAGACCCGGCCCGTCTTGCCGCGCACAAGCTCGGCCATGTCGGGGTTTTTCTTCTGCGGCATGATGGAGGAGCCGGTGGTGTAGGCGTCGGGCAGCTCGATGAACTGAAACTCCCAGCTCGACCAGAGGATGAGCTCCTCGGCAAAGCGCGACAGGTGCATCATCTCAATACTCAGCGCCGCGCACAGCTCCACGGCAAAGTCCCGGTCGCTGACGCCGTCGATGGAGTTTAAGCAGATGCCGTCAAAGCCGAGCTTTCCGGCCTCCAGCTCGCGGTCGGTGTCGTAGGTGGTCCCCGCCAGGGCACAGCAGCCGATAGGGGAAATGTTCAGGCGCTGTCGGCAGTCCTCCAGTCTGCCCAGGTCCCGCAGCAGCATCATCGCGTAGGCCATGAGCTGGTGGCCGAAGGTGATGGGCTGGGCGCGCTGTAAATGCGTGTAGCCCGGCATGATGGCGGCCTTGTACTCCTCCGCCTTGTCGCACACGACCGAGGCCAGGGTTTTCGTCAGGGCTGTCAGCTCGTCGATCTCGTCTCTGAGGTACATGCGGAAATCCAGCGCCACCTGGTCGTTGCGGCTTCTGGCGGTGTGGAGCTTCTTGCCCACATCCCCGAGGCGTGAGGTGAGCACCTGCTCGACGAACATGTGGATGTCCTCGGCGGCGGGGTCGATGTGCAGGGCACCGGAGCTGAGATCGTCCAGGATGGTGTGCAGGCCGTCGATGAGCGTGTCGGCCTCATCCTGTGTGATGATCCCCTTGGCCCCCAGCATCGCCGCGTGGGCCATGGAGCCGGTGATATCCTGCCGCGCCATGCGGCTGTCGAAGGAGATGGAGGAGTTGAAGTCGTCGGCGAGCTGCGCCGTCTCGGCCTCCGTCCGCCCCGCCCAGAGTTTGGTCATGATAATAAATCCTTTCCTTATTGGCTCCCTTTCTGAGGGAGCTGTCAGCGAAGCTGACTGAGGGAGTCTCTCAAATCCCCTTCCACCGCTGAAGCGGTCCCCCTCTGCTCGCCTTGCCGCAATGCCTTTCCCGAGCCTGTTTCACTACGGCTCGCCAAAGGCGCGGCTGCGGAGATTCCGTGCCGCCTTTTTCTGCCACAGGCAGCGGCGGCCCACAATCCCCCAAACGCCGCAGGCGGCTGGGGGGAGGCAAGAGGGCCTTACAGCTTCCCCTGCTCCATCAGCGCCTGGACCGTGGTGGGCAGGCCCCAGAGATTGATGAAGCCCGCGGCCTGGGCCTGGTCGTAATCGCTCTCGCCGAAGGTGGCGATGTTCTCGGAGTAGAGGGAGTACGGGCTCTTGATGCCGGCCTTGATGATGTTGCCCTTGTAGAGCTTGAGCTTGACCGTGCCGGTGACGTTTTTCTGCGTCGCGGTCACGAAGGCGGAGAGCGCCTCACGCAGGGGGCTGAACCACTGGCCGTTATAGAGAAGCTCGGCAAAGCAGACGCTCAGCTCCTGCTTTTTGTGGGCCGTCATCTTGTCGAGGCACAGGGTCTCGAGCGCCGCGTGGGCCGCGTACAGGATCGTGCCGCCCGGGGTCTCGTACACGCCGCGGCACTTCATGCCGACGAGCCTGTTTTCCACGATATCGAGCAAACCAATGCCGTGCTTGCCGCCGATGTCGTTGAGCTTCCAGATGATATCCGTGGCGCTCATCTTCTCGCCGTTGAGGGACACGGGCACGCCCTTTTCAAAGTCCAGCGTGATGTACTCGGGGGCGTCGGGCGCGTCGATGGGGCTCACGCCCATTTCGAGAAAGCCCGGCTTTTCGTACTGCGGCTCATTCCACGGATCTTCGAGGTCCAGACCCTCGTGGCTCAGGTGCCACAGGTTTTTGTCCTTGGAGTAGTTGGTCTCGCGGCTGATCTTGAGGGGCACGTGGTGGGCCTCGGCGTAGTCGATCTCCTCCTCGCGGGACTTGATGGACCACTCACGCCAGGGGGCAATGACCTTCATGTCGGGGGCGAAGTGCTTGATGGCAAGCTCGAAGCGGACCTGGTCGTTGCCCTTGCCGGTGCAGCCGTGGGCGATGGCGTCGGCGCCTTCCTTGAGCGCGATCTCCACCAGGCCCTTGGCGATGATGGGACGGGCAAAAGCGGTGCCCAGCAGGTAGTCCTCATATTTGGCGCCGGCCTGCACGCAAGGGATGATCACATCGTTGACCATCTCGTCGGCAAGGTCCAGGGCGTAAAACTTGCTTGCGCCGGTTTTGATGGCCTTTTCCTCCAGGCCGTCCAGCTCGCCGACCTGACCGACGTTGCCGGCCACGGCGATGATCTCGGGATTATTGTAGTTTTCCTTCAGCCAGGGGATGATAACGGAAGTATCCAGGCCGCCGGAATAGGCAAGCACGATTTTCTTGATTTCATTGTTATTCATTTTATTGTCCTCCGAAGTGAGTATTATTCGTTTGATGTGTATATTTATACTCTCATGCTCTCGGAAAGTCAAGCCCTTCTCCACCCCGGACTGCATTTTCATTCAACCTGCCCAGACGCGGCACGGCACGGCAAAGGGTTTTTGTGCGATTTCAAGATAATACCATCATGCTTGTTTGCGGCAAAATAAAAAAACCAGGTGCCGGGAACATTTCAGCATCCCTTACGTCATAGAAAGCGAAGGCAAGAACACATACTATTTATAAATATACGGAGGTCACGATCATGAACAGAAAACGCTCCCTCGCTTTTCTTCTCGCGGCGCTGATGTGCCTGTCCCTCTGTGCCTGTGGCAATGCGAAATCCACACAGACGAGCTACAAGGATGCCGCTTACGAAATGTCCGCCGCGGCCATGCCTGCGCCGATGGCAGCCAACGCGGCCTATGACATGGCCTACGAGGGCGAAGGCTTCGGCATGATGAATATGGCTGCCGGCAGCTCTGCCGCCCGCGGCTCAGACAGCGGCTCCAAGGCCGACGTGCCCGAGGAAAACCCCGAAAAGATCATCTACTCCGGCGACGCCACCATCGAGACCACCGAGTTTGAAAAGAGCATCGCGGCACTGGAGGCCATGATTGCGGAGGCGGGCGGCTTTGTCCAGTCCAGCTCCGTCAACGGCAATAACTATTATGACAGCTCCCGCGGCTACACCTCCCGCCGCAGCGCAAGCTATACCCTGCGCGTGCCGAGTGAGAAGTTTGCCGCCCTGATGAACAGCCTCTCCGACATCGGCAACGTCCCCTATACCTACACCTATACCGAGAATGTGACCGCCGAATACTACGACGTGCAGGCGAGGCTCAAAGCTCTGCAGGCCCAGGAGAAACGGCTTCTCGAGATGATGGAGATCGCCGAGACGGTGGAGGACATCATCACCATCGAGGACAAGCTCACCGATGTGCGCTACCGCATCGACTCCTTCCAGTCGAGCCTGAACAACTGGGACCGCCGGGTGGCCTACAGCACGCTGAACATCACGGTCAAGGAGGTGCAGGTCTACACGCCCGAGACGGTGACGAAGATCAGCTACGGCCAGGAGCTGTGGCGCGCTTTCACAGGGGCGCTTAAAAACGCGGGGCAGTTCTTCAAGGATCTGCTGGTGTTCCTGGTGTCCGCCATCCCGACGCTGGTCATTCTCGCGGTGCTGGTGCTCGTGTTCCTGCCGCTGCTGAAAAAGCTCTTTGCCAAGGCGAAGGCCCGTCGCGCCCGCAAAGCGGCGGCAAAGGCGGCAAAGCAGGCGGAAGCGGAGAAAAACTACATCGAAGCAGACAAGATGTAACTCTGACAAGCTGCATAAAATTTTGGGCGAATCCGTACGGATTCGCCCGTTTTTGTTCTGTATAAAGTTATACGTTTGTTTTCATATCCCGTGCTTGAGGCGGCGGATATCCGTGCCCACGAAGGGCAGGCACTGAAACTCGCCCAGGATGCGGGAGGCGATCTGCGGGGTGTAGCGCTTGTTGAGTTCGTCGTTTGTGAGGTTGGTGCTGACGATCGTTTTCTTGCCGTTGACAAGACGATTGTTGACGAGGGTGTACAGGGCGCTCTGCGCCATGGGGGTGGGCATCTCGGTCCCAAGATCGTCGAGGATCATGAGGTCGCAGCTCTCCATGCGCTTGATCTGAACGGCTGCCGCCTCACCCTCGGGGGTGTCGCGGTTGAATTTGGCAAGCTCGTACTTATCCAGCGCGGAGGAAGCGGTGTCGTAGCAGACGGAGAAGCCGCGGGAGGACACCACGCGGGCGATGCAGGCCGAGAGGAAGGTCTTGCCGAGGCCCGTGCCGCCCTGGAAGAGGAGATTTGCCGACGTGCCGGAAAAGTTCTCGGCATAGCGCCTGCAGGCCTCCGACACCTTGCGCATCACCTCCCGCGGCACAATGCCGGTAGCGGGGTCGGTATCCGCCGGATAGAGGGACAGGTCGAATTTATCAAAGCTCTCATCGCCGCGGCGCATGAGGACCCCGAGCTCCTTCGTCAGCTCTTTGTTATAGAGCCGGTCGAGGCAGCGGCACACGCCGCCCTCGTAGACGCCCGTGTCCCGGCAGAGAGGGCAGGAGACGATCTCATCGAGATAGTCGGCGCCGAAGCCCGCGGCGGTCAGGAGCTCGGCCCTGCGCATCTGCAGGTCGAGGTTTTCCTCCCGGAGGGCGGCTATCTGCTCCCGCATGTCCGGCTTTTTGCCGATGGTCAGACGCACAAGCTGTGCCATATGGCCGCGAAGACGCGCGTCGATATTGCGGATCTCGGGCAGGCGGGCCGTGACCTCATTATAGCGCCGCTGTGTCTGCTCGCGGTTTTCGGTGCGAATGTTCTCCAGTTCGCCCCGCGCCCGGGCCAGAAGCTTTCCGTCGTATGGCATTTGTATACCCTCCTTTTCACCGTACAGGGAGGCGGTTTCTTGAAATTGGAGAGTGAAAAATGAAAAGTGGAGTGAAGGAGTCGCTTCGCGACGATTAAATCAGGCTCCGCCCGCAGAGCATATCTTCACTTTTCACTTTCAACTTTTCACTTTCAACTTTTCACTTTTTTATATGCGGTCCAGATCCGCCACCAGCCTGCCGAGGTCCTGCGGCTCTTCCTTCTTTGCGCTGCCGCGCTTTCGCGGTGTGTCCTTGTCGCGCACGTCGGCGGGCGTGTGCACGCCCTTTTTGTGCCAGCTCTGGAGGATGCTGTTCATGTAACCCCACTTGAGAGCGCCGGTGTTGGTGACGGTGCGGTCCAGGGCGATCTCGATCAGCTCGTCGTCAAAGCCCAGCTCCAGCCACGCGCCGATGTATTTTTTTTCGGTGGGCGAGAGGTTCCGGCCCGTGATGCCGAGAAGCCTTGCCATGCGGCCGGTATCCTCGCGCGCCCGCTCGGCATTGGTGATGTATTCCTCCGCCTGCTCAATGGTGAGGATCTCCCGGTTTGCCCAGACATAACCCTCCTTCTCGATGCGGCTCATGGAGGGGGGATTGCCGTCGCGGGAGGTTTTGATGCAGTAATTGAGAAGCATCATGATGATCTCCGGCGGCAGGGCCAGATAGTCGTACAGCCCGAAGAGCTTTTTCAGATCGGTGGTCGACAGGGCATGTCCCAGCGCGCGCTTTGCCTCGTTGACAAGGGCCTCGAAGCGGGGGTCCTCCCGGCTGCGCGCCACAAGATCCCGGGAGGCATACTGGGGCAGCTCATCCGCCGGGGGCATTTTTATTACGGGGGGTTCCGCCTGAACCAGGCCCGGCGTGGTTTCCGTCTCGGTGGGAACCGGCGCGGCCTGCCGCTTTTCAAGGCCCATGCGCTGGAGCTTTTCCAGCGCCGCCTCCATCTCCGCCTTTGTACGGCAGAGTCTGCGGGCCGCGTCCTCTACCGTCGTGCCCGGTGCGCTTTTCAGGCAGAGCCACAGCAGGGCCACGTCCCCGTCATGGGCGCCGATGATCTGTCCGGCCTCGGAAGCCGGAATATTCAGCGTGTCCTGCATGTGCTCACCTCCCCAAAGTTCACCGATTGTTTACGCAAAGTTCATGCAACAAGGTATTATACCACGACTTTCCCCTTGCCGCAAGCCTTGACAGTGTGGTATAATTACACTGTATGTTTGCGCCCAGGCGCAAAACAAATTGGAAAGTTAAAAGTGAAAAGCGGAAATATTGCGTCTGCTTCGCAGACAGATTATATTTTGAAATTGAAGCCTTGCCGCATTCGGCTTTCTTTTCTGAGGGCGGAGCCATTTTTTAATTGTGCCGAAGGCACTCCTTCACTTCACTTTCCACTTTTCAATTTTCAATTTATTTCAAGCACAAGGTAACGAATACCGCACAATTTACAGATATATAAAGGACCACGAATCATGATCGAACTGCTTTCTCCCGCCGGGTCGCCCGAGGCTGTGATCGCCGCGGTGCAGAACGGCGCGGACGCCGTATATATGGGCATGGGCAACTTCAACGCCCGGCGCGGCGCGAAGAACTTCACCGACGAGGAATTTGAGCGCGCCGTGCGCTACTGCCACGTGCGCGGCTGCAAGGTATATGTGACGCTCAATACGCTCATCAACGACCGCGAGGTCGAACCCGCTCTGCAGGCGGCCCGCCTCGCCTCCGAGGTCGGCACCGACGGCATCATCATCCAGGACCTCGGCCTCATCGCCGCCGTCAGACAGTACCTGCCCGACATTCCTCTGCACGCGAGCACCCAGATGTCGATCCACAATCTCCCGGGCGTGGAGGCCGCCGCCGAGCTCGGCATGACGAGGGCGGTGCTTGCCCGCGAACTGAGCCTTGACCAGATCCGCTATATCACGCAAAATTCCCCCATTGAGACGGAGATCTTCGTCCACGGGGCGCTGTGCTTCTGCCACTCGGGCCAGTGCTACATGTCGGCCCTCATCGGGCAGAGAAGCGGCAACCGCGGCATGTGCGCCCAGCCCTGCCGCCTCCAGTATTCTCTCGGCGGGCGCATGGATGACCACCCCCTGTCCCTCAAGGACAACTGTCTCATCGACCGTTTACAGGAGATCGAGGATGCGGGGGTCGCCTGCATCAAAATTGAAGGCCGCATGAAGCGGCCCGAGTATACTGCCATCGTGACCAAGATCTATTCCGCCGCTCTCAGGGAGCACCGCCAGCCCTCGGCGGACGAGCTCAACGACCTCGAGCGCGCTTTCTCCCGCCAGGGCTTCACCCAGGGCTACTTTAACGGCGACCGGCAGGACATGTTCGGCGTGCGCGCAGAGCCCGCCCGGGACACCGAGCAGCTTTTCAGCGAGGCCCGCAAGGGCTACAGTGAGGGAGAGCTTCGGCGCGTGCCGGTGCATTTCTATACCGTGGTCGAGAAGAACCAGCCCATCCGCGCCATCGCCTTTGACGACGACGGGCACAAGGCGGCCGCCTCCGGGCGCGTGCCCGAGAAGGCGCGGGGCCAGGGTCTGAGCGCCGGGTATCTGATGGACCAGATGTTCAAGACCGGCGGCACCCCGTACAACGTGACGGAGAACCGCGCGCAGGCCGAGCCGGGCCTGTTTCTGCCTGCCGCCGCCATCAATGAGCTCAGGCGCAGTCTGGTGGCCGATCTGAGCGAGCAGCGCGGCAGACCCCCGAAGCGCCGGGTGGGGATGATCCCCTCCAAGCCCAAAAGTACCCCGCCGGGCGAGGACCCGGCCATGATCTTCCAGGTGCTCTCCGCCGAACAGCTCACGCCCGAGCTTGCGGCCCTGAAGCCGAAGTACCTCTATGTCCCCATGACTGTGATGAGCGAGTACTTTGACCTGCTCGAGCCCTTTGAAGAGCACGACACCACCCCGGTGGTGGTGCTGCCGCGTGTCATCACCGACGACGAGGAGGTCATCGTGCGCCAGACGCTGGAGAAGCTTTTCGACTTCGGTATCAACGAGGCGCTGGTGGGAAACCTCGGCCACGCGATGCTTGCAAAGTCTGCCGGTATGCGCGTGCGCGGCGACTTCGGGCTGAACGTCTTCAACTCGCTCTCCATGGAGATGGTGCGGCAGGCGGGCTTTATCTCCGCGACCGCCTCCTTTGAGCTTCGCATCGCGCAGATCCGCGACCTGAGCAAGACCATCGACACGGAGATGATCGTCTACGGCCGCCTCCCGCTCATGGTGTCCGACCAGTGCGTGATCCGGCACTCGTCCGGGCGCTGCACCTGCTCGACCCCGGCCCAGATGGCCGACCGCATGGGCGCGGTGTTCCCGGTGGTCAAGGAGTTCGGCTGCCGGAACGTGATCTACAACGCACACAAGCTCTACCTCGCCGACAAGGCGGAGGATCTCTACGGCGCGGGCCTCTGGGGCATGCGCATGATGTTCACCACCGAGACGCCCCGCGAGTGCCTGGAGGTTGCGAAGGTCTATATGGGTCTTTCGGACTACCAGCCCAACGTGCTGACAAGAGGGCTTTATTACCGGGGCGTGGAATAAGATCCTTTTACCTCCATTTGGAAAAAGAGAGGCAAATGTGTTGACAAACCTCAAAGTCTGTCATTCCGAGGCCAGTTCGCAAACTAGCCGTGGGAATCCGTTCTCCGGTGAAATGTCAGTAGATCTGCGGTTTTCGGGGAATACGGATTGCCACACCAGTGACATCGGTCACTGGTTCGCAATGACAAAAACCTACTCTGTCTACCATCTGACCTCCTTTTGGAAAAAGGGAGGTGCCCCGAAGGGGCGGAGGGATCGATCAAAGTTATAGGAGAGCATGATGGGCCTTTTTGATTTATTTAAGCCGAAGCAAATAATCAGCGAAAAAGAGCGCGTGGAAAAGGAAGCATTAAAATCTCTCGCTTGTTATTGCAGAGAAAATGGCGATCTAAACATGGCGTTTTACTATGATCATAAGGCAATAATTGATCTTTATGAAAGGCAGATCACGGATCAACTTGTTCTCGCACGAAACGTAGACGATGCTGGAAATGCCATCCAATACTTGCAGTCTGCATTGTCCACCTTCGAAGCTATGAAAAAGTACTGCGCAGATCAGCCAGGAGGCGCAGAGTTTTATGAACAGCATGTTTTAATTGGGCCGGATAAGTTAAGTAGAGTAGAGAGACTAAAAAAACAGATTGAAGACGCAAAATATATTTATTATATAGTCGTCCCTGCGATTCTTGAAAGATCGGAGCAGGAGGGCGGCGCAAAGCAAGCCGATTTATGCCGCGAGTTTGATATAGGCAGAGAAAGAGTGCTTGCTGAAATTAGGCGTCTTGAGCTCAATGGTAGTATCAGAACGGAAAAGCACGGAAATTATGTTTATTTATTTAGACGATAAAGGGAGGCAACTATGAAGCGTATTTTTTTACTTTTGCTCGCACTTACTACAATTTTTACCTTCGCCGCCTGTGGCACGTCCACAAGCGCAAAGCCAGCGACCACACCGACGCCGACAGCAACACTGGCGCCGACGCCTGAACCCACTCCCGAGCCGACACCGGAGCCTGTCCGGGATCAGGATTGGCTTCGCAGCCTCACTCCTGCAGATATCAAAACAAACACCGGCGACATTCTGGACGTCACCTATAATGGCACCGATCTGATTGTGAAGCAGAAAATCAGCTCTCAGAGCAGCAACAAGCTCACGATTGATCAGAACTACTACAATGCCTGCGCAATCATCCGCTCCCTTGGCGGTGCGGAGATTAGAGATCTCCAGTATTGGGCCGTGGCTGACATGCGTGACGGATCAGAAGCAAAAGTTATCAGCTTTACCGTCCCGGCAGATACGGTCAAGACTATACAGACGCAGCAGTTCCCAGATAACACACTCGGCAATTATGTGAAGGACCTTTGGATTCTTCCCTCGTTACAGGGATAAATATAAATAACTAAACTCGGGTTTTCGCAGGGCAGTCGATCCCTCAGTCACCAGTGTGCGCACTGGTGACAGCTCCCTTTCACAAAGGGAGCCAATAAGGTTTTGGAGATATATCACCATGTCAATTATCCTTGCCTCCGCGTCGCCGCGGCGGCGTGAGCTCATGCAGATGCTGGGCGTCAGCGATCTGAAAATCATCCCCGCCGTGGGAGAGGAAAAGGCCGACTCCGGTCTTGGGCCCGACGAGCTTGTCAAGGCACTTGCCGCCCATAAGGCCAAAGAGGTCGCAGCCAAGTGCGCGCCCGGCGACATCGTTATCGCCGCCGACACCATCGTCTGGCACGATGGGCGCGTCTACGGCAAGCCGCACTCCGAGGCAGAGGCCGCCGCGATGCTTCGCGCTCTGTCCGGGGATGCGCACGAGGTCTACACCGGCGTGGCGGTCCTGCGCGGGAATACGCTCCTGCTCGAGGCCGAGCGCAGCGCGGTACACTTCCGAACTCTTTCCGACGCGGAGATCGACGCCTATATCCGAACTGGGGAGCCCATGGACAAGGCCGGGGCCTACGGCATCCAGGGCCGAGCCTCGCTCTTTGTCGAGGGGATCGAGGGGGACTTCTTTAATGTTGTGGGCCTGCCGCTTTGCAGGCTGGGCCTTATGCTGGATAAGCTGGGGGTACGTCTTCTTTGAAGAATTTCTTGAAAAAACACGGCCTGCGGGTGGGCATTATTGTTGCCGCCGCGGCCCTCATCATCGGCCTCGGAGCGGCGGCGCGTGACGGGCGCATCGGCTTTGTGCAGAACCTGTCCGGCATCATCAAGTCGCCCATCCAGAAGGTCCTGTCCTCCGCCGTCAACTGGTTTGACAGCATGTACGGCTACTTATATCAATACGACTCCCTCATGGCCGAGAACGAATCCCTGCGCTCCCAGCTTGCCGACGCGCAGAAATCCGCCCGCGACGGCATCGAGGCCAGCGAGGAGAACACCCGCTTGAGAAAGCTCCTGGAGCTGCGGGAAAAGCACACGGACTATGTGATGGAATCCTGCAAGGTGGTGCTCTGGTCCAGCTCCAACTGGTCCAGCGCCTTCACGATCTCCAAGGGCTCGTCCAGCGGCATCGAGCTGGGCGACCCGGTCATCACCGAGTACGGCGCGGTGGTGGGCCAGATCTCGGAGCTCGGCACCAACTGGGCAACTGTGAGCACCCTCATCGACGTGGACATGTCCGTCGGCGCTTTCGTCGGCGCCACCGGCAACTCCGGCATGGTGGTGGGCGAATTTTCGTTCATGCGCAACAAGACCGCAAAGCTCACGTATTTAGCCGACGGCGCGCAGATCTTCGTCGGTGACGACGTGCTGACCTCCGGTTCCGGCGGCGCGTTCCCGGCCGGGCTCATGATCGGCACCCTTACCGCCGTGCAGACCGAGGCCGGCGGCCAGATCGAATACGGCATCGTGGAGCCGCAGGCAAACCTCGACTCCCTGGTGCAGGTGTTTGTCATTAAGGACTTTACAGTGGTGGAATAAATGCGATCCCGTTCCCCATGATGCTCGTCCGCTCCATTTCAAAGCATCAAGCTTTGAAATGGGAAGGAAAACGGAAGGAGCGGAAATGGCGCTTTCCCGGCTCTTCGCAACCGGGAAAGCAAAATGGAGCGAGTTTCGTTTGACGTTTTACGGTGGTGGAATAACGTGCAGGATTTTCTGGAAAAAATAGATCTGAACAAGGTGCTGCGCTATGTGCTGCTGATGTTTCTGACGCTCATGGCGCAGAACATGGTGCTCAGCCATATCCGGCCCTTCGACGTGTGCCCGCTGGTGCTGCCGGCGGTGGCGGCGGCGGTGGGCATGTTTGAGGGCGGCACCTGGGGCCCGCTGCTGAGTATGTTGATGGGCTTTTTTGCGGACATGAGCTTTGTGGAGCACCGGGTATTCTTCCTTGTGGTGCTGCCGGCGGTGAGCCTGCTGTCGGCCTTCCTGTCCCAGTTTTTCATCAACCGCCGCTTCTTCGCCTTCCTGGGCGTGGCGCTGATCGCCCTGCTGATTACCGGCACGCTCCAGATGCTGAAAACCCTGGCAGGCGACGCCTGGAGCCTCGAGATGCTCAAGGTGCTGGCCCTGCAGACCCTCCTCTCCCTCCCGGTGGGTGCGCTTGCCTACCCCCTGCCGGCACGGTGGAGCAGAGAATAGAAAGGATTTCTATGAACAGCAGACTCATAAAACCCGGGCGGCTCGCGGCCTTGGCGCTGATCGCGGCGCTGCTGCTGAGCGTTTACATGTACTTCCTCTACCAGCTCATGATCGTCAGAGGCGAAGAATACTATAACCGCGCAAACGAGCTGAGCGTCACCAAGCGCACCGTCACCGCCGCGCGCGGCAACATCCTCGACCGCTACGGGCGGGTGCTGGTATCGAACGCCGAGTGCTACAACCTCAAGATCGACACGGACAAGCTCTTTGCAAACGACGATCCCAACTCCGTCATTTTAGAGCTGGTGCAGATGGTGCGCTCCTACGGCGACGAGTACACCGACGACCTGCCCATCACCTTCGAGCCGCCCTTCGAGTACGACGAGAACATGACCGCCATCCAGCGCACCATGCTCGAGGCCTACTACAAGCGGCAGAACCTCGACCCCAACTGCTCGGCGGTGGAGCTGATGAGCTACATGCGCACCCGCTACAACATCGACAACAGCTATTCCGCGGCCGAGATGCGCCTGATTGCGGGCGTGCGCTACTCCATCAACGTCCGCTACGCCATCAACACCGCCGACTACGTCTTCGTCGAGGACGCCAGCATGAGCCTCATCTCCTCCATCATGGAGAACAAGCTTGTCGGCATCGAGGTCAAGCGGGCCTACATCCGCCAGTATTCCACCGACTACGCCGCCCATATTCTGGGCTACGTGGGCCTCATGACGCAGGAGGAATTTGAGAAATACTCCCTCCTGGATTACTCCACCGACGCCATGGTGGGCAAAGACGGCATCGAGTACGCCTTTGAAAACTACCTCCACGGCCAGGACGGCGAGGTGGAAGAGACCCGAAACGCCCAGGGCACCATCCTCGCCACGGTCTATACCAAGGATCCGGTGCCCGGAAACCACATCTATCTCACCATCGACAGCGTTTTGCAGGAGCAGACCGAGCGTATCCTGGGCAACGGCGTGGAGATCCTCAAAAAGAACATCGCCCAGAAGCGCGCCGAGGGTCTTGCGCGCGGCGACTATAACGCAGACCTCAAGGACAACATCACCGGCGCCTCCGCCGTGGTGGTGAACGTGAAGGACGGCTCGCCGCTGGCACTGGCAAGCTGGCCCACCTACAATGTCTCCCGCATCATTGAGGACTACCAGGACCTGCTGGTGGCGGAAAACGCCCCGCTCTTCAACCGCGCCCTGCTCGGCACCTACGCCCCCGGCTCCACCTTCAAGCCCTGCACCGCCATTGCAAGCCTCACCAAGGGCATCATCAACACCGAGAAGAAGATCAAGTGCCAGGGCGTGTACACCCGGTACGCCGCCGAAGGCTACGCGCCTGAGTGCTGGATCTGGAACGCCAACAAGAACGAGCACCTGACCCACCCGGAGGAAAACGTCACCACCGCTATCCGCGATTCGTGCAACTATTTCTTCTACACGCTGGGCAACGATCTCGGCGTCGACGACATGGGCGAATTTGCCGCCGCCTTCGGCCTGGGCCAGTTTTCCGGCATTGAGCTCGTGGAGGCCAAGGGCAACATGTCAAACCGCGCAAACCACCAGGACTACGCGGGCTCCGAGTGGCGCATCGGTGACACGCTGCAGGCGGCCATCGGCCAGTCCGACTCCGTGTTCACCCCGATCCAGATGGCGGAATACTGCGCCACAGTGGCAAACGGCGGCACGCGCTACTCCGCCTCCATCATCAAGACCATCCGCAACTACGACTACTCCGAAAAGCTCTACGAGCGCGAGAAGAAGGTCATGTCCACCGTCGAGACCGCCGACTACAACTGGGACGCGGTGCACGAGGGGATGTGGATGGTGCTCAACGACTACACCAACGAGACAAACGCCAACATCTGGGTCCCCTGTGCCTGGCGCTGCGCCGGCAAGACCGGGACCGCCCAGAAGGGCGAGGGCATTCAGAACGACGGTATCTTCATGTGCTACGGCCCCTACAAGGACCCCGAGGTCGCCATCTTCGTGGTGGTCGAGCGCGGCGGCGCCGGCGCCGACGTGCAGTTTATCGCCCGCCAGATCATGGACGCCTACATCACCATCCGCGGCTACTCCGATACCTCCGAGCCGGAAATGACGCTTTTAAAATAAAAGTGAAAATTGGAAAGTAGAAAGTGAAGTGAAGGAGCGGCTCCGCCGCGATTTAATCAGGCTCCGCTTTCAGAAGTGTACTTTGGTTGGAACCAAGAGACGTATCTAAAATTTCAATTCGTCCGCGAAGCGGACACCATAACTCCACTTTTCACTTTTAACTTTCCACTTTTTTCTGCATATTCTGAAATCGATCCGCATAAGGTAAACTATGGAAATACTCATAAACCAAATACTGACCCACAAGGAAGCCGCCGCCCTCCCCTCTTTGCTGGAGAGCGGCGGACTTCCCGCGCTCATTTCCGGGCTTTCACCCGTGCACCGGGCCAATCTGGCCGCGGCCCTGTATAACAAACTCCATATGCCGCTCTTTGCGATCTGCCCGGACGATACCGCCGCCGAGAGCTTCGGGCGCGATCTCGCCGCCATGACCGGCAGGGAGGTCACCGTGCTCGGCATGCGGGACTTTGTCTTCTATCCCGCCGAGGCCGTGTCACGCCCGAGCGAACAAAAGCGCATTGCGGCGCTTTATAAGCTCGTCTCTGGGGAGAGCGAGATCACCGTCGCCTCCGTCTCCGGCCTCATGCAGCGCACCTTTCCGCCATCGCTCTTAAAGCGCGCGGCCTATGAGATCACCGACGCCTCCACGGCTCCCCCAGAGGAAGTGGAGGAGGCGCTCCAGCGCTGCGGCTACGTAAAATGCGAGCAGGTGGAGGGCCCCGGCCAGTACGCCCGGCGCGGCGGCATCCTGGACTTCTTCTCCCCCGCCGACTCCGAGCCCGTGCGTGTGGAATTCTGGGGCGACGATATCGACTCCATGGCCCACTTTGACGTGCAGACCCAGCGGCGCGACGACCCGATGCGCGCCTGCCGCATCCTGCCCGCACTGGAGGCCCTGCCGACGCTCTCGGCGGGCGGCGCGGGCGCGGTGGCAAAAGAGATCGAGCGCTTTGCCGATTCCTACGCCAAGCGCCGCCGCAGCGAGCAGGCCATCAAGCTTGCCTCCGCCATGCGCTCGGACGCCGAGAAACTGGCAAACGGCATCAGCCTCACGGATGCGGACCGCTATCTGCCCATCCTCTACGACGAGGCAAGCGGCTTTGACTACATTCCCGACGACGCCCTGCTGTTTCTTGACCAGCCCGGCAGGTGCATGGAGCGGGGCCGCGCCTTTGAAAAGCAGTTAAACGACGATGTAAACGAATTACAAAAAAAGAGCATGATCGCCATGAGCGCGGAGGGCTTCCGGCTCTCGGCGGAAAAGCTCATGAAGCAGCTTCCGGAGTTCCCGCTCTACATGGCGGACGCCTTTACGGTGGGTTCCACGCCCGTACCGCCGAAGACCCTGACCAGCCTCTCGGCCAAGCAGCTGCCCAGCTACGCGGGCTCGGCCCAGGCGGCGTGCGAGGACGTGGCGGCCTACTTAAAGCAAAACTACCGCGTGGTGGTCCTCGCGGGCGACGAGCGAAGGGCCAAGACGCTCCAGGACTTTTTCCACGACAAGGGCATCGACGCGATCATCGACCCCGCCTTAAAGCGCATGCCCGAGGCCGGGCAGTGCCGCATCGCGGTCGGGGCGGTGTCGGCGGGCTTTGAGTACCCGGCATTGCGCCTGACGGTGCTGACGGACGCCCAGCTTGTGCGCGCACGCGGCAAGGCCGCCAAAGCGGGCAAGAAGCTCCCCCCGAACCGCCAGCGCATCGAGTCCTATACCGACCTCTCCCAGGGCGACTATGTTGTCCACGAAAACCACGGCATCGGCCGCTTTGCCGGGATCGTGCGCATGCAGGTGGACGGCTTTGACAAGGACTATATCAAGCTCGATTACGCGGCGGGGGACACCCTCTACGTGCCCGCAACCCAGCTCGATATGGTGACCAAGTACACCGGCGCGGGCGAGGAAAAGCCCGTGCGCCTTTCCAAGATGGGCGGGGCCGAGTGGGCCAAGACCCGCAGCAGAGCGCGCGCATCTGCAAAAGATATGGCAGACCGGCTAATAAAACTCTACGCGCAGCGCCAGCGCCTGCCGGGCCACGCCTTTGCCCCCGACAGCGAGTGGCAGCGGGAGTTTGAGGAAAACTTCGGCTACACGGAGACGGACGATCAGCTCCGGTGCATCGCGGAGATCAAGGCGGATATGGAGTCCTCCGTCCCCATGGACCGGCTCCTCTGCGGCGACGTGGGCTTCGGCAAGACCGAGGTCGCACTTCGCGCGGTGATGAAGTGCGTTTTAGACGGCAAGCAGGCCGCGATCCTGGTGCCGACGACGGTTCTCGCCCAGCAGCATTATCAGACGGCGCTGCAGCGCTTCTTCGGCTTTCCGGTGGAGATCGGCGTTCTGAGCCGTCTCGGCGCGGGGGCGCAGACCACGAAGACCCTGCGGGACCTCGCCAGCGGCAAGCTCGACTTAGTTGTCGGCACCCACCGTTTGCTCGGCAAGGACGTGAAGTTCAAGAATCTGGGCCTTCTGGTGGTGGACGAGGAACAGCGCTTCGGCGTGACCCACAAGGAGCATATCAAGGAATTATCCAAGGGCGTGGACGTGCTGACGCTCACCGCGACGCCGATCCCCCGCACGCTCAACATGGCCATGTCCGGCATCCGCGACATGTCCACCATCGACGAGCCGCCGGAGGACCGCCTGCCGGTACAGACCTTTGTGCTGGAGCATGACTGGGGCGTCATCGCCGACGCCATCCGCCGCGAGATCCAGCGCGGCGGGCAGGTCTATTACCTGCACAACCGCATCGACGACATCGACCGCACCGCCGTGCGCATCCGGGAGCTGCTGGAGGACGTGACAGTCGCCGTGGCCCACGGGCAGATGGACAAGAACATGCTGGCTTCGGTGATGGATTCCGTCGTCACGGGTGAAACGCAGGTACTGGTATGCACCACGATCATCGAAACCGGCATCGACATTCCGAATGTGAATACCCTCATCATCGAGGACGCCGACAAGCTGGGCCTTGCGCAGCTCCACCAGATCAGGGGCCGCGTGGGCAGATCCACCAGACGCGCCAGCGCCTACCTCACCTTCCGCCGCGACAAGGTGCTCACCGAGGTCGCGGAAAAGCGCCTCAACGCCATCCGGGATTTTGCCGCCTTCGGCTCCGGCATGAAGATCGCCATGCGCGACCTGGAGATCCGCGGCGCGGGCAGCCTCCTGGGGGCGGAGCAGTCGGGGCACATGGTGGACGTGGGCTATGATATGTACATGAAGCTTCTCAATGAGGCTGTACTCGAGGCACGCGGCATCGAGGTCCCGACCCGGGCCGACTGCTCGGCCGACCTCGCCGTGGCGGCGAACATCCCCGAGCGCTATATCGAATCCGCCGAGCAGCGCATGGACATCTACCGCCGCATTGCCATGATCCGCACCGAGGCGGAGGCGGACGATCTGACCGATGAACTCATTGACCGCTTCGGCGAGACCCCGCCGGGAGTCAATGCGCTCATCCACGTGGCGCTTTTAAGAGGCGAGGCGGGCAGAGCGGGCATCACCGACATTGCCCAGAAGGCCGGGACGCTCAGATTTACGGTCTCGGACTTCAATATGGAAAAGGTCTCCGCCCTCTATGCCCGGCCCGAGTACAAGAACCGTCTGCGGGTCGAGGCCGGGTCCAAGCCGTGCCTGAGCGTCAAGATCCAGAACAAGGCCCGCGTCATCGACGAGGCGAGAAAGTTTGTGGGGGACTGGGCGGGATAACTGCATTTATCTCCCTTTTTCCAAAGGGAGGCAGATCAGTAGGGGCGATTCACGAATCGCCCGGCGGGAAAGCCTGCGTTTTCCATATTTGCCTGAGCGCATACAGATGCCGCCCACTGTACTGTGCGGGCGCTTCGTGAAGCGCCCCTACGAATTAA
Organism: Oscillospiraceae bacterium; assembly: GCA_902791215.1. Lineage (GTDB taxonomy): Bacteria > Bacillota > Clostridia > Oscillospirales > Oscillospiraceae > Limivicinus. Next base: position 1,470 of record CADAUZ010000016.1, on the reverse strand, counting down.
GAGGAGCTATGACGTTTCTGAAGAACATGCTTGTTTCGTTCACAATTGCGTGTTATAGTAGGGGCTGGCCTCTGGACAGCCCCTGTTGACAAATCGACCGCGGGACGTCGAGGGCGCCGTCCCCTACAATCGTTTACGGAGGAACACCTATGAAAAAACTGATCGTCGGCCTTGTGGCCGTGCTGCTCCTGTTCGGCGCGTTTACCGCCGTCAACCAGAAAAATATGCCTGCCGCGGCGTCTCCCGCGAAGCCCGCTCCCTCCGCCGCCGTCACGCCGGACGCGACCCCCGCCCCGCCCGAGGTGAAGGGGCTGGACTATGCCGCCATCCGCGCCCTGCACGAGGAAGACGAGACCGCCATCACCCTCGAGGACGAGACGCTGGACTGGGGCTTTTACGCTGACTTCCTGCGCACCAACGGCGTACAGTACGAGGATTACTTCAAGCAGATGGCCGCCTACTACGGCATCGCCGCAGACTGGAACGGCTCCGTCGGCGACGGCAGCGGACACACCTACGCCCAGTCCCTGCTGACGGATACCAGCGAGACCCTGGCAAGCTTCATGGCGATCCACACCTATGCCAGAGAGAAGGGCGTGAGCCTCGACGAAGAGGCAGCCAAAAATCTGGAGCCTGAGAAGATGGCCGTCGACATCTGCGGCGAGGGCGCGACCCTCGAGCAGCTGGCCGACACCCTGGAGCAGGGCAGCCACATGACCATCGACGGCTTCCGCTATTATTCCGAGTCCATCGGTCTCTACAGCGCCCTGGCCGAGGAGCTCTACGGGGCGCAGGGCGAAAAGCTCAGCGAGGAGGAGATCGTCAAGGCCCTGGAGGATGAGGGCTATATCTCCGCCCACCACATCCTGTTCATGACCATTGATCCCATGACCGGCAAGGAGCTGGAGGAAAAGGACATCGCAGCCAAGCTCGAGACCGCAAACAAGCTGGTCGCCGAGCTGCGCGCCATCAAGGACACTGAGGAGCTTGTAAAGCGCTTTGCGGAGCTCAAGGCCGAGTACTGCGAGGACACCGGCAAGCAGACCTACCCCGACGGCTACACCTTCACTCCCGGCACCATGGTCACGGAGTTTGAGGACACCGTCAAGGCCCAGAAGGAATACGAGATCTCCGATCCCGTCAAGACCAGCTACGGCTACCACATCATCATGCGCCTGCCCCTGAGCGGCGGCAGCCTCCTCTTCAGTGCCCAGGGCACCCCCACCGTCGCCCGCGCCACGGTAGCCCAGAACGCTCTCACCAAGGAACTCGACGATTACTACGCCGCCCACCCTGCAACCTACATCGAGGGTCTCGAGGATTTGGATCTGACGCAGTATATCGAAGAATAATCCGTCATTGCATAGAACAAGGGGCTGTGAAGAAAAGGTGAGAAAGAACTCACCTGGACTTCACAGTCTCTTTTTTATGTCTGGAAGTAAGAGCAAAACAGGGAAAAGAGAATAGTCC
>CADAUZ010000015.1 GCA_902791215.1 Oscillospiraceae bacterium | reverse complement strand
TCCGTTTCCTTTGATGCTTCTATTCTAAGACCTTTGCTGTCCGCATGTACGGACACCAAACTATTTCTTGTGGTTAGCTGACTAAAGCCGATACCCATATTTATATTTTATTATGGGTATCGACTTTAACCAGCAAACTGTCGAAACGTACATCTCGTAGGGGTCGATCCCCAGATCGACCCGAAACGTTGGTACATTGTACATGCCATAAGGTTTCGGGCCGATGAAGGCATCGGCCCCTACGAAGCAGTTTTTACACTGTTAGTGTTGATCTTGTCTATATTGCTGCGTTAAGCCGATATCCATATTGATATTTTATTAAAAACATGCATTACCTGAATCCGTGAAACTTGCCTGCTGAAAAGTATGCGCAGGAAAGACGCGGGGGAAGGCCATGCAAGTTATCCGCGAAAGGGCGCAGATCGCGTGAAAGCAGAGTCCTGATTGTATCAGCTTTCCCAGACATCCAGGGATTTCAGGTTCTTCTTTTTTCCCAGCCAGAGAAGAACTGCCGCCGCCAACGCAATTACGAGGACCGCGGTCGCGGAGGCTTCCACGCCGAATTTCACGTTATAGCAGAGACTGGTTCTGGCCGTGGCGGAATTGAGCTTGAAGATGGAGAAGTCATAAACCGTGCCGCTGTTCGGCAATCCGAAGATGAAATTCTGCGTGAAGTTCCATGCCGCGTGTGCCGCCATCGCCATCCACAGCGAGTCAAGGTAATAGACCATGAGGCCAAACGTCACGCCAACCAGATAGATACTGAGCACCGCCCAGACCGTAATCCCGGGGAGCAGGATATGCATGAGCACAAAGACAATGGGATTTACCAGAATGGCTACCCACGGATTCCTGTACCCCTTTCTGAGCCGCTGGTACAGCACGCCGCGGCAGAGGAGTTCCTCTCCGCCGGACTGCGCAAACACCGACAATAAGACAATCATGAGCTTCAGCACCGGGAACGATGAAAAGCTGAGCTGAATATCCCCGTGAAAAACAGCGATGCCGACGCACAGGGCGTTCAGGCACAGACCGATGAGAAGCCCCCACAGCGCCATTTTCACGGTGTTTCCCCGCGGCTCCCTACCGAACGCGCGCAGGATCGGCTTATCGGATTTGACGAGAAGAAGGTAGATGAACGCAATGATCCAATACCCCAGAAATGCGAAGTTGTCCTTCAGAATCTCCAGAAACTCCGCGTTCCCCTCGTTTGAGAGCAGATTAAAAATCTTTCCTATGAGCACGCCGATGCCCGATCCCACAATAATCATCATGAAGAAAAGGAAAATCGAAACGATCATTGAATCCTTCCAAGTATAACCGTCCCGATGGATTCCCGCGAATAAGCCCTTTTTGCTTTCCATGTAATGTCCTTTCTCCCCTTTTGGGCGATTGCTGTCAAGCCCGTTGAAAAAATCACGCTTGCTCCCGCCGCCTCTGCGCACAGTATATGGTTTTATACCATAGCTTTTGCTTTTTTGCACCTGTTTGGTGTCATAAGCGTACGCATCATTCCAGCAGTTTCTTTTAGGTTCTGTGTATGGTTTTTCCTGTTTCACGGATTATGGTGTGAATGAACCGATTGAGTAACAGATTCATCTTTGGACTTTGGACTTATGTAAACATACCATAAAAACACTCAAAAAAACAGTGGATGTTTCAGAATGAAACCTCCGTCATTTTTTTATCCTCTTGCGATTTCTCTCCAGATTGTTTATTCTTTATTTAGGCAGAAGAAAGGAATGACCTACGCTATGGTATTGCTCTTTGGGGAAACCCTGCGTCACTTGAGAACTGAAAAGGGCCTGTCTCAGCAGCAGCTGGCAGACCGTCTGCATGTAGAGCGCGCCAGTGTCACAAACTGGGAGGCGGGTCGCCGTATCCCGAGTATCGATATGCTTTTCCAAATTGCCGAGGCTTTGGAGGTGGACGCCGCAACGTTGCTGGCAGCTGCGGGCGAGCGCAGCGAAGTCCCCAATGTCCTGCTGCTGGACGATGAACCCATCATCCTTGACGGTTCAATTCCCGTTTTGCGTGAGCTGATGCCCAAAGCGAATGTTATCGGTTTTACGAAGTCCCTGGAGGCGCTGACCTTTTTTCGGGAAAACCCGGTAGCATTGGTTTTTCTGGATATTGAGCTGGCGCGTTCCAGCGGTCTGGAGCTGTGTCGCCAGATGCTTGCTCTCCGACCCCATACCAATGTGATTTTCCTCACCGCTTATCCGGAGTATTCCATCGATGCGTGGAACGTCGGCGCGAGCGGATTTCTGCTCAAGCCGCTCGACGCAGATGAGGTGCGCAGGGAACTCTCCCGGCTGCGTTATCCTGTTATGGGGGTGCTGTAATGGCGTGGATAAACTTATCATCTCTGGCTGAAATCGTTGCGCTTATATTTGGATTGTTCGGGCTGGCGTTCTTCTTCATCGCCCGCCGTGTCGACAAATGGCCATGGCGCATGGGCATCGTCATCCTGTCATTTGTGGTTGTCCTATCCGCGGTTAATCTGACGGAAAGCGCCGCCTTTTTTTACCGAGCTCCCCTAACCTTATGCCGCGTGCTGTTTCTGATCAGCACGCTTCTCACGCCGATTCTGCCTCTTCTTGTGACGGCATTTTTTCTTAATTGCTGCGGGGAGGACTGGCGCAGGAGCAGGGTCATGGTTATCCTGTACGCACTGACTGGTCTGTCCCTTTCGGTAGAGCTTTACCATCTGCTGACCGGCGCCATGACCGTCACGTCCGACTACGTCGTGGCTGGCCCCCCATGGCCCGTTTTTTATTTGGGCATGGTCTTCGCGCTGACGGCGGTACCTCTGATCGCCTTGATTCAAAGACGGAAAAAGTTGAGCCGCATGCAACGAATTATCTTTTTATTCTGTTTCCTTACTCCGTCCTATACTCAGAGCGTTCTTGTAGAGTTCCTTCTGCTGAACGATCTGGTGCACCGCTATCAGGAACAGAAAGACGAGGCTGCGCGGCAAAGGACGCGTGTTGCCGTCCTGCAGATGCGTCCCCATTTTATCAATAATACACTGCTGAGCATTTACTATCTCTGTGACAGGGAGCCCCAAAAGGCTCAGCAGCTCATACGGGAGTTTTCCCGCTATCTGCAAAGCAATTTCGACGCGATCGTCGAGGAGGGTACGATCCCCTTCGAGAAGGAGTTAGAGCACACGAGAGCCTACCTCGCGGTGGAGCTGGCGCGGTTTGGCGAGCAGCTTCACGTGGAATTTGACACGCCGTTCACCGCCTTCCGCCTCCCGCCCCTGACGCTCCAGCCCATTGTGGAAAACGCTGTCAAGCACGGGCTGGATCCGAACCTTGAGCCGCTACATATCTCCATTTTTACGGAGAGTACGGAACTGGGTGCCCGAATCACAGTGGAAGATAACGGCCCCGGCTATGACCCGTCGGCTGACAATGAACCGCACGCAACCCTCGATAATATCCGGGAGCGTCTGCGCTACATGTGCGACGGTACGCTGACGATCGCACCGTTGGAGACACACGGAACAAGTGTGACGATTCTCGTCCCTTGGCAGTCATCATAAATATAAGCAGTCTTCCAATGCCTTCAACGAAGGCGAAAAAGCCTGAACAATCCAGTTTATTAAATCGAGGCATATGAAAATCATAAATAGACTGAAAAGCTATCTCAGTCCTGCTGTTACACAGCAGATACAGGAAAATATCGATTGGGAAAGCATGCGCAACATCTATCATGTTTCCATCTTTGTATTCCTTTTTGAAGTTGTGTCGTTGGCTGTTTTTGCTTTATCCCGTGCAGTATGGACGAAGGGAACAATAATCAGTGTGTTGAGCGTCCTGTTCTGCATTTGTACCTGTTTGATCGGCGCTTTGGTGTCAAGGCAAATCTTGACAGAACAGCGTGTGAACCACAACACCGTGGTCGTCTTTAAGGTTGCCTTTTTCTCAGCGGTCTCCATGTGGAGTATTTACGCAGATTATCGGCATTATCTCGCAGGGGAACAGATGCTGACGTTTATTACGGTACAGATGATCATGGTGTGCTTTATGCTGTTCCGGCCAATGATGGGCCTGATCCTGACAGGTTCGGCGTATTCCGCACTTTATCTTGCATTGTATATCAGTGACAGAGCCGTGCGAATTCAAATTTTCAATTACATTGGTCTGGCACTGACTTCAGCGTTTGGAATGATGGTTCGCTATCATACGCAGCTCTACCTGTCGACAAAAACGGTATGGCTTGCACAAAGCAATCAAAAGCTGGAGGAACTGAGCCGCCATGACGGACTGACCGGGCTTCTCAACCGCAAGGCTCTGGAGGATGACGTGAATTGGATGATTGGCGGACACATCTGCGTTTACATGGCGGACATCAACTACTTCAAGGAAATCAATGACAGCTATGGACATACTGTGGGCGATGAAGTGCTCCGGGAGGTTGGAAACCGTCTGATCGAGCTGTTTCCAAAATGCCGCTGTTATCGTTATGGCGGAGATGAATTTCTAATCCTGAACGAAAACGCGGCAGATCAAGTATATCAAGGCAGCCGTTACGAACTCCCGTGGACAACAGGAGAGAAAGAAATCAAGATTGAGCTGTGTTTTGGCTCTGCTGAAGGCGAGCTGATGGATCGGGAAAGCCTGCTCGCATTGATTAAGCAGTCAGATGACAGACTGTATGATATAAAGAAACGTGTGCATCAAACAAAAAAAGAACCGTGAGGAGCAGTTCTATTCCATCGGCAGACAGGTTCTCTGTATTTACCCGTTGAGAATCTGCCATCAATTTATACGTTGTTAAAATAGGCATGCCGGCAGTACGGCATATCGCAGTCAAGCAGGCATCTTCGCAGCCCTTTGTACTGATCATTTACAAACTCATCAAAGAGCGGCAGGGTAAGGTGCAGCTTTCCATGCTCCTCTCCCGACACCAGCCCTTTAAATCAAACGCCGCCTGTACTGTGAAATGCTGTTGCTTGTGATGTAAAGATGATTCCGGATATTCTCGCTGTTACTATATATTTGCCCCATGTTTGTGGCAGCCAGCCACAGGCGAGGGACATCTCGTTGCCTAAGTTGTACAATGAGAGGGCAATGGTCTGGCGTTATTCTCCAAGAGCTTTTCGCTCGTAAAAAAGTCCGTCAGCCACCCTTCCATTGTGCAGCATTCGTTTTGTGCAGGTAGAGTGCCGGAAACGGTCGCTCGGGTCAGCGAACAGATAGAATCGGCAATGGGAAAAGGCGGTTCGCCATTGTAGTAACATCATGGGAGGATTCTTTATGTTCGCTGTAGGAGTTGATGTTTCTAATGCCAGAAGCACCGTTGCTGTACTCCAGTCCAAGACGAAGGTTGCCATCAAGCCGTTCGAGGTGCAACACACCGCTGACGGCTTCGCCGCGCTGGTTGGAAAATTGAACAAGCTGAATGGTGAGGCGCGGATCGTCATGGAGCATACGGGGCGGTATTACGAATCGTTTGCGATGAGTATGCATCAGGCCGGTTTCTTCGTTTCAGCCATCAACCCACTTGCCATTAAGGAGTACCAGGACGGCGTAAGTGTACGCAAGGTGAAAACGGATAAGGCCGACGCTGTGAAGATTGCGCGGTTTGCTCTTGTCAACTGGGAGATTCTGCCGCAGTATACTCCTATGGACACGATTCGCTATAATCTCAAAACTATGCATCGGCAATTTCAACTGTCGAGCAAGACCAAGACGGCTCTCAGCAACAATTTGATTGCACTTATGGAGCAGAGTTATCCGGGGGCCTATAAGTATTTTGACAGCCCTGTACGCCCGGATGGCAGCCAGAAGTGGGTGGACTACGTTGACACCTTCTGGCATGTAGACTGTGTTGCCAAGCTCAGTCAGAAAGCCTTTGTAGAACGCTACCAGAAGTGGTGCAAGCGTCACGGCTACAACTTTTCCGAGAAGAAGGCCATTGAACTGTACGCAGATGCAAAGCAGAAGTTTGCGCTGGTTCCCAAGTCCGACACCTGCAAGCTGCTGGTGAAGGAAGCGGTCTCTCAGCTCAACGCCGTTTCCCGCACGGTGGAAACCTACCGCGCTGAAATGGATCGCCTTGCCTCTCAGCTCCCGGAGTATGACACGGTCATGAGTATGACCGGTGTCGGCAAGTCCATGGGACCGCAGCTTATGGCTGAGATTGGCGATATTCGCTGCTTCGCCCATCAAAAGTCTCTGATCGGCTTTGCCGGAACTGACCCGATCAAGGATGAGTCCGGCGACAAAGTTTCTGACAGCAAGCCCAGCAGCAAACGCGGATCTCCCTATAGCGATTGCTGCGCTTCGCAAAATGCGTGGGTTATCACAGGAGCAGCTTGCAGAAAAAGCCAACATTAGCCGCTCCCATCTCAGCGCCATTGAAGCGCCTGGTATAGTCCGGGCTTTTTCCTTGGACATTTTTTATAACATTGCGGATGCACTTGAGGTTGCACCTAGCGAGCTAATTAATGTGTCGCTTTTCCTGGATTTTCTGAAGAAATAGTAGATTTTCCCCACAAATACACTCGGTACTCTTGCTGTGCCAGGTGAAAATGGTTATTGCAATTCTTCATCCTCTTGGGAGGTATATATTAAATCATGGAATGTAGCAGCAAACTCCGACCATTCTATTTACTTAAACTCCTCTATGAACTGACAGATGAAGATCATACCTTGACAACCAATGAACTTATCCAGCTTTTGGATGATCGCTTCTCCATAAAGACACAGCGGACGCGGATCGCGCAGGACATTGAGGCACTGGAGGCTTTTGGGTTTGAGATCGGCAGAGTCAGAGGACAGTCAAACAATTACTATTTTGATAAGCGATCTTTTGAACCGGCAGAGCTCAAACTCCTGATTGACGCCGTGCAATCATCGCTTTTCATCACAGAACGCAAAAGTCGGGAATTGACGGAGAAGATTGCCAGGCTTGCACCAGAGTACATTGGGGATAATCTCCTGCGTTTGTCGGGCAATTATACCCGCCTGAAACAGCGTAATGAACAAATTTACTACATCGTAGATGCTATTAACAGAGCGATTCTTCAGAAAAATCAGATTTCCTTTGGGTATTTTGAATATGACATCTATAAGCGGCGAAAACTGCGTCACAACGGTGTCCCTTATGTACTGAGCCCGTATGCGCTCGTATGGGATAACGACCTCTATTATGTCGTGGGCTATTATGAGAAGTACGGCATTGTGTCCAACTTCCGCGTAGATCGGATTGCACATGTTCCTGAGATACTGGATCAGTCCATCATCCCCGAACCTGACGGTTTTGATCTGGAAGAATATCGTTCCTCTATGATGCGAATGTACAACAGTGAGCGCAAAACAGTAGAAATGGCATGTGATTTCTCCGTGATGGATGCGATTGTAGATAAGTTTGGGGAGGCCGTTGACACAGGATTGATTGATGAAAAGACTTTTTCCGTCACTGTGGAAACTGCGGTAAATCACATTTTTTATAGCTGGGTCTTCGGCTTTGGCGGAAAGGTAAGAATCTTGGGGCCACATGAAGTTGTCGAGGGATACGCTGACATGGTTCTTCATGCGGCAAACACGTTGGTTTTGGAGCTGTAGTACACTAATCACGTCCAGCGTACATGTATTATAGTGCGTGCTGGAGAAATTTGAACTTCTAAAGGGACTTGATACGTTTTTGTATCAAGTCCCTTTCTGCATTGAAATTTATTGTTGCTTTTTTGAGATAATGTGTTATACTTCAAATTGCAAATGGAAATGCGCATTTCCTTACAAATTTGGAGGTGTTCCATGCAACACAAGAAACAGGAGTACATCCTTGCAATTGAGGCCTTTATTGATGACTACAGGGACACGACCGGCGTCATCCCTACGATGCCAGAGATTGCTGCGGGAGTAGGTTTGAGCACAGGAACAATCTGCAAGTATATAGCCCATATGCGCCAGCAGGGTATCATAGAATATGACGGCGGTCAGAGAACGATCACCACAAAGAAAGGCCTGGCAGACAAAAGCGCGTTCATTTATGTCCCCAAGCTGGGCCGGATATCCTGCGGTATTCCAAAGTTTGCCGAGGAGAATATCGAGGAATATGTGAAGCTTCCGGTTTCTCTGTTCGGTCGAGGTGACTTCTTTCTCCTCGAAGCCTACGGTGATTCCATGATCAATGCGGGCATTGATGAAGGAGATCTTGTTCTTGTGCGCCAGCAGGCTACTGCGGACTACAATCAAATCGTCGCTGCCCTGATAGATGATGAGGCGACGCTGAAGCGCTTCCGACCGCAGTTGGACGGAACGATCCGACTGCACCCTGAAAATGAGCGGCTTGAAGACATTGTCGTTGAGGCCAGCCAGTGCGTTATTCAAGGGATTGTGATCAAAATACTCAAGGATGTGAGGTGATCCGTGTGGCAATAGAAGTCCAATACAAGAGGATCAATCTTGATGTTGACGTGCGCTTCAAGAGTGACGGCACGTTGATTCCTCAAAAGATCACCTACAAAGCCCGTCAGTATCCGGTCAGCAGGATCATCGGCCAGCGCCCCTTTGTCCCCAAAGAAGTCAGATGCAAGGTGCCGCTTGAGTTTACAACGATAATCCGCGGCAAGGAGAAGAAGCTGTACTACGAATACAGCACAAATACATGGTTTTCAATAAAGCAGTATATTCTGGCCAATCGTTTCGAGAATCCCAACGTGAGGCCGAGGTAAAGAGGAGGAAAGACAGTGGATTGCGTTCCTACGATGCGCTACTGCTACAACTGCGGCAAGCTGCTTCACGGCTTTCGAATGGAAGATCGGTCTGCTCGGTTTACATGTACTTGCGGTGTCCAGTTGGTCAGCAGGATAAAAACCCGGAGGAAAGAGGAAGTCGTAGTATTTCTCCCGGAAGGTGACTATATCGCGGACTACAAAATAGGCGTCAGCAGTTTCTAAGTTTTATTGAACAAATCAATAAGAGGTATAAAGAAGGCAAGGTCGGGCTGAAACAGCGCCATTGGTTAAATCCTTGCAGTGGTCACATACCCGTTTCCCGACAGTTGTACCAGACATACGTGAGAGGCTGCCGGTAGGTTAGACAGGAGAAGTCTATCTACCGGCAGCCTCTTTTTTGATTTGCAGGAGGACTCTTATCGTGACGACCAATGATTATATATCGAGATCATTATTTTACTTGGATACTTTGATGGCGGAAAAAGGGATTGATATGCTTGAAGCCCAAAAACAATATGCCAACGAATTCCCTATGGATTTTCGAGCCGCTACTGATCAGCTCAGAAAAAAGAATCATCTGAGTCTATATGAATTGGCAGATTCTTTTCATATGGAACGTAAGATGATGGGGCGCTGGCTGGATAATCCGTCTAAATATCGAAACGAAGATTTTCTCACCTTGTTGGCTCTCATACTTGAGCTTCCCGATTGGATCAGCCGTTTGCTATTCAGGCGTGCCAATTTTCAGTTCGATGACGATGACCGCAGGCATCAGGCACTCAAACAGATCCTTACGATTCAGAGCACTGACGGTGTTGAAAAAGCAAATGAGTTTCTTATGCAGAACCATCTTCGCCCGCTATCAGTGTAACAGTTTACTATGTTTTTTCTTTGCAGAAATTGAGCGCTTGTCCAAATAATGTCCCAAATAATTCTGAAAACCGCTTGCAATGTTCTTTAAAATTAGATTATAGCCGTGATTCATGAACTAATTTGGCAACTTGGTTCGCGTATTTGGGACAAATAATGGTGTCGAAATACTATGTCAAGCCTGCTAATATATTTTCATCCGGTAAACTTTGAAAAAAGATTCCGGATAATACCTTGACAACTGAATACACCTCCATTCAGCACAGTCCCATTGATCTCACGAAAAGTGAAAATATTGCAAACTGTACGCCACGATCCGCGCACGCGGGGAGCGAGATCGCAGTTTGCAGGCACGGGGTGGTTCCCGGTGCTATGGCGATCAATGGGGACAATGAGACTCCTGTCCAGTCACAGTCCGAGCGTGATAAAACCGTCGCAGGCAATGAGGGCAGCCGACAGAGATCCTGCCGGGGGCAAAGACCCGTGGAGCTGAACCAACAGCCGCTGGATGGTTGCCCACTTGCAAGCCGGGGTTTGTGAAAAATAGGCCTGCATTGAAATAACCCCAGGCATCAGGAAACGCAAAATCGAGCCAGCTTTTAATTAAGAATACAGACTCTTCGATCTTCAGGCGTTTCCGTTGCCTGGCTTTACATAGGCAGAAATGCCTTGACCAAAAATAGGAGGATGCAGAGATATATGAAAGGAGCATACCGCCGCGGAGATATTTTTATTGCCGATTTAGGCAAAGGGGTAGGTTCCGAGCAACAGGGTATCCGCCCTGTGATCGTGATTCAGAACGATATTGGAAATATGCATAGCCCGACTGTTATTGTGGCCCCCATGACGACCCAGGGCCTCAAGAAACATGATCTGCCGACCCATTGCTTTTTTGATGAGATTGATGGACTTAATGAGCCGTCTATGGCTATCCTGGAACAGATCCGAACAATAGACAAAAAGCGATTGTCCAAAAAACTGGGGCGTCTCTCTGACAGTCAGATGGAGGACATAAACCAAGGGCTTCTTGTCAGCCTTGGGTACACACGGGCAAAGCCAAAAGCACTTGAAGTCTGTCTTTGCCGAAAATGCTTGGGATATTTCTATGATACCAAGAAATATGTGGTCAGAAGAAAGAATCCATATCAAGTTATCAAAGGCGACTGTACTTATTGTAATTATCGGAAAGGTTATGATTACCTGATTACGATAAAAGTCAGACGATGATCATCTTATGAGGAAAGGAAGACAGAAATGGGCTTCAATGAAATTTACCGGTCTGTATTGAAGGATTATCCGGACATTCTCACTGTTGAAGAGATGAGTCAGGCCCTGGGAGTCAGTACGAAGACCGGATACCGGCTGCTTCGAGACAACAAAATTGAACACCTGAGATTGGGCAGAAGCTATCGGATTCCGAAGGCCCACCTTTTGACATACATGCGGGTTTTTCTAAAGCCCGTACCAATGGAGTAAATCGCAGATTGGACTTCTGCTCAAAATGGCTGTACAATCTATTTGCCAACAGCAGAAGTCCAATCGTTCTACATATGAGGAGGATGAAATTATGGTAGCAGGACATCTGCAAGAAAAAAATGGTCTTTACTACATGGTAGTCAGTTACCCCGATGTGGCTGGCAAACGGAAGACAAAGTGGTTTTCAACTGGTCTGCCTATAAAGGGCAACAAGAAAAAGGCAGAAAAGATGCTCATGGATCTGCGCAAGGAATATGTTCCAAAAGAAAAGCCTTTGGAACAGTCCATCCTGTTCTCGGATTTCATGCTGCAATGGTTGGAGATCGTTAAGCCTACAATAGCGATTACAACATATTCGTCCTATTGCAATATGGTCACGGGGGTAATCGTTCCCTATTTCAAGGCCAAACAGATCACCCTCGGAGATTTGAGGGCAACCGACATTCAGGAATTTTACATGGATCAGCTGAAGCGTGTCTCGGCTAGTTCGGTCATTCACTATCATGCCAATATCCATAAGGCTTTGAAATACGCCGTGAAGATTGATCTGATCCCGACGAATCCTGCGGATAAAGTTGAGCGTCCCAAAAAGAGCCGCTTTGTCGGCAGCTTCTATGACAGTGAAGAGGTGGAACGCCTCTTTGTTGCCGCAAAAGGCACAAATCTTGAGATTCCTATTTTTCTTGGAGCGTTCTATGGATTGCGCAGAAGCGAAGCCCTTGGGCTGAAATGGAGCGCGATTGACTTTCAGAATAACACCATAACGATCCGGCATACTGTCACAACCTGCCTTCTCGACGGCAAATGTGTTCAAGTTGCCCAGGACACCACAAAGACAAAATCCAGTATGCGGACGCTGCCCCTTGTTCCAGCCTTTAAGGAAAAGCTGTTATCACATAAGAAACAGCAGGAGGAATATCGCCGGGTATGCGGCAGAAGCTATGACAAGCGTTATCTGGACTACGTTTGCGTGGATGAGATGGGCACTCTGATTTCTCCGCACTATCTCACCGCAGCCTTCCCGAAGTTGCTTGAAAAGAACAACCTGCGGCATATCCGTTTCCACGATCTCCGCCATAGCTGCGCATCGCTGTTGCTTGCCAACGGCGTCCCGATGAAACAGATTCAGGAGTGGCTCGGTCACAGCGACTTCTCAACCACGGCCAACGTATATGCCCATCTGGACTACAACTCCAAGCTGTCCTCGGCGGACGCGATTGCGAACGGGTTGAAAGGCGCGCTTACCGCGATCCAATAAAAAACCAGCTTTCATGCGGTGAAAACCGCAAGAAAACTGGTGTGGCGCAGCGGGTGGGATTCGAACCCACGGGCCGGTTTCTAGCCGGCCAAACGATTTCGAGTCGTTCTCGTTATGACCGCTTCGATACCGCTGCATATTTTTATTAGAAAATAGCTGCTCCGAAATGCCTCGGAAAAAGGAGAGAAAAACAGGAGAGAAAAAGCGGAAAATTGCTCCCTACTAATACCCTAGAAGCCTTGAAAAATCAAGATTTTTTGGAGAGCGACTTCCAAAACGGTACTACGCTTTCGAGTCAGGGCCGTTATGACCACTTCGATACCTGTCCATATACAATTTGTAAGCGCTTTGCTATTATAGCGGATGCGGCGGGAAAATGCAAGGATTATTGTTCTGCAAGTTAATTATATTTCTTGCAAATAATTTTATATAAAATACTTGACAAAGTCAATGAGGCGCGCTATACTGTGATCATGATAAACGGAGAACCGGAGGAGGCGGAAGCATTGCCCCCGGATGACTCCGGAGGAAAGAGATGGTCAGTATGAAAAAGACCCTGTACAGCCTGATGCTCAACGACGAGGTCGTGCGCGAGATCGACCGCCTCGCCCACCGCACAGGCTCCAACCGCTCGGCGCTCATAAACCAGATCCTCGCCGAGTACGTCAACTACACCACACCCGAACGCCGGATCAACGACGTGCTCTCCGCCATCGACGCGCTGATGCAGCCGTCACGGGAGCTGGTGCCGTTCTTCGCGCCAAACAGCCTTTCCATGTCGCTCAAGAGCTCGCTGGAATACAAGTACCGCCCGACGGTCAAGTATGAGGTGGAGCTTTACCGCGGGCTGGAGGAATCCATCGGGCAGATCTCCGTGGTGTTCCGCACCCAGTCCATGGCGCTCATCCAGGCGATGACGGAGTTTTTCCGCCTGTGGAAGCGGATCGAGGACACACACCTCAAGCCGCTGACCGGGGCGAAGATCGACTACGCGCTGTATGACGGCAAGTTCGTCCGCTCCATTTCGGCCCCGGATCGGGAATGCACCACGGACGAGCTGGCGGCGGCGCTGTCGGAATACATCAAGCTCTTTGACAAGCTGATGAAGGCCTACCTCGCGGGCAGGCTGGACGACCACGATGTCGAGGCCGCCTACTTCTCCCAGATGCGCAACAGCGACGTGCATATCTGATCGCAAATCCACGTTGCCTCCCCTGAAAGGGGAGGTGGCCGAATGGCCGGAGGGGTAACCCCTCAGACTGGCCGCTTTGCGTCCAGCCAGCTCCCCTTGCGGGGGAGCCAGGAAATATTCCCATAGAAAAGAGGGATAACATGAACGAATACAACTACACCCAAAATTCCATAAAGGCCCTGCAGACCGCGGAGGCCATGGCCCAGGAGAACAGCAACAACTATCTCACGCCCGAGCATCTGCTCTATGCCCTGGTGGACCAGGACGGCGGCACGATCCAGACCATTTTCCAGAAGCTCGGCGCGGACTGCAACGCCATCCTCTCGGAGCTCGATACCGCCATTTCCCAGCTGCCGAAGGTGAGCGGCCAGCCCCAGGTCTACGCGTCGAACGAGACGAGCCGCGCCATCAACGCCGCCGCCAAGGCGATGAAGTCCATGGGCGACGAGTACATCTCCGTCGAACACCTGATGATCGGCATTTTCGCCAGCGCCACCCCGGCGGTCAAGCGCATCCTCGCCGACCACAACATCACCAAGGCGGGCTTCTCCGCCGAGCTGAGCAAGATCAAGTCCGGCCCGGTGACCTCGGATAACCCCGAGAACACATATGACGCGCTGACCAAGTACGGGACGGACCTCGTCAAGCGCGCGCGGGAAAACGAGCTGGACCCCGTCATCGGCCGCGATACCGAGATCCGAAATGTCATCCGCATCCTCTCCCGCAAGACCAAGAATAACCCCGTCCTCATCGGCGAGCCCGGTGTCGGCAAGACTGCCATCGCTGAGGGCCTGGCCCAGCGTATCGTCAAGGAGGACGTGCCCGAGGGGCTCAAGGACAAGACCATTTTCTCCCTGGACATGGGCGCGCTCATTGCGGGCGCCAAGTACCGGGGCGAGTTTGAAGAGAGACTCAAGGCCGTGCTGGAGGAGATCAAGAAGTCCGAGGGCAGGATCATCCTCTTCATCGACGAGCTGCACACCATCGTCGGTGCGGGCAAGACCGAGGGCAGCATGGACGCCGGCAACCTCTTGAAGCCCATGCTGGCCAGAGGCGAGCTGCATTGCATCGGCGCCACCACGCTCGACGAGTACCGCAAGTACATCGAGAAGGACGCGGCCCTCGAACGCCGCTTCCAGCCCGTGCAGGTGGACGAGCCGACGGTGGAGGACACCATCGCCATCCTCCGCGGACTCAAGGAGCGGTATGAAAACTATCACCATGTCACCATCCATGACAATGCTCTCGTTGCCGCCGCAACCCTCTCCGACCGCTACATCAGCGACCGCTTCCTGCCCGACAAGGCCATTGACCTTGTGGACGAGGCCTGCGCCATGATACGCACGGAGATGGACTCCGTGCCCGCGGAGCTTGACGATATCCGCCGCAAGGTGACCCAGCTCGAGATTGAGGAGCGGGCCCTCAAGAAGGAGGACGACCGCCTCAGTCAGGACAGACTCGCAAAGCTGCGGGAGGAGATGGCAAACCTCAAGGAGACCGAGCATGAGATGACCGCCCGCCTTGAAAGCGAGAAGGAGGCCGTGGCCGAGATCACCCAGCTGCGCCAGGAGCGCGAGAGGCTGAACTTTGAACTCGAAAACGCCCAGCACCGCTACGACTACGAGAAGGCGGCAAAGCTCCAATATCAGGAGATCCCCGAGATCGAGGGCAAGATCCGCGAGGCAGAGGAGCGCGTCGCCCAGAGCCGGGAGAACACCCTGGTCAACGATTCTGTCACCGAGGACGACATCTCCGGCATTGTCGCCAAGTGGACCGGCATCCCCGTGTCAAAGCTCATGGAGAGCGAGCGCGAGAAGATCCTGCACCTCGACGAGCAGCTGCATCAGCGCGTGGTCGGGCAGGATGAGGCCGTGCAGAAGGTGACAGAGGCCATCCTCCGCTCCCGCGCCGGAATTTCCGACCCCAACCGCCCAATCGGCTCCTTCCTCTTCCTCGGCCCCACGGGCGTGGGCAAGACCGAGCTTGCCAAATCCCTGGCCCAGTGCCTGTTTGACGATGAGCACAACATCGTGCGTATCGACATGACGGAGTACATGGAGAAGTTCTCGGTCTCCCGTCTCATCGGCGCGCCTCCGGGATACGTGGGCTACGACGAGGGCGGCCAGCTTACCGAGGCTGTGCGCCGCAAACCCTACAGCGTGGTGCTCTTTGACGAGATCGAAAAGGCGCACCCGGACGTGTTCAACATTCTGCTGCAGATCCTCGACGACGGGCGCATCACCGACTCTCAGGGCAGGACGGTGGACTTCAAGAATACCATCATCATCCTGACCTCAAACCTCGGAAGTCAGTACCTGCTCGACGGCATCGAGCCAGACGGCAGCATCAGCGAGGACGCGCAGGAGGCCGTCATGGCGGAACTCAAGCGCTCCTTCCGGCCCGAGTTTCTCAACAGACTGGATGAGACCATCCTCTTCCGTCCGCTCACGAAGGACAACCTCAACGGCATCATCGACATCATGGTGGCCTCTTTGCGCAAGCGCCTTGCCGATCGCGGCCTGGGGCTGGAGCTCACCGACGAGGCCAAGTCCCTCATCATCGAGCGCGGCTTCGATCCCCTCTACGGCGCGCGGCCCCTGCGCCGCTACCTGCAGAGCAGCGTGGAGACCCTGATCGCCCGCCGCATCCTCTCCGGCGAGGTGGCCCCCGACAGCACCATCGTGGTCGACGTCGAAGACGGCGAGCTCGTGTGCAGGTAAAACGAAACCAAAACAGCGCATCCCCGGCGGACGTAATCGTTCACCGGGGATGCGTTTTTGTTTATTTTCCCATCAGATAGGAGAAGATGAAAAACGCGGTCTTCAGGGCGTCGTGGCGGACGCTGGTGCCGTCGATACAGACCATGTCGTCGGCAATGACGTGCGCACCGAGGGATAATACTTCCTCCATGTCAAGATCAACGACGGTCTTGTTTTCTTTGGTCAGATAGACATCCACAACCTCGGGGGCGATCTCGCCGTTGTTGGCCAGCACGATGTCTACCCTGCGCGTGCCGAGATACTGATTGAGCACCTTCAAATGATCGCTCACATTGTAATGGTCCGTCTCGTCCGGCTGCGTGACCAGGTTGCACACGTACATGATCGGCGCGTCGGTGCGGCTCAGGGCATCCACCACCTCATCGGCGATCAGGTGGGGGAGGATGCTGGTGTAGAGACTGCCGGGGCTGAAAACGATGAGGTCACAGTCCAGAATGTGGGAGACCACCTCCTGGCTCACATGCACATTGTGGTCGTAGTTTAATCGCGCGATGTGACGGATATTATGGCTTACCTCCACCTGGCCGAAAAATTCCTGCTCATGTTGGGCGTTTTCCCCCACCAGCTCCACCTTTTCCTCGGTGAGCGGGAGCACTGTCCCCTTTACGTTGAGAAGGGAGCACATGTAGCGCGTGGCCTCGGTGAGGCTGCCCTTGAGGTCGATGAGGGCGGCGAGCATGATGTTTCGCACCGGATGGTTGTGCAGGCTCCCGTCCTTGGAAAAACGATAGCGCAGGAGCTTTGTAAAGTCCTCGTCCACGTTTGCCATGGAGATGAGCACCTTGCCCACATCGCCCACCGCGGGGATATCCAGTTCCTTTTTCAAAACGCCGGTGCTGCTGCCGTTGTCACTGACGGCGATGACGGTGGTCACGTCCACCGGGAAGAGCTTCAGGCCCGACAGCAGCAGGCTCAAGCCCGTGCCGCCGCCGAAGACAACGATCTTTTTCATGGGTATCAGGCTTCCTTTTTGCGCTGCTCAAGAGACAGCAGCACGATCTGTTCGCAAAGCGCCTCATAGCTCATGCCCTCTGCCGCCGCAGCCTTGGGGATGAGGGAGGCGGGTGTCATGCCGGGCAGCGTGTTGACCTCCAGGCACCAGGGGCGGCCCTCGCCGTCGAGGATGAAGTCCACCCGGGAATAGACCGAAAGCCCCAGCGCTTTGTGGAATTTCAGCGCGGCCTCGCCGATGGCCTTCTGCTCGGCTTCGGTGATACGGGCCGGGCAGATCTCCTGCGCGCCCTCGGCCCCGCTCTGATACTTGGCGACATAGTCGAAGTAGGTCCCCTCGGGCGGGACGATCTCGATGGCGGGGGTGTAGTGGTCGTCAAGGATGGGCTGGGTGATCTCCCGGCCCCGGATCTTCTCCTCCACGATGACGCGGGTGCGGAAGGCGCAGAGCTCGTGCAGGGCTTTTTCCAGCTCCTCGCGGGTGTCCGGCAATGATACGCCGATGGACGAGCCGCCGTTTACCACCTTCAACGCACAGGGCACGGGCAGCTCCTCGAGAAGACGCGGGATATCCGCCTCGGTATAGCTCAGCTCCCGCCACCGGGGGGTCAAAACCCCGACACTTTCCATGATGCGCTTGGCCACCGCCTTGTCCATGGCCATGGCGCTGGCAAGGGGACCGGAGCCGGTATAGGGCACGCCCAGCAGGTCGAGCGCCGCCTGGATCTTGCCGTCCTCGCCGTCGGCCCCGTGCAGGCCGAGAAAGACGCAGTCAGCCAGTCTGCACAGCTCCAGCACGTTTTGACCGATACGGCTGGGGCCCTGCATTTTGCGCGAGGCCTTCACCGCTTCGAGATCAGGTGCGGTCTTGCCGATGGCGACCTGGCCGATGAAGCCGTCGGGCACGTCAAAGGCGTCGGCAAGCTCTCCGGCGTAGTCTTCCAGGCCCATGTACAGGTCCACAAAAACGGCCTTGTGGCCGAGAGAGCGCAGGGCCCTGCATACCGCGGTGCCCGTGACCAGGGAGACATGGCGCTCGGTGCTGATGCCGCCGCCCAATACAACAATTTTCATGCAGGAAAATATTCCTTTCAAGCTTTAATCAAAGTTTTTCCAAACCCGCGGCACGCGCTTGGATACGCTGCACAGAAGCTCGTAGGGGATGGTCTGCGCTGCGCGGGAGAGGACATTCAGATCGACGCACGGGCCGAAGATCTCCGCCTCGTCGCCGGGCTGGACATCGGGCAGATCGGTGAGATCGACCATGCACATGTCCATGCATACACTGCCCCGCTGGGGCGCCATGCCGCCGGGGAAGGCGACGGAGAAACGGTTGGAGCACAGGCGCGGCAGGCCGTCGGCGTAGCCGATGCCGAGTACGCCCATGCACGTTTCGCGTGCTGTGGTGTAGCGCCGTCCGTAGCTGACAGTGGTGCCGGGGGCGTAGGTCTTGATCGTGAGCACCCGGGTCTTTAGGCGCATGCAGGGGCGCAGGCCGAGCTTGCCCGCCTCGTCCCCGTAGCCGTAGAGCAGCAGGCCGGGGCGCACCATGTCCAGCGCCGTCTCCGGCAGATAGTGGAGCACCGCTCCGGAATTGGCGCAGTGGCGGAGCCGGAAGCGGAAGCCCGAGGCTTCGACCTTCCCGATCGCCTCGGTGAAAAGGCGAAACTGCTCGCGGGTATAGCGCTCGTTTTCCTCGCCCGGCTCGTCGGAGACGGCAAAGTGGGTGAAGATGCCCTCGGCGTCAAGGCCGGGAAGTTTGCAGGCGCGGGCAAGCTCCGCTGTGCCCCGGTCAAGGTCAGCGCCCGTGCAGAGAAAGCCGAGACGGGACATGCCGGTGTCTGCCGCCATGTGGACCCGCAGCGTGCCGCCGAAGCTCTGCGCCGCGGCGGAGAAGGCCTCCGCCTCCTTCAGACCCGTGACGGCCTGCGTGATGTTGTTTTTTATCAGCAGCTCCGTATACCGGGCCTCGGTATGGCCCAGGATCAGGACCGGCATGGTGATACCGCCCGCGCGCAGCTCCAGCGCCTCGTCGAGGCAGGCCACCGCGAGATAATCCGCGCCCGCCTTTTCCAGCAGCCGCGCCGTCTCCAATGCGCCGTGGCCGTAGGCGTCGGCCTTCACCACGCCCAGAAAGCGGCAGCCCTCGGGCAGCGCTGCGCGGAGGACGTGATAGTTGTGCAGCAGGTTTTCCGGGCTTACCTCGGCCCAGCAGCGTTTGTCGGGGATTTTCATGAAGATCACTCTTTTCCTATGCTATGAGGGTTAGGGGTCAAAGATGTGTCGGCTCGCTTTCACGCGCGTGCAGCCAGCTTCGCACCCGGTTGAGGGGCGTGAGACGGCGGATGAAGAGCTTGCCGGTCTTGTTCTGAATAAAGCGGCGGAAGGCCTCCTGCCGCTCTCCCAGGGCCTCCTTCGGCACGCGGTAGCCGCCGTACTGGCTGCGGAAGAGGTACAGCGCGTCCCGGTCCTCGCCCAGCCCGAAGACATCTCCGTAGGCCATGGGCTCAAGCTCCTCGCCGCTGTTGAGGTCGATGATGCGCATTTTGTTTTTTTCAAAGATGTAGCGCGACGCGGGCAGGGGCTGGCCCGCCTGCTCGAGCTGGTCGGCGATGCGCCTGGCCGTGCGGTTGGAGGCGGCGTAGGTGCTGGTGGTCAGGTAGCAGGCATAGGCGATGATGAGCAGGCTCCACCAGCTGCCGCCGCCGTAGAAGAGGGCGATCACGATCAGCAGCAGGCTCAGAAAGCCGCGCGCCATGCGGTTACGCCCACAGAACAGATCGTACTGCATGTGGGACAGCGCGGTCAGCGACTGCCTGTCGTGGCGCATTTCCACCTCGAATGTCTCCATACCGCGCCTCCTTTTCAAGCATTCGGTATATTTTGCCCGTTTTGTATCACGTCATTTACCATTCTTCCGCCGGAAGCGGCGGGAGTATAAAGCCCGGGCCGAGGGGCGGGTCCGGATAGTGGAAGCCCTCGACATTGACAAAGGCCTGCGTGTCGGGCAGCATCGTCGGCAACGGCGTGGGCGTCGGCGACGGCGCAGGGGTCGGCGTATAAATCGGCCACAGCGGATCGAGCCACTTGAACATATCTTTGTAGAAAAGCCAGATGTCCCACAGCGTCGTGTCGTCCTCGACAGGCGCCGGGGTGCTTGTGGGGTACGGGGAGGCGGTCGGCCTGCTGGTCGGGACACTCGTGGGCCGGATGGAGGGCCTGGGCGTCATGGTCGGCAGCGGCGACGGAGACGGGCTCGGCGACGGCGTGGGGGCCGGGGTCAGGACGGGCGTAGGCTTCGGCGTCGGGACAGGTGTGGGTTTCGGCGTGGGACGCGGTGTCGGGACAGGCGTGGGTGCCGGCGTGGGCGCCGGCGTCCGTGCGGGCTTCGGCGTACTTGCGGCGGTCGGGACGGGTGTTGCTGCGGGCGTGGGCGCCGGCTTTTTGCGTGCGCAGCCTCCCAGCAGCAGGCTCATCAGCAGAAGTACCAGCGCCGTTATCCTTACCGCGCCGCGTATTCGTTTGCGATCATCCATAGCGGTTCCTCATATGCGCGCGTCGAACGCGCGGAAAACGAAAGCTTATTGTGCCAAAACGGCGGTCAGCGCCCTGCAGAGCAGAATGAAGGAGCTGCCCTCATTCCAGTGCGCGGCGGCATAGCAGAGAGGCGAGTAGGACAGCAGCGCCAGCTCTTCGCCTTTCATGACGGTGACGACGAGATCGGCGGGCAGCTCGGCGGCCGTGACCCCTTTCACCCGAACAGACCACAGTCCGGCGTTTTCCCGCTTTACGGCTGTGACTTCATGATAGGGGCAGACAAAGCGCAGCCCGGATGGGTCCTCCGCCCGGAAGCAGAGCAGGATAGAGGTGTCGCCGCCGTCAAACACGAGCCCCGCGTGCCAGTCGGATGCGCCGCTGATCGCGCCCGCACAGTACGCGGTTTTCGCAGGCACCGGCATCCCCGCGCCGCCGCAGCTTGCCAGGTAGTCCCTAACGGTGATGCGGCGCTCCTGTTCGCCGTGGCGGAGCGTGAGCGCCATGTCATAGAAAAGCTGGTCCGGACGGACATTGCTGAAGACGTCGATGACGCGCTGGCCCGGCGCGTTTTCCGCGACAGCGGAGCCGCCCTGCCCGTCCTCGGCCATGAGCGTATATTCGCCCCCGCGGGCGTTTTCCGGCAGCAGCAGACGAAAGTCCACAGAGCCGCTGTCGTTGAACTCGGCGTAAAAGTATACGCCTGTGTCCAGCTCGTGCATGTCAAGGACGACGGAATCCCCGCCGGACGCGTCTTGCAGCTGGGGCGCGGCGCCGGGCCCGGCGGCAGAGGACTGCGGTTTCGCGGCGGAGGACTGCGGCTTGGCGGCGGGGGCCTCCTCCAGCAGCAGCTCCTCCTCAAGCGGCGTGACCGCGTCTTCGAGGATCAGGTCTTCGTATACGGGGACCTCTTCCTCAAGCACAATATAGTCGGTATAATCATCCGCCGCAGCGATCTCTTCCGACAGCACGGGCGCAGTCCATTCCTCGGCCCATGCCGCGGGCAGCGGCGCACAAAACAGCACCGGCAGAAGGAAAAAGATCGCTGCCCGTTTGAAGCGTGTTTTCATGATATCCCCCTTGCGGTTGGATCAAAGCAGTATCCGGTTCGAAAGCTGCGCCCGATGCCTGCAAAAGGGCGCAATAACCCACCATCAGTTTATCACATTTTTTCGCTGTCTACAAGTATGCGCCCCAAATTTCGACAGCTGTTTTGCAAAATGCCGGGGCGCGGGTTCTGCCGAAAACGAATTCGGAGCGTTACAGCCGGATGCGGGAAATCTCTTCTCCGGATAAAAATGGAGGTTTCTCCAAAACTTGTAAACATTGTGTGAATGCCGGGAACTTTCAGAAAGCGTGCGGCGTCAAGGCTTATGATCGTAAAAAGGAGGGATAGCCTCATGAAGCTCAACATGAAATCATGCGCGCTTATCGCGGCGCTTTTACTGCTGGCGGACCGGGGACTCACCGGCTGCACCGCCGCCCAGGCGGCGGATCTGTCGCCTGTACCGGCGCTTTACAGTCCCGCACCCACCGCCGGAGAAAGCTTTTCCGACAATACCGTCGGCGGCCACGCCATCACGGCTGACGGGGAGACGGCCTTTTATTCCAATATTACCGTCACCAAGACGGGCAGCGTCGAGGGGAACGAGGCGGACTTCTACGGCGAAAACGCCGCCGTCCTTGCCGAAAACGGCGCGGAGCTTACGCTGCGCGAGATCTCGGTCATGACTGACGGCAAGCACGCAAACGCCGTGTTCAGCTATGGCGAGGACAGCGTCGTGAGCATTGCAGACTCCACCATCGTGACAAACGGCGACTGCTCCGGCGGCCTTATGACCACGGGCGGCGGCACCATGAACGCAAATAACGTGGTGGTCCACACCTCCGGCAGGTCCTCCGCCGCCATCCGCTCCGACCGGGGCGGCGGCACCGTGACCGTCACGGGCGGCACCTACGACACCGCCGGGGTCGGCTCGCCCGCCATCTACTCCACTGCCGACATCACCGTCACCGATGCCGAACTGAGCACGACGGCCTCCCAGGGCGTGGTGGTGGAAGGGAAAAACAGCGTGACGCTCGAAAACGTTGCACTCACCGCCGCCAACACGCAGAAGAACAGCGGCAAGTCCCCGTGGTATCAGGCGGTCATGCTCTACCAGTCCATGTCCGGCGACGCGGATGAGGGGGAGGCCTCCTTTACCATGCGCGGCGGCAGCATCACGAACCTGAACGGCGACGTCTTTTTTGTGAACAACACCCGCGCCGTCATCCAGCTCACCGCTGCCCGGATCGTCAACGACGATCCCGACGGTGTCTTCCTCCGCGCAGCAGCCGCGGGCTGGGGCAGGGAAGGGGCAAACGGCGGACACGTCGCGCTCTATACCGCGGCCCAGACCCTGGAGGGCGATCTGCTCGTTGATCCCCTCTCCACGCTGAATCTGCACCTCTGGGACGGCAGCGTGCTCACAGGCGCTGTCAATCCCGCGGACGAGGGCGAGGTGTACGTGGAGCTCACCGACGGGGCCAAGTGGGTCCTGACCGGGGACTCGCATGTCAAGAGCCTCAAGTGCGATCCCGACAGCGTCGACTTGAACGGCCATATCCTCACCGTGGACGGCGAGGTGTATACCGAAGGCAGCGCCAGCGAGGGCAGCCCCGTGGAATATGCGCCCGCGGTCGCGGCGGAGCATCCGCGCGGCCTGCCGGGCGGGCACGGGAAAGTGGAGAAGAAGCAAGCGTAATATCATGGGTCTCTGCGGCTTTTGCCGTGGAGGCCTTTCTTTTTTTTGACTGCCCGGATATCTGGAGATAATTAACAAAAATTGTGCGGCGATTTGTGCAATGCGTACAAAAACATCGTCAGTTTCTTGGCGGTCTATTAGAAATAACGCTTGTAAAGTTTAAACAATCATGGTATAGTAATTCCTGTAAATCGGAGACAGAGAGAAACTCCGTGACGGAAAACGGGCGCGCATTCCCGCGTCCGGCATTATGAAAAAGGAGGAACATCCATGAAAAAAATCTTTGCCCTCGCGCTCGTCCTGTGCATGATCTTTGCGCTGACGGCCTCCGCATACGCGGACTTTGCGCCCACCGGCCCCGTGACTATGATCATTGCCTATAAGGCCGGCAACGGTACCGATATCACTGCACGTATCCTCGCACAGTATGCTGAGAAGTACGTCGGCCAGACTATCGTCATTGAAAATGTAGACGGCGGCAAAGGCGCTATTGGCTGGTCTCAGCTGGCCAAAGCGAATCCGGACGGCATGACCATCGGCTTTATCAATCTGCCGAACATGTTCAGCGCCATCACTCCCGAGGTCGGCTTTGACGCATCCAGCTTCGCACCAATCTGCAACCACGTCACGGAAACCTCTGTTGTAATTGTTCGCGCGGATGATGAGCGCTTCCCTGATCTGAATGCACTTGTGGCGTATGGCCGTGAAAATCAGGGCACCAAAAACGAACTGATAGCCTCCACCAACGGTGCTCAGGCGTCCAACCACATCGGTGCTCAGGCGTTTGCCAACTCAGCTGAGTTTACCTACATCGATGTTCCCAAGGGAAACACCAACGAGGAGACGACATCTCTGCTTGGTAAAGAGGCAGACTTCTGCGTGGTCAAGGTTGCCGACCTTACAAGTCTGGGCGATTCTGTGCGTGTGATCGGTGTCTTCGCCGAAGAGCGCATTCCCGAATTCCCTGATGTCCCGACCCTGGGCGAGCTTGGCTATTATGACCAGTGGCTCGGTTCCTCCCGCTGCGTGGTCGCGCCTGCAGGTGTGAGCGAGGATGTGATCAAGTTCTATGAGGAAGCTTTCAAGGCAACTATGGAGGACCCGGATTATCTCGCCGCGGCTGCCAGCTTTGCCACGGACTACAAGGATGCTGAAGGTACTGCAAAGCTGATTGAGCAGCAGAAAGAATTTACCGAGAGCCTCAATGAGGGCTTCTGGTACGATTACTGATAGACTTTGACAGCATAGTCACGAAAAGGGCAGGTTTTCCTGCCCTTTTTTCGAAAAGAGAGTATGCAAGGAGGGATCATCCCTTGAAAATGAAAAAATCGGATATCGGTGTTGTCATTGCCTTTTATGCAATCACTGCTTTCTTCTATGCGCAGACAGTCAAACTGAAAGCGAGTATACAAACGTATCCTAAATTCATTGAGATCGTATTGTTTGGCCTCACGACATTCTATCTGATTCAGATGATCGTCAATGCGAAAAAGCACGGCGTTGAAAGCAGAAATGAAGATTTCAAAGATTTCCAACCGGCACAGTTTTTCGGCTGTCTGGTGCTTACGATCCTATATCTGCTTGCGGTAAACTATATAGGCTTTTATGTCTCAACGCTGGTATTTCTGGTCGTGTCGCTGCTGTATTTGAAAGTGAAGCCTCTGCCGACCGCGATTGCAACAGTTTCCATCCTCCTATTGGTCTACCTTGCCTTTACTTTGTTCTTAAAGGTCAAGCTGCCAAGAGGAATCCTGTTCTAAGGGGGACGATTGATATGCTTGATACGATTAAAATCATGGGTGCGGGTTTTTTAAATGCCTTCATGCCTATTAACCTCCTTATGATGATTGCAGGCACCGCAATGGGAATCATGATAGGCTGCCTGCCGGGCTTGTCCGCTGCAATGGGTGTAGCGCTGATGCTGCCGATGACTTTTACCATGAAAGCGGAAACAGGCCTCATCGTACTCGGCGCCATATACTGCGGTGCCATCTTCGGTGGCTCAATCTCCGCCATCCTGATCCACACTCCGGGGACTCCTGCTTCTGCCGCTACCGCGATCGAGGGTTATCAGATGACACTCAAGGGACAGCCGGGCAAAGCATTGTTTACGGCATGCTATTCATCCTTTTGGGGTGGATTGCTTAGCTGCATATCACTATACTTCTTTGCGCCGCTTCTGGCTCAGCTTACGCTAAAATTCCAGTCTGCAGAGTATTTTTGGCTCTCTATTTTCGGCCTGACAATTATTGCAGGCGTTTCGTCAAAATCAATTATTAAGGGACTCATGTCCGGCGCTCTGGGGCTCCTGCTCTCTACTATCGGGCTTGATCCGGTCTCCGGTTTGCCGCGATTCATGTTTGGAAACGTGTATTTTGCGGAAGGCATCAATACCACCTGCGCGCTCATAGGGCTGTTCTCCATGTCGCAGGTTTTCATCCTCGCCGAGAAAAAGATCAAAGCCCGTGCCCAGGCGACGAAGGTCACCGACAAAATGAGCCTCAGCCGTGAAGAGCGCAAGATGATCAGACCGACGATTATTCGCTCATGGATCATCGGCAACCTGATCGGCATCCTGCCCGGCGCCGGTGCTTCCATCGCCTGCTTCCTGGGCTACAACACCTCCCGTCAGTTCTCCAAGCATAAGGAGATGTTCGGCAAGGGCTCCATCGAGGGCGTGGCGGGCTCCGAGGCGGCCAACAACGCCGTCACCGGCGGCTCTCTGATCCCGACCCTGACCCTCGGCATCCCCGGCGAATCCGTCACCGCGGTGCTGATGGGCGGCCTGATCATACAGGGGCTGGCTCCGGGACCATCTCTTTTCAATGCGGAAAACGCCCGTATGACTTACACCTTCTTCGCGGGCTTTGTGCTCGTGCAGTTCTTCATGCTGGGCATCGGTCTTCTCGGCTGCCGCGGCTTCGCGCAGATCTCGAGACTGTCCGACGCGATCCTGATCCCCTGCGTGACGGTGCTGTGCTTTGTCGGTTCCTACGCCATTCACAAGAATATCATGGACATCGTTGTGATGCTCTCCTTCGGCATACTGGGTTACCTCATGCGTAAGTTTGACCTTAACACTGCTGCAGTTGTATTGGCGCTGATTCTCGGCCCCATCGGTGAAAAAGGCCTGAGAAATGCGCTGCGTATTTCCCGCGGCAGCCCGAGCATTCTCTTCTCCTCCGTCGTGTGCTGGGTGCTGATTGCCCTGTGCATCGTCGGCATCCTCTCCCCGATCTTCATGAACAAGCTGGAGAAGAAGGCCGAGGAGGAGGCCACCGGCGTCGATCCCGACGACAAGAAACCGGTCGACCTCGACATCGACAACGACTAAAAGCAACAAAAACGGCGCGTTGCAAAATAACTGTTTTTCGCGAAAACACAGTCTTATGAGCGTAGGGGAGGGGCGCCTGTGCCCTTTATGGGTATGCCCCTCCCGCACACGACAAACTTGAACTATGAAAAATGTACGGCTGTACGGCGATTTCGTAAAATGCTACGTTTTCGCCGTACATTGTTTTATAATGGTTGTGTTGCACTGCCGGGAGGGGCAAGCCCCTCCCCTACGGTATTCACGGACAATTATGCGAAAAGTGGATTATGCAACGCGCCCTTTTTTGTTTAAAGTAAAGTGGAGAAAAGAATACGGCAAGCTACGACCGGCATGAGCTGCAGCCGCGGCAGGAACCGCAGTCGGCACAGTTTCCGCCGCATCCGGATCTGCCGCTTTTGCGGTCGCGGATCATGCCGCGCACGATCAGCGTGACGACCAGCGCGATCACCAGAATCAGCGCGATATTGATGAGATTTGCGGATAACCAGGTCAGCATGGGATCAACTCCTTAAAGGGGCGGCGCCGGGTTAAACAGGAGGAAGTCCCGGCGCCGCCAAAGAGAAAGAAAAGGGATGCTGTCAGAATGGGAGAATTACTTAACGGTTAATTTTTGCGACTCCTTGTAGGGCTTGAAGAGCTGCCAGCACAGGGCCGCGATCAGGGCGATCGCCGCGATCAGGCCGAGCACATGCACGCTGCCCGCGATCGCGCTGCCGATCTGCCAGACGATCAGGGAGATCACATAGGCAAAGCAGCACTGATAGCAGATGGCAAACCAGGTCCACTTGCGGTTGTTCATCTCGCGCTTGATGGCGCCGATGGCCGCAAAGCAGGGGGCGCAGAGCAGGTTGAAGATCATGAAGGAGTAGGCCGCGAGCTTGCCGTGGCCGCCGGAGAAGCGGTTGAAGTCCTCGCGCACGTTCGGCCAGATCTGGTCGCCGTTTTCCTCCAGCTCCTCCTCGCCGTCCTTGTCGTCGTAGTTATACAGGACGCCGAAGGTGCCGACGACCTCTTCCTTGGCCACAAGACCGGTGACGGTGGCGGTGGTGGGCTTCCAGTCGCCGAAGCCCAGGGGCTTGAAGATCACGGACACGGGCTGGGAGACGCGGGCCAGGATGGAGTCGTCCATGGGCTCGACCTCGTCCTCGGGGATGCCCATGCGCTCGGCCACCTGGCTGACGTAGGCGTCATTGACGAGCTCCTTGTCTTCATAGAGCTCCTTGACCATGCCGAACTTGCCGTTGACCGTGCCGAAGCCGGAGAGGAACCAGATGATGATGGAGGCGATGACGATGACGGAGCCGGCGCGCTTGATGAAGGACCAGCCGCGCTCCCAGGTGCCGCGCAGGACGTTGCCCCAGGCGGGGACGTGGTAGGGGGGCAGCTCCATGACGAAGGGGGCCGGGTCGCCGGCGAACATCTTCGTCTTCTTGAGCATGATGCCGGAAATGACGATGGCCGCAATGCCGATGAAGTAGGCGGAGGTGGCGACGAGGGTGCTGCCGCCGAAGAGCGCGCCCGCAATCAGGCCGATGATGGGCATTTTCGCGCCGCAGGGGATGAAGGTTGTGGTCATGATGGTCATGCGGCGGTCGCGCTCGTTTTCAATGGTGCGCGAGGCCATGACGCCGGGGATGCCGCAGCCGGTACCCACCAGCATGGGGATGAAGCTCTTGCCGGAAAGCCCGAAGCGGCGGAAGATACGGTCCATGATGAAGGCGATGCGGGCCATGTAGCCGCAGTCCTCCAGCAGGCAGAGCATCAGGAAGAGGACCAGCATCTGGGGCACGAAGCCCAGCACCGCGCCGACACCGGCGAGGATGCCGTCCGAGATCAGGCCCACAAGCCACGGGGCCACGCCCCAGCTCTCCAGCAGGGCGCGGGAGCCGTCGGTCAGCCATGCGCCGCCGAGCACGTCGTTTGCCCAGTCGGTAAGGAAGGTGCCGATGGAGATGCCGCCGTCTGCGATGGACTTGCCCATAGACAGGGCGTAGACCAGGTACATGACCACGGCGAAGATGGGCAGGGCCAGCCAGCGGTTGGTGACGATCTGGTCAATTTTATCCGAGGTGCTCAGCTGGCCCTGGCTCTTTTTCTTGTAGCAGGCCTTAATGACCGAGCCTATGTAGATGTAGCGCTCGTTGGTGATGATGCTCTCGGCGTCGTCGTCCAGCTCCTTCTCGGCGGCCTTGATGTCGTTTTCGATGTGGGCCACCGTCTCGGCGGGCAGGTTCAGCTTCTGCAGGACCTTCTCATCGCGCTCGAAGAGCTTGATGGCGTACCAGCGCTGCTGCTCCTCGGGCAGGTGGTGGACGGTGACCTCCTCAATGTGGGCCAGGGCGTGCTCCACCACGCCGCTGAACTTGTGCATGGGGATGGTCCTGGCACCCTTGGCGGCCTTCACGGCGGCCTCGGCGGCGGCCTGCACGCCGTCGCCCTTCAGGGCGGAGATCTCCACGACCTCGCAGCCGAGCTGACGGGACAGCTCCTTGGTGTCGATCTTGTCACCCTTGCGGCGGACAATGTCCATCATGTTGATGGCGACCACCACGGGGATGCCCAGCTCGGTCAGCTGGGTGGTGAGGTAGAGGTTGCGCTCGAGGTTGTTGCCGTCGACGATGTTCAAAATGGCATCGGGGCGCTCGTCGATGAGGTAGTTTCTCGCGACCACTTCCTCCAGTGTGTAGGGGGAGAGGGAGTAGATGCCGGGCAGGTCCGTGACGATGACACCGTCAAACTTCCTGAGCTTGCCTTCCTTCTTCTCCACCGTGACGCCGGGCCAGTTGCCCACAAACTGGGCGGAGCCGGTCAGCGCGTTAAAAAGCGTCGTTTTGCCGCTGTTGGGGTTGCCGGCAAGGGCAATGCGTATATCCATGGCTTTAAATCCTTTCTTTCTGGGTTAGAAATGCCTAACCGCAGAGCTTGAAGATACGGGGCCGCTGCCCCGGAACAGATACGTCTTTACTCGACCTCGACCATCTCGGCGTCGGCCTTGCGCAGGCTCAGCTCGTAGCCGCGCACGGTGACCTCAACCGGATCGCCCAGCGGTGCGACCTTGCGCACATAGACCTCGACACCCTTGGTGATGCCCATGTCCATGATGCGGCGCTTCACCGCGCCCTCTCCGTGGAGCTTGACGACCTTGACGGTCTCGCCGATTTTCGCGTCCCGCAGTGTTTTCATTCCGTTTCCTCCCTCAAATCATTATCCGCCGGGCCATGTCGGCGTCCAGGGCCACCCGGGACTCCTTGACGTTCACGATCACATTGCCGCCCAAAACACTCAGCAGCGTGACCGTACCGCCCACCACAAAGCCCAGATCCGCCAGATGCTGCTTTACCTCGGGGCTGCCGCCGATCTTGCGGATGATGTTCTCTTCCCCGGGCTGCGCTACATTCAAAGGCATCATTGCTGTTCCTCTCTATTGTCCGGATTGCGAGTTATATTTGGCTAACTTGCATATAGTATAATAGTTAATCTGCGCTAACTTGTCAAGAGCTTTCGTTAAAAAAGTTAACCAAAGCTAACGAAAATGCGAGAGGGGCTTTTTGTCATTCCTTAAGATTTCCTAAACCCGGCCCGGCCTACTTGTAAAAAATGCCGCGGCGGTTTATACTTTTTCCATCATACAAGAAATTTGCCAAGAAGGAGAGGAACTCACATGTTCGGAAAAGATAAGAAGCAGCTCAGCGATGCGGGTCTTGCCAAGGTCAGCGGCGGCGAGAACGAGCCCAGACGGCAGAAGATCGGCTACACGGTCAAGCGGGGCGACACGCTCACCAAGATCGCGGCCATGTACGGCGTGTCCATCATGGATCTGGTGACCTGGAACAACATCCGCAACCCCGACCTCATCCGCGTGGGTGAGACGCTGGTGATCTACAAGAGCTGAAAACAAAGAGCCTTCTCAAAACATCTGCTGCTTTGAGAAGGCTCTTTTCATAACAATTTCGTGTTCAGGCGTTTTCCACCATGTGCTTCACGATTGCCGCGCTGTGCCTCGCGGCAATCTCCACGAAGGAGCGGTAGGAGAGATGTCCGGAATCGTCGGCCTTGTCGGAGATGGCGCGGATGATGACAAAGGGTACGCGGTTCTGGGCACAGACCTGGCCGATCGCGGCGCCCTCCATCTCACAGCAGATGGCACCGTGCTCCTTGATGATGGCCTGCTTGCGGGCGCTGTCGGCGATGAACTGATCGCCCGAGGCGACGCGCCCTTCAAAGACGCGCTTCTCCGGCGCGGCGAGGCGGGCAGATTCCACCGCGCTGCGGCGCATGCCCTCGTCCGCCTCAAAAAAGCTGAACTCGTTGTCGGGGATGATGCCCCTGTTGTAGCCCAGAGACGTGCAGTCCATGTCGTGCTGTACGGCGTCGGTGGAGACCACGATGTCCCCGATGTTGATGTCCTTGTCCAGGGAACCGGCAACGCCGGTGTTGATGACCCGGCCGACGCCGAAGTGGGTGATCAGCGTCTGGGCGCAGATGGCGGCGTTGACCTTGCCGATCCCGCAGCGCACCAGCACCGCGTCGTGCTCACAGAGCGTACCGCAGTAATAGGTCATGCCCGCGATGGCTTCCATCTTTTTGATGTCCATGCTGCTTTTCAAAAGCTCGATCTCATTGTCCATGGCACCGATGATGCCGATGGGTTTATTTTCAAGATTCATGTTTTTTCTCCTTTTGGCTGTGTTTTGTCCATCATAACACATGGATTGTACTGCCGCAAGAGCTTTTTGCGCCTCTCGATGGGATGATAATTCCTCCAAAAGTTCATAGTTTATTCATTGACTTTTCGGCGGCCCGGTAGTATAATCCACGTCACTGGAGATGGGCGGCATCCCATCGGTGTAATCGGCACCAATAACCCGGAGAGCATGACCAATTTACTTGCGGGCTGCCGGCGGCCAAGAGGCCGGAGGTTGACCGGGCAACAATCGTCAACGTATCACGCATACATAACTTGTGACGGAAAACCGATTGAGACAATCAACAGGCGATGATCGCGACATGGCCTGGCATTGTCCGAAGCAAATCCCTTCATAACATAAGAAATGTTTATATGGATTGCTGTTCTGGCCCCTTCCAAACGGAAGGGGCCACTTTTTTGTCAATATGGGTAACGAAAGGGCGCGCTGCAAAATGCAACGCGCCCGGTTTGCGTTTACGCAAATACCAGCTGCACCAGTACCATGTAGATCGCCGTGCCGCCGAGGATGCTGATGAGGGAGCTGCGTTTCCAGACGTGCAGCAGAACCACGCTCCCCGCCGCGATCAGCTCCGGCAGGCCGTGGGGCGCGGTCGTGAAGCTCACGTCCTTGAAGCAGTAGATGACCAGCATGCCGACGAGGGCCGGGGGCAGGACCTTCCCCAGATAGGCTATGTAGGGCGGCGTGCGTTTGCGGAAAATGAGAAACGGCAGAAAGCGCAGCAGCGCCGTGCCGAGGGCCATGACGGCAATCAGCTTGACTTCTCTCATGCCCGGGCCTCCTCTCGGCTGCGCAGAAGCGTCAGGATCAGGGTGATGAGCAGCAGGGCCGGGATCAGGAAATTGTCCGGCCCGAAGACGAGCAGGCACAAAAGCGTGCTGAAAAGACCCGTCAGCGCGGGGATGTGGTCGTGCATGGTGATCCACTGCTCGGTCAGCGACGCCACGAACAGCGCCGTCATCGAAAACTCCAGGCCCTTGGTCGAAAAGGGCAGCACCTCGCCCAGAAGGTTGCCGGTCACGCAGCCGATGATCCAGTAGCTGTGGTTGAACATGGTGACGAGGAAGCGGTAGCGGTGGGCGTCCTTCGGGTCAACGGGGAGATTGTCGTCGCTCAAAAGCGAGTAGGTCTCGTCCGTCAGGCCGAAGATCATGTAGGGCTTATACTTGCCCGCGCCCTTGTAGCGCTCGATCATCGAGATGCTGTAAAAGAGGTGCCGCGCCTGCACCATCAGCGTGGTCAGCGCTGTGGTGAGAACGGACGCTGCGCCCGCAAGCAGGCTAACGCCCACATACTGCATGGTGCCGGCGTAGATGGTGACGGCCATAAGCAGGGCCCAGCCGGCGCCGTAGCCCGCGTCGTGGAGCAGCAGGCCGAAGCCCATGCCGAGTACGATATAGCCCGCCATCACGGGGATGGAGGTTTTGAATGCCTGTCTGATTACTTCATTTTTCATTGCGCTGCGGTGTTCTCCTTTTTGCGCTGTCTCCTATTCGTGCAGTTCCAGCGGCAGGCCGTCCGGGTCGTGAAAGAAGGTCATCCGCTTTCCCGTGAAGGTATCAAAGCGGATGGGCTCACAGGCAATGCCGAGAGCGGAGAGCTCCGCGACGGTCTGCTCGATATCCGAAACGTGAAAGGCCAGGTGCCGCAGGCCGCAGGCCTCGGGGTAGGAGGGCCGCTTCGGCGGGCTTTCCGGGGCGAAGATCTCAAGCTCCGTGTCGTCGTTGAGCTTCAGGTCGAGCTTCCGGTCCCGCTTCTCCGGGCGGCAGTTCTCCCGCAGCACCGGAAAGCCCAGCTTGTCAACATAGAAGCTGCGCGCCGCCGCGTAGTCCGAGACGATGATCGCAATGTGGTGAATGGCGTTGAGCTCCATGGTGCGGCTCCCTCCGCGCAGGATATTTTTTGAATACGCGCATTATAGCAGATTTCCCCACCGTCTGCAACAGAAATCCCCGGCGAAACGTAAACGTTTTCGCCGGGGATCGGTATAATTCGGGTCAGACCATGGCGGCCTTGATGAGCTTCAACAGCTCGTCATACTCATCACAGGCGGGGATGTCCGGATACTGGGCCTTGATGCTCTCAGGTGCGCGGAAGAGGAAGCCCGCCTTGCTCGCTTGGATCATGGCGAGATCGTTGAAGCTGTCGCCGGAGGCGATGGTCTCATAGCCCACGGACTGGAAGGCCCGCACGGTGGAGAGCTTCGTCTGCTGGCAGCGGAGACGGAAATCCGTGACCTCACCGCTGGGGGCGACCACCAGCTCGTTGCAGAACAGCGCCGGCCAGCCGAGCTTTTTCATCAGGGGCTGGGCAAACTGGGTGAAGGTGTCGCTCAGAATGACGGCCTGGGTGATGGATCTGAGCTCATCCAGAAACTCCTTCGCGCCCGGTAGGGGGTCGATGGTGGCGATCACGTCCTGGATCTCCTTGAGGCCGAGGCCGTGTTCCTTCAAAATGCCGAGACGCCAGCGCATGAGCTTGTCGTAATCGGGTTCATCGCGTGTGGTGCGGCGAAGCTCGGGGATGCCGCTTGCCTCCGAAAAGGCGATCCAGATCTCGGGGACCAATACGCCCTCCAGATCAAGGCATGTGATATACATACGCTCTCTTTATCCTTTCCTGTCCTATACTATCCTTACCTTACCTTACCTAACCTTACCTTACCTGGGGTGACGTACAACGTGACGTTCAACGTGACGTATGGTATGTCGTGCGGTATACCGTAATCATTTCGCCCAGCTTGATTCTGCCTTCTTTTCCTTGACGTATTCGAGCATGTTCGCGGGGGCGACACAGTCGCGGTGGAGCACCGGGCGCTCCTTCAAGCCGCGCAGATTCTCCGGCATGGGCACGCCTGTCTTCTCTTCGAGCGCGTCCATCATGGCAAACTCATCGCCGTCACAGCTCTCGCCGATGGCGGAGAGGACCGCCGCCGGGAACTTGTAGGGCGAGGCGGTGGAGAGAATGACCGTGGGGCCCTCCGCCTTGCCGAAGCTTTGCGCGGCGCTCCAGCCGACAGCCGTGTGGGTGTCGCAGAGATAAGAGCTCCCGGTCCAGACGCTGTGAATGGCGTTCTTGGTGCCCTCGTCATCGCAGCAGTACGCGCAGAAGACGGACCGGATCTTTTCCAGCAGCTCCGCGGGGACGGTGTAGTGCCCCTCGTCTTTGAGCTGCGCCATGAGGGAAGCCACCAGCTCGCTGTCGCCGCTCATGAGGTACAAAAGGCGCTCGAGGTTGCTGGAGATGAGGATGTCCATGGAGGGGGAGATGGTCTTGTGGAAGGGACGGCGGCGGTCGTAAACGCCGGTGCGGATGAAGTCCGTGAGGACATTGTTGGCGTTGGAGGCGCAGATGAGCTTGCCGACCGGAAGACCCATGCGCAGAGCAAGATACCCCGCCAGAATGTCGCCGAAGTTTCCCGTGGGGACAGAGAAGTTGAGCTTCTGCCCCGCGCGGATCTTGCCGAGGCGCACCGCGTCGATGTAGGCGGAGAAGTAGTAGACCACCTGGGGGACAAGTCTGCCGATGTTGATGGAGTTTGCCGAAGAGAGCCCTTTCGGCATGGCGGAGAAGATGGCCTTCACGCCGGACTGGGCATCGTCAAAGTTGCCCTCCACTGCACAGACATTGACGTTCTTGCCCGCTTGGGTAACCATCTGCGCCTTCTGTACGGCGCTGACCCCGTCACGGGGATAGAAGACGAGAATGCGGATGCCTTCAACGTCGCGGAAGCCCTCGAGGGCCGCTTTGCCGGTGTCGCCGCTGGTGGCGGTGAGGATGAGGATATCGTCCTTGTCGCCGAGCTTTTCCGCCGAGCGCTTCATCAGGTGCGGCAGCAGGCACAGCGCCACGTCCTTGAAGGCCGACGTGGGGCCGCGGAAGAGCTCCAAAAACAGATCGTCCCCGGCAGCTCTCAGGGGGGCGATGCGCTGATCGGAGAACTTGCCCGTGTAGGCGGCGGTCACAAGCGTCTTCGCCTCCGCCTCGTCAAAGTCGGGCAGGAGTGCGGAGAGAACTTTCGCGGCCAGTGTCGGATAATCCAGCGCCAGGAAGCTGCGCCAGTCGAGCTGGGGGATTTCGTCGGGAGCCATGACATAGAGCCCGCCGTCGGGGGCAAGTCCGTCCACAATCGCGCGGGCGGAGGAAACGGCGGGCGCGCCGCCGCGTGTGCTGGTATAAAGCATGAGATCACATCCTAAATCAATTCATGTAAGTGGCGTAATGATACACTGTGCGCACTAAAAAGTCAAGTGTATTTGTAAGACGGACAGAGCGCAAGATATGGATTCCCCTTGAGGGGAAGGCGAAGCTTTATTTTACACCGTGCCCAAGTCTACCCCGAGCTGTGCGCACAGGGTATCGACCCAGTGGGCAAGGGCTTCTTCGGAGTGAAAGCAGGGCACCATGCCCGCGGGCGGGTGGAGAACAACGTTCAGCGCCTCGCCGTCCGCCTGACGCTCCATGCGCCGGACATCCATGTCGAGATAGAAATGCTCGTGCCGGATGTGGCGCAGCTCATGCTCCAGCGTTTCCTGCTGCCGTACGGGGGAGAGGCGGGAGTTGATGTAGATGTCAAAGCTGCCGTCGTCGTTCGGGAGGGTTACGCCCTCCACCTTCGCCGGCAGAGCGATCAGGCGCACATAGGTGTCAGTCATCGCGCCGCAGCGCCTCGATGATCTTTACGGCCTGGCGCACATCCTCCGGGGACGCGTCCTGCGCAAGCTTAAAGAGCATGCGCATGTCCTCGCGCTCCCGCAGGGACGTGAGAAGCTGCTCCATCTCCTCGCTCATGGCGTCGGGGGAGATTTCGTCCGTCTCCCCGCGCAGGTATTCGGGCGTTGTGCCGAGGATGCGGGCTACCTCCCTCAACTGCTTGTCGCTGGGCTGGGATTTCTGCTGTTTCCAGTCCTGGCAGAGCGTGGCGCTGCGGCCCAGGCAGCGGGAGATATGGGTCTTGGTGATGCCGCGGGATTTTAGTAAGGCTTCGAAGCGCTCATATTGGAACAAAAAGCTCACCCCATTTTTGTGCAAGCTCACCAAATCTTAAAAAGGAGTGAGCTCGCCCTTGAAATTCTAAAAAACATGGGATATACTGCAAGCGTGTCTGAAAGAAATGAGACAACGCCTTGCGGTTTTTTCCTATTCTACGGCATGAAAGCGGACTTGTCAAGGCTTTTGTCTTAAATATGTGCGAGTTGCCGGCTTCAAGCGAGGTGGTTCTTTGAAGCTGATCGGGGACGATCCGATCATACGCTGCATGGAGCGCAGCGGGTATCCGCCCTGGTTTGAACGGGACGGGACAAATTACGACGAGTGGGACGACACCGTTTCCTGCGGAGAGGACGAAGATGGGACAATATAAAAAGATCAGCTGGACAGAGGCGGATGTGCGCTGCCCCTTCTATATCTCGGACGACCGGGCCGGGTGCAGCATCTGCTGCGAGGGCTACGGCGAGGGCATCGAGACAGTGAGCCGCTTTGAATCCCTCAGGCAGAGAGATATACACATGGGGCGCTACTGCACGAGCCGCTTTGAACGCTGCCCGGTCTACAGCTGCACCTACGACTGCAAATACCGCGACTCATGAGCGGCGCGGAAGAGCGTGAAGCGCTTGCGCGCGTGGGACAAAAGCTGCTGAGGTGCTTCGAGGAATATCTTGACCGAGTGGAGGAACCGGATTTAAAGGACCTCAAAACGATAACCGGCGCGCTCAAGGAGCTGCAGAGCCTGTGGGACGACGGCGAGCAGGCGCACGGCGGCGCGCTCACGGTACGCTTTGAGGGGGAGGCGGAGGAGATGAGCATTTAAAAGTGAAAAGTGAAAAGCGGAAAGTGAAGTTTCAAAATGGCTGAACTATGTTTGCCGAGGCCGAGCGAGAAGCAGAAGCTGTTTTTGAAGGACCGGCACAAGTATGTGGGCTACGGCGGGGCGCGGGGCGGCGGGAAGAGTTGGGCCGTGAGGGTCAAGGCGGTGCTGCTGTGCCTCCGATATGCGGGGATCAAGGTCATGATCGTGCGCAAGACCTACCCGGAACTGCAGGAAAACCACATCGTGCCCCTGTGCCAGATGCTGGGCTGCTACCTGGAGGGGGAGGAGCGGATCGCGGTCTACAACGACGGGAAAAAACAGATCGCCTTTCCCAACGGCAGCCGGATTTTGTTCCGGTATCTGGAAAATGAGAAGGACGCCCTGCGCTTTCAGGGGACCGAGGTGGACGTGCTGTTTGTCGACGAGGCCACCCAGCAGAGCGAGAGCAGCATGGAAAAGTTACGCGCCTGCGTCAGAGGCACCAACGACTTTCCCAAGCGCATCTACTACACCTGCAATCCCGGCGGCGAGGGCCACGCCTGGGTCAAGCGCCTCTTTCTCGACCGGCGCTTTCGCGAGGGCGAGGAGCCGGACGAGCACAGCTTCATCCAGGCCCTGGTCACGGACAACCGGGCACTCATGGAGAAAAACCCGGACTACCTGAAGCAGCTCCAAAGCCTGCCGCCGAAGCTCAGAGAGGCTTGGCTCTACGGAAGCTGGGACATCTTCGAGGGACAGTTCTTTGAGGATTTCCGCATCGAGCCGGACATGAAGGCGGCCGCGGAGCACGGCTGCGAGCTGACGCGGGAAGAGCTGAAGGCCCAGGGGAGATGGTGCCATGTGATCGCGCCGCTGGATATGAGCGCCGGGCCGCGGCGGGGGTGGACGCTGCTTCGGAGCTACGACTTCGGCTACGGCAAGCCCTTCTCCTGCGCCTGGTGGGCGCTGGACTACGAGGGGGTGCTGTACCGCATCCTTGAGCTCTACGGCTGCACCGACACCCCGAACGAAGGCGTGCGATGGACGCCGGACAGGCAGTTTCAGGAGATCGCCCGTATCGAGCGGGAGCACCCCTGGCTCCGGGGGCGGAAGATCAAGGGCGTGGCCGACCCCGCTATCTGGGACGCAAGCCGCGGTGAGAGCGTGGCCGAGACCGCGGCACGCTTCGGCGTCTACTTCGTCCCCGGCGACCACAAGCGCATTCCCGGCTGGATGCAGTGCCACTACCGGCTCCAGTTCGACGACGAGGGCCGGGCGCGGATGTATGTCTTCGATAACTGCAAAGCCTTCATCCGCACGATCCCGCTTTTGCAGTTTGCCAAAGCCGAGCCCGAGGACCTGGATACCAGCCAGGAGGACCATGTGGCCGACGAGTGGCGGTATCTCTGCATGGCGCGGCCCATCCTGCCGCTCCGGCCCGTGGAGACGAAGGAGCTGATGGTGGACCCGCTGAAAAAATAGTGTGACATCGTAGGGGCGCTTCATGAAGCGCCCGGCAGAAAAACGGTCGTTTTACGTTTTAACTTGGGCGCATACGCAATTATGGAAAGTCCTGGCGGGCGATTCATGAATCGCCCCTACAGGAAAAAACGGAGGTTTCAAATAAACAATGGACAAAGAACTTGCCCTGCCGGTCGATGAAAAGCGGCTGGCGGAATTTACGCGGATTTTGCAGAAGTACAAGGCCGGGAAGGCCAGCATCGAGCGGCGCACCGTGGAGGCGGAAAACTGGTGGAAGCTCCGCAACAGCGCCGAGGAGAGAAAGAACCATGAGGCCTCCGACGGCTTTCAGGCCGTGTCCGGGTGGCTGCATAACGTGATCGTCTCCAAGCACGCTGACGCCATGGACGCCTACCCCGAGCCGAACATCCTGCCGCGCGAACCCGACGACCGGGCCGAGGCGCGCATCCTCTCGAAGATCCTGCCCGTGATCCTGGAGCAGAACGCCTTTGAGAAGACCTACTCCGACGGGATGTGGCAGAAGCTCAAGACCGGCACGGGCGTCTACCGCGTGGGCTGGGACACGGAGAAGGCGGGCGGTCTCGGCGATATCACCATCGAGCGCGTCGACCTTCTGAACGTGTTCTGGGAGCCGGGCGTGCGCGACGTGCAGGACAGCGCGTATTTTTTCCACACGCGGCTGGAGGACAACGAGGCGCTCACAGCCGAGTACCCCCAGCTTGCCGGGAAGCTCAAGGCCATGAGCTTTGCCCCCACGCGCTTTCTCTATGACGACAGCGTGGGCACCGACGGCAAGTCCACCGTCATCGACGTGTACTACAAGAAAAAATTCCTGGGCCGGGACGTGCTGCACTACTGCAAGTACGTGGGTTCGACCCTCCTGTACGCAAGCGAGAACGAGGACTTTCTGCGCGAGACGGCAGGGGAGACGGATTTTGCGCGCGGGCTTTACGACCACGGGCGCTACCCCTTCGTGTTCGACAGCCTCTTCCCCGTGGAGGGAAGCCCCTGCGGCTACGGGTACATCGACCTCTGCCGCAACGCCCAGACCCAGATCGACATGCTGCAGACCGCTTTTCTCAAAAACACCATGGTGGGTGCGGTGCCGCGCTACTTCGAGAGAGCCGACGGAGCGGTGAACGAGGAGGAGTTTTTAAACCTCAATAACCCCATCGTCCACGTCAGCGGCAACCTCGGCGAGGACAGCCTGCGCATCGTGGACTACAGGCCTCTGAGCGGCAACTACCTGGAGATGCGCGCAAGCGTTATCAACGAGCTTCGCGAGACCTCCGGCAATACAGAGACCTCGGTGGGACTTGTGAACGCGGGCGTGACGGCGGCCTCCGCCATCGCGGCCCTGCAGGAGGCCAGCGGCAAGGGCAGCCGCGACTCCACCCGCGCAAGCTACCGGGTGTACGCAGAGATGATCGAGCTCTGTATTGAGCTGATCCGCCAGTTTTACGATCTGCCGCGGCAGTTTCGCATCACCGGCGCGCTGGGGCTCGAGCAGTTTGTGAGCTATTCCAATCAGGGGCTGCGTCCCCAGGCGTTCTATGCCCCGGAGGGAGTGGATCTCGGCATGCGCAGACCGATCTTCGATATCCGTGTCATTCCCCAGAAGAGCAGCGCCTATACCCGCATGAGCCAGAACGAGCTGGCCCTGCAGTTTTATCAGCTCGGCTTCTTCACCCCCGAGCGCAGCGACCAGGCCCTCGCGTGCATGAGCATGATGGAGTTTGAGGGCAAGGACGAGCTGATGCAGCAGCTTTTCTATAACGGCAGCATCCAGAAGGAGCTGGCCCTTTACCAGCAGTACGCCCTGGCCCTGACGCAGAAATACGAGCCGGAGCGGGCCGCGGGCCTGATGGCGGGCCTGACGGGCAGAACAGTGCCCGCGCCGAAGAAGGGCGAGGTCAAGCGTGACAGCGCCCGCGAGGACCGGCGGATGGAGCGGGCCCGGGCCAGGGCCGGCGCCGCAGGCCAGCCGGGAGGCGGACGATGACGCGGGTAGAGTATGACCGAGCGGGCCTCTGTCTCACAATGGAGGGACACGCCCAGGCGGGGCCTGCGGGCGGCGACCTTGTGTGCGCGGCACTGAGCGCGCTGATGATGGCGCTGGAAAAGCGCATGGAGGAGACGGCGGAGCGGACCCTGCCGGTGATCCGCCGCGCGCCGGGCTTCTTCTCCCTGCGGTGCAGTCCGGACGGGCAGGAGCAGCTTTGCCGCGAGAGCTTTGACACGATCGCCGCCGGCATCGCGGCGCTCGCCGAGAACAGACCCGAAAACGTATCGCTCACGCTCACGGGCGAGGAGCTGGAACAGGAGGATGAGGAATGAGCGAAGAAAAAACGAAAACCGAGTTTGACAGCACCATGGAGGCCCTGCGCCGCGCCGAGAGCGTACTGCCG
The DNA here is from genome assembly GCA_902791215.1 of Oscillospiraceae bacterium. Taxonomy (GTDB): domain Bacteria; phylum Bacillota; class Clostridia; order Oscillospirales; family Oscillospiraceae; genus Limivicinus. The sequence goes on along the minus strand of CADAUZ010000015.1, from coordinate 39,771 downwards.
GATTTTACGTCCAGCTACGACAGCCAGATCCGCAGGCTCTATGACGAGATCGTGAACCGGCCCGCCTTCCGCTATGACCCGGCGGGCGACCCCCTGTACCAGAGTTACCGCACCCAGATGGTGGGCGAGGGACAGCGCGCCATGCGCGACACCATGGGGCAGGCGGCCGCCCTCACGGGCGGTTACGGTTCCAGCTACGCCCAGAGCGTGGGGCAGCAGGAGTACGAGTATTACCTGCAGCGTCTGGGTCAGGTGATGCCCCAGCTCTACCGGGCCGCCTGGGAGCGCTACAGCGCCGAGGGCGACGAGCTCAGGGGCCTGTTCGACTCGACGATGGCCCTGGCAAAGGATGAGGTAAGCCGGGGGAAGGACCGCTACGATATGGCGGCGAAGCTGGAGGAGCAGGCCTATCAGCGCGAGCAGGACAGGCTCGACCGTGAGCTTGCACGGGAGCAGCTCCAGTACCAGCGGCAGCAGGCGGGCTATTCGCAGATGCTGGCGCAGGAGAAGCTCAACTACGAGCGCGGGGAGAAGAGCTATCAGAACATGATGAAGCTCATTACCCAGAGCGGCTACATGCCGAGCGACGCGGAGCTCTCCGCCGCCGGGATGAGCCGCGCGCAGGCCCAGGCGCTGCGCAGCAGCTACCTCATGAAAAACCCCATGGCGCTGGTCATGTCCGGCGGCCTTCCCGCGGGCCTGAGCGCGCTGGCGGGCGGCTACACGGGAGGCGGCTACACCGGCGGCAAGGGCGGCTATACCAGCTCCCGCAGCGCGGGGACCGGCACGCCCGGCAGCAAGGAGCAGATGAAGCTGGACGCAAACAAGAAGGGCAGCGGCTCCAACGGAAAGAGCCGCAGACTCTGATCATTACACCCTTACCCGGCCTTTGCCGGTACAGATAAGGAGAAAAAGCATGAACAACGAAGCGGAAACCATCAGACCGGCCGAGCCGGTCACGGGCGTGGAAAGCGCCGCCGAGATCCCGGCGGCAGCAGAGACGGCACCGCCCGCCGCCGAGTCCGGGCAGGACGGACAGCATAAGCCCAGCTGGGAGGAAATCTTGCAGGACCCCGATTACCGAAGCAGCTACGACCAGGCGGTGCAGGGCATCGTCAAGGCGCGGCTTCGCGGCAGGGCCCAGGCCGAGGAGCGGCTTGAAAAGCTCTCGCCGGTACTCAGGGTGCTGGAGGAGCGCTACGGTCTCACGGAAGGCAGCGACGCGGAGAGCCTGGCCCAAAACCTGCGGGAGCGGGCGGAGGCCTACCGCCCCGAGGGCGCCGGGATTGCGGCGCACCTGCAGGCCATGTACGCCGAGGCCGAGGCCCTGCGCCGGAGCGTGCCGGACTTTGATCTGCAGCGCGAAATGGAAGACCCCGCCTTTGTGCGCATGACCGCGCCGCACAGCGGCATCTCCCTCGCCGACGCCTACTTTGCCCGCCACCGGGCAGAGCTCCAGCGCGATACGGCGCGCAAAAGCCTCGAGGCCGTGAGCCGAAGCCTTCAAAGCGCGGGAGCGAGGCCGCGTGAGCTGCGGGAGAACGGGCAGGGGGGACGCTTCACCCTTGACCCGCGATCCATGAGCCGCGAGGAGCGCGAGGCCCTGAAAAAGCGCATCCTGGAAGCCAAGGCCCAGGGACGCAAGCTGGGCGTGGGGGAATAAACACCGCACCCGGCACTTGCCTCTCCCTCTGGGAGAGGTGTCATTCGCCGTCTCACACAAGGCGAATGACGGAGAGGGTCCTCCAAAATTTGTACCAAGTCTGACAGCCCTCTCAGTCACCGGTTCTTGAACCGGTGACAGCTCCCCCAAAGGGGGAGCCAAGGAAGCTTTCCTTGACAGGGGAGCCAATTTTGAAAGGAGAACTATATGCACAACTACTTTAACCTTCAGCATTTTGCCGACGCCGGTACGCTGGTCAATGCCACCGGCGGCTTTGTAAACGCCCACGACAGCACTGCCGGAAGCGCCTTTGACGCTGACCACACCCTGTCCGCCGAGCTCAAGGCCTTCTACGACACGGAGCTTCTGGAAAACGCGCGCACCGAGCTTTTCTACGCCCAGCTGGCCAAGCGCCAGCCTCTGCCCGCAAACCACCACGGCAGCGTCGAGTGGCGCAAGTGGAACACTTTTGAGCGCGCCTCGAAGCTCACCGAGGGCGTGATCCCCACCGGCCAGAAGTTCGGCGTCACCGCCGTCACCGGCAGCATCGACCAGTACGGCACCTACACCGCCATCACCGACAGACTGGAGCTCAGAGCCTACGACGACGTGATCCTCGGCGCGACCGAGGAGATGGGCGCCTCCGCCGCCGAGACTCAGGAGGCCCTGATCCGTGACGCGCTCTACACCAACACCAATGTCCTCTACTGCGACAAGATCAAGAAGGCCGACGGCACTGTCAGCGCCGCTCCCACCCAGAACAGCGCCCTTACCGAGGACGCCACCTACCACTGCCATCTCACCCCCGAGATGGTGAACAAGGCCGTCACCGTCATGAAGAAAAACCGCGTGCCGAGAATCGGCGGCAAGTACTTCGCGGTCATCCACCCCTCGGTGGCCCATGACCTGCGCGCAAGCGACAGCTGGATCGAAGCACACAAGTATGCTTCCCCCGAGGAGATTTTCAACGGCGAGATCGGTGAGCTGCACGGCGTGCGCTTCATCGAAAACGTCTTCGCCCCCGTCATCAAGGAGGGCAGCGGCTCCGTTGCCGTCTACGCCACCTACTTCTTCGGCAAGGACTCCTTCGGCATCATCGACCCCGAGGGCGGCGCGCTGGAAATGATCATCCACGACAAGGGTGAGATCGGCGGCCCGCTGAACCAGTTCAGCACCATCGGCTACAAGTTCGAGACCAACGGCGCCACCATCCTCTACCCCGAGCGCCTGCTGCGCGTGATGAGCACCTCCAGCTTCTCAGGCTCGGACGAAGAAAACTAAGGAAGGAGACATACCATGGAAGACAAGAGAGTCGAAGTGTTCATCCCCCGCGGGTCTGACCGCGAGGACCCCAACCTGTTCGTCGGCATCAACGGCGTAAACTACCTGCTGCCCCGCGGCAAAAAGTCCCGTGTCCCCGAGGCCGTGGCGGCGGAGATCAAACGCTCGGAGCTTGCCGCCGATCGCTTCTACCAGAGCATCGACGGACTCAAGCAGAGCGTGTAAGAAAACGGGGCGCTGGGAGCTCGCCTCCCCCCTTTGGGGGAGGTGCCCCAGTTCGCAAACTGGGGCGGAGAGGGCCGCAGGATTCGCATCTTTTTGAAGGACTGACAGCCCTCTCAGTCATCGCCGCAAGCGGCGCTGACAGCTCCCCCGGAGGGGGAGCCAAGTTGCCGTGCGCCTGTAAGGAAGGTGATTTTGATTGAAAGCAATGGACATCATCGAGCGGCTTGACCTGCTCGAGCCGAACGATTATTCGCCGGAGCAGAAGCTAAGATGGCTGTGGTCGCTTGACGGGCGGATCTACCGCGAGGTCATCCAGACCCACGAGGACGTGTGGATCCCCTTTCCCGACGAATACGAGAGCGGCGAGGAGGAACTGCTGGTGCAGGAGCCTTACGGCGAGGATCTGTATTACTACTACCTGCAGGCCATGGTCGCTGCCGAGAACGGGGAGACCCAGCGCTACAACAAGCGCATGACCCTCTTCAACAGCGCCTGGCAGGGCTGGGTCAACTGGTATAACCGCTGCCACAGACCCCGTCGCCGGGGCAAGGGCTTTCGATTCTGAAGGGAGGCAAAGACATGGCACTGCTGCCAAGGCTGGATTATGAATATGCCGAGCGCGTTGTGACCGACGTCTTTGCAGGCTACCGCCACAAGGCGCGCATCGGCGACGGGGAGTTTTACGATACCCGCAATCTCACGAGCGCTTATTATCCCCTGCTCGGCAGCCGGAAAAAGCGCGGCCGCGTGCGCACGATGCACGCGCCGGGCGGGGTGCTGGCAAAGGAGAAGCTTGCCTTCGTGGAGGACGGGGCGCTCTGGTACGGCGGGGAGAAAACGGCGGTGACGGGTCTTGCACCCGGAAAAAAGCAGCTTGTGAGCATGGGCGCGGTCATCGTCATTTTCCCCGACAAGGTCTACTACAACACCGCCGACCCTTCGGATCACGGGAGTCTGGAGGCGGGCTACAGCTCCGTCGGCGCAGTGGAGTATGCCCTGTGCCGAGAAGACGGCACTCCCTATCCTCAGCCGGTGAAAAGCGAGACCGCACCGGGGGAGCCGACGGACGGACTTTACTGGATCGACGCGTCCAAAAGCGCACACGTCCTGCGCCAGTGGAGCGCCGCCATGAGCGAGTGGACGGAGATCCCCACGGTATACACGAGGCTGCGCTTTATCTCCGAGGGAGAGCTGGGCGGCCTGTTTCGGAAAAACGACGGCGTGAGCATCACGGGGGCGGCGGTGGAGGCCGTCAACGGTGAGCATGTGATCTGCGCCATCGGCGGCGGCAGCGGCGAGCGTGACTGGCTTGCGGTGACGGGGCTTCTCGACGAGGCTTTGACCCAGACCACCGGCACGGTGCGCATCGAGCGGAGAACGCCGGAGATGGACTTTGTCATCGAGTGCAAAAACCGCCTCTGGGGCTGCCGCTACGGCATGACGGAGGGGAAAAACCTCAACGAGATATACTGCTGCGCCCTGGGCGACTTCAAAAACTGGCGTCAGTACATGGGCCTTTCGACCGACAGCTGGACGGCGTCGGTGGGCTCGGACGGGCCATGGACCGGGGCGGTGAACTTCCAGGGCTACCCGATGTTCTTCAAGGAAAACCGCATCCACCGCGTCACGGTGTCGGCCTCGGGGGCACACCAGATCACGGAGACCGTCTGCCGCGGCGTGCAGGAGGGCTGCGACCGAAGCCTGCAGGTGGTCAACGAGACCCTGCTTTATAAAAGCCGCGCCGATATCTGCGCCTATCAGGGCAGCTTCCCCGAGTCGATCAGCGACGCGCTGGGGGATGTGCGCTATTATGACGCCGCAGCCGGAGTGCTGGGGGAGCGCTACTATATCTCCATGCGGGACGCGCAGGAGAGGTGGAGTCTCTTCGTCTACGACATCCGGCGCAATCTCTGGATGCGGGAGGACGAAGTGCGCGCGCTGGGCTTTGCGTCCCTCGGCGACGAGCTCTACTGCCTGACGCCGGATGCGCTTTTCGCCATGGAGGGGACCGTCGGCACGCCGGAGCCCTATGTTTCCTGGGAGGCGGAGACGGGCATGCTCTACTACCAGTACCCGGACCGGAAATATCTCTCGCGCTTTAACCTGCGCCTTTACATGGAGGAGGGCGCGCAGCTGGACGTGTACCTCATGTACGATTCAAACGGCGAGTGGGTGCGGCAGGGGCGCGTGAAGATGAAGGGCACCCGCACCGTGACTCTGCCCGTGCGGCCGCGCCGCTGCGACCACCTGCGCATGAAGCTGGTCGGAAAGGGCGAGGTGCGGCTTTACTCCATCGCAAAAATCCTGACGACGGGAAGTGATGTGGGATGATTGAGCTGCCGCCCATCCTCACGGGAGACGAACAGCAGCAGATCAGACAGCTGCGGGATTATCTGATAAGACTTGTCCGGCAGCTCAATGAGGAGGAAAAGCATGATTGATTTTTATGTCAGCGGCCAAAGCCTGCGCGTGTATACCCCGGTCATCGCGGCGGATACGCTGAATTATCTGACGGCCAAGGTGTGGTTCCTCGGCGACGAATGGGCCGGTTATACCCGCTGGCTGCACTTTCGCCGGGGCGAGGGCGTGGGGACGGAGGTCTATGATCTCATCCTCGACGGCAATGACAGCATCACCGAGGACAAGGGCCTGAACCTCACCGCCGGGGAGTGGACGGCCTACCTCAGCGGCAATAAAGAGAGCGGGAGACTGACCACCGCGCCGGTGATCCTGACGGTAAAGGAGTCCGGCCTTGTGGACGCGCCGCTGCACGCCATGCCCCTGAGCGTGGCCGAACAGATCGCAAACGACGCCTCCGCCGCCCTGGTCTGTGCACGGGAGGTGAAGGAGCAGGCGGAGGCGGGCGCCTTCAACGGGCGCGACGGACTGAGCTTCGTGATCGCGGGCTACTATGACGACGCCCGGGCCCTGGCCGAGGCCGTGACGCAGCCGCAGCCCGGCGAGGCTTACGGTGTGGGCGCTGAGGCTCCTTACGACATCTATATCTGGGACGCGGTGAACGGTTCCTGGCGCAATAACGGCTGTATCCAGGGCGTAAAGGGTGACAACGGCTCACCGGGCACCACCTTCCGCCCCAGCGTGGACGCGGGCGGCAATATCAGCTGGACAAACGACGGCGGGCTTGAAAACCCGGCGGCCCAGAACATCCGCGGGCCGGCCGGACAGGACGGGGCGCAGGGCCCCGCGGGAGCCAGTGCCTTCGAGGCCGCCGTAGACGCGGGCTATCAGGGCACCGAGGCCACCTTCAACGCGGCCCTGGCGGCCCTGCCCTATCATGGGGCGCGTCACCTGCCCGGGGGCGCGGACCCCATCAGCGTCGGGACCGGGAGCCTGGAAGACGGCGCAGTCACGGCGGAGAAGCTTGCGTCGGGCGCGGTGAGCGTCACCTACTCAGCGGAGCTCGACCCCGCCGCCTGGCAGGGATCGACGGCCCCCTTTACCCAGACGGTGAGCCTTGCGGGTATCACGGGCAGTGATACGCCGCTGGTGGACGTGAGCCTGAGCGGGACTTTCGGCACCGACCGTAAGCGGCTGGAGGATTACGCGCTGCTGTATCGGGCGCAGGCATCACCCGGCGCGCTCACCGTGTACGCCCTGGGCAGGCCGACGGTTGTGCTGCCGCTTCGGATTTTGTGTATAAGGAAGTGAGACGATGGGAGAGGCTTATTTCATCAGACGGGGCGGCGCAAACGCCTTGATCAACACAAGCAGCCACGCCATGATCTGCGCCAAAATCCCCTCCGGCAGCGCCTGCGTCTGTGCCAAGGGCGGCGAGATGCTCGCGGCGGAGAACGTACCGGGCATCGCCTCCTTCGCGGTGCCGTCAAACGGCGACTGGACGGTGACGATCTCTGACGGGGCACGCGGCAGGACCGGCCTTGTGGCCATCAGCGGTCAGGGCGAGATCAGAGCCATCCAGATCGCCTACCCGAGCGCGCCGGTCGTGAGCGAGGGCGGCGTGCTGCTGTCGGCCCAGAGCGGGCTCAAAAGCGGCGTGACCCTCGGGGGAAACGCCGCTATGAGCGGCAGCGCCATCCGGGAAAGCGGCAGCGGCGGCTTCTGGCTCAGCCCCGCCGTGGATGTCACCGGCTATTCGAGCCTGACGGTCACCGGCTATCTGCGCGCATCCGCGGGGGAGAGGAGCCGCATCTGCCTCGGCAGCACCAGCGAGAAGGTATTTGATCCCGATGAAACGCCGGAGATGGGCGCCGTCTGGATGGGCGGGATCGACGCTTTGTATACGGCGTCGCTGAGCATCACGGCCATGACCGGCTCCTATTACATCGGCTCAAGCAGCGTGGGAAACAGCCTGGAGATCACCGGGATCACACTGTCCTGAGGAGGAGAGCATATGATAAACATGACAAGGGGCGAGGAAATGACGCTGGAAGTCAAGCTCGACGTGGAGCCGGAGGAGACGGAGAGCCTGACACTGATCGTTGTGCAAGGCGGACGGCCCGTTGTGAGAAAAGAGAAAGCGGACGCGGAGCCTGACCCCGACGAGGGCTGCGTTTACTTCGGCCTCACCGGGGCGGAGACGGCGCTTTTGCGAGCAGGCATCCCGGCGTTTGTCCAGGCGCGCTGTACGCTCCCGGGCGGGGCTGTGATGAAGAGCGCCGCGGAGGAGCTGTGTGTGATGGACACACCGGGTATGAAGGAGGTATAGAAGCATGAAGCAGGGGAGAAACACAGCGGGGACGCTCACCATCACAGGGGGCGACACCGCAATGGTCAGGCGCTGTGTCCTGCAGGCCGAGAACGCGGCGGCCAGAGCGGCCGGGAGTGCGGCCGCTGCCGAGGAGGCGGCACTGCATTACCCGGTTCCCGGCGATAACGGGAACTGGCAGATCTGGGATGCGCAGACCGGGGGCTTTACGGACTCGGGAAAGAGCTGCAGCGGTATCGCGGGAGCTTCCGCTTATGAGCTTGCGGTAATCGGAGGCTATGAGGGCGCGGAGGAGCAGTTCCATGATGACCTGGCGCACTTTAAGGAGTACGCGCAGCAGGCGGAGCACGCGCGTTCCGACGCCGTCACGGCGGCAAATGCGGCGGGCGGCTATTCCAGCCAGGCACGCCAGGCGGTGAATCAGGCGCAAAGCGCCATGAACGCCGCACAGAGAGCGGCTTCGAGCGCTTCTGAAAGCGCCGCGGCCGCACAGGCAGCCGTCGTAAACGCCGCCGACAACGGAAGCGTCGACGCGTCCGGCCTGATCTCCTTCCGGCATGGCACAACGGAGCTTTTTACGGTTCAGCTGCCGCTTTATGATGGGAGCGTGACTTATGGGTCTTGATGTAAGCTACAAGGGAGAGCAGATCGCCAGGCTTTCGGCAACCGGCACAGCTACGCTGAAGCTCGCCGGGAAGACCTGCGAGGGAGATATCCTGCTGTCGTACAGCGTCGGCGGTATCAGCGGCGGGGGTATCAGCGGCGGGGGCATCAGCGGCGGAGGTGCGTCCGGCAGCGCTGCCGGCAGCGATGTGGTCTTTTACGACAGCTATGACCACAGCGTTGTCGCATCTTACTCCGCGGCGGAATTTGCCCGACTCAGCGCGCTGCCTGCCAATCCTGAGCATGCCGGGCTCGTTGCCCAGGGCTGGAACTGGACGCTGGAAAACGCCAAGGCCTATGCCGCAAAATACGGAAGGCTGACAGTCGGCCAGATGTTCGTCACAGATGACGGCAAAACGCGCATACACATCCACCTTGAGCCGGACCGTACAACGCCTGTGCTCGGCTTATGCGTAAACGGATCTGTGTCTGTCGACTGGGGCGACGGGAGCGAAGCTGACACCCTGACAGGCACAAGTACAACGACAATGAAATGGACAAGCAGACACAGCTATCCCGGGGGCGGCGATTATGTGATTTCCCTGGCAGTCAACGGCAGTATCGCGTTTTCCGGTTCAAACGCTGGTTCATGCCTGCTGTGTCATGCGACAACCAGCGACAAACGAAATAAATCCTACGAAAACGATATCAAAGCAATTGAGATCGGAAACGGCCTGGCGAAAATCGGAACATATTCCTTCCAGCACTGCTACAGTCTTACACATGTCACGATCCCAAACGGTGTTGGCGGCATTGACAACTATGCGTTCCAGAATTGTTACAGTCTGCCGGGCATTACGATCCCAAACGGCGCGGTGAAGATCGGAGATTATGCATTTCAAAAAGCTTCTGGTCTCTCGTATATTTCGCTTCCGACAGGCATCACTGCCATTGGCAACAATGCGTTTGAGGTCTGCCACAGGCTGAATGCCGTATCATGTCCTGAAGGCGTTAAAACTATTGGGTCCAACGCATTCCACAACTGCTTCGATCTGACAAATGCGGTGATCCCGGATACTGTTACAAAGATCGGCGGCTATGCATTTGCTGCCTGCTACAGTCTCAGAAAGGCTGTAATCCCCGACAGTGTCACCACGATGGAAAGCTACGCATTTTCAGACTGCATCGGGCTGACTGAGCTGACTGTACCGGGCAGTATCGTCACGATGCCGATATACGCATTCAACGGCTGCAACAGGGTCATAAGCACCGAGATTATGGACGGTGCCAGCGCAATCGGAAATAACGCCTTCAGCAGTTGCCACAATCTTGAGATTGTTACGGTTCCCGCCAGTATTACCAGTATCGGCAACAACTCTTTCGGCAGCTGTCAGGCCCTTGCGGAGTTCAGGATCCTTGCGCAAACGCCGCCGACGATTACGACTAATACGTTCAATGACACACCGGACGACCTTGTGATCTATGTGCCGAAGGGGACGCTCGAGGCCTATCAGGCGGCAGCAAACTGGACTGCACACGCAGCGAAAATGCGGGAGATGGAAGAATAGGGAGGCGTACTGAAAATGGAAGCATGGCGTGAGATCGTACACAGTCTGAATGTGATCCCGGCATTCAGCATCTTCTGCCACGGTGCGGCTGTCGGCATCGGCGTGTGTGCCGTGTCGGTGCTGTATGGCAGAAGAATCCGGCGGGACGGACAGAGGAGGCGGACAAAATGAAGGGCGTAGATGTTTCCCATTACCAGAAGGGCCTGACGATCCGGCAGATCAAGGATGCGGGCATGGACTTTGCCATCATCAAGGTCACGGAGGGCACATGGCTCCGGGACGCCGCGGCCTTCGATTTCTACCGCGAGGCATACGAGACGGGTTTCCCGGTGGGCTGCTACTGCTACAGTCACGCCGTCACGCCCGAGGACGCGCGCAGCGAGGCGCAGTTCCTCCTGCAGACGATCAAGCGCTTCCCCATGCCCTGCGGCGTCTTCCTCGATATCGAGGAGCCGAAGCAGCTGGACCTTGCGGCGGAAAAGCTCCGCGCCGTCGTCGAAGCCTGGTGCGGAGCGATCACGGAAGCGGGCTATGTGCCGGGCGTTTACGGCAGCGCGGGCAGCCTCTGGGCAAAGCTTGACCCGGACGCGCTGCCGGAGGGCTGTCTCGTGTGGGTCGCCAAGTGGAGCCGGACGCCGCCGGATATGCCCTGCGACCTGTGGCAGGACAGTGACAGCGGCAGCATCGGCGGCGTGACCGTGGACACGGATGAGGCGAGAAGCGAACGCTTCCGGTCAATGGTCCTGGCGGGTATGCCCGGGCGTCCCGCGGCGGGGGATGCGGCCTCGGCCCTCGTAAAAGCCGCCGCAATGCTGGCTTCGTATCTCAGAACACCGGAATTTGAGCGGGGCTTTCTCGACTATGTACAAAGGATGGAGGGATCGGAGTGAGTGACGCGTGGGTCGGCGTGGTGGGCTCGGTGATCGTGGCGGTGCTGACGCTTATCGGCGTGCTGACCAGCAACAGCAGGGCGCAGGCGGTGACAGACACAAAGCTGGAGGAGCTGACGCGGGAGGTGCGCGAGCACAACGGCTTTGCCCGGCGCATGCCGGTCGTGGAGGAGCAGATCCGGGTCATCAACCACCGGATCGCGGATCTTGAGAAAGAACAGAAGGGAGCGTAAAAATGGAGTTTCTGGGTATGGCAGGTGTGGCGGCGATCACGGTGATCGCCTGGCTCATGGGCGAGGCAGTCAAGCTCAGCCCGCTGGAGAACAAATGGATTCCCGTCGCGTGCGGCTTTTTCGGCGGTGTGCTGGGCATTGTCGGTATGTACACCATGCCGGAGTTTCCCGCCGCCGATTATATGACCGCCGCGGCGGTGGGCATCGTGTCAGGCCTTGCGGCCACCGGCGCGGACCAGATCGCAAAGCAGCTGGATAACTGAACAGGAGGCACCGGACGAAAGCCCGGTGCCCTTTCTCAAAAAAAATTCCCGGCACCATAACGGTGTCGGGAACTTGTTGTTTACTTGGCGTAGTCGATGGCCTTGGTCTCGCGCAGAAGATGGACCTTGATCTGACCGGGGTAAGTCAGCTCCTCCTCGATCTTCTTGGCGATATCCCGGGCCAGCAGGACCATCTGATCCTCGCTGACATCCTCGGGCTTGACCATGATGCGGATCTCGCGGCCCGCCTGGATGGCGTAGGAGCTCGCGATGCCGGGGAAGCTCTTGGAGACCTCCTCCAGCTTTTCGAGACGCTTGACGTAGTTTTCGATGTTCTCACGGCGCGCGCCGGGGCGTGCGGCGGAGATGGCGTCTGCCGCCTGGACAAGGCAGGCCTCGATGCTGTGGGGCTCCACGTCGCCGTGGTGGGCCTCAATGCAGTGAATGACGGCCTCGGACTCCTTGTACTTGCGGGCGATGTCGACGCCGATGGTGACGTGGCTGCCTTCGACCTCGTGGTCGATGGACTTGCCCAGATCGTGCAGCAGGCCCGCGCGCTTGGCGATATTCACGTCGGCGCCGAGCTCGGCTGCCATGAGGCCCGCCACATGGGAGACCTCTATGGAATGGTTCAGCACGTTCTGACCGTAGCTGGTGCGGTACTTCATGCGGCCAAGAAGTTTGATGATCTCGGGGTGCAGGCCGTGAATGTTGGTCTCGAACACGGCGCGCTCGCCCTCGGCCTTGATGGTGGCGTTGACCTCCTTCTGGGCCTTGGCGACCATCTCTTCGATGCGGGCGGGGTGGATGCGGCCGTCCTGAATGAGCTTTTCGAGGGCCAGGCGCGCAACCTCGCGCCGGACGGGGTCGAAGCTCGAGACGGTGATGGCCTCGGGAGTGTCGTCGATAATCAGATCGCAGCCGGTGAGGGTCTCGATGCTGCGGATGTTGCGGCCTTCGCGGCCGATGATGCGTCCCTTCATCTCGTCGTTGGGGAGGGGTACGACGGAGACGGTGATTTCGCTTGCGTGGTCTGCGGCGCAGCGCTGGATGGCGGTGGCGATGATTTCTCTGGCGCGCTCGTCCGCCTCTTCCTTGTACTGGGCCTCCACTTCCTTGACCTTCATGGCCATCTCGTGGGTCACGTCGTCGCGGATGCTGTTGATGAGGTAGGCCTTGGCCTCCTCCACGGTGAAGCCGGAGACCTTTTCCAGCATTTCCAGCTGGCTCTTCTTGATCATGCCGATCTCCTGCTGCTGCTGTTCGACAGCGGCGATCTTGTTGGCAAGGGTCTCGTTTTTCTTGTCGGCGGCGTCGAGCTTCTTGTCCAGGTTCTCCTCCTTCTGCTGAAGGCGGCGTTCCTGCTTGGAGAGCTCCGCTCTCCGTTCCTTCACTTCCCGCTCGTATTCGGAGCGGTTTTTGTGTATCTCTTCCTTCGCCTCGACAAGCGCCTCTCTCTTTTTGCTCTCGGCGCTCTTTATCGCTTCATTGACGATGCGTCTGGCTTCCTCCTCGGCGCTCGTGATCTCACGCTCGGCGACCTTTTTCCGATACATGACACCGACCACGAAGCCTGCGGCAGCCAGAACAACCATCAATATGATTGCTAAAACCAACGGCATAGTAAGGGTATACACCTCCAATCTTTCAGAATGTAGCTTGATCTATCGTAGGAGACGGGCCATCAAGCGAACCCGTCGGAGTTGAAAAGTAATATCATCGGGAGCTTCCCCATGCTCCCCCATAATATTAACTAAGTTATTTTACCGTTTTCTCCGAGTTATGTCAAGCAAAAGACTTACCATTTTTAAGAAAAAATACGGAAAAACCGTCGCCGCAGCTCTCTGGGCCGCTGTACAAATACGCCGCTTTCTATTATAATATACGAAACAATTCTCCCGGAGGATGCTGCAATGACTGACAATGAAATCCTTTCCCTGCTCTGTGAGGCCGAACGCGAGGGCGCGAGGCTCATGCTGGAGGCCCACGACATCCTGGCCGAACGCAAGACCGACCGGCGCGACGTGGTGACCGAATATGACCGGCGGGTACAGGAGCTGCTGATCCGGCGGCTGAGCGAGGCCGTACCGGACGCGCGCTTTTTCTGCGAGGAAAACGACCGGCACGACGATCTCGGCGCCGAGCATGTTTTCATCATCGACCCCATCGACGGCACGATGAACTTTGTCCACGGCCTGCACCACAGCTGCATCTCGGCGGCGTACATGAGCCGGGGCGAGCTGCGCGCGGCGGCGATCTGCAACCCCTACGTAAACGAGCTTTTCACCGCCGTGAAGGGCGCGGGCGCGTTCTTAAACGGGCGGCCCATCCATGTCACGGACGCCCCGCTTGCCGAGACGCTTGTCTGCTGCGGCACGACGCCCTACGATCCGAAGCTCGCCGACCGTTGCTTCGGCCTGATGAAAAAGGCCTTCCTCGCGGGACTGGATGTGCGGCGCGAGGGCGCGGCGGCGCTGGATCTGTGTACCGTGGCGGCGGGCCGGGCGGGGGTCTTCTTCGAGCTGGGGCTTTCCCTTTGGGATTACGCGGCTGGCAAGCTCATCGTGGAGGAGGCGGGCGGCGTCTGCCGCACCCTCGAGGGAGGAGTCCTGCCCCTCGATCCCACGCGCCCGTCGGTGGTTGCGGGCGGCAGGCAGGCGGTGGAAGAGCTGCTGAGGCTTGCAAAGGAGAAATGAAGAGAAAAGTTTAACGCCTTCCGGCAGAAGTCGGAAGGCGCTGTTTTTTTGTTATTTCACCAGTACGTTCTTCACGGCGGCGGGGATCTCCTCGACTTCGCTGTCGTTGAACTGCACCGTGACGCGCACGGAGGCGTCGATGTCCCGGGACACCACGCGCAGCGTGGCGCCGCAGTCGAGCTCAATGCTGTCAAGCTCGCCGCCTGTGAGGGTGATGCGCAGGCGGCAGTCCTCATAGCTCAGGTTGAGCCGGTCAAGCTCCGGTAAAAGCTTAGAGACCAGGTCTGACGCGTCGTCGGCGCCGAGGCGGATGACAAAGACGGTACGCTCCCCGGCGCGGGCGCTGGAAAACTGGCCCTTGAGGCACAGCTCCTTTGCCAGCGGGATGAGCTGGGCCGTGTCCACCACGCGCTGCTGGGCCTCACTCAGGTCGAGACCGGAGGCGCTGCAGGCGGCAGCGTCGGTGAAGTAGAGCTTGAAGAGAGCCGAGCGGATGCAGTGCACGTCCGTGCCGTCCACCGCGCGGCGGGAGTAGCTGTAGCGCGGCGTGAGGCTCAGTGAGCCGCAGTCGGCGTTGACCGCGATATCGGCGCTGACGGTCTCGGCGCTCTCGTTTCTGACCCAGGCAGCAAGGAGCATCAGCAGATCCTCGGACAGGATCTGGTCGTCCTCTCCGCCGCCGTTTGTGATGGCGTCGATCACGGCCTGCGGGATCTTTGGCCTTTCGGTCATCTCCTGGGGCGTCAGTGACACAGCAAACCGGAAAGCAGTCCCGCCAGAGGCGGTGCCGGTGCCTTCAAAGGAGAGCTGATACAGACCTCCGTCCCGGGTATCCAGGGCAATGGTCATGCTATCGGCGTGCAGCAGGTCTTCATCGCTTGCCGACAGGAAGAGCTGCAGGATGCGGTCGGCCGTCTCGCCGCCGATCACCGCGAGATAGCGGGGCACCCCGTCGACGGTGGCCTTTTGGATATCCTCGTGCAAAAACACATCCAGCGCCAGATCCAGCACCTTGCCCTGACTGAGCGTTCCCTCTGCCAGACGGAAGACGCGGCCGTTTTCCATGCAGACCATGCCGTCCGAGATGTAAAGCGGGATGCCGTACTGCTCGACACAGCGGACCATGTGGCCGTTCTCCCTGACGCGGTGGACCGTGGTGGTCAGCTCCACATCGCGCTCCTCGGCCTGGATGCGGACATGCGTGAGCACATCCACCTCCTGCCGCGAGAAGTCCTTGAGGATACGGTAAGCCGACAGCGCGGAGCCGACATTTGAAAACTGAAGCGGGATGAGCACGCACGCCGCCGCGACGAGCAGCACCGGCAGGGCGATGAGGATGGGCTTGCGGTGCGTGTGCAGGAAGCGCCCGACGGGCTTTTCCCGGAAGGGCACGCGCTCCTTCTTCGGGCGCGAGCGCAGGAAACGCTTGAGCTTGACGATCACGACGATCAGCAGCACCAGGATCACCAGCGCCGCCGCGAAATAGGCCACGATCCACCAGGACTGTATGGTGGAGACCAGCTCAAACTGGGCCTGCCGGCCCGGAACCTCGATCAGATAATAGCTGCCGAAGGTGTCCGGGCGGATGCGCTGCCAGCCGTCATCCTCCCAAAGATAGAGACGGTAGTTATCCGTCTGCCCGTTCGGGGTGAGATAGCGTACGCTGTGGCTGTCGAGTCCGTCCTCGGGGAAGCTGACACGCACATGCTCCGAAACGCTCACGGGGATGGAGTAGTCCGGTTCCCGGTCGCGGAAAATGGAGCGCAGCTGTTCGCGCACGGTGTCCTGCCAGGTGCCGGAGAAATTGCGGATCTCCTCCTCCGTGACGGGGATCATCTCCAGCGTAAGCTCGTCGCCCTGCTGGAATTGACCGTCCACGTAGACCACGGCGCGGCCGTCCTCGCGTTCCAGCTCCGAGCGCAGCACGGTCTCGTCCATGCGGTAGCGGGCGGTGACGGTGGTGTCGAAGCGCAGATCGTTCAGATCAGTGCGGTCCCAGACGGCGTATGCGCCGTCGCGGCGGGAGACCTCGGGAAAGACGCTGCGGTCGAAGCTTGCGCCGTAAGAGAAGGGGAGCTCCTTGACGACGCTGTCCTCCACCACAAAGCGCAGACGGAAGCTTTTGGCCTCCTCGGGCAGGCCCTCCACCGCGGCATACTGTTCAAAGGGGATGGGCTCGGCCTTGCCGTGGATGGACAGGCGGTCGAGGCCGGCGTAATGGGCCTGGACAAAGTAGTTGTTCTCATAGATGCCCGCGCCGCCGCCGGAGACCGCGCCCGCAAACTGGGGCTTTTCCGTAATGTCCACCAGGGCATAGCAGCCCGAGACCAGGCTTGAGCGGTCCTCCTTGTCGCTGCGCTGGGCGTCGTAGCCGTTGCCGACGATGCCGCCGATGTAGCGCTTGCCGCTGAGGCTGCACTTGACGCAGCTGCTCTTGACCGTGCCGTAGAGCAGACCGGTGATGCCGCCGGCGTAGTCGCCGTCCTCCAGGGCGACGGGGCCGTAGGAGGCGCAGTGGGCGGCGGTGCCGAGATCCATCTTGCCCGCGATGCCGCCGGCGCATTCGTGCTTTGCGGTGACGCTGCCGCGGTTGACGCAGCCGATCACCACCGCGTATACGCTCAGGCGGTTCTTGGCGAGGCGGTTTCCGGTGAGGGCGCTCAGGTCGCTTTCGGGGTCCACTTCGCTTTCCACCGTGAGGCTGCCGACGATGCCGCCGACATTGTTGTCGCCGCTGATGCTGCCGTTGTTGTCGCAGTGGGTAGTCTTGCCGTAGGTCTTGCCGTCGTCCTCCTCGTCGGTGGAGTCGTCCACCAGGATATCGCCGCTGTCCTCGGTGTTGACAAGACTGTCGACAGTCTGGATGGCGGTGCCGGACAGGGCGTTGAGGTTGCTGTTGATGTCGTCCAGGTCGCCCTTGAGGATCGCGCCGTGCTGGTCGACATCCTGACTGATGGCCGCCATTTCGTTGGACATGTTGTAAACGCAGTCGGAGATGACGCTTTGCAGATAGAAGGCTGTGTCCGGATCGGTCACATCCAAAGCGCCGATCGCGTCGCCCACCGGGTCAAGATATAGGCGGAGGTTGTCGAAACGCCATGCAACGTCGTCGGAGAGGTTTCGCGCGTCCGCCGCCGCGTCGTTGAGGGCCTGGTTGAGGGCGTATACGCGGTAGCTTAAACCGGACAGGGCGTTTGCCGCCTCGAGGACCTTGGTCAAAGGCTCGGCCTGGCCGACGATGCCGCCCACGTCCCGGCGGCCGTAGATGTCGCTGTCGTTGACGCAGCTCTTGATATAACCGCCCGAGCGCCCGGCGATGCCGCCCACGTTGTAGCCGAGGTGCAGATAGCCCACGGTGCCCTCGTTGCGGCAGCCCTCGATAAAGCCCATGGAGAAGCCCGCGATGCCGCCGGTGTCGGTGGTGATGCCGGCGTTGTCGGTGCGCAGGCTCAGAATGAAGTTCAGGATGGAGCTTGTGTCGATGGTGTCAAGGCGCAGGCTGGGGTCCACGCTCTCGGTGTTGACGAAGGCGCGGTTCAGGCTGTCAATAATAGCGCCGTTATTTTCCCCCGCAATGCCGCCCGTGCCGCTCAGACCGCGGACGCTGCCGGAGGCGGAGCAGGCGGTGATGACGCCGCCGGCCTCATTGCTGCCGACAAGCCCGCCCACGGTGCGCAGGGCGCTGACCTCGCCGCTGAAGGAGCAGTTGGAGAGAAGGCCGCGGTTTACGCCCGCAAGCCCGCCCACGACGCTGTCGTCGCCGGTGGTGATGACCGTGCCGCTCACGTTCAGGTCGTGCACGTCCGCGTCCTTCCCCGTCTCGAGGAAGAAGCCGCAGGGGGACTGGGCGGAGCTGAGTGTGAGATCGAAGATGGTGTGGCCGCCGCCGTCAAACTCGCCGTTGAAGATGGGGATGGACGTAAAGTCCACGCCGGACAGGGACAGGTCGTTTTCCAGCACGACCTTCTTCCCGTCGGACCAGGTGTCGAGGGAGCATTCCCTCGCAAGCATAAGCAGATCCTCCGTCGTGCGAATGCGGATGGGCTCCGCCTCCTCGGCGAGGGCGGCAGGGCACAGGGAGAGGATCAGCGCTGCCAGAAGCAGCAGCAAGACACAGACAGATACGCGCTTATTCATTCTCCTCTGCCTCCTCTCCGTCCGCTTCGTCGGGTGCCTCGGGAGCGGTTTCCTCCGGCTCCGGCGTCGGCGGCAGCTCCGGGAAATCGTCCCCGTCGGCGCTTTCTTCGTCAGGGGCCTCTATCTTCCCCGACAGCAGCCGCACATTCACGTCGCCGTCGATGGTGCCGCGGAAAACGCCGTTGACCGTGCCGCGGATCTCGCCCGAGATGAGGCCGTCCACCGCCACCGTGCCGCTGCCGCGGTGCTCACGGCCCGCGACCTTGGGCATGGAGAAGGAGGTCTTCTCGATGATCTTGCCGCCCAGGATCAGGATCTGCGGCAGCACGAACATGACCAGGATGATGGAGATGATGGTGCCGCGGCCCAGGGCGTCGCCGATGCCGTTGATGGTGCACTCGGTGGTCAGGAAGCTGATGAGGATGCCGGAGGTGGCGAGGATGGAGCCGGAGGTCAGGATCGTCGGGAAGGCGAAGTTCATGGCCTCAATGATGGCCTCCTTCGGGCGCATGGTTTTGGTATTGTCCATATAGCGGTTTGCAATGACGATGGCATAGTCGATGTTTGCGCCCATCTGAATGGAGCTGACCACAAGCTGGGTCAGGAAGAACACGTCCTTCTTCACCAGGGTGGGGTAGGAG
The DNA here is from genome assembly GCA_902791215.1 of Oscillospiraceae bacterium. Lineage (GTDB taxonomy): Bacteria > Bacillota > Clostridia > Oscillospirales > Oscillospiraceae > Limivicinus. The sequence goes on along the minus strand of CADAUZ010000015.1, from coordinate 20,884 downwards.
AAGTTCATCCAGATGGCGCCCTGGATGACCAGGATCAGCAGTACCGGCATGCCCGCGGAATTAAAGGTGAACAGCAGCACCGCCAGCACGATCAGGATGGACACAACGTTGACCACAACGTTATCGACCTGGAAGGATTTCTCAAACTCATACTGGTTGGTGGAGTTGCCCACCACATAGACCTGCCCCTTGGGATAGTGGGACTGGGCCACGTCGCGGATGGTATCGGTGAAGCGGTAGGTCTCGTCGCCCGCCTCGGGCAGGGTCAGATAGACGAGCATGCGGTCGAAGTCCGTGCCCTCGAGCTGCTGCTTGCCCATGATCATCTGGGCTTTTGCGTCGTTGAGAGTCTGGGACTGGTCGGCGTCGAGGGTGACGTAGCCCTCGTCCACCATGTCCACCACGAACAGCAGCATATCCACCAGCGGCACATTGTACTTGGAGATGCCGCTGATGAGCTTGTCGTAGCTCTGCCCGTGCACGGCGTAGGCTGCGTACAGAAGCTCCACGGTCTCATAGTCCAGCTTCATAAGCTCGGCAAACTGCCGCGGCGAGAGCTTGTCAGCAAGCTTGTAGCCGCCGATGGCGTCGGCGTTTGCGATCGAGGTGACGGAGTCGATCTGGCTGTAGCTCTCGTAATCGCGGATGAGGCTCTGTTCCTCGCTGTAGTCGCCGCCGGGGATGACCACGGCCACCATGGCCCGGTGGGAGAAGGTCTCGGCGATCATCTTCTCGGCGATCTGCATCTCGTTGAGCCTGGGCGTGACGAGAGTGTCATAGCCGTAGACATAGGGGCAGCGGTTGGAAAGGGAGACGGCCGCCACCAGCACGAGAGCGAAGACGGGCGGGATAATAAAGCGCGTGGCATAGGCAAAGCGGCCCACGAAGGGGACCTTCGGCACAAAGTTTTTGTGCCGCGTCTTTTCCATCAGTTCACCCATGAGCATCAGCAGGCCCGGCATCACCGTGAACACCGACAGCAGGGAGAAGAAGATGGCCTTAATAAGGCAGATGGCCATATCGGGGCCGAGCTTAAACTGCATGAACATCATGGCGATCAGGCCGCCGATGGTGGTCAGGCTCGAGGCACCGACCTCCGGGATGGCCTTGGACAGGGAGATGACCACCGCGTCGCGCAGCTCGTGTGTCTCGTGCTCTTCCTTGAAGCGGTTGCAGTAGATAACGGCGTAGTCCAGGGACAATGCCAGCTGCAGAATCGTCGTAACCGAGTTTGAGACGAAAGAGATCTTCCCCAGCAGGAAGTTTGTGCCCAGGTTCATGACTGCCGCCGTGATGAAGGTCAGGCCGATGATGGGCACCTCCGCGTAGGTCTGGGAGGTAAAGGTGAGCACCACCACCACGATCACGGCAACGAAAGCCGTGATCATGCCGACCTCCTTGTCGATCAGCTCCGCGCTCATGTCGCCGAGGGTGGTGGAGACATATGTATCATAGGGCCTGAGCGCGGCGCGCACCGCGTCCAGGGACGCAAGGCAGGCGTCGTCCGTCTCCGGGTAGTCGAAGGTGACGGAGTAGAGGGCCGAGGCCTTGCTGTAGTGCTCGGTGGTGTCGTCGAAGGCGACGCTCTGCACGCCCTCGATCTGCTTGAGATCCTCAAACAGCCTCTCGGCCTCTGCGTAAGAAATGTTGGCGACCATCAGGTCCGCCGAGCCGTAGGTGATGAACTGCTTCTCCATCACCTCCAGGCCCTCCTTGGTCTTGGAGCCCGACGGCAGGTAGGCGGTCAGGTCGTTCTCTACTTCCACCCAGCTGCGGGCGAAGAGGGAGAAGACCATGAAGATCCCCACCAGCAGGAACACCAAATTTCGCTTATCGACAATGAACGAGGCAAGCTTCATCATAAAGCCGCCGCTGTTCTCCTTTTCGTAATCCATGGAAAAACAAACCTCTTTTATCGAAACGCCGGTAAAAAAACCAACATTAACATATTAGAAAACAACTGTGTATTGTACTCCCTTTCCCGAAAAAAAGCAACACACGGCGCATGCGTTGTGTTGGATAATCGGGAAACTTAACAAATTCTTTATCGGACGGCTCCTGCCGGTGCCTGTTATTTTTAGTTGACACCGGCGCGCCGATGACATATATATATTATACTGTCTGTTTCTGAAAAGGAGAACACCATGAACGTATATACCTCCGTTGACAAAATGATCGGCGGCACGCCGCTGCTGGAGCTTCATAATCTGGAAAAGGAGCTGGGGCTGAAGGCAAAGGTGCTGGCAAAGCTTGAGTACTTCAATCCCGCGGGCTCTGCCAAGGACCGCATCGCCCGCGCCATGATCGACGAGGCCGAGCGGGAGGGGAAGCTCGTCCCCGGCTCCGTCATCATCGAGCCGACCTCCGGCAACACCGGCATCGGCCTTGCCTCCGTCGCCGCCGCCCGGGGCTACCGGGTCATCATCGTCATGCCCGAGACCATGTCCATGGAGCGGCGCATGCTCATGAAGGCCTTCGGGGCCGAGCTTGTGCTCACGCCCGGCTCGAAGGGCATGACCGGCTCCATCGAAAAGGCGGAGGAGCTCGCGGCCTCCATGCCCGGAAGCTTCATCCCCGGCCAGTTTGTAAACCCCGTGAACGCCAAAGCTCACTATGACACTACCGGCCCCGAGATCTGGAACGACACCGACGGCACGGTGGACGTGTTCGTGGCGGGCGTCGGCACCGGCGGCACCATCACGGGTGTGGGCCGCTATCTCAAGGAACAGAAGGCGGGCGTGAAGGTCGTGGCTGTGGAGCCCGCGACCTCGGCGGTCCTCTCCGGCGGCAGGCCCGGCCCCCACGGCCTGCAGGGCATCGGCGCGGGCTTCATCCCGAAGGTGCTGGATACCGGCATCTATGACGAGGTGATCCCGGTCGAAAACGAACAGGCCTATGAGGCGGCGCGCCTCATCGGGAAGAAGGAGGGCGTGCTGGTGGGCATCTCCTCGGGCGCGGCGCTCTTTGCCGCTCTGGAGCTTGCAAAGCGGGACGAGTACGCGGGCAAGACCATCGTGGCGCTCCTGCCCGACACCGGCGACCGTTATCTCTCCACGCCGCTTTTTGAGGGCTGAGTATGGACAGACATCTCGAACAGCTCATCTCCGAGGCGGCCCGCGGCCTGGAAGCGGCCGAGGGCTTCGGCACATCCGAACAGATGGACTTCACAGGCTTTCGAGGAAGAGTCGAGCGCATGGACGATCTGCTCATCGCGGCGCTCTTTCCCCAGCACGCGGGCCATCTCAAGAGCCTGGACATCCCCGCCCGCCTTGCCCGCGAGCAGTATCTGCATGAGGCCATGGGCCATCTGCAGCGCTGCGTGGAGTCGGTCATGACCGAGAAGGACGCGCGCGAGCGCATCGTGCCCGCCATGCTTGCGGCCCTGCCGGAGATCCGCCGCCAGCTCGGCACGGACCTCATCGCTGCCTACCAGGGCGACCCCGCGGCGAAAAGCCCGGATGAGGTCATTCTCTGCTACCCGGCCTTCACCGCCATCGCCAGCTACCGTCTGGCCCATGTGCTGTACGCGGAGAAGGTGCCCTATATCCCCCGTGTCATGACCGAGTATGCCCACCGGCTCACCGGCATCGACATCCACCCCGGCGCCACCATCGGCGACTATTTCTTCATCGACCACGGCACCGGCGTCGTTATCGGCGAGACCACCACCATCGGCCAGCATGTCAAGCTCTACCAGCATGTGACCCTGGGCGCGAAGAGCTTCGCCGTCGAGGAGGACGGCAGCCTCGTCAAGGGCATCAAGCGCCACCCGGACATCGGCGACAACGTGGTCATTTACTCGGGCGCCACGGTGCTCGGCGGCAAGACGAAGATCGGCAACGGCTGTGTCATCGGCGGCAGCGTGTGGCTGACCCACTCGGTGGACCCGTACAAGATGGTCCTGGCCCGCGCGGCCGTGGCAGGGGACATCCTGCTGCGCGACAACCTCCCCGAGCTCGAGGACGGGGACGATACACAGAAATCGCAGATGGCAGCCATGCTATAGGATTTGAAGCTTGTTATGGCTTCGCGAAGCGAAGGATCTTTTATTCCCGCATGAACCTCGGAAAGATCCTTCGCTGACGCTCAGGATGACACAGTCCTTATGAATATTATGTGATATCGGAGAAACAGAAAATGGACTTTGTTTCCAAGACGTTCGGAAAGCTCATGCAGCGCTCCATCGACCGGCACATGGGCGCGGGGCTGATGCAGGAGGAGAACACCCCGGAGGGCGAACGCTATTATACCGAGGGCTTTCCGGAGCTGATACGCAAGGCGGGAGCAGAGGCCTGCGTGCTGCTCAAAAACGACGGGATGCTGCCGCTGAAAAAGGACGAAGAGACGGCGGTCTTCGGCCGCTGCCAGCTCGACTGGTTCTACGTGGGCTACGGCAGCGGCGGCGACGTGCACCCGGCCTGGCGCGTAAACCTGATGGAGGGGCTCAAAAACGCGGGGCAGCCTTACAACAAAGCTCTTGCCGACACCTACACCGCCTGGTGCGCGGAAAACCCCGTCGACCAGGGCTGGTGGGGCCACTGGCCGTTCAGCTATCCCGAGATGGAGCTTGACGAAACGCTTGTGCGAGATGCCGCCAAGACCGCCCAAACGGCCATCGTGGTCATCGGCCGTGCCGCCGGAGAGGACCGCGAAAACATGCTCGAAAAGGGCAGCTACTACCTCACCGAGGACGAGCGGACCATGCTCGATCTCGTGACAGAGCACTTTAAGCGCGTGGCGGTACTCATGAACGTGGGCAGCATCATGGACATGGCCTGGACGGAGGATTACGGCGCGCGCATCTCCGCCGTGCTCTACGTTTGGCAGGGCGGCATGGAGAGCGGGAACGCGGCTGCGGACATCCTCTGCGGCAAGACCAGCCCCAGCGGACGCCTCAGCGACACCATCGCCCGCTACTATGTGGACTACCCCAGCAGCAAAAATTTCGGCGGCAGGGATTATAACAACTATGCCGAGGGGATTTTTGTCGGCTACCGGCACTTCGACCGCTTTGCGCCGAAGAGCGTGCTGTTCCCCTTCGGCTTCGGCCTGAGCTATACCAGCTTCAAGACCGTGGCGGAGGACTTCGCCCACCAGGGCGGGATGCTCACCGTCACGGCGAAGGTCACGAACACAGGCACCATGCCCGGCAAGGAGGTCGTGCAGCTCTGGTGCTACGCCCCGGTCGGGGCGCTCGACAAGCCCAAACGCGTCCTCTGCACCTTCGCCAAGACAAACGAGCTCTACCCCGGCGACAGCGAGACCGTCACCCTCAGGTGCACGGATCAGGACTTTGCCTCCTATGACGAGAGCCGCCATGCCTTTATCCTCGAGGCCGGGCAGTACCGCTTCACGGTCGGCGAGCAGGAGCTCGGCAGCTTCCGTGTCCCGGAGGACAGGATCGTGAGAAGCTGCCGCCCGCTGAAGCTTATGAGCGACAGGCTGCGCCAGGTGATCCTGACGGAGCTGCCCGCCCCGGTGAGGGCCGCGCCCGCGCGCGGCACGCTGGACGACGTGGCGGCGGGAAAGCTCAGCCTCGAGGCCTTCGCCGCCGGCCTTTCCCCCGAGGAGCTGGAGGCCCTGAGCCGCGGCGAGGGGATGATGAACGTGCCGCTGGGCGTGCCCGGCAACGCGGGCGGTTTCGGCGGCGTGACCGAGGGTCTGCGCGAGAAGGGGATAGACGAGATCATCACAGCCGACGGCCCCGCGGGACTGCGCCTGCAGCGCTTCACCTGCCTCATGCCCATCGGCACGGCTCTCGCCTGCACCTGGAACACGGAGCTGGTGGAGGCCCTGCATCAGAAGCTGGGGGAGGAGATGACCCACTACGGCGTGGACGTGCAGCTCGGCCCCGGCATGAACCTCCACCGCAATCCCCTGTGCGGGCGAAACTTCGAGTACTACTCCGAGGACCCGCTGCTCACCGGCAAAATCGCCGCCGCGGCGGTGCGCGGGGTGCAGAGCCGGGGGCACGCCTCCTGCCCCAAGCACTTCGCCTGCAACAACCAGGAGACGCGCCGCAACCAGAACGACTCCCGCCTGTCCGAGCGGGCGCTGCGGGAAATCTACCTGCGCGGCTTCGAGATCTGCGTGCGCGAGGCAAAGCCCCTCACGATCATGACCTCCTACAACAAGGTAAACGGCGTCTGGGCGCACTACAGCTATGAGCTTGCCACCACGGTCCTGCGCGGCGACTGGGGCTTTGAGGGCGTCGTCATCACCGACTGGTGGATGCAGCACGCCTCGAGCCCGGAATTTCCGGCGCTGCGCGACAACGCCTACCGCGTGCGCGCGGGGGTGGACGTGCTCATGCCCGGCGACTGGAAAAAGATGGCGAAGTACTACCGCTCCGACGGGACGCTGCTGGAGACCCTGGGTCAGTCCGAGGGCATCACCCTCGCCGAGCTTCAGCGTACCGCCATGCGGGTTTTGCGCCTGGTGCTGCGGCTCAAAAAAGGCTGCGCTCCGGAGGCAGCCTGTCAAGACCGGGAAATTGGATAAGACTGTGCGCGCTCACGCCGCAAGAAATCGGCATATCTCACAAGAATATTTTTCGGGGGGCTTTGCCCCTTGAAATTGCGGGACAAATCCGCTACAATAGCCAAGGTGTCAGCCCGGAGGGTGCTTCCGGGCCGACACTATATTTTGTGCCGTTTTTCGGACGCCGCCGCTTTCTGAAACTATATCTTGTGCTTTTGTTACTCTTTTGCTCTTGACAAAACACAAGCGCGGTGTTATGGTAACGAAGCTGAATACAGGAGGGACGACAGATGCTGATATCCGGATTACAGAAGCTCACCCTGCTGGACTATCCCGGGAAAGTGGCCTGCACGGTGTTTACCGGCGGATGCAACTTCCGCTGCCCCTTCTGCCACAACAGCGCCCTGGTCCTGCCCGAGCAGCTTGCGCACGACTCGAGCGAGGACGCGGTGCTTTCCTTCCTCCGCAAACGCGTCGGCGTATTGGACGGCGTAGCCGTCACCGGCGGCGAGCCGCTGCTGCATGCCGACATCGGGGACTTTCTCAAAGAAGTCAAAGCCCTGGGCTTTCTCGTAAAGCTCGACACCAACGGCTCCTTCCCCGAGAGACTGATCTCCCTGGTGGAGGCCGGACTTGTGGACCGGGTGGCCATGGACATCAAAAACGCGCCCGCCCTCTACGCGAAGACGGCGGGGCTGGAGCGCTTCAATCTCGGCGGCGTGACGCGCTCGAAAGACTTTCTGCTCTCCGGCGCGGTGGACTATGAATTCCGCACGACGGTGGTCAGGGGCCTTCACACGGCGGAAAGCCTCATCGAGGCCGCGCATTGGATCGAGGGCGCGAAGGAATACTATTTACAGCAATACAAGGACTCCGGCGCCATCCTCGACAGCGCGGGCCTTTCTGACTTCGACGCCGACGAGATGCACGCTCTTGCCGATGCGGTGCGGCCCATTGTGCCCGCCGTGCAGGTGAGAGGCTGCTGACTTGCCTCTCCCTTTGGGAGAGGTGCCCCAGTTCGCAAACTGGGGCGGAGAGGGCTGTACGTCGATGAACACCCTCTCAGTCACGGCGCGGGCGAACACGCGCCGTGCCAGCTCCCCCGGAGGGGGAGCCAAGATATCGACTACTTCAAGATTTAGATATATATGGGGGATAACAGATATGTACCAGGTTGTAAAGCGTGACGGCAAGGTTGTCGACTTTGACCTCAACAAGATCGCCGACGCGATCAAGAAGGCCTTCGACGCGACCGACACCGAGTATAACGACAGCATCATCGACTTTCTGGCCCTGCGCGTGTCGGCGGACTTCCTGCCGAAGATCCACGACGGCAAGGTCGCGGTCGAGGACATCCAGGACAGCGTGGAGGCCGTGCTCTCCCGCGGCGGCTATGAGACGGTCGCCAAGGCCTACATCCTCTACCGCAAGCAGCGCGAGAAACTGAGAAACACCAAGAGCTCCTACCTTGACTACAAGGAGACGGTGGACAAGTACCTCAACATCGAGGACTGGCGCGTGAAGGAAAACTCCACCGTCACCTACTCCGTCGGCGGCCTCATTCTCTCCAACTCCGGCGCCATCACCGCAAACTACTGGCTCAGCGAGGTCTATGACCAGGAGATCGCCGACGCCCACCGCAACTGCGACATCCACCTGCACGACCTCAGCATGCTGACCGGCTACTGCGCGGGCTGGAGCCTCAAGCAGCTCATTCAGCAGGGCCTCGGCATCCCGGGCAAGATCAACTCCTCCCCGGCAAGTCACCTCTCCACCCTCTGCAACCAGATGGTCAACTTCCTCGGCATCATGCAGAACGAGTGGGCCGGCGCCCAGGCCTTCTCTTCCTTCGACACCTACCTTGCTCCCTTCGTCAAGATCGACAATCTTGACTACAAGGAAGTCAAGCAGTGCATCCAGTCCTTCGTCTTCGGCGTGAACACCCCGTCCCGCTGGGGCACGCAGGCTCCGTTTTCCAACATCACCCTCGACTGGACGGTTCCGGCCGACCTGAAGGACCTGCCCGCCATCGTCGGCGGCAAGGAGATGGACTTCACCTACGGTGACTGCAAGAAGGAGATGGACATGGTCAACAAGGCGTTCATCGACGTCATGATCGAGGGCGACGCCAACGGCCGCGGCTTCCAGTACCCCATCCCCACTTACTCCATCACCCGTGACTTCGACTGGTCCGAGACGGAGAACAACAAGATGCTCTTCGAGATGACCGCAAAGTACGGCACGCCCTACTTCTCCAACTACATTAACTCCGACATGGAGCCCTCGGACGTGCGTTCCATGTGCTGCCGCCTGCGTCTCGACCTCAGAGAGCTGCGCAAAAAGTCCGGCGGCTTCTTCGGCTCCGGCGAGTCCACCGGCTCCATCGGCGTCGTGACGCTGAATATGCCGCGCCTTGCGTACCTGGCAAGCGACGAGGCCGACTTCTACAAGCGCCTCGACAGGCTCATGGATCTGGCCGCGCGTTCTCTCAAGATCAAGCGCACCGTCATCACCAAGCTCTTAAACGAGGGCCTCTATCCCTACACCAAGCACTACCTCGGCACCTTCGAGAACCACTTCTCTACCATCGGCCTTGTGGGCATGAACGAGGCGGGCCTGAACGCCAAGTGGCTGCGCTGCGACATGACAGATCCCCGATGCCAGGAGTTTACCAAGCAGGTTCTCGACCATATGCGCGAGCGCCTGAGCGATTATCAGGAGCAGTACGGCGACCTGTATAACCTCGAGGCCACCCCGGCCGAGTCCACCTCCTACCGCCTTGCCAAGCACGACGTGGAGACCTATCCCGACATCATCACCGCGGCCGAGCCCGGCGGCACCCCGTACTACACCAACTCCAGCCACCTGCCCGTGGGCTATACCGAGGATATCTTCGAGGCCCTGGACGTGCAGGACGATCTGCAGACCCGCTACACCTCCGGCACCGTCTTCCACGCCTTCCTGGGCGAGAAGCTGCCGAGCTGGAAGGCAGCCGCCAACCTCGTGCGCAAGATCGCCGAGAACTACAAGCTGCCCTACTACACCCTCAGCCCCACCTATTCCGTCTGCAAGAATCACGGCTACCTCACCGGCGAGCAGTTCACCTGCCCCGACTGCGGCGAGACCGCCGAGGTCTACAGCCGCATCACCGGCTACTACCGCCCGGTGCAGAACTGGAACGTGGGCAAGACCCAGGAGTACAAGGAGCGCAAGGAGTACGTCATCGAGCGCTCGACCCTCCGCCACGAGGGACCCCTTGCCGAGGGTGAGCGGCTGCCCCGTCCCGGCAAGAAGCGCAGCCCCATCCCCGAAATGGAGCCTGTCGCCGTTGCCGCCGCGAGCGAGGAAGCCGCCAATGAGCCCATCCTCTTTGCCACCCCCACCTGCCCCAACTGCCGCATCGCGTGCAGCTACCTGGACAAGGCTGGCGTGCACTACAACAAGCTCATGGCCGACGAAAACGCCGATCTGGTGAGTAAGTACGGCATCAAGCAGGCACCCACCCTGGTTCTGCCGGACGGCACCAAATACGCCGGCGCCGGCGCCATCAAGGGATTCTTGAACCACAGACAGTAAAATATAAAACGAAGCAGCCCCGAACCAAACGGTCCGGGGCTGCTTCGCACATATACGCGTTATATGTTGAATCGAAACATGGTCACGTCGCCGTCCTGCATGACATAGTCCTTGCCCTCGAGACGGAACAGGCCCTTGTCCTTGGCCGCCGCCATGGAGCCGCAGGCCTTGAGATCCTCAAATGCCACGATCTCGGCACGGATGAAGCCGCGCTCGATGTCGGTGTGCACCTTGCCCGCGGCCTTCGGCGCCTTGGTGCCGCGCACGATGGTCCAGGCGTGCACATCGTCTTCACCCGCAGTGAGGAAGGAGATGTAGCCCAGCAGGTCGTAGGAGGTCTTGATGAGGCGGTCAAGGCCTGTCTCGGTGAGGCCGAGGTCCGCCATGAACATCTCGGCTTCTTCGGGGTCAAGGCCCGCGATGTCCTCCTCAAACTTCGCCGCCACCGGCAGCACCGCCGCGCCTCTGGCCTCGGCAAAGGCTTTGAGGGCCTGGAAGTTTGCGTTATGGTCAAGATCGGACATGCCGCCCTCGTCGAGGTTGGCGACATAGATGACGGGCTTGACGGTCAGCAGGCCGCCGTCCACAAGGATGTCCCTGTCCTCGTCGGTGAACTCAAATTCGCGCGCGGGCTTCTCGGCTTCGAGGTGGGCGATCAGCGCCTCACACATCTCCACCTCACGCTTGTACTTCTTGTCGCCGCTCTTGGCGTTTTTCTTCGCACGGTCAAGACGGCGCTCGGCGATCTCCATATCGGCGAGGATGAGCTCCAGGTCGAAGGACTCGGCGTCGCGCACGGCGTCGGCTTTTTCGAGGAACACGCTGTCGTCGTCAAAGCATCTTACGACCTCAACCAGCGCGTCCACCATGCGGATGGCCTGGAACACCTCGCGGCCCTTGCCGCCTGCCGCCACGCCCGGCACGTCAACAAATTCGATGGTGGCGGGGGTGTACTTCTTGGGGTGATAGTACTCGGCCAGCCAGTCCAGACGTTCGTCCGGCACTTTGGCAGTACCGATGTTGGGCTTTGCCCCGGCGTTGGTGTAGCTGCCCGTCTCGGCCTGCGACCCGGTCAGCGCGTTGAACAGCGTCGTCTTGCCCACGTTGGGCAGACCCACGATCCCTAATTTCATATATTCTAAATCTCCTTTATTTTCAATGGTTTTTCGGGTTTTGGGGACACACTCCGCACCAATTCCGCACCAATTTTTCGCAGCGCACCATTTTTAACTTGCCACATTGGTGTCCTGTTCGAACAGTTTGATGGCGTTGGTCAGGGATGTGTCGGTGACATGGACATAACGATCCATGGTTGTTTTAATGCTCGCATGACCGAGCAGCTTCTGCAAGACTTTCGGCATAACGCCCCGTTCAATCGCACGGGTAGCGTAGGTGTGTCTCAGAGCGTGCATACAGAACCGCTTGATTTTCGCCTCATCGCACAGCTTGTACAGATGGGTGTCATAGGAACTGTTTTTTGCAGGCTCTCCGGTACGGAAATTGATAAACACCAAATCTCGCATACAAAGGTACTCTGTCTGACCTGTCCGGCGATCCACATATTCCAGAATCTGAGATAACAGTTCTGATTCTTTGCGGGTGAAGCGTTCATCGTAGCACGATTTCAATACATCGTATGCCCGCTTCGTCAGCAGGATCGTGCGGTAGCTGGTCTTTGTCTTAGGAGGACCAGCACGCCAAATGCCTTCGCTGTGGCGATATTCCAAGGTCTTGTTGACAGTCAGTGTCCGCTTCTTCCAGTCAATCGCATCCCAAGTCAAGCCGATCATTTCCGAAGTGCGCAGTCCGGTCTCCAACAGCAATACATACTGTCTGTAGTTGTGAGAGCGTTTTGCGGTTTCCAGAAACAGCGTCTGTTCTTCCACAGTTAAGAACTTGATGTCATCCACAGCCCGGACGGGCTTCGTATAACGAACCCCGTCCATAGGATGTTTTGTAAGCATATCGTTCATGACTGCGGCTCGGAACATGGTTCCCATGGCAATATACGCCTGCCGAATGGTGGAGCCAGCATAAGTGGCTTCCATCCGATTCAGGACAATCTTGCAGTGCATGGGTTTGACATCACATAAGCGCATATTTCCGATAACAGGCTGGATGTTCTTTTGATACCGTTCCCGGTAATTTCGCCGGGTGTTGGGAGCCAGATCCGCAATCAGATTGGTGATCCAGAACTCAAACCAGGCATCCACCGTCATTTCGGAGGATGTGTTGCAAACATCGTGCTTATCTTCGTACTGCGCATCAGCCAGCCAGTTGCGAGCTTCCGGAAGTGTGTCAAAGTGCTTTTCCTTGCGGGAGCCGTCCTTTGCGGTATATCTTGCGGCGTACTTTCCGTCTTTTCTCTGGCAGATACCTTTGCCAATTTCTTTGCCTTTTAAGTTTTTGCCCATTTAATGAACTCCTTTCCTGAGTGCCGGAAACGAGAGTTCATCACGACACTCCATTCTATCATGAAAGTGCTTTTTTTTCAATAGATTTCGATGTTTTTGGTGCGCACCAATTTTGCCTGTTCTGTTCATCAAATCGCAACTCTCCCTTCGATAAATTCCTCAAAAGCCTTGCGTTTGACCAGTTTCTTTGTACCTACATACAATACAAAGGGACAGTTGGGTTGTTTCAGCATCTCGTCAATCTTGTTGATTCCGATATTGCTGTATTCAGCCGCTTCCCGAATGGAAAGCAGCATTTTACGGTCGATAGGCAGGATCGTTGCCTGCTGGTTCTGATTCATCATAGGCACAAATAATTCCTTTCTTATATTTCCATATCCCGTCCGTGCTTGCGGGCAGGAGCCTTGTGTTCACGAGTTTCCTTTCCTCTGGCGAGGATGGCAGAAAGAAAAGCCCTGACCCGTTCTGCTGCGATTTCCAACGCATCCAGATAGGGCTGGGCTTTTTCTTTCAGTTCTTTATATTTTTCGTTCAGTTCGTCATGCCGCTGTTTCCAGATGGAAGCGGATTTTACAGCGGAAGCCAATTTTTCTTTCAGGCGTTCATTCTCAGCATTGAAGATAATTCCGTTTGTGGCGTATCGTTTCAGGGTATCGCACTGGTCTGCTGTGAGGGTGACATTTCCGGTGAAGGAATTTTTCTTACCCATCGCTTCAATATCCTGCACGGTCACTGCCACCGTCTTCGCAGTCTTGGTTTCCTTTTGCAGAGCTTTCAGCTTCTTTTCCTGTTTCTCCACAGCAGATTGGGTATCCGCCAATGCCTGTTCCGCTTGGTCTGCCCGTGCCGTCACAGCTTCCAGACGCTGGGTTTCGGCTTGCACCTTAAACTGAGTAACGGTCAGATGTTCCTCGGTGCTGCCACGCTCTCCACGCTCCACATCGGTATATCCGGCAGCTTGCATGAAATTGAAAAAGTCATCCTGCAACACACTGTAGGACGACTTCAAAATCTTTTTTCCTTTTGTGTTCAACATGGGATTGCCGTTCCCGTCAAGAACAGGTTTGGATTCCCATTTCTTACTGCGGCTGACCTGCATGATCGTTTCCTTGACTGTTCCCCGGAGGGCTTCGTCCTTGCACCGCTTCGACCAGAGAATCTGTTTTTCCACCACCGGGATATAGACCACATGAAGGTGGTAGTGGTACACATCCTCGCCAAGAGCTTCCGACATTGCCCGGTTGCGCTCATCGGCGTGCATGACAGCAGAGAGAATATACTGCTCACCGCCTACAACCTCCACGGCGGCTTTATAGGCATCAGCGTAGAACTGTTTGGCAAATACATAGCCGCCGTGATTATAGAAGTAAGCGGAGTTCACATCGAATACCAGCTCACCGTATTTCACGGCATCCGCTTTCAGACCTCTGGTGGAGATCACCTTGTCCTGTTCCATCTGCGTAAACATTTCTTCATATCCGGCTGTCGGTTCTTTGAAATGAATGTTCAGAGAAGAACGCTCCGGCACGATGTCCTGATTGCTGTAACTGTCTTTTTCCCGTTCATTGTGTTCCTGCACCTTTGCCAGATCATCGGCAGTTTCAATGTCCTGATGGCGGGCAACGGTGCGGTCAATTCCATCATTTCTTGCCATGGGTCATGCTCCTTTCCGAGAGGATTTGCGAGGGACGAGGGGCTTTCGAGAGGCACTTTTTCAAAGTGTAATAACCCACTATTACACTTTCATCCATACTGGCTGCAAAGTGCCGTGGGCTCTCCGAGGGCTCCTCCGGAGAGGGGGTGCGGTCACTGCGGTGACCTCTGCTGTCCAGTCCGAAAAATGTCCCCGGCCTTTTTCTCTTGTCCAGCCTGTCTGCCAGCGGAATTGCACCACAATCCCTTGCAGACAGCGGCAGCGAACAATCCGCAGTTTTGCCGATTGTATTCACTGCCAGTCCATAGGAAGCACTGCGGCACTTCCTATGGGGACGGGAGCTGCGAGGGGATAAGATACGCCGCATCATCGCTCCCTCCGTTTCTGCCACACGATGTCATAGCCCAGCACATCGGCAAGCTCGATGACCTCTTTGTAGCGGATGCTCTCTCTTTGGAGCTTTGCAGAAAGGTTGGATACGCTGTCCGACCAGTCGTGTTCCTCCGCCAGTCTGTCCACAACCTCCTGCATGGTAAATCCGGCACGGACGATCTGTGCCTTGATTTCATTTCGTACATTACTCATATTGAAAAACCTCCATAATTTTGTTCATGAAAAAGCGAAGCAGCTGCGCCCATTGGCGTGTCCGCTTCGCTGTACCGTGTAATATCTGATTTTCATAAAATGCGATAGAAATACCGCCTGTGATGTCCTGCACATAAGCACCCCTAACCCATTTCACTGTTTTGTGTGCTTTGGTCTGTAACAGTGAAAACAGCCATGATTTCGCAAAGGCTGTTCACTGTCCAGAGAAGCACTGTTTCGCAAAATGATTTCGCCCTGCGGTCAAAATTTTTGCTGTTTCCATTACCATTGATTTTCTATCCCCTAAAATAAGGGGGCTGCGGATGCTCCCAAGATAGAAAAACGATAGTAAGTGAAAAGTACGTGTACCAAGTGTACGATTGACACTCGGCTCCATCCGGTACGGATGGTACACGTATTTCTGAGTTACTGCTGTTTTTACAGAAACGGTCTTTGCAGAAGTTCAATGCCCACAAACCCTCTGGCAAATCGCCCGCCGCCGATGTTGACCTTGTTGGTGTATTCAAGGTTATAGCGGCTTTCATTCTGCTTTAGGAAGGAACCGAAGCTCTTTTGGGAAAGGCTGTTCAGGGCGTTATCATCACACCACTGCTTGTAAACAGCGTACAGGTTTTTGGAGCTTGCTTCATAATCCGCACGGAAGCGGATATATCCCTCGGAAGCCAGAAAATCAATGATGTTGTTTCCGTCAGAAACGGCATCGTTCAGATTGTCCAAAGCCGACTGGCTCAGGGTAAATCGGAAATCATTTGCAATCAGGCGGTGCAGTCCCTCCAACGCCCAGAGGAAGATGCCCTCTGCTTCGGCAGTCATCTTTTCCGCAATATAGGGATCGTCTTTTCTGTTTGGGTCTTTCTCCTTGGTTGTCAAAATGATCTGTCTGCGGAAGAAGCCCACACTCCGGTCATGGAGGGCTTGCAGGACACCGTTCCCAAGTCCGATGAACCGCACATACAAATCTCCCTGATAGCTTTGTTGTCGCTTTCTCTCCAAATCCATGGGCAGCTCTGCGGTGATAATCGCCTTGATATTGTTGGTCTGGGGCAGCGCTTCCAGCTTCATATCATCGTCCAGCATCAAAAGCTCATGTTCCAAGTCGGCACGGGCAAAGTTGCTTGTCTCCACCTTTGCCACGCTTCCGGTTTTCATGTTGGTTCCCAACAGCGCACGAAGAACAACGCCGATCCGGCTCTTGCCTTCGCCGCCCTTTCCCGTCAGCATGAGCATCTTCTGACCTTTGGTGGAGGGGATGAAGCAATAGCCGATAAATTCCTGTAAGGTCAGAATGTCCTCCGGCTCCAAAAGCTGGGACAAAAAATGCAGCCATGTGACTGGCTGCGGAGCTTCCGGATGATAGGCGACGGGTAAGCGATTGCGGCAGTAATCTTTTTCCGTGCTGAATGTGCCATCCAAATGATAGGTGCCGTTTGCCACATGGATGCGGTCTTAGAAGATTTGTGACCCTTTTTGCAATGTTGCTGGTCACATAGGGCTTGATACGGTCATAGATTTCTTTTTTCAGCCTGTTTTCATCGTTCACAATGCCGTTTACCGTGAAAAAGGTTCCGTTTACCGTAATCATGGGATAGTCCCTGAGAAATTCTTCACAGAAAATGACTTCGTTGATTGCTTTACCGTCAAACCATACCGCAATATCAGCGGATGGGTTCTGTGCTGCTTCTTTGCTCATGGGGCAGTACCTCCTTTTTCTTTCGTGCCACATAGTCCTGAAGAAAAGCAATCTTGCCCTCCTTCATCATCCCGTCCACCACGGCACCCCGTTCTTCCAGAGTGCCTACGGTCAGGATGTCAGCCAGATATTCCATGTGGTCGAGCATCTGGCAGGCTTCCACGAAACGGTCATCCAGCTTGTCCTCCGGCGTTCTGGGCGCATACCGCACCTTCCAATCTTCCAGCAGATGCAGATAATCCGTCAGCACCCGGAAGCAGAGCATTTCATCCTCCCGGAACTGGCGGATATGGGGGCGTTTTGTCTTGTGTGGAACTGCCACGGCTTGTCCCGGCTCGGTGCTGATACCGAAGTCCGCAGCCAGCCTTTGCGCCGCTTCGTAATTACTGAGATCAAACAGCCTTGCCACGAAGTCGATCACATCTCCCTTTGCTCCGCAGCCGAAGCAGTAGAAATACTCCTCGTTTAGCTTCAAGCTCGGATTTCGGTCATTGTGGAACGGACAGCAAGCCATACCGTTTCGGTTGACCCGCAGCCCGTAGTGTTCGGCGGCTTGTCTGACCGGGACAGCCGCCTTGATTGTTTCATAGATTGTCATTGAAAATCCTCCATTTCATAGTTTTGAAAAAGAAAAACACCCGCCGAGTGGCAGGTGCTTCGCTCCTTCTACTATGGTTATGCCGGATTTCGCAAAAAACAGGCTAATCGGAGGACAACCCCGTTTCAAAAAACAGGACAGCAGTAGATTTCTTCACATTTGGATGATATAATAAGAGAAAAAGGAAAACAGGACAGGAGGACGAATATGAATCAGGAATTGATGACGCTGGATTTCTGGCAGGATACGGTCATATACGAGGATAAAACGCTGCCCACCGGCACACTTGCCTGTGATGCGCTGAATGTATCCACCGATACCCTTGCCCGGATGAACGAGCAGTGTGACAAAATCAATCTGCTGCTGGGACAGCTGAACGCCGCTCAGGATGCTTCTGCATTGTTTCCAATGGTAAGGGAAGCTGCACTGACGATGCTTGATATTCTCAGCGTCACCCCTCCGTTTCCTTATATGGACATTCCAAAGCACCGGGAACGGATTCAAACGGTCTTTACGGCAGAAAATGCACAAAAATATGTAGAGTTCGCAATAAAAGCAACGACCAATTCATTGCCATTTGAGGAAGTCCCGATGTATGCAGATGCGATGCTGCTCCAACGCTACACGGCGGTTTTCGGGCATCTGGCGTACTCTCTTGGCGAATATCAAAAGGCTATGCTTGATTTTGCCGAAAAAACGGACGGCAATGAAGCAGACCGTACAGCAGAAGGATTTGCCAAGTTATTCGGCACCTGTTTTCCACCGGAGTTCTCCATTACGGAAGGCAATGCCTGGATGGCTGCATCCAATAATTCTATCCAGTATGTTTCTGCGCTTCGTCCCGGCTATGATGTGCCGATGCTGGTCAAGCGGATGCACTTCCTTACTTTTGTGGGGATGTTCCGTACGGACTTGTTTGAGGGTCTGTGCGTGGGTCACGCACCAAAGAAATGTCGTATCTGCGGCAAATGGTTCCTGACCACCAATGCAAGGCATACCAAATACTGCGGCGGATATGCGCCGGGGGACAAGCTGCACCGCACCTGTCGGCAGATCGGCAATCTGAAAGGCAGAACCCAGAGAGAACTTGCGGATGATCATCCGCTGAAACAGATATATGAGAAGCGGCTGAACACCATAAACCGATATATCAAGCGTGGCACACTGGATGCGGAACTTGCCAAGGCGATGAAAAAGCTGGCAAAGGATAAGATGCTCCGGGCAATCAGTGATGTTGCCTATGCCCGTGGGGATTATGAAACGGAAATGGAACAGGACGCTTTGCAAAGTGAAGCTGAAAAGAAAATTTGAAGTTGTGGAGGTGAAATGAAGTGGAAATAACGCCAAATGGTTTACAAAAAGAATTGACGACTTTGCTATCAGAGCTGGTTTTTGATACAGGATTTAAAAAGAAAAAAATCGGATGGTTAACTCGAAAGGTTGGAGAATGTGAACAATTTTTTACTATCACTTTCACAAGGGATCGTGGTTTGCCGGGGAATCTCTATTCTGTAAATTTTACGCTTTCATTTACATATAAAGAGGTAGATAGACTTACAAGTTTATTTTTAGGAATGGAATATGACCCTAAGTGGTCTACGGGTGCATGGATGTTCTATACACAAATTCCAAACTACACAATGAGCACGTTTAAGTATTGTTCCGATGAACCTATGCAGACTTATGCTGAACGCATTGCAAATTACTTTAGAAAATATGCACTTCCGTATTATGAGAAAATTGATACGTTAGAAAAAGTTGCAAAAATCTTTGAACAAACTGCATCCGCAAAAGACAGCGATAAAGCGAGAAACTTTTTTGTTGTCCGCCGTTTGCGGGGGAGTGAAGATGATTGCTGTTATGCGGCGATACTTTGCGTGCAAGGAAAATGGAACAAATTGAGAGACTTTCTTCCTATAGCAAGAGAACTTAGCATAGAAGAAAAAGAGCGCATAGAAAAATATATTTCAGATAAATAATCAAGCGCACAACTTCCAGTTTGTCTAAGAGAAAATATGTCCTCACGGAAGCCGAAGGGGAGGTGCGCTTATGCTGAGAGAATATTCATGGGACATGACCGGGTACAAGCCAAAGTCCTTTCCCGATACGCCCGACAGTGGCATTACAAGATATATGGCAGAGCGCATCTTCCAACTGGAAGCGGAGCTGCCAAAGGCAGAGAACATCAATGATTACATTCTGTCTGCTCTCCGGGAAAAGGATTTGAAATACTTTTCGTTTTTCCTGCACCATTACGAGCCACAGCTTAACAATCGCATCAAAAGCTTTCTTGGCGTAGACAGCGGCGATCAGTATGACCCAGAGCGTTTTTTGGATATAAAACTTTCCTGCCGGGAGGCTATGCTCCAGAAGCTGCCGGACTATGCCCCTGAAAAGGGTGCTGAATATGCTACCTACATTTATCCCTTCATACGGGATGCCATGCTCCGTTTTCGCATGGGCGAAGAACAATGGTCGGTATCCTCGCTGACCAGCTATAAGATGCTCCGCACCATGGCATGGCTTTACCACAACACAAAAGATGCCATTGCTGAATTTTCAAAAAAATATAACTGCGATCTTGCGCTGGCAGAGGAATATTTGAAAGTTGTCCGTGGTATCCGCAATCAGCAGCCATTCTTTGTGACCGAGCAGGACGAGGACGGCGAGGAAACAGGCGAGGATGTGACCCGTGACTATAGCTGGAACTATGCCGATATTCTATGGGATGGTATACAGGCTGAAAAGGTGCGGAAAGCATTTGAAAAGCTGAACTACCGGGAACAAACCTTGTTGGAAAAACGGCTTGCCATCTGCATGACCTGTGGGCGTGTCGGTTCATGGAAAAACCGCCCTACCTTTGAAGAATTGGCTGTCATGTTTGAGGGCAGCTCCGCCAGCGGTGCGGAACGAGCCTACCGGAAAGCAGCGGAACATCTGACACTGCTGTTGGTAGAAAACGGCGGTATCCATGCAGTCCGGCTGAAACAGAAGTCCAAAACCAAACGAAAAAAGAAAATTGCCACCGCAGTCTACGAATATCAGGCAGACTGCGATGGCGAATGGGGAGAAATTTTATTCGATTTTGAAAACGGCACAGGGTCGATTGTCCGGCTTGCCGACTGGGATACCATGATTTCCAATGTTTTTGCAAAACGGGTGATCCGGTATCTGCTGAATTGCGAAAATGATAGATTGCCAAAAGAAACCATGTTTGCGTTTGAGATGTATGAATAAAGGCGAGTAAAGTTTACCAGCCATAAGAA
This sequence comes from Oscillospiraceae bacterium, assembly GCA_902791215.1. Classification (GTDB taxonomy): domain Bacteria; phylum Bacillota; class Clostridia; order Oscillospirales; family Oscillospiraceae; genus Limivicinus. Next base: position 600 of record CADAUZ010000015.1, on the reverse strand, counting down.
GAAAAAACTCGAAAATAAAAAAAGCCGCTGCCGCATGGTTGGTTCCATGTAGCAGCGGTTTTTCACCGGCAGCATTCAATCAATATTCAATAGGCAAATTATGCTGCTTCAAAAAAGACAGTTTATCCCAATATCCTCTCTGGAACAGAATTTTACCATTTACAACATGGAAGAAGCCGCATCCCCGCAGTCCCAGCGGGTCTTTCCACTCCAAAATTGCCCATTGTCCATCTTCAAAAATATTCTCTACAATGGCTGTCATATCGGCAGTGGCAAATTCTGCTGTAAACATTTCTCTGATTGCGTCTATCCCGATCACAGGCTCATTGGTCACCTGATGGTTGGTTGCATTATCATGGTACAGGCTCACGATTGCATCTACATCGTGGCCATTAAAGGCATCTACCCATTTGCATACTACTTCTTTTGGTCGTAACATCATGATTTCCTCCATATATCTTTGTCTACTGTTTTCATTATACAATCTTCATGTAAAAAAGCAATTCCCCCATGAAAACAGGAATTGCTTTTTTATGTAGACTTGAGACAGTTATACTGAAGATTTGAACATAGGCTTACAATTCACGCCGCTTCCACTGA
>CADAUZ010000014.1 GCA_902791215.1 Oscillospiraceae bacterium | reverse complement strand
GGCCACCTACTGCGGCCCCTGCGTGAAGGAGCTGCCGCATTTCAGCGAGCTTTACAAGGCGCATGAGGACGACATCGCCATGCTGGCCCTGCACTCGGACATCGTGGCCGATGATCCGCAGGAGTACCTGGATGAATTCGGGAAGGACTGGGTCATGCCCTTTGCGGTAGAGAACGAGGACGAGGTGATCTGGGACCTCGTGGGCGGGACCACCGCCATGCCGCAGACCATCGTCCTTAACCGGAAGGGCGAGGTGATCTACAACCAGCGCGGCAGCGTGACGCCGGAGATGCTGGCGACCCTCTACGAGCAGGCATCAGCGAAGTAATCCATAAAAAATAATGCGCTCATCCCGTGTGAGATGAGCGCATTATTTTTGCATTTGAATTATTTCCCGGAATAAAACTCGGTCGTTGTGGGGTTGGCCTGAATCAGGACGGAGCTCTGGCGGAAGGTCTCGACCAGCTCGTCGGCCGCTGCGTGCACGGCTTCTTCATTCGTATCGCTCAGATAGATCACCAGCGTGTATTCCTGATAGAGCGTATCGCCGTCGAGCCAGCCGCCGTTGGCCTCCTGTAAGGTGTAGCCGCCGAAGTGACGCACCAGGATCTCCTTGGCCTTCTCCTGGGCTTCGGCCTGGGTGAAGACGGGCTTGTTGGTGTCCTTGTCGTTGGTGCCGAGGTAGAGGACGTACTGGATGTTGCTGTCATTCTCAGGTTCGGCAGGCTCGGCAGATTCGGCAGGGATGCGGTCTTCGGCCAGATCGTTCATCCAGTTGAAGCTGCCGGTCTTGACCACGTTGTCGCCGTAGATGGTGCGGAAATCGTCGCGCATGGAGATCACCTGGAAGCCGGCGTCGGCCCACTTGGTTTTCAGACTTTCATTCTTCACGGGGTTTCCGTAATCACGCACATCATCGTCCGCCACCAGCATGAAGGCCGCGCTGCGGTAGGGGTTGTCGCTGATGGTGTACATGTGCATGCTCACGTCGCCGCTGGAGTTGCCGAAGGAGAGCACGGGCTTGCGGCCGATCTCCTTGACGATCTGGGTGACCTTGTTCATCTTGAGATTCTTGATGAGCAGCTGATCGGTGCGGATCACGTCGTCCCCAGCCTTGAACACATATTCCAGACCGTCCTCGCCATGCTGGCCGGTGGCCTCGAGCGCCACGTCCATGCCGATAATGCGCTCGTAGGGGATGTCAAGCATGCCTTCAATGAAGGTGCGGCAGATGAAGCGGTCGCTGCCGGAGCAGATATAGCACATAAAGCCGTTATCCTCCAGATACTCCACGACCTCGATCATCGGGGTGTAGAAACAGGTGGCGTAGGTCATGCCCTCGAAGCCGTCCACATTGCGCACAAGGCATCCGGTCACGAAGTCCGCAAACTCCTTGAGCGTCAGCCCCGCATAGGCTTTGGCCGCGTGCGTGGCGTGGAGCATATCCATGTGATCGGGGAAAGATTTGTCGATCGCGTGGTCGCGCAGCATGCGCCCGAACTCCAGCATCTCGGCGTCAGGCGTATAGCTGGGGTCCTTCAGGATGCGCCAGGCCAGCAGATAGTACTCCAGATAGGTCGGGCAGAGCTCAGCGCAGAGCGTGCCGTCCATATCGAAGACCGCGATGCGATCGGCGGGCGGGATGTAGTCCGGCGAGGCCTCATCGGTTACGGCCTCCACATAGTCGATCAGCGCGCCGAGCGCGGGTGCGCCGTCGTTCCAGTCGGCGAAGATCTCCTCGGTGGTGCTGCCATCGTCCGCGAAGGCCGTGCCGAAGGAGCACAGGCCGAGGACCATGGCGAGAACCAGACAGAGTGCGAGCAGCTTTTTCATGGTCATTCTCCTTAACAAAATATGTGCCGCGCATGAGCCCGGCGGGTCAAAACAATAAAATATTAACATAGGCTGCAGGGAAAGTCAATTTGCCTGTTTGACTTGAAATATGCAATAAAACGATTGCTTTGTCGGAATAAAGCTGTTATACTGATTTCACACTACAATATAAGAAAGGACATAAACCATGAAAAAAATCATTGCCATGCTTCTCGTTCTTGTCCTGCTGCTGGCGCTGTCCGCGACGGCCCTGGCTGACGAAGCCCCCGCAGAGGGCGAAGACTCCGGCTCCAAGACGCTCAGCTTTATCTCCGCTTGGAGAGGGATCAAAGCGGCAGGACTCAACGGCGCCTTCTACAAGATCGGCGACCTTGAAATGGATGTGTGGCTCCCCGATGTGCTGACCGCACAGACGGACAAGCCGGACGACGCCTATTTCCTGTACGCCGACAGCACCGGCAACGCCACCATCAAAGCCCACATTGTCGACCTTGACGGTGCCAAGACGCTGGAAGAGGTGGAGAAGAATGTCATCGATGCCGGCTGCCAGAGCGACGGCATCTATTGGATCAACGGCTTTGACGCGCTGGTCTTTGAGAACAAGTCCAACGACAGCATCAATGCCGTCATCCTCATCACCGATGAAGACGCCGGTGTGGAGTTCGTCTTCTCCGGCGTGTCGAATCAGGACATGTACTCCCTCAGCTCTCTTGTTCTGGCCACCATCCAGCACCATACCCTCGATATTGAAGATGTCGCCCTGATGATGGACGCTGACCAGCAGAACATCTGGGGTCCCAACCATCATGTTTTCTACGGCAAGATCCAGGACTCCGACAAGTCCGGCATCACCGTCAACATGTGGGATGAGGGCATCGACGCCGACAGCATCAAGAGCGTAAACAACTGGGACGCACTCAGACAGGACAAGATCGACCTGTACAAGCTCTACACCGAGGTCCTAGAGAATTTCCACATGGATGACATCGTGCTGACCATGCACTTTTGCGATGCCAAGGAAGAGACCAGCTTCCTGACCATCGAGGACGGCGAGATCACCTACGACGTGTTCGCCTGATTTTCGAATCACACAAGCAAACAGAAGTACCCATAGCAGAGGCATTACCGCCCGCTATGGGTATTTTTTGTATGCTTTTTGCACTGAAAAAGCTGCTTTGCCGCCCTGCGCGGCAGATAACGAACCTGACGGTACCTGGCATACGGTCGATGAGAGCAAAACCCACAAGGTGCTCTGTACCGACGCGGAATTTGAGAAATGGGGGCTCGGAAAATGAAGAAATGCCTGATTCTGCTGCTGTGCTGCCTGCTGCTCATGATCGCCTGCAATCTGGTGGCTGACGGCCTGCGCGAGGCGTTTGACACGCGCACTGTCCGCTGAGTATAAAAGAGGGGCTGTCTTTTTCGGACAGCCCCTCTTTTGCGCCGCAGACGGATACCGGTACAGAAAAAAGAAATCTTAAATATTCTCGTTTTGAAGGGCGCACATGCGCGCGTATTCCTCCGGCGTGTTGCAGTTGGAGAGAAGGAGCGGGTCGACTTCAAAATGCAGAGCCTGAAAGTCTGCCCGGTCAAACAGTCCCCGCACGCCGGTGCGATCTCCCTTCAAAAGCGCGTCACACGCATCGGCGAGCGAACGGTCGTAGACGCCGATCAGCGGCTCAATCTGCCCGTCATGTTCTGCAACCGTGACGCCGGAACGGTGACGGCGCATGAGCTCAAAAAGCACCGCAAAGGGCACCAGCGGGGCGTCGACACTCAAAACGAGGCATTTGCCGTTCTCTGCCGCCGAAAGCCCGGATTTCAGCCCGCCGAGAGGCCCGAGGTGCGGCTGCTCGTCCGGTACACACCGCGCGCCGTTCACTTCGCCTGCGTACCCCGCGACCACGATATCCTCAATGCCGAGCAGAGAAAGACGCTGCACCTGATGGTCGATCATACGCTTGCCGCCAAAGGGCAGCTCCGCCTTGCTGCTTCCCATGCGGGAGCTTTTGCCGCCCGCAAGCAGGATAGCCGAAAAGCCGGAGCCGCAGAAAACAAAGTCCCTGAGCGTACCGGCCAGTGCCTCCGTGTCGTCGGGGGAAAAACACGGAAAGCCTGGCTCGGGCGCTTCGGCGTCTGAGACGAAGGCAAGCCTCGCTGCGGGATGGCAGACCGGCTTTTCCGACACACCGGCGCGCAGAAGCTCCAGCTTTGGAAAGCGTGAATGCTTGAAGCCCTCGAGCAGAATGAGGTCGGCCTCCGGAAACTGCGCGATCAGCGCATCCTCGCCGACGGACACTCTGCGCACAAGCTGGTATTTTTCCACGTCAAAGACAACGGTTCCGACAGCCCCCGCCGAGAGGAAGCGGAAGCTGTCCGTGCCGGGGCGGTCAGGCTCGAAGCGGTGCCCGTCGTGCTTGATGACGGCGGTGTGCAGGCCGTGCGCTGTCAGCTCCGGCAGCAGGCGCTCGATAAGCCGGGTTTTGCCGGTATTTTTGATGCCGGAAACGGCGACAATACAGGGGCTTTGTTTCATGGATGATCTCTCTTTCAAAGTAGTTTACAAGAGCATAACACCGTGATAAACTGACAACACCTTATGGAAGGAATGATTACAATGAACAGTAAATTGACATTTCGTGAGGCGCAAAAGCTGCTGCTGGAGACCATTCGCCCCGTTGGGACGGGACCGGTCCCGCTTGCCGCGTGCACCGGACGCATTCTCGCCCAGGAACTTGTCGCCTCAAGCGACGTGCCGCCCTTTGACCGCTCGCCCTTCGACGGGTATGTCCTGCGCGCCGCCGACACGGTAAACGCGTCCCGGGAAAACCCGGTCACATTCCATATCATGGAGGAGATCCCGGCCTCCTGCGCCCCGACATACACGCTGGGCGTGGGGCAGGCGTCGAAGATCCTGACCGGGGCGCCGATCCCGCCGGGCGGCGACGCGGTGGTCCCCTTCGAACGCACGGAGTTTACCGACAGCACGGTCACGCTTTTTAAGCCTCTGCGGCCCGGAGAGAACATCGTCCGCAAGGGTGAGGATATCCGGCGGGGAGCACTGCTCTCGCCCTGCGGGCAGCGCATCGACGCGGGGCTTATGGGCTCGCTCGCGGGACAGAACATCGCCGAGCCTCTGGTCTATCGCCGACCGCGCATCGGCATCCTCTCCACCGGCAGCGAGCTCATCGAGCTGGGCCACGATCTGCCCCTGGGGAAGATCCACGACACCAACCGCTACAGCATGGCGGCGCTGGTCGGCGGCCTTGGGGCGGAGCCCGTTCTGTACGGAAGCGTCCCGGACAATGCGGAGGCGATTGCAAATGCCATAGAGCGGGCACTTTCGGAGTGTGACGTACTCATCACCACGGGCGGTGTGTCCGTGGGGGATTACGATTTGACGCCCCAGGCCATGGAGCGGATCGGCGCGGATATCCTCGTGCACGGTGTAGACCTCAAGCCCGGCATGGCCTGCTGCTATGCTGTGCGCGACGGGAAGCTGCTGTGCGGTTTGTCGGGCAATCCCGCGTCCTCCATCACGAATTTCTATGCGGTGGCCCTGCCCGCCCTGCGGCGCCTGTGCGGTCGCCGGGACTGCGAGACGCGGGAGTTTCCCGTCACGCTGGCTAAGCGCTTCGGAAAGCCCAGCCCCGCAAACCGCCTTCTGCGCGGCTATTCCGATTTCAGCGACGGCAGCTTGAAGCTGCGCCTCTCCTCAGGCCAGGGCAACGTGATGATCAGCAGCCTCATCGGCTGTGACCTTGCCGCCGTCGTCCCCGCCGGGAGCGGCCCGGTGGAGGCGGGAACCGTTCTGAGGGGCTTCTTCCTGGAGCTGTGCAAGAGCAGATTCCGAGAAAATTTGGGTTCTGATGATGGCACTTTTTCGCAGATGTACTTTGTGTACCTCAAGAAAAAGTGACGAAATCAGGGCACAAGTTTTCCGGAAGATGCCGCAGGCGTATTGTGCGGTGTTGCCTTAAATGATTGTACCGTGTTTTTCCGGCATTCGCAACAGTTTTGAGGTTCGTCTATGGATATCTTTTCAAATCCCATCCCTGCGCTGAACAGCCGCCCGGTATTGCATGCCGCTTATTTGTTTTTTTTCTTATGGAGGTGGGTATTATCGAAAGAAACGAAGCTGTTGAACTGCTGCTCCTGAACCGGAACTTTCTCTATCAGCTTCTCTACAAAGCCTTCGGGCGTGAGCCGGACCGGGCGTTTCTCGACCTGCTGACGGCGGCGCACACGGGCGAGAGCTTTGCCCTGCTGGGTGGCGGGACGCTCGAAAGGGTGCCCGAATATCTTGTTCGCCTGCGCGCAGAAGCTGAGGCGCCGGACTGCACCGAGAACCTGCGCGACGAGTATACGCGCCTGTTCGTCGGCCCCCTGGAGATGGACGCGCCGCCCTGGGAGTCGGTCTATCTGGGGGAGGAGGGCATGCTTTTTCAGGAGAGCACCCTGAAGGTGCGCGAATGTTACCGCCGCTTCGGCCTGCTGCCGGAGGAATACCCCCGGGTGGCGGACGACAGCCTGGCTCTGGAGCTCGGCTTCATGGCGGAGCTTGCGCGGCGCGCGGCCGACGCCTTTGCATCCGGTGATACGGACACGCTGAACCTGACCCTGCGCGGGGCGCGGGATTTTCTCACGGAGCACCTGCTGCTCTGGGTGCCGAAGCTGGTGGAGAGACTGGACAAAACGGAGGGCCGTTTCTACCCTCAGCTTGCGCACATCCTGGACAGCTTTTTGAAAAAAGACCTGGAAACCGTAAACGACTTACTTTCGGAAGGAGTACATGCACATGATTGAAGTCGTTCTGAATGCGAAATTCAGCCGCCGCGATTTCCTGAAGGGCACTGTCGCGGCCACTGCGGCGGCTGCCGGTCTCAGCATCGTCGGCGGAGGCGAAAACCGCCTGAGCGTCGCGGCCGAGGGGACTGCTCCCGCCGGCGCCCCGGTCGTCAACGATGTCGCCGAGGGCGGCAAATGGGTCGCCGCGCCCTGCTGGCACAACTGCGGCGGCAAGTGTCTTGTCCGCGCCTATGTCAAGGACGGCGTCATCCTGCGCCAGGGTACCGACAACTTCAACTCTGACGACGAGGTCAACCGTCAGCAGCGCGCCTGCCTGCGCGGCTTTTCCCAGCAGTATCAGGCGAGGGGTCTGGATCGCCTGAAATACCCAATGAAGCGCAAGCACTGGAGCCCCGATGACCGCAATCCCGAGCTCAGAGGCCAGGACGAGTGGGAGCGCATCTCCTGGGATGAGGCCGCGACCTACATCCACGACGAGCTGGAGCGCATCAATTCCACCTACGGCGACAACGCCATCCTCACCTTCGGCGGAGGATGTTCCAGCCTTCTCAACAAGCTGAACATCAACTACCTCAATTCCTGGACCACCAGCTCCTGGGGCACCTGGTTTGCGCCCGGCGTGCTGGGCTGGGGCGACGGCTGCAACTACTATGACTGCAACAACGACCGCCTCGACTTCATGAACTGCGACTATGTGGTGGCCTTCGGCTATAACCCCGCCTGGGCGGCCCTCGGCAACGCCACCAACTACGCCGTCGCCTGGAAAAACGCGGGCGTCAAGTTCATCATCTTCGACCCCATCTACACCGATACCTCCGCCATCCTGGACGCCAAGTGGATTCCCATCCGTCCCGGCACCGATATGGCCGCCATGATGGCCATGTCCTACGTGATGCTTGAGGAGGACAAAGACGGCTCCCTCATCGACTGGGACTTCCTGGATCGCTGCTGCGTCGGTCAGGACAAGGATCACATGCCCGCCGATGTAAAGAGCGACGAGAACTACTTCGACTACCTGCGCGGCGAGTACGACGGCGTCCCCAAGACCCCCGAGTGGGCCGAGGAGATCACCGGCATCCCCGCCGAAACCCTGCGCGAGGTCGCGTGCATCCTCGGCAAGGACAACAACGTGGCACTCCTGTCCTCCTGGGCTTCTGCCCGTACCTATGACACCGAGCAGCTCCCGCAGACCGCCATCGCCCTCGGCGCCATGGGCGGCCACATCGGCAAGAGCGGCAATTCTGTCGGCCCCACCGCCTGGAACCACACCAACAACTTCGGCCCCCGTCTCGTCAAGGCCGGCTCCGGCGGCCCCTCCGGCGCGACCGGCGGCACCGGCGCCGCCACGCCCATCTGCGACAACCAGATCTGGAAGGCCGTCAAGGGCGAGGCCTTCAACCCCACCGGCATTTTCACCGGCCTCAACGACGCAGGTCCCGACGGCTGGAAGGACCTGGTCGCGGGCTATGACCTGAGCAAGCGGGTCGAGTACATCACCGCCCCCATCAAGATGATCTGGACCACCAACAAGGCCAAACTCACCACCTGCGAGGGTGCCAAGGAAGGCGTCGAGGCCATGCGCTCGGTGGAGTTTGTGGTCGGCCAGGGCCACTTCCTCACTGCCACCAACAAGTATGCGGACATCGTCCTGCCCATCACCACCGACTGGGAGCGCGAGGGCGCTTACGTCTGGGAAGGCTACATGAACCGCGACATCCTGCTCATTAACCGCGGCATGCTCGAACCCTTCTATGAGGCCAAGAGCGACGCCGAGGCCATGATGACCATCGGCGAGAAGTTCGGCCTTGCGCCCGAGATGTGGGGCACTGTCTCCGCAAAGCAGCAACTCTTCAACGCCGTCGCCACCAGCACCGTCATCAAGGAAGACGGCGAGAGCTGGGAAAACCTCGTCTCCATCACCGAGGACGATATCAAGGAGTGGGGCGTCGAGGGTCAGCCGCAGGAGGGCCGCGTCCCCATCGCCAAGTATATGGAGGACGGCCTGTACCGCGTTGACCGCCACATCGGCGATAACTTCGGCTTCATCCACAAGAAGGATTTCCGCGACGATCCCGAAGGCCATCCCCTCACCACCACCTCCGGCAAGATCGAATTTGCCTGCCAGGCCTGGGCCGATATCCTGAACTCCCAGGGCTACTCCGAAGAGGAGTACAGCGCCATCCCGAAGTACCGCGTTCCCACCCAGGGCTACCAGGACGCCTTTGTCGACCGCAAGATCGGCGGCGAGAAGACGGAGTTCCCGCTCCAGTGCATCAACCCCCACTACCAGCGCCGTTCCCACTCCATCTTCGACAACGTCCCCTGGCTGCGTGAAGCCTGCCCGAACCCGGTGTTCCTTGCAAAGAAGGACGCCGAAGAGCGCGGCATCGCCGACGGCGACACGGTCAAGATTTCCTCCAAGTACGGCGAGACCCTGCGCAAGGCCTATGTGACCGGACGCCTGATGCCCGGCGTGGTGGGCCTGCCCCACGGTCCGTGGATCCGCGTGGATGAGAAGACCGGCATCGACCAGAGCGGCTCGGAGAACTACATCACCGGTCAGGTCGCCCGCGGCCTGGGCTGCAGCGGCTACAACACGCTGAACGTGGAAGTGGCGAAGTTCGACGAGACCATCCCCGACGACAAGGACGTGCCCCAGACGATCCTGTTTGAGTGAACAGTGAGGAGGTAAACACATGGCACAGTATGGATTCTATTTCGATCAGACCGTGTGCGCCGGCTGCCACACCTGCCAGATCGCATGCAAAGATAAAAACCGGCTCGATGTCGGCACTCTCTACCGCAAGGTGAGGACCTTCGAGACCGGCGAGTACCCCAACCCCGGCATCTACCACCTGGCGACCACCTGCAACCACTGCGACAATCCCGCCTGTGTGGCGGCCTGCCCCACCAAGCGCACCGTCAAGGATGAGGAGACCGGCCTTGTCTGCCACGACGCCAACATCAAGTGCCTCGGCGAGATGTGCCAGATGTGCGTCAAGGCATGTCCCTACGGCCACCCGGTCTTCATCCCCGAGCGGGAAGAGGTCGGCAAGTGCAACGGCTGCATCGAGCTCATCCGCAAGGGTGAAGAGCCCGCCTGCGTCACGAGCTGCATGATGCGCGCCTTAAAGTTCGGCCCCATCGAAGAGCTCAAGGCCCAGTACGGCGATGATCTGGTCACCGAGCTGCCCTGCTTCCCTGACGGCGGCACCGGCCCGAACTTCTTCATCAAGCCCAGCAGGTTTGCTTCCTCTGCGGAGTTTGAGGAAAAAGAACCGTAAATACAAACAAAAGGGGCGCTGTGAAAAAAGTCAATTGACAGTGTAGGGGCCGACGCCCCCGGCGGCCCGAGCGGTACAGTCCAAAAATAAAGCAGAAAGCCCCCCCGGCGAAAACGTACAGTGTTACGGATTCGCCGGGGGTCAATGTGTTATTCAGGATTCTCTCTGCCGGGCCGCCGGGGGCGTCGGCCCCTACGGTGTTGATATTACTGTGTTCTTGATGAAGGGGACTTTTTTCACAGCGCCTTTGTTATACGGATTGCAATATTATAGGCCTGTGCCTTTGCGACAGTTCGTATGTTGTTCTCAGACTTTACCTGAAGACAGGTGCGGAAAAAACAGCATCAAATATATGAAAACAGCCGAAAACAGCGCCGCCGGAGCGCGTTTTTTCTTATGCTGCCTCGGCCTGCTCATACAGCGCCGGTGTCGGGAAGTTTTCGCGGTCATGCAAATACTGCCGTGCCAGCTCCTCTTCCCCGATCAGCTGCAGCATATTATACATCTGCCATCCGCGGAGATAGTCGCCCGTATACGCCTTGTCCGGAGCGGGAGAAGCGCAGTTTGAAACGACCCGAATTTCGTGTTTTGCCATGAGCGAAGCGGTCTCAAACAGAAGCGCGCCTCTTGCGGCGTGATAGTCGCTGCTGACGATTGCAAGGGAGGTGACCTGCGGGTAATCCCTGTGGAGGATGTCCAGCGTGTACTGTGCGTTTTCGATTGTGGACAGGGACTGATCCTCCAAAATCAGCCTGTCTTTTTCCAGACCGTGCTCCAGCAGCCAGGCTCCCATCTGTCCCGCCTCCGTAACATCCTTGTTCTCCTTTGCCGTTCCGCCTCCGGTACAGACAACATAGGCGTTCGGATATTGCCCGGCACAGGCAAGGCCGACTTGCAGCCGTCCGATCAGCTCCTCGCGCATACTGCCGTCGGCATTGAGCGCCGCGCCCAAAATCACGAGGGCAAGGCTGCCGTCCTTCGGAAGATTTTCGGGCAGCGTTTTCGTGTTGATCACGAGGTCCGTATTGACATACCTCCAGTAATCCACGATGCTTTCCCAAAGCGTTCCCTGATCTGCGTCTGCTTCTTTCAAGGCCGCAAGAAGATCATGGATTTCTTCCTCTGCCGCTTCGCCGTGACATCCGTAGTATAAAATGATATCTTTGATCAGCTGCGCTTCCTCTGCGTCTTTCGCAGGGGCGGGAGCGCTTAAAGCAAGCTTGTCTTCAAGCTGCGTCAGACTTTGCTCCGCCATGCCGTGGCTGAGCAGATAGGCTTCTGCCGCGGCCCGCAGATCCGTTCCGGCAAGGGATGCGCCGGACTCCAGACCCGCCAGGATGCACAGCATCTCCTCTATGTTCTTTTCCACGATCAGTTCGTATTTTTCGGTACCGGGTTCAATGCCGTAATAGTTGGTGTAGCTGCGCATATAATCAGCCACGATCTCTTCCTCACGCCAGCCCATCAATGCTTCCAGCACCATGGCCGCGAATCCGGCGCGGTCCTTTCCCTCCAGACAGTGCACGAGATAGGGCGTATCCCCTTGGGCGAGGAAGGTAAAGCCTTCTGCGATGCCCGCCCCAAATTCTTCCGAGGAGAAATCAATCACCATTCCCAGAGCGATAACCTTTCCCGCTTCATATAACGCTCTGTACCAGGGGGAAGCAAAGTCTTCCGCAGCCAGACATGCGGCGACTTCCTCAGGTGTATTGTTGAGGTTCATGACCGTCTGAACGCCCGCCTCCCGGATCAGGGCATCGGCGTATCGCGCGCGCTTGATCGTGTTGTCCACAGGAGACGCGCTGCGGTACAGCTTTCCCTCCACGATGGGCCGGAAATTGGCAAACGTCGCATCGGACGGGCTGTCGGCCCGGTCATCGCTGTAAGTCAGATCGTTGATTTCCTGAAGCTCCAGCGCACCGCCCTTCTCCTTGAGCGTGATGTCCACGTTATCGCCCGCGCCGATCCCCGCGATTTTCGCAAAATCGCCGTAATTGATGCATAACGTGATATTGGGCAGATACGGATTGACACGCAGCATACACTATCCGCGATCCGCATAGTAGCCGGTGAAGCAGGGCATGCTGCCGGTATAGCTGCCGCAGGTCACAGTGACGATATCTCCCGGATCGAACCCCGCTTTTTTGAAATCCTCCTTGGTGATGTCCAACAGTGCCTGACCATATGTATCGATCTCCGCAACCTTGCCATGGACAGCGGCGTCGGCTGACGCCTCCACAGGAAATGTGCCGAAAGCCATTAGCAATATGAGGATCAACGCAAGATACTTTTTCATAGCCCCAATCATCCCTTCCCTGCCGGTGCGGGCAGTTTATCTCCGGTTTCGTTGTTTTAGCTGCAATCCACGTAATCGCCGATGACAGAATTCCTTCCTCTATACTCGCAGGGCCAGGCCCGGTAAAGTGTTCTTCAAAATATGCGCTGTTCTTTACCGGCCGCACAGCGTACAAGCGCCATGCCTGAAGAGGAAAGGAGTGTTGTAAGAAGTCACTGCGCGACGATACTGATTTGTCCGTGAAGCGGAGGCCATAGCTCCGCTTTTTACTACATGCCTACCAGATCAAAGTCCTCGAAGCTCACGGTCAAGCTTACGTCGTGCTTCGGGTTTGCATACTTGACCAGCACGGCGCGCTTGGACTGGCTGTAGTACCAGCCCTCTTTGGCCTCGTCGAACTTGCGGCGGTTGAGGTAATGCTCAAGCTTCTGATCCCCCAGAGCCACCCAAAAGGGGCTGCTGTCCTTGCGAATCATTTCGACCGTCACGGTCTCGACAAAATCGGTGTAGCTGCCCTCGGACTTGAAGGCGACCTTCACGACGCTGCCATCGGTCATGCTGATCTCGGTCCTGCGGCAGACGCCGCGGTCGGGCACACAGCGGGCCGGGCGAAAACACAACTTCACCGCAGGCGCTTTCCGTTTATGAGGTTTGGCGGAGGGAAGCTCACGTTGCCTGACCGGCAAACTGGGTCATGTACAGACGGTAGTAATCGCCCTTCTTTTTAAGCAGCTCATCGTGGGTGCCGGTCTCGATGATGTGCCCCTGCTCCATGACCACGATCTGGTCTGCGTCGCGGATGGTGGACAGACGGTGGGCGATGATGAGGCTGGTACGGTTTTTCATCAGCTTCACCATGGCGTTCTGGATCTGCTTTTCGGTGCGGGTGTCCACACTGGAGGTGGCCTCGTCGAGGATCAGGATCTTCGGATAGCTGAGGAAGGCGCGCCCGATGGTCAGAAGCTGGCGCTGGCCCTGGGAGAGGTTCGCGCCCGCCGCGGTCAGAACGGTATTATAGCCATCTGGCAGCGCGGCTACCACCTTGTCGCAGTTGGAAATCTCGGCGGCCTCGATCATCTTTTTGTCGGAGATGGTACGGTCTGCGTACTTGAGATTGTTGCGCACCGTGTCTGTGAACAGAACGCTGTCCTGAAGGACGATGCCAACCGCATCGCGCAGTACGTCACAGGAGATGTCCCGGATGTCTGTCCCGTCGACCGTGATGCTGCCGCTGTCCAGATCATAAAAGCGCATGAGCAGGTTGACGACGGTGGTCTTTCCGGAGCCGGTGGAGCCGACCAGCGCGATTTTTTTGCCTGCCTCGACCTTGAGGTTGAAGTCATGGATCACCTGCTTGCCGGGGACGTAGCTGAAATTCACATGCTTGAATTCAATAATCCCTTCATGGATGGGCAGCGCGTTTTCGCCGCTCTTGTCCTCGCTCTCGGCGTCGAGTACGGTGAAAATACGCTCTGCGCCGGCAACGGCAGTCTGAATCTGCCCGTAGAGCTGCGAAAGCTCGTTAATGGGGCGGCTGAACTGCTTGGAGTAGATGATGAAGGCCGAGATCACGCCGACGGAGATCATACCCTTCAGTGCAAACCACGCGCCGAAGGCCGCCACGATCACAAAGGAGAAGTTGTTGATCATATTCATCAGCGGCCCCATGGCGTTGCCGATCACGTCCGCGATGATGCCGGTCTTGGTCAGCGCGTCGCTGGTCTCGGCGAAGTCCTTAATCGTGGCCTCCTGGAGATTGTAGGCCGTGACGGTCTTCCTGGCGCTGACCTTCTCCTCCACAATGCCGTTGAGCTGACCGAGAAGCACCTGACGCTTGAGGTAGTATTTGCGCATGAGGCCGGAGAGCACCTGGGTCACAACGATCGTCAGCAGCATCGTCACACAGGTCAGCAGCGTCAGCGGGACGCTGTAACTGCACATCATGACAAGCGTGGCGATGAGCATCAGCACGCCGGAGAACAGAGAGGCAAATGAGGAGCTGATGACATTGGAGACATTTTCGGCATCATTGGTCATGCGGCTCATCAGGTCCCCGTGGGAGTGGTTGTCCAGAAAGGGGACGGGAAGCTCAATGACCTTTTCAAAAAGCTCGGAGCGTATGCGATAGATGACCCGCTGCCCAAGCCGGGCGGACAGAAAGCCCTGCAGGAGCGTTGCGATGCCGTTTAAGATGTACACGAGGAGCATCATGCCGAGGATCGGGGGGATCGCAACAAAGTCCCGCGCTACCAGATCGTCGATCACGCTGCTTTGCAGGCGCGGGGCAATCACACCCGTCATAACAGCAAGCACAACGCTGAGAGAAAGATAAACCACATATTTCATCTCCGGGCGGAAATAGCCAAGAAGACGCCGGAGGGTCTGTCGCCCGGACTTGGGTTTTTCCGTCGGCGCGCCGATATTGGGACCGCGCCGCCCGAAGCCCTGCTGCACGGAGTTGGACTGTACACTGCCGCTCATGCCGTCGCCTCCTCTCGAAGCTGGGAATCGTAAATATCCCGGTAAATGGGGCTGGATGCCATCAGCTCCCGGTGGCTGCCGCAGGCGGCGACGGTCCCGCCGTCGATGACGACGATGCGGTCTGCGTTCTGCACCGATGCGATGCGCTGGGCGATGATGATCTTGGTCACATCCGTATAGTCTCGGTTGAGCACCTCGTACAGCTTTGCTTCCGTCTTGAGGTCGAGGGCGCTGGTAGCGTCATCAAAAACCAGAATCTCGCTGCGCTTCAGGAGCGCGCGGGCAATGGCAATGCGCTGGCGCTGCCCGCCGGAGAGACTCATGCCGCGCTCGGCAACCGGGGTGTCATAGCCCTGCGGCTGCTGCCGGATGAAGGAATCAGCCTGCGCGGCCCTCGCGGCGGCCTCGATTTCCTCCTGCGTGGCACCGGGTCTGCCGATGGCGATGTTGTCACGGATCGTGGTGGAAAACAGCTCGCTCTTCTGGAGACAAAGCGTGACCCTTTCCCGCAGCTCTGAGAGCTCCCAGGCGCGCACATCCGTGCCATTGACCAGAATCTGCCCGCCTGTCACGTCATAAAAGCGGGGGATGAGGTTTGCAAGGGTAGATTTGCCGCAGCCGGTGGCACCGATGACGGCCAGCGTCTCTCCGGCGGCAATGTCCAGGTCGATGTCATGAAGGACGTTCTTGCTGCTGGCCGCATAAGCAAAGCGCACGCCGCGGAAGCTGACCGTGCCCTTCTGCCCTTCTGTGCAATGAGGAAGGGTCTCGTCGCGGACGATGGAGGGATCGGTATCCAGCACCTCGCCAAGGCGTCTGGCCGCGGCCATGCCGCGCGAGAGAGTCTGGAAAATCATCGCCACCATCATCATGCCGTTGAGAATCTGGGAGATGTAGGTGATGGCGGCCATGACCATGCCGGGGCAACGCTGCCCTGACGCACCTTCACAGAGCCCACGTAGAGAATCCCCACCACGGCGAAGTTCAGCACGATTTTCATGACAGGGCGCAGAAAAGAGAGCATGACCTGCACATTAAACTGTGTGTCCACCAGATGGCGGTTGGCATCACCGAAGCGCTCTGCCTCTCTCTTTTCCTGCACAAAGGCCTTGACCACGCGGATGCCCGCCACGTTCTCCTGAATGATGCCGTTGAGGCGGTCAAGACTCTCCTGCAAAACAGTAAAGAGCGGATTCGTGCGCCAGACGATCAGGATAATGTCGATCAGGATGAGCGGGAAGGCGCAGGCAACGATCGTGCCGAAGCTCAGATTGAGACGCAGAAGCGCTGCCGTACCGCCGATAAAGAACATCACACTGCGCACAAACCCGCGGATCAGCTGCATGACAAGCTGCTGGAGCTGGGTCACATCGTTTGTGATTCGCGTGATGAGCGAGCCGGTGGAGAAGCGGTCGGTCTGTTCAAAGCTCAGGTGCATGACCTTTTCAAAGCAGGCCTTGCGGATGTCGTTGCCGTAGTTCTGACCGGCGATGTTGGTAAAGAGCGCCGAGCCGATGCCGCAAAGGCCGCCCGCAATGACGATCAGCATCATCCTGATGCCGGTGGAGATCACCAGATCGAGGTTGGAAACGCCGCCGCTGTTTACCCCCAGGATGCCCTCATCGACGATGCGCTGCATCATGCGCGGCTGGTAGAGGTCCACATAGACCTCCGCCACCATGAAGCCGGAGGCCAGCAGGGCGAGAAGCCAGTATTTTTTCAGGTGCTTCAGGAGCTTTCCCATAGGCATTCACGCTTTCTTATAATTTTTATTCATTCTATTTTAGCGTCTTTCGGCGAAAAACGCAAATAAAATATGCGCGGTTGCCCCACAGATACAGTCTGTGGGGCAACCGCGCATTTCTGTCGGTGAAAACGTTTAATGAAAGCTCAGATTGTCAATACTGTACGACAAAATCCAGCAGACCGTCCACCTCGGTCAGCCGGTCCTCCAGCTTGCCGCAGGTGAATTTCCCGTCCGAAATGATCAGCGCCTTGGGGAACGCCTTCCAGTCGAAGGCATCGATGCCCTTGATCTCGTTGGGGTAAAGCTGCAGGGCATTGCCGTTTATAAATTTCAGCAGCAGGCTCTGCAGAGCCTCGGACAGGTCCGCGTTCATGACGCTGCCGTACATCTGAAGCGCATCGGCGTTTCCGAGCAGCGCTGCTGCCGCGTCGACCGTGCCGGAGCCCAGATTCTCGATCAGCGGCTTTTCATCCCAGTACAGCAGGTGCACCTTGCTCCCGCCCTGGGAAAGCTTCACGGCGCTGCGGTAAATGATGAGTGCGTTCCACTGCTCGACGAACTTCGATTTCGCTTCCAGCTCGGTCGAGGACGCGGCCTCCTTGTCGATATACGCCTGTATCGCGTCGGCAATGGGACCGGCTGTGATGGCCTTGATTTCGCCTACGGAACCGTTAATGAGATCGGTATAGTTCTGCTCGCCGAGCACGGAGCGGAATACCTGCGCCTCGTTGCTCGGGAAGCCGATGACAAATTTGATGCCGGAGGCGGCGCCCTCCTGAGCGGCGCGATAGATATCCGCCGGGATCAGCACACCGTCGCAGGTCGGCGCGCACATGTTCAGCCAGAGCTTCTGCGCGGCGTCCTTGAGGGCCTCTGTTTTGAGCTTCGCAAGCTCCTGCATGGTGGAGGTCCCGGTTTCCCTGAGCAGGTTTTTCGCCAGAGCCCTGGACGCCTCCGGCGAGATATAGACGGACG
This sequence comes from Oscillospiraceae bacterium, assembly GCA_902791215.1. Classification (GTDB taxonomy): domain Bacteria; phylum Bacillota; class Clostridia; order Oscillospirales; family Oscillospiraceae; genus Limivicinus. Next base: position 41,174 of record CADAUZ010000014.1, on the reverse strand, counting down.
ACGGGTTGCCGTCGAACAGGAAGGCTTTCCGGAACAGGCCCTTTGCCTGTTCGCAGACGGAGAGCAGATAGATGGAAGCCGCGCCGGACTCAAAGCCCAGCACTGTGACCTTTTCGGGATCGCCGCCGAAAGCGGCGATGTTTTCTTTGATCCATTTCAGCGCCGCGATCTGGTCGAGCAGTCCGAGGTTCAGGGCATCGGGATAAGCTTCCCCGCCGGGGACCTCGGAAAAATCAATAAAGCCGAAAATGCCCAGACGGTAGTTGAAGCTTACGAACACAACGTCCGGATGATTGATCACATAATTGGCCCCGTACAGCAGGGGATCGGCGGAGCCGCCGTAAGAGAAGTCGCCCTGGTGGAACAGCACGAGAACCGGCCGTTTGGCCTTGGTCTTCTGGGTGTTGACGCAGATGTTCAAGGTCAGGCAGTCTTCGCTCTGCCGGTGCTGCTTGAGAAGCGAGCCCTTATGTTCGACCTGTATGGCCGACGCGCCGAAATTCTTCGCCTCGAACACGTCCTCCGAGTCAGGGAGCGGCTCGGGCGCCTTCCAGCGGAGCTCACCGACCGGAGGCTTTGCGTAGGGAATGCCCATGAAGCAGACGGTTTTCTTGTACTTTTCCCCGACATAGGTGCCGGTTCTCGTTTTTACCGCGCAGTCGGCATTGTATTTGCCCCGGATCGCCTGGTTCTGCTTGTTCAGCTCCGCAATGTCCTTGTCCTTGACATCGAAGACGTAGCCTTCGCTCCCGTCCCCGTAGAGCTTGCGGATTTTCCGGACGCGAAGGCCGCGGATGAGCATGTTCACCACAAAGCCGAGAATGGGCATGCCGATCACGCCGAGGAGCTCATCCTTGACGTAAGCGAGCATGGACACGCCCATCCACCGGGTGGAGATGTACTGGGCGATCAGAAAGATGAGAAAGACCGCAGCATAGGTAAGGATCCGGTTGATCGGCTTTTTCTGGACCGCTTTGCTGAAGGCGATCTTGTTGATGATCTCCGAGAATACGAGACCGACAACAAAGCTTGCAGCGTAGCACAAAAGCTCAGGCCAGCCGAAAAGCTTGGAGATCGTCTCGCCGAAGCCGTAGCCCAGCGCCGAAATGAAAGCGACAACGATATCATCAATCGTAAATAATTTTTTCATTTTTTACCTCTCCGGAAGGATGATACGCTGCATTCTTACGCAGCCTGTTCGAACAACACGGTCTCTTTGTCCCTGCCCGAAGCGCTTATTTCGCGGTGCGGGCTGCGGCTTTCTGCTGTTCACGACCGGCGGCTACGGCCTCAGAGAAGGCGTTTCCGATGAAGATCATATTGGCGCCGGACTCAATGAAGTACAGGCCGATCAGGATGCCGAGGCTCAGGGCGAGCACCGCGGGATGGGCCACGGAGTAGGCGGCCATCAGCAGCTCCAGCACGCCCAGCACAACGCCGAGCACCACGACGCCGGTGCCGGCGTTCTTTTTCTTGCTTTCAAAAGCCTTGACGATGGTCATGATGCCGTGGGCAAAGAACCAGATGCCGGCCATGTAGAGAAGGATGGAATTGTTCATGGCGGCAGCGCCGGGGATCACACAGCCGAGGATGCCCAGGATGAGGCTTGCAATGGCAAGGTAGAACTCCTTGTCGTAGCGTTTTTCGGAGATCGCCTGGACAATGCCGAGAACGCCGTTGAGGAAGAACAGAATGATGATGCAGGGGCCAACGCTCAGGAAGGTCAGCAGCGGGGTGAAGAGCATGCCGAGGCCGCCGATGATCGTCAGAATGCCCATGACCGTGAACAGAACGGTCAGGTTGTTGCCGCCTTCGCATTTGACCATGCCGACGACGATCGCGTCGATGCCGGACTCAACAAAGTAGAGACCGATGAGAATGCCGAAGCTGACAGCCATCACAGAGGGGTGGATCGCGGAGTAGACAGCGGTGATCAGTTCCAGTACGCCCAGGATGACGCCCAGCACCACAGCGCCGGTCTCAGCGCCGTTCTTCTTGTTTTCAACGGCGGCAACGATGGTCAGAATGCCGTGGATGAAAAACCAGCAGGCAGCCATATAGAGCAGCACATAATTGCCCATGGCCGCGGCGCCGGGAACAAACAGGCCGATGAGGCCCAGGACCAGGCTTACTGCCGCGAAGATAAATTCCTTGTCATAGCGCTTTTCGGAGATCCCGCGGATGACGCCGAAGATGCCGTAGATAAAGAACAGCGTGATGATGAAATAGCCTGCGCTGATGAAGGTGATGAGCGGCGTCGCCATCAGGGCGAAGCCCCCGATGATCATCAGAACGCTCATGATAACGATCAGGGTAAAGGTAGACATAGTGAATCCTCCTGTTTTTCTTTTCCGCCGTGCGGCGGGGCTGCTTTTGCATGTGATTTGTGCTTTTTTTGCCAGCCGATACAAGCTTACTGTGAATCGCACCCCTTGTCAAGGACATTTTTCATTTTGGGGATATCGTTTCCGGGCACGTTCGCCCCTTGACGGATGGAAAGAATCATACTATTATTAAGGCAACACCGCACAATACGTCTGCGGCATCTTCCGGAAAACTTGTGCCCTGATTTCGTCACTTTTTCTTGAGGTACACAAAGTACATCTGCGAAAAAGTGCCCTCATCAGAACCCAAGTTTTCTCGGAATCTGCTCTTGCCGCATTGTGCGGTGTTGCCTTAAAAATACCCCTTTGGTCAGCCCGGCCTGCGGCCAGACTGACGGCATCCCATTGTTACAGGCTTATACAGGAGATTGATTATGAATCCAATTGAAAAGATCAAAGTCCCTCTGCGGGAAAAAAGCGGGATAAAGCTGATCGGCTTTACCGTGCTTGCCTTTCTGATCATCGCGGTGATCGTGTTTCTCACAATGTCCGTCCTCAGCTACTACAACGGGCTGAAGATGATGGACCAGCTTATCCTGGAAACACCGGAGATCGTGGAGAAACGCAGGCAGGAGTTTGAAACGCGCACCCGCGTGTATGAAAGCGATGCTCTGGCCCGCAGCGAGCTGGGAGCGAAGCTGTACGCGGAAGAGGACGACCTTGCTGACACCGAGAGATTGGAGCTGGTGCGCGGCACGGTTTCCGCCGCCGGCGTTTACCTGCTCGACGGCAGCGGGCGGCTCCTTGCCTCCGCCGACCCTGCCAAGCTGGAGGAATCTCTTCGGGCGCATTTCGAGGGCATTGAGGCGGGCACGCCTGCGCTGACGCTCTATCTCGTCCCCTCTCCAGACGGGGAGCCGACGGAGGAAGGCAGCTTTCTTGCCAAGCAGCCCCTCGCCTCCACAAAGCGGAGCCTGGTCTTCGCGTTTCCCTGCCCGGCCCTGGTGGAACTGTACCACTCGCTCGGCGACTGGCCCGACATACTCAAGCGCACGCTGTCCGGGACAGATGGCGCCGCCGCAGCCAGAACGGGCGACGGAACCCTCGCGTTTTATCCCCGGGAGGGCCTGACCCAGGAAGAGATCGACAGGGTCATCGGAGAGCTGAACAGCGTCTTTGATGATAGCAGCAGCTTCCGGTCAAGAGGAGACAATCTCTCCAGCAAGGAGATCAAGCTGCTTGGCAATCGCTGCCTGGCCGTCTTGCTCCATTACCCGGAGTACGATGCTGACGTAATGCTGATGGACAGCTTCGACACCCTAGAGCACTCGGGCAACTACACTGCCATGACCCTTACGGCCATCATTGCCCTGGGCATGATCCTGTTCCAGATCTATGTGTTTCGCCGCCTGTCTAAGGAGGCGCCCGACAAGAGCCGGGGCGCGGCCTTCCGGAAACAGGCAGTCCGGACGCTTATGCCGGGCATGATCTCGGTGCTGATCGTCACGGGCCTTTTCGCCGTGATGCTGATGATGTTGGAAAACCGCTCCGTCAATGCCATGGTCGCCACGGCGAAACGGGAGACCGTTCAATATGAGATCGACTGGCACGAGCAGCAGGGAGAGCTGATCCGCCAGAACTATTCGGACATATACCGCACACGCGCGCAGACCCTGGCGGATTTCGTGACGCGGCACCCGGAATACCTGACCCACGGCGGCCTTGCCGAGCTCAACAAGCTTGCCGGGACGGAGTACCTCATGCTCTTTGACCGGAGCGGGCGGGAGCTTGCCGCCAGCAACAGCTATACCGGCTTTGCTGTCGGCGAAAACCTCAGCGAGGAGTACCGCCCGGTACTGCTGGGCTACCCCCAAGCGCTGGCGGGGCCTGCGGCCGACCCCTATACCGGGCAGCCCCAGCTCGGCGCGGCGATCCTCCTGAAGGACGCCGAAGGACAGCCGGACGGCTTCCTGCTGTCTGTCTTTGACGCGAAGACCCCGCAGAGCGAGCTTGACGGAGAGAGCATCGAAAGCGCGGTCAACGGCTTCGTTGTGCAGGACGGGCATGCCGCCGCCGTCGTCGACGACGCGGAAGGCCGCTTCGTCGCACACACCGATGCGAAAATGATCGGCCAGCGGGTGGCAGACCATCTGCCCAACTATGAGCCTGGGACCGAGATCGAGGGCTTCTCGACATATAACGGCAAGAACGTGTATATCTCCGGCAGCTCGCACGACGGCAGGAGTCTCATGTACATCGTTCCCTCCAATCCGGACCGTGAGGTGCGCGTCATCAGCGTGCGGCTGATCGTGGGGGTGCTGGCCCTGCTGGCGGTCTACCTGCTGGGGGCCGGTGTGCTGTGCGCCCGGCTTGTCGAGGACATCCGCGCGAAGCTGGCAAGTCAGCCCGGCAGGAAAAATTCGCTGATGGTTTTTGCAAACGGCTATGTGATCTTCCTGTCGCTTTTGGCGATATACACGGCGATACTGTCCGCGGGAGCCATGTGGCCCGCCTTCACCTTCATCTTCGACGGAAAGTGGGACAGGGGCGTCCATCTGTTCTCCATCTGGGCGGCGACGCTCATCGTGGCCGGTACTCTGTGCGGTGTGTTTTTCGCGCGGGCAATGCTGAAGATCGTGGAAAGCCGCCTCAACAAGCGCTCCAGGACCATCACCAGACTCATCGACAGCGTCATCTGCTACAGCGCCTGCATTTTCCTGCTCTTCCGCATCCTGTCCATGTTCGGTGTGAACACCACGACGCTGCTTGCCTCGGCCGGCGTCCTCTCCATCGCCGTCGGCATGGGCGCCCAGAGCATGGCCTCCGACCTGCTCGCGGGCTTCTTCATGATGCTGGAGGGGTCCATTCATGTGGGCGACCATGTGAGCGTCTCCGGCGTCACGGGCGATGTCACCGATATGGGCATCCGCACCACCGAGATCACCGACGCGGACGGAAATGTCGTGATCCTCAACAACAGCCATGTCGGGAGCGTCCTGAACATGAGCCGCAAGCTCGAACTGCAGGAGCAGGAAGACGATCTGGAAAGCAGCCCGGAAAGCGAAACCTGACCGTGTTTGCGCGCAGCCCTGTTACAAGCGGATACCGACAAAACATAATCATCGGCCGAGTCCTTCGGGACCCGGCCGATGATTATGCAATCGGGCAATACTGCATTTACAGAGATCATCAGGCCGAAAATGTTGAAAACGGAGTGCCGGGCTGGTATAATCAGGATATCAGAGCCTGCTTGTCCGATCCTGCGGAAAACCGCACAAGTCACGGAGGTGCAAGGAACCAATGAAAAAAACGATATCTCTTCTTTTGTGCCTGATGCTTTTCCTGTCTGCTCTGTCAGTCTGCGGAGAAGCCGCCGCGCCGTCACCGAGCGATGCGGCGCAGGCACAAAAAGCACTCACGGCCCGCCCTTCCGAAAACGGCAGGCTGCATGTGGAGGGGACAAAGCTTGCGGATGAAGCAGGGCGGACTGTGGCCTTGCGCGGCGTGAGCACCCATGGGCTCACCTGGTTCCCGGATTTCGTCAATGAAGCGCTCTTTCGGCAGATTTCGTCGGAATGGAACGCAAACCTCGTCCGTCTTGCCATGTATGCCTCTCAATACTGCGGCGGCCATGAGGAGGAGAGCCTGACGCTGCTGCGAAAGGGGATCGACGCGGCGATTGCCTCGGATATGTATGTGATCGTGGACTGGCACATCCTCGAGTACGGCAATCCCAACGAACATGTGGAGGAAGCCAAGGCTTTCTTTGAGCTTATCGCTTCGGAGTACGCGGATGTACCGAACCTGCTGTTTGAAATCTGCAACGAACCCAACGGCGATACAAGCTGGACGGATATCCTCGCATACTGTGATGAGGTGATCCCGGTCATCCGCAGACAGATCCCGGACTCTGTCATCCTGGTCGGCACACCGGTATATGACAAGAACCTCGGCAGTGCCGTCCTTCGCCCGGTGCCCTATGACAACGTGATGGCGGTGCTGCACTTCTACGCGGCTACGCATAATGATGGACTGCTGCATGAACTGAAGGCTGCGGTCGACAGCGGGCTCCCGGTCTTCGTCACCGAATGCGGCCTCAGCGAGGCCAGCGGCGACGGCGACCTCAATTTCGCCATGGCTGCCAAGTGGTTTGATTATCTGAATCAACAAAGTATCGGCTACGCCGTATGGAGTTTTTCCGATAAAAATGAATCCTCTGCCATGTTCCGGCCCGGCTTTGAGACGGAGAACCCCATACGCGATGACGATCTCACGGAAAGCGGCCGGTGGGTCAAAGCCCTGATCTCAGGCAAAGACCCGAAGAGCATCTCCAACCCGGCGGACACGCTGGTAAAGGGACGCCTGTCCAAGCTCTGGTCGTACCTGTCCTCGGCGCTTGGAGAGCGGGGGACCGGCACCCTGCACGCCTGGCCCGCTTTTTGCGGCATCGGTATTCTGACGGTCTTGCTGTCTTCGGCTGTGGCCGGACTTGCGTCCCACGTCACAAAAAAGAAAAAGCGCACGTATGATGAACTTCTTCGCGGCGGGGATGGGAGCGAAAAGAAACCGTTTACAAAGGAGCGGCTGCTGTCAGCGTGCGCGCTGATGCTCAGTATCGTCTGCACCCTGATCTATCTCTGCTGGCGTGTCCGCTATTCCATCCCGAAGGGCTTTGGCGCTTTGCCCGTTGCCGCCAATATCCTGCTGCTGGCCGTGGAGCTGCTCGGCTTTGCGGAATCGCTCGTCCTATTCCGGAGCCTGTTCGGGATGAGAGAACATCCCCTGCCGGAAATCGCGCAGGACGCCTACCCGGACGTGGATATCTTCATCGCCACCTATAATGAGCCCACCGAACTGCTGCGCAGGACGGTAAATGGCTGCGTGCACCTGAAATACCCTGCCCCTAAGAAGGTACATATCTGGATCTGTGACGACAACCGCCGCGGCGAAATGCGCGCGCTTGCCGAAGAGATGGGCGTGGGCTATTTTGACCGCCCGGACAACAAGGGGGCAAAGGCCGGAAATCTGAACCACGCCCTGTCCTTGACTTCCGCGCCATATGTTGTCACGCTGGATGCGGACATGATCCCGAAAAGCGACTTCCTTCTGAAAACCATCCCCTACTTTGTGGATGCCGAGGAGCGCAACAGGAAGCTGCCCGAGGATAAGCGCATGCCACTCGGCCTGCTGCAGACGCCCCAGTGCTTCTATGACCCGGATGTGTTTCAGTATGCGCTCTATTCCGAGAAGCGGGCGCCCAACGAGCAGGACTTTTTCTACCGCACCATAGAGCCGGCCAAGACCTCCACCAACAGTGTGATCTACGGCGGCTCCAACACGGTGATCGCCAGAAAGGCCCTGGAGGACGTGGGCGGGTTTTACACGGAGTCAATCACCGAGGACTTTGCAACGGGACTTCTGATCGAGTCGCACGGCTATGTGAGCCTCGCCCTTCCCGAGCCCCTTGCCAGCGGTCAAACTCCCCATACCTACAAAGAACATATCCAGCAGCGCACCAGATGGGGCCGGGGTGTCATCGCAACAGCGAGACAGCTCAAAATCTGGCAGCGGAAAAACCTCACTCTCGACCAGAAAATCAGCTACTGGAGCTCCGTGGTCTACTGGTACTCCCCGATCAAAAACCTGATCTATATCCTCTCACCGCTGCTGTTTGCCGTTTTCGCTCTGCCGGTTTTCCGGTGCAATTGGCTGGAACTGCTGGTTTTCTGGCTGCCGATGTATATCATGCAGGATGTGTGCCTGATCCTGTGCAGCAAGCGGACCATCTCGCACAAGTGGAGCGGCATCTATGAAACCAGCGTCATGCCGCACCTGCTGGTCCCGATCATCAAGGAGTCTCTGGGCATCAGCCTTTCGGCCTTCAAGGTGACGGACAAGACACGCAAGACCGAAAAACAGGGCGCTGATATCCGCTCCATGCTGCCGTTTCTGATCCTGACACTGCTGTCGGTGATCGGCATTGTCCGTATGCTCTGGATCATGGACAGGCCGCATGTGGTCAGTCTGCTGATCCTGCTGTTCTGGCTGATCCGGAATCTCTACTATCTGATCCTCTCCATTTTCCTGGTAGACGGGCGTGATGATGACGGGGAGATCGTGAAGGTGCAGGATTTCATCCCTGTAAGCGTAGATGTGCTGTACGGCAGCACAGGCAGCTCCGCCGGCATCACCACGCAGCTCAATGAACACTGCATGACCGTGTTTCTGGATGAGGGCGTGTCTCCCGGCATCGGCGATCATGTGCGGGTGAAGCTCGAATTTAACGGCCATCGGGCCGAGCTGCGCGGAGTGGTCACAGGGCTGCGGCAGGCTCACCGCAGCCAGAGCCGCACACATACCATCGAGATCCTGGATTTCGGCAATGACCGCTATGAATACTGGGAGATCCTGTATGACCGCGTCCCCACACTGCCGCAATCGCTGCAAAAGGATTTCGGCATGATCCCCCACCTGTGGCAGAACATCGCCCATCGCGTGGCGAGAACCACAAAATAAGAGCAACAGGGCCGGGACTGACAGTGTACTGCCAGTTCCGGCCCTGTTCGTAATTATGGCACAATATTTATTTCCGAATGTTGTCCACTTCCTCCACGCTGCCGCCGCCGTGATCGTCGGGATCGCGCAGCTCGCCTCTGTCCACGAGACGCAGGAAGGCATCCACCACATCGGGGGTAAGCTGTGTGCCGGAAACCTCCTTGATGATGGAGACGACCTTGTCGAAATTCATGCGGTTGCGGTAGGGGCGGTTGGAGTACATGGCGTCGAAGCAGTCCGCCACCGCGATGATCTGGGCGACGCGGGGGATTTCTTCCCCTTTCAGATGGTTGGGGTAGCCCCTGCCGTCCGGCCGCTCGTGGTGGGCCTCGGCGCCGATAGCCAGCTCCGGCATGATGGTGATCTCCTTGAGCGCGTCATAGCCCTTCGTCGTGTGGGATTTGATGATCTCAAACTCCTCGTCCGTGAGCTTGCCGGGCTTGTTCAGCACCTCGGGCGGCACGCCGATCTTGCCGATATCGTGCAAAAGCGCGATACGGTAATATTTCTCCACCGTCTCATCGTCATACCCCAGCTCCTTTGAGAGCATGGCGGTATACTTTGCCACGCGGGAGGAGTGGCCGTTGGTGTAGCGGTCCTTCATGTCGATGACCTTTGCAAAGGCCTCGGTAATGCCGCCGACGAAGGCCATGGTCTCCTGGTTCTTCTTTTCCAGCGCGCGGGTCTTCCTGCGGACGTAAAAGCGCACCGCGCAGACCAGCAGGATCACCGAGGCAAGGCCGGCAATGATATAGAACCAAACCTGCTCGTAGAAGGCCTTTTCCTTGACGATCTCAACGGAGACCTCCTTGCTGCCGCGCCCCATGGCGTCCTTGAGCTGCATCACATAATGATAGGTGCCGCCGTGGAGATTGGTGTAATCCACGGGGACCATGTCACTGCGGGTGACGGTGGTGCTGCTGTGATCAAAGCCCTCCAGCCGGTAGCTCACCTGGGGATTGCTCAGGGAATAGTTGAAGACAAAGCTGGGGATCGTCAGCTTCTGGGTGCCGGACGGGATCGTGAAGGAGCCGTCCGCGTCCGGGTAGACCGCCGCTCCGTCCGCCTCCACGTAGGGGACGATCGCCTTGAGATCGCTGACATCCTCAAAGGGCTCGTCAATATTGACCTTGCATACGCCGGTGCTGCCGGCAATATACAGATTGCCGTTTTCGTCAAGGGCACTGTAGGAGTTTGCCGTGGCGATGCAGGGGAGACCGTTTGCGAGACTGTAGTATACGGGGCTGATTTCTTCGTTTGCAAGCAGCTCCGCTGCGGGCACCACATAAATGCCGTTGCTGCTGAGTACCCACATATCCCCCTCACTGTTTTCGTATAGATCGAAGTTGTTGGTATAGGGGAACTTTTTTACTGTTGTAATGTGATAGTCCGGCGTCATGTAAGCGATGGCACTGCTGGTGACGATCCAGACGACCTGATGCTTCACATCCCGCTTGAGGCGCATGACGATATCCGAAGGAAGACCGTCTTCGACATCAATGTTCTTTACGCCGGATTCATCAATGATATAGATGCCGCCGCCGTTGCTGCCGAGAACGATCTCGCCGTTCAAGCCTGCCTCAACGGTGAGACTCTCCACATTGCTGATGCCGTCTTTGTCGCTGTAGGAGCCGATCAGACGGTCATCCCGAATGACATTCACGCCGCCGGAGAGCGCGACCAGGATCGTCCCGTCCTCTTTTTCGGCAATCGCGCGCAGGCTGCCGTTGAGCGTACCGAGCAGGCCCTCCTCGGAGGTGAAGGCCACAAGCTCGCCGTGATCGTAGCGCAAAAGGCCCAGCTTTCGCCAGGTGGAGATCCATGCCCGGCCCTTGCTGTCGCGGATGATGGAACGAATCCGGCATCCGTCAAGCAGCTTTATGAGGTCGTCCGCTTCCAGATCCTTACCGGACGCGGTCACGGCGCTCTTCAGCGGCAGACTTGCCACGGGGCCGTTTGCATCGAGGACCGTCAGGCCCGTATCCGAGCCGATAAAGAGCATGTCGTCGCAGATGCAGGTGGTGTTCACCACACTCTTCGGCAGATCAAAGCGCTCAAACAGATCGGAGAACTGGTTCGGCACGATCTTCATGACGCCCTGGCGCGTGGAGGTAAACCACAGGTTGCCGAGATAGTCGATCGTCATGCTGCCCACACTGTCATCCATGGGCAGATTTTCCAGCAGGTGAAAGTCGCCGTGGTCAATAACGCCGATGCCGTAGGTGCTGCAGATCCAGATCCTGCCGTCAATGTATTCGATCTTCTGTACGTAGCTGAGCGGCTGGATGTCGATGGTTTCGATCTCAGTAAGCGTATCTCCCAGCCGGGCATGATGGAACTTGAAGTCGGCGCCTTCAAAATACAGCTTCCCCGGTTCCTCCGGGTCGGGAAGGATCGACCCGACGCCGCCGACGATAGTGTCTGCCGCGCTCAGATAGCTTTGCAGCCTCCCGTCCTTGATCGTCATCAGGTCGCCGTAATTGGTAATACCGTAGATGAGCCCGTCGCTCCCGGCACGCAGGTCGCGCATGTTGGCCTCGGCGATGAGCTCTTCCTCCATCATGCTCAGATGATCGTCGGGATCGATCATGACAATGCCGCAGGTCGTCGCAACATAGATCGTCCCGTCCGTGCCCTGTGTGATGGCTCTGGTGTGGGCCGATTTCATGCCGTCGAGCTTGCTCCACATCCGGAATTTGCCCTTTTCCATGACCGCGACGCCGTTGTCATTCGTTCCCATCCAGAGGCGGTCCTGATCGTCCACGAACAGACATTTGATGCTGGAGATGCCGTTGGTGGAATCCATACGCTCAAAGGTATTGCCGTCGTAACGGATCAGGCCCGCATAGCTGCCGATCCAGATAAAGCCGTCGCCGGTCTCGACGATGGCGTTGGCCTCGGAGGTGGGCAGCCCGCTCATGCTGTCATACAGCACCGCGGAATACCCCTCTGTCCGGTTCACGATATCAACAGAGATGTGCCGATCCGCATGAAGGCTGCTGCTGTCTGCCAGCGCGGCGCACCCGAGCTGCGTCATCAGTATGAACAACAGCACCAGGCTCAAGCACGCTCTGCCCGCGCTGTGTTGTATGTGTTTCATACAATCACTCCTTTAAGAATAGGGAACGATTTTCTTCCATCTTTAATATCCACAAAAACTGATTATGTAATAATGTATCGAAAATGGAGAAATGTCAATAGCTTTTTCAAATTGACAGGCAAATAATGGTTTTTCCCACTGAATGGATATACATATTATAATCGAAAGGAACGGCGGTGTCCAGAGAAATGCAGAATAATATATCAGGAGCAGCTTTTAGAAAATTATATTTGTCCTGTGCGCCGCGCACAGTTCATGCGGTATGATATCCGAGTGCTCAATTCTCTATACCGCTGCCTCTTCCGAATGGCAGAACGGATCGCTTTGCAGGCAAAGCTTTTTCTTGTCTACCGTTTGCATTCATGATAAAATCAAAATGGCGCAAATACAGTAGACAGAGGGAAACTGCGCTAGCGTGTGCATGTTTCGGGGAAACGATGAAAAAGGGTGATCACTTGAAAAGACGATTTCTATTCTTCCTTGCGCTGCTGATGCTCCTAACACTGACGCTTCCGGCGCTGGCCGGGGCGGAGACCGAGCTTGACCTCACGACTCCGGGGCTGCGCATCGGCGTGGCGACCGGAAGCATACAGGAGCAGATCGTCCGGGAGCTTTGCCCGCAGGCAGAGGTCTTCCACTTTGAAAAGGTGGACGGCTGCACGGCTGTCGCGCAGGGCAAAATCGACTGCTACATCTATGACAAAAAGCAGTTGGAGATCGCGGTGGCAAACGGGCAGGCCGGGATTCGCGTACTGGACCAGACGGTAGGCGACAGCTTCTCCGTGGCGCTGGGCATCTCGGATGTCTCGAAGATCCCCGATCTTGCGGACCAGGTCAATGCGTTCATTGCGTCATTGCGGGCGGACGGATCACTGGATGAGATCTATCATCGCTGGGTAATTCAGCGTGTGGAAGACATGCCGGAAATCCCGCTCCCGAGCTCTCCAAAGTACCATCTCACGGTTGGCACCACCGGCATTGTGGAGCCATACAGCTACTTCAAGGGCTCGGAACTGATGGGCTACGATATCGAGCTTGCCTATCGGCTGGCGGCCTGGCTGGACGCCGATGTCTCCTTTGACATCTATGATTACGGCTCCATCGTGGCGGCGTGCCACAGCGGGAAGGCGGACATTATCTCGGCCAACCTCCAGGTCACGCCGGAACGTGCCGAGGCGCTGCGTTTTTCCGATCCGCTTTTCCGACAGGAAAGCGGGATCATTGTGCGCAAGACCGGGATGGATACGGTATCCGATGAGGCGCCGGATGTCCATTGGCAGGACTACAACGGCAAGCGCATCGGCGTGCTGGTCGGCCCGCTGATGGAGAATGCGGCCCATACCTATTTCCCTGACAGTGAGTATCTCCTTTTCAATTCCTACCCGGACTGTGTGACCGCCCTGCTCACCGGGAAGATCGACGCCTTTCTCGGGGACGGGCCGGAGATAAAATCCCTCCGCGCCGAACAGCCGGAGATCGATTACATCCATGAAAGCCTCACCGAGAATAACTACAGCTTCGCCTTCCGCAAGAACGACGAGAAGAGCGCGGCACTTTGCAAAGAACTCGATGCGTTTCTGGAAAAGGCCTGGGCCGACGGTACCATGCAGGAGCTGGAGGATATCTGGCTGGGCGCGGACGAGGACCGGAAGGTCGTGGACATGTCCGGCCTGACGGGCGAAAACGGAACGATCCGGGTCGTCACCACCGCCACGGATATGCCCTGGTCCTATGTCAAGGACGGGCAGAACGTAGGCTATGACATCGACCTCGTCGTGCGCTTCTGCCGGGACAGGGGCTACACCCTGGAGCTGGGGGACGTGGACTTCGCGGGGCGCATCCCGGCGCTCCAGTCCGGCAAATATGACTTCACCACCGACATGAACGTGACGCCGGAGCGGGAGGAGCAGGTCCTGTTCTCCACGCCGACGGCCCACGGCGGGATCGTGCTGGCGGTGCGCACGTCGGATCTGACAGCGCCTGACGCTGAAAACGACGCGCCCGCCGACGGGGACAGGGGGAAAAATGATTTTCTGAGCGGCATTGCCGCAAGCTTTGAGAAGACCTTTATCCGTGAAAACCGCTGGAAGCTGTTCCTGCAAGGCGTCTGGACCACGCTTCTCATCACGATGCTCTCGATCCTCTTCGGTACGATGCTGGGATTTCTGGTGTTCATGCTCTGCCGAAACGGAAACCGTGCCGCAAACGCGATCACACGCGCGGGCATGTGGCTGGTACAGGGTATGCCGATGGTGGTCCTGCTGATGATTCTGTATTATGTCATATTCGGCAGCGTCTCCATCAGCGGCATCGCGGTGGCGGTGATCGGCTTTACGCTGACCTTCGGGGCCGCGGTGTTCGGACTTCTGAAAACGGGCGTGGGGGCGGTCGACCGGGGCCAGTATGAAGCGGCCTACGCCCTCGGCCACTCCAACCGACGCACCTTCTATCGCGTGATCCTGCCCCAGGCCATTCCCCATGTCCTGCCTGCGTACCGGGGTGAGATCGTGGGACTGTTAAAAGCGACGGCTGTTGTGGGCTATATCGCGGTGCAGGATCTGACCAAGATGGGCGACATCGTGCGCAGCCGCACCTATGAGGCCTTCTTCCCCCTGATTGCCGTCACGGTCATCTATTTTGCGCTTGAGGGGATCATGAATATCGTGCTCAGACGGATTCAAAAGTGGCTCGACCCAAAGAAGCGCAGCAAAGAGCATATCCTGAAAGGGGTGAAGACCGATGATTAAAATCGAGCATCTGAAAAAGGAATATCCCGATGTCACGCCGCTCAAGGATGTCTCGGTTGAAATCCATGAAGGCGATGTGATCGCGGTCATCGGCCCCTCGGGTACGGGCAAGAGTACACTCCTGCGCTGCATCAATCTGCTGGAAAAGCCCACGGAGGGACGGATCTGGATAGGGGAGGACGAGATCACGGACAAGCACTGCGACGTATGCCGCATCCGCCAGCGCATGGGCATGGTCTTCCAGTCCTTCAACCTTTTCGGACACATGACGGCCATTGAGAACATCATGTTCTCCCCGGTGGACTTAAAGGGCATGAGCCGCCAGGAGGCCTACGACAAGGGGATGGCGCTTCTGCGTATGGTGGGCCTCGCGGAGAAGGCTTTGAGCTACCCGGATGAGCTCTCCGGCGGGCAGAAGCAGCGTGTCGCCATTGCCCGCACCCTCGCCATGGACCCGGAGATCATCCTCCTCGACGAGCCGACCAGTGCCCTCGATCCCACCACGGTGGACGAGGTGCAGGTGGTCATCCGGGAGCTTTCCAAGAGCGGGAAGACCATGATGATCGTCACCCATTCCATGCACCTTGCCCGCGCAATCTCAAACCGCGTATTCTATATGGACCAGGGCGGGATCTATGAGGAAGGCACGCCGGAGCAGATTTTCGACCACCCGAGCAAGGAGCTGACGCGCCGCTTCGTCAAAAAGCTCAGGGTGCTGGAGCTGAATGTCGATACCGTCGATTTCGACTTCATCGGCTTCGGCAGCGAAATCGACCGCTACTGCATGCAGAATGAAATCTTCGACAGAGCGCGGTATCACATCCGCCTTGTGATCGAGGAGCTGGTGCAGCAGATCCTCCTGCCCCGCATGCCGCAGCCCCATATCCGCGTCGTGATCGAGCATGCGGTGGAGGAAGAAAGCACCACCGTCACGGTCAGCTACGGCGGCGAAGCCTTTGACCCGCGCACTACCGACAACGAGCTTTCGCTGAAAATGCTGGAGGGCATGGCGGAGGAAATCAGCTACAGCTATGACCCCGAGGCCGACCGGCAGAACAAAGTGCTGGTCCGCCTGCGCCCCGGCTTAAAGAAACCATGATCTGCCGAACACGGGACAGAGGCTTATAATCCCACAAAAAACGACCTTTCGTTCGCCGCGACGGATGAACGAAAGGTCATTTTGTTATAGAGCGCATGTGTTTGTTATTCCCTCGTCGTGCCGCCCGGAGCGTAGTGCACCGGCAGACAGATGTTTGTGGGAACGGCGAGACCGGTGGTGTCAAGCAGCAGGCTAACGGCGGTTTCCGCGATCTGCGCGATCGGCTGGACAATGGTGGAGCAGGTGTAGCGCCCGGTGGCATAGTCGGTGATGCCGTCGTAGCCTATGAGCTGGACATCCTCCGGGATACGTATGCCCTGCCCGAGGAGAAAGTCGCGCATGCGGCAGGCGAGCCTGTCGGTGTTGCAGAAGATCCCGTCAAAGTCCGGCACGCCCTCCCGGATGTGCCGCAGCAGGAAATCATAAAAAGGGGCCTCGGTATCTCTGTCATGGAGGATGATCTGCTCGTATGCGATATGAAGGCGGCGGCACGCGGCCTCAAACCCTTCGCCGCGCTTTTCGACCTCGCCGGGGATATCAGACGCCACCGACATGAACAGCAGCCGTCTGCACCCGAGCTCGGCAAGCTTTTCCGCCGCGATCTCCCCGCCGCGGTAGTTGTCGGAGGAGACGCAGGGGATGCTGTCGCCGCAGTGGCGGTCGATCGTCACCATGGGGGTTGCGTCGTCCGGCTGGAGATCCGGACTGTAGGTGAGCGCGATCACGCCGTCCACCTTGTTCTCGTGCCCGAGGACCAGGCACTTTTTCTCCGCCTCGGGATCGTAATTGGTGATCATCAGGATGCTGCGGTAGCCGTGCTTCATGAGGCAGGCTGTCAGCTTGTCCGTCAGGGCGGCGAAAAAAGGATGGGACAGCGACGGCATCAGCAGCGCCACACAGTTTGTGCGGTTGGTTTTCAGACCGCGCGCATAGCTGTTGACGCGGTAGCCGAGCTTTTCAATGGCCTCCTCCACGCGCAGACGATAGCTCTCGCCGACCGGAATGCCGTTTATGACCCTGGAAACGGTGCCGAGAGCGACGCCAGCCTCCCGTGCCACATCCTTCATGGTGGGATTATCGTTATTCTTCAAGCGGCACACGACCTTTTTCGGAAAAGATTGGTTACATTATAGCAATCAATCGACAAAATGAAAAGCCCAATTCTCTCGCTTGAGCTGTTTGAATCAGGACGGCAAACAGCAGGCGCAATTAACATAATATTTTAATCAGCCTCTGCTTTTTGTATAATATGTAAAATTTGAAATGGAAATCTTGTGGGAGGTTAACAAAAAGATTTTCAGGCAAACAAAAAGTTTTGACACAAGGTCCCGGCTATGATATCTTTTTATCCAGAAGATGTGTAACGTTTCACGAAACGCCGTGAAGCATTTCACGGACGGAGCGCGCTGCACATAATCGAATAATTTTTTGACTCAGAAAGGAAGCAAAACATGAAAAGAGCAATTGCACTGATCCTGATGCTCGCCATGGTCACCGCTCTCGCCCTGTCCGGCGGCAGCGCCTATGCGGCAAACAAGGTCACTCTCACCATATTCAACTCCAAGATGGAGATCCAGAGCCAGATGGAAGAAATGGCCGAAGAGTACATGGACACCCACCCCGACGTTGAGGTTGAGGTCTACTACTCCAGCGATACCGTTGCAGCCCACATGTCCACCAAGTACGCCTCCAAGGATCCCTATGTCCTGTCCATGGTCGACGCAAAGGACATCTTCTCCCTCGGCCCCGACCACGCCCTCGACCAGACTGGTGAGCCCTGGGTCGCCGAGACCACCCAGGCCATCTCCGTCGACGGCAAGGTCCTCGGCTTCCCCTTCTGCGTGGAAGCCCGCGGCATCCTTTACAATGCCGACGCCATTGAGAGAATCACCGGCGAAGCCTTTGATCCCGCCGCTGTGAAGACCACCGCCGATTTCCAGGCCCTGTGCGACAAGCTGGTCGCCGGCGGCATGGAAGGCCCCACCGGCCTGCAGAAGGAAGACTGGTCCCTCGGCGCCCACTTCATGCAGGAGATCTACGAGATGCAGGATGATCCCGACGCCTTCATCGCCGGCATCAAGGACGGCTCCGTGAAGCTGGCCGAGGACCCCGTGTTCAACGCCATGATGGACACCTTTGACGTTCTCAAGGCCTACAACTGGATGAAGCAGGCTCCCCTCTCCGCTGTCCGTGAGGACACCGAGATGAACCTGGCCCAGGGCAAGATCGCCTTCAAGTTCGGCGGCAACTGGGACTGGTCCGACATCAAGGACTTTGACCCCGAAGAGCACCTCGGCATGATGCCCGTTCCCAGCGCTCTTGAGGGCTACAATGAGAAGCTCGTCGGCGGCGGCTCCAAGTACTTCTTCATCGACAACTCTGTCTCCGCCGAGCAGCAGCAGGCCGCGAAGGACTTCCTCAACTGGCTCGTCTTCGAGGAAGACGGTCAGAACTTCCTGGTCAACACCTGCGCCCTGGTCCCCGCCTTCGGCAACATCACCCTGCCTGTCTCCGATCCTCTCGGCGCTTCCGTCAAGAGCTACGTTGACGCCGGTGCCATGATCGCCGACTACCGCTACGCTCCCGACGACCACTACGCCAAGGTCGGCATCTCCTTCCAGAAGTACCTGGCCGATCAGATCGACCGCGCCGGTCTTGCTGACGAGATCACCGCTTACTGGGCCACTGCCGAGGTCGGCGCCCACTAAGCCCCAGACTGTTTGAAACTGCGTACCGGGCATCAAGCCTTTGATGCCCGGTTTCACCAATTCCGGCAATGCGCCGCCGCCCGCAGCCCGGAACAACAATCCGCGCGGCAGTAAGGAAAGAGAGGCTTTATGAAGCAAAAAACCTCCGAGAAAGTCAAGCAGTACCTGATGTTTGCGGGCCCCGGCACGATCCTTTTCTTCTGTGTCGTGGTTGTCCCCTTCGTCTACGGTCTGTATCTGACCTTCACCAGCTGGGACGGCGTGAGCCGTGCCAAGCCCTTTGTGGGCTTCCAGAACTTTGCCGACGCCTTTAAGGACAAGGTCTACTGGCAGGCAATGGGACGCACCGCGATCTACTCGATTTTCGCGGTCATCCTCATCAACATCGTCGCTTTCTTCCTGGCCTACCTCGTCACCAGCGGCGTCAAGGGCCAGAACTTCTTCCGCGCCGGCTTCTTCGTGCCGAACCTCATCGGCGGCATCGTCCTCGGTTATGTCTGGCAGTTCGTTTTCAACCGCGCCTTTGTTGCCATCGGCAAGGCCATCACCGGCGGCGCCGCCACCTCGCTGCTGGCCTCTCCGTCCGGCGCGATGTTCGCTTTGATCCTGGTGTCGGTGTGGCAGTACGCGGGCTACATGATGCTCATCTACGTCGCGGGCTTCATGAGCGTTTCCAAGGATGTGCAGGAGGCTGCCGAGATCGACGGCTGCACGCACTCCCAGGCCATGTGGAACGTCACTGTTCCCCTGATGCGCTCCTCCTTTGTGCAGTGCCTCTTCCTCAGCATCACCCGCTGCTTCGTCGTGTACGACGTGAACCTGTCCCTGACCAAGGGCGAGCCCTTCGGCTCCTCCGTCATGGCGGCCATGCACGTGTACAACCAAGCGTTTACTTACAAGAACTACGGTCTCGGCCAGGCTGAGGCTGTGATCCTGTTCCTGGTCTGCGCCATCGTCGGCGTCACCCAGGTCATGGTCGGCAAGAAAGGAGAGGTTGCAGCATGACCGACAACGAAAAAGCCGGACGCAATGCGAAAATCCTCCACGCCGTCAAGTGGATCGTTCTCCTTCTCCTGTTCTTCTGCTTTATTTTCCCCTTCCTGATGGTCGTCATCAACGTCTTCAAGACCAAGGCCGACATCATCTCCAACCCCCTTGCCCTGGTGGGTGAGCACGGCTTTACGCTCAAGAACTTCCCCGAGGCCATGAAGAAGATGAAGTTCTGGACCGTGTTCGGAAACTCCTTCATCATCACCGTCAGCGCAACCGTCCTGACGATCCTGATCTCCTCCATGACAGCCTTCGTCATTGTGCGCAATAACTGGAAGTTCTGCACGATCGTCTTCTCGCTGATGATCGCCTCCATGGTCATTCCCTTCCAGGTGCTGATGGTTCCCCTGGTGTCCGTCTACGGCGGTATTTTCAACGTACTCAACCACAGACTGACCCTGATCCTGATGCACGTCGGCTTCTCGGTATCCATGTCGTGCTTCATGTTCCACGGCGCGATCAAGACCAATATCCCGCTGGAGCTTGAAGAGGCGGCCACCATCGACGGCTGCTCCCGCTGGCAGACCTGGTGGCGCGTGGTATTCCCCCTGCTCAAGCCCACCATCGCCACCGTCGGCATCATCAACGCCATGGCTTACTGGAACGACTACCTCCTGCCGAGCCTGGTGCTGACCAAGAAGAACCTGTACACCATCCCCATCGCGACCCAGGCCTTCTACGGGACCTACTCGACCGACATCGGCCTTGTCATGGCGGCCCTGCTGCTGGCCATGCTGCCGATCCTGATCCTGTACGTATTCCTCCAGCGCTACATCGTCGAGGGCGTTGCCTCCGGCGCTGTCAAGGGCTGATCCTTTTCCGGTTTACCCCGCCCCTGCCGGGGCGGGGTTTTTCTTTTGGCATTCTTATGCCACGAAAGAAGGCGACGAAAATGAAATGGTTTTTTGATATGAATAACCCGGTCATGCGCACCCTGTCCATGATCGCCGATGTCGTGGTGCTCAATCTCCTCACGCTTTTGTGCTCGCTTCCCGTTATCACCGCGGGCGCGGCCTTTACCGCGCTCAACGACGCCTGCATCCGCCTTGTGCGCAATGAGGACGGGGAGCTCGTGCGGGACTATTTCCGCGCCTTCAAGGCAAACTTCAAAAACGCCACACTCCTGTGGCTGCTGTTTCTGGCCGCCGCGGTGATCCTTTATTTTGACTATCTGGCGGCGCTGGCCTATGTGCCGCAGCTGCGCGCCGGGATCGCCGCCATCGCGATGATCCTGCTGGTGATCGCGTTTTACGCCTTTGCCCTGCTCGCCCGCTATGAAAACAGCATGTGGACAACGCTTCAAAATGCGGTTAAGCTGGCGGTGGGCTTTTTCCCGCGCACACTCGTGATGCTGGTTTTCGCCCTGGTCTTCTGGCTCACCTGCATCCACTGGTTCAGCTTCGGCTCGCTCATCCTGCTTCTGGCCGGCCTGTCGCTGCCGGTGTACCTCAACGCCGTACTTCTGGACGGCGTCTTTGAAAAGCTCGAAAATAATACTATTCCCTGATAGAAAGCTGACAAGGCATTCCGAGCAGAATTTGCGTCAGACGAGGCAGCACCCGCAGAGCATAATGGATATATATGGTCAAGGGGGCTAACGATGTATGGCACAAATTATGCCGGAAGGACGGTCAGAGTTCTATTAGGGGATAGCATATATCACAGCCGTGATTGTATATATGGAGGACTGGCCCTATGGGTATCGTCTTTGACAGTGAAAAAAACACCTTTACGCTGACAACGAAAAACACAAGCTATCAGATGCAGATCGGCCCGCTGGGCTATCTGCTGCATCTCTATTACGGACGGCGGGCGGAGGGCTGCTTCGATTACCTGCACCTCAAACGTGACTGCGGCTTTTCCCCGAATCCGTATGAACTGCAGAACGACCGCGGCTGGTCGCTGGATACCATGCCGCAGGAGTACAGCGGCGCAAACGGCGGCGATTTTCGCCTGAGCTCCCTGGACGCCGAAACCGGGCGCGGACAGCTCGGCGCGGATCTGCGCTATGTGAGCCACAAGATCCGGGCGGGGAAATACGCGCTGGAGGGACTTCCTTCCGCGTTTGACCGTGGAGGGGAGTGCGAGACGCTGTGTGTCACGCTTGCCGACAAAGCAAGTGGGCTTCAAGTCGAACTCCTGTATGGCGTGTTCGCGGAAAAAGACGTGATCACCCGTGCCGCCCGCATCGTGAACTGCGGCGACGCTGCGATCCGCCTGCATAAAGCGGCCTCCGCCTGCCTCGATCTCCCCTTCGGGGAATGGGAGCTGCTCCACTTCCACGGCCGCCACACCCTCGAGCGCCAGCCCGAGCGGCGCGCGCTGATGGACGGCATCCAGACTGTCGCGTCGAAGCGCGGCGCGTCCAGCCACCAGCACAATCCCTTCGTCATCCTGTGCGAACCGGATACAACGGAGGACGCGGGCCTGTGCTTTGGCGTCATGCCGGTCTACTCCGGAAACCACAGGACGGATATCGAGCTGGACCAGTCCGGCTCCGTGCGCGTGGTGTCCGGCATCAACAGCGAGGGCTTCTCCTGGCTCCTGGAGCCGGGACAGCGCTTCGATACGCCTGAGGTCCTTCTCGCGTGCAGCGTCAGCGGCCTTGCGCAGCTCTCCCATACATACCACCGCTTTATCCGTGAAAACGTATGCCGCCGGTATATCCCCCTCGCCGAGCGCCCGATCCTGCTCAACAGCTGGGAGGCCATGTATTTTGACTTCGACGAGGACAAGCTTCTGGGCCTTGCGCGCGAGACAAAGGAGCTCGGCGTGGATATGCTGGTCATCGACGACGGCTGGTTCGGGCACCGGGACGATGACCATACCAGTCTCGGTGACTGGTTCCCGAATACACGCAAGCTGCCGCACGGCTTTGACACGCTCCTGAACAAAATCACCGATATGGGCCTGAAGGTCGGACTATGGGTCGAGCCGGAGATGGTGAGCGAGGATTCCGAGCTCTTCCGTGCGCACCCGGACTGGGCGCTGCGCGTTCCGGGCAGACAGCCCGCCATAAGCCGCAATCAGCTCGTGCTGGATCTGTCGCGGGGAGAAATCGTGGACTGGCTGTTTGAAACCCTCTCCGGCCTTCTCTCCAAGCTGCCCATCAGCTATATCAAGTGGGACATGAACCGCCATCTGACGGATCTGCACTCCGCCGCGCTGCCCGCCGACCGGCAGGGCGAGCTTGCCCACCGCTATGTGCTGGGACTCTACGACCTTATGGACCGCCTGACGCGCGCGTTCCCCGACGTGCTCTTCGAGGGCTGCGCCGGGGGCGGCGGGCGCTTTGACGCGGGGATGCTGGCCTATTGCCCGCAGATCTGGTGCAGCGACAACACCGACCCCATCGCCCGCCTCACGATCCAGTACGGCACCTCCTTCGGCTACCCTGTCTCCGCGGTCGGCGCCCATGTCTCCACCGCGCCGAACCATCAGACCGGCCGCACCACGCCCTTCGGGACGAGGGCCACGGTGGCCATGAGCGGCACCTTCGGCTATGAGCTGAACCCCGCAAAGCTCACGGCAGAGGAAAAGGCCGAGATTCGACAGCAGCTTGAGCGTTTTCGCGCCCTTCGCAGCGTGATCGGCGAGGGTGAATACTACCGCCTGGCGGAGCCGGGCAAGGGCCGCTTCGTCGCATGGCAGCAGGTCTCCCCGGACCGAAGCGAGACGCTGGTGAGCCTTGTGCTGACACAGCCGGAGGCCAACCCGAAGCCGCTGCATCTGAGGCTCAAGGGCCTGGATGCGGAGAGCGTGTATACCCTGCAGGCGGCGGACTTCTATGGCTGCAATGCCGAAATGCCCGCGCTGCGGCTTTCCGGCGCGGCGCTCATGTACGCGGGCGTCACGCTGCCCATCATGCTGGGCAACACGCCGAGCGTACAGATGATCTGGAAAAAAACGGAGTAATGAGAGGTTACTATGCAGAGTGAAATGCTGCGCAAGGCGCGCGAATACGAGCGGGAGAAGCGGGAAGAGGCCCGAAAGCTGCTGCCTGCTTTCCATGTGACGGGCGGCATCGGCTGGATCAACGACCCCAACGGCTTCTCCCTTTACAAGGGAGAGTATCACCTGTTTTTCCAATACTACCCCTTTGATATCACCTGGGGGCCCATGCACTGGGGCCATGTGAAGACCCGGGATTTCATCCGCTGGGACTATCTGCCCGCGGCCCTGGCGCCCGACGCGCCTTATGACAAGGACGGATGCTTCTCCGGCAGCGCGGTCGAGCTGCCGAACGGTGAGCACCTTCTGCTCTACACCGGCGTGAGAAAGACCGACGACGGGGACGAGTACCAGACGCAGTGCATCGCCGTCGGCGACGGCACGGATTACGAGAAGTACCCCCTCAATCCCGTGATCGACAGCTCCATGCTGCCCGAGGGCGGCAGTCATGTGGATTTCCGCGACCCCAAAATCTGGCGCGGCGGGGACGGTTTTCACGCCGTCGCGGCGAACCTCTGCCCCGACGGCAGCGGCGCCATCCTGCAATATGACAGCGACGATGGGCGGCACTGGCGGTATGCGGGTGTTCTCGCCGCCGGACGGGGACACTACGGAACCATGTGGGAGTGCCCGGATTTCTTCACGCTTGACGGCAAGGCGGTTCTGCTCCACAGCGCCCACGAGATGCAAAACGAGGGTCTGGAGTACCACCCCGGCGATGGGACCGTCTGCCACATCGGTCGCTATGATGCCGAAAAGCGCTGCTTGGTGGACGAGTATGTGCAGGCCATCGACTACGGCCTGGACTTTTATGCGCCGCAGACGGTGGAGACCTCCGACGGACGCCGCATCATGATCGGCTGGATGCAGAGCTGGGCAGGCTCCCGCGAGGGCCGCCCGAAGCTGCCCTTCTTCGGACAGATGACGGTGCCGCGCGAGCTTTCCATCCGCGACGGCAGACTGTACCAGCGGCCGGTGCGGGAACTGGAAGTCTTTCGCCGGAACGCGGTCAGCTATGAAAACGTGACCGTCACTGACCGAGTGAGCCTTCCCGGCGTTTCGGGCCGCGTGCTGGATATGCGGCTGCATATCAGCGGCACCTACAGAAGCTTTCGCATCCGCGCCGCGGAGGGCGAGAGTGTCTATACGGAGCTGACCATCTTCCCGGAAGCGGGAATCATGCGCATGGACCGCCTCAACTCCGGTTTCCCGCATGATATCGTGCACGTTCGTGAATTTCCGGCGCCCATCCAAAACGGCGAAATCGATCTCAGGATCATCATGGATAAGTACAGCCTTGAGCTCTTTGCGGGCGGTGGGACGTGTGCCGCCTCCATGACGCTGTACACCCCGCTGTCGGCTGACGGCATCAGCTTCTCCGCCGACGGCGCTGCCCTGCTGGATGTGGAGAAATACGATCTTGTAATTAACGATTAAAGGAGGACGCGCCATGAACGGAATCGCGCAGCCGTGGTGGAAATCGGCGGTGATTTATCAGGTCTATCCCCGCAGTTTTATGGACGCAAACGGGGACGGCATGGGTGATCTGCCCGGCGTCATTTCCAAACTCGATTATCTGGCCGGGCTTGGGATCGACGCGATCTGGCTGTCGCCGGTATTCCGCTCCCCGCAGGACGACAACGGC
Source organism: Oscillospiraceae bacterium (assembly GCA_902791215.1). Classification (GTDB taxonomy): domain Bacteria; phylum Bacillota; class Clostridia; order Oscillospirales; family Oscillospiraceae; genus Limivicinus. The sequence goes on along the minus strand of CADAUZ010000014.1, from coordinate 15,995 downwards.
TACGACGTCTCCGACTATCAGGATATCGACCCGCTGTTCGGCACGCTCGAGGATATGGACCGCCTGATTGCCGAGGCAAAGAAGCGGGGCATCCGCATCATCCTGGACATGGTGCTCAACCACTCCTCCGATGAACACCGCTGGTTTATCGAGGCGAAAAAGAGCCGCGATAACCCCTACCACGATTTTTACGTTTGGCGTGACGGCGAGGCGGGCACGCCGCCCAACGACATGCCCGCTTCCTTCGGCGGCCCGGCCTGGGAGTGGGTGCCGGAGCTTAAGCAGTATTACTTCCATCAGTATTCTGTCAAGCAGCCGGACCTCAACTGGGAAAACCCGGCCATGCGGCAGGAACTGTACAAGATCCTCCACTGGTGGGCGGCGCGCGGCGTCGGCGGATTTCGCCTGGACGTGGTGGATCACTTCGGCAAAGACCCGGATCAGAAGATCCGCGTCGCGGGGCCGCGCCTGCATGAGTATATTCGGGAGCTGAGCAGGGAAGCGCTGCAGGGCGCGGAGCTTGTCACCGTGGGGGAGGCGTGGAGCGCCACCACGGACAGCGCAAAGCTTTACAGCAATCCCGACGGGAGCGAGCTTTCCATGGTGTTCCAGTTTGAACATATCAAGCTCGACCGTGTGCCGGGCCGGGAGAACCGGGAGCTGATGCCGCTGCCCTTCCTCCAGTTCAAGGAGGTACTCAGCCGCTGGCAGACGGAGCTTTACGAAAAGGGCTGGAACAGCCTTTTCTGGGAAAACCATGATCTGCCGCGCTGCGTCTCCCGCTGGGGGGATGACGGCGAATACCGGGAAACGTGCGCGAAAATGCTGGCGATCCTGCTGTTCGGCATGCAGGGGACGCCCTATATCTACCAGGGGCAGGAGCTCGGCATGACGAATGTGGACTATGCGCTGGATGATTACCGCGACATCGGGGCGCTCAACCACATCCGGGAAATGCGCGCGGAGGGGTACAGCGAGGCGGAGATCCTGCATTCGCTCCATACCGTCAGCCGCGACAATGCCAGAACGCCCATGCAGTGGAGCACGGAGGAAAACGCGGGCTTTACAAAGGGAAAGCCGTGGCTGAGGGTCAATCCCAACTACCGCACCATCAACGCCGAGGCACAGGTAAACGATCCGGATTCGGTTTACGCCTGCTATCGGGCGCTGATTTCCCTGCGAAAAAAATATCCGGTTTTTGCCGATGGCCGCTATGCATTGCTCCTGCCGGAGCACAAGGAGCTCTTTGCCTACACCCGGACAAACGCGGAGGAAGAGCTGCTGGTTGTCTGCAACTTTTACGGCCACACGCTTCAAAACCCGCTGGATGCGGAGACCTCGGACATGCGTCTGCTGATCTCCGATTACCCCGACTGTCGGGAAACGCTCCGGCCCTATGAAGCGCGGATCTATTACAGGACCCGCACTGGGAGAAAGTGATCAAACCTGCACTCCATTGGGCGATGTGATCCAAAGACAGAAAAACCAGGCTTGAACCGTGCCAAACGCACAGCTCAAGCCTGGTTTCCCGTTCAGCTCCGAAAGGAGCGGAGGTATTATTCTTATGCGTGGTAAACACGGCAGCCGCGGCCGCCGTCCTGCTTGACCCCATACAGCACGGAGTCCGCCTGCTTAAACAGCTCTGTCCAGTTCGAGGCGCCTGTCCCGCGGGCAACACCGACGCTGACCGAGACAGTCGGCAGTTCATCTACGGCGGTGGCTGCAAGCTCGCGGTTGATGAAACGGATCTTATCAATGATCCTGTCATCGTCCAGAATTCCGATGTTCAGCATCAAAACCGCAAATTCATCACCGCCGATGCGGCAGACATAATCGTTTTGCCGGAAGTTAGCAAGCAGCGATTTGGCGATCTTCTGCAAAACCCGGTCGCCGGTCTCATGTCCGAAGCGGTCGTTGATGCCCTTGAACTTATCGGTATCCACAAGCAGGAGGATCGTCTCCTTGAGGTCGAGCTCCTCCAAAAGCCGGTCGTAACCCGCGCGGTTGAGCAGCCCTGTCAGCTCGTCGGTCTCGGCCTTGTTGGTAAGGCGGTGCTCTGACACGGTGGTCAGGTTCACAACCGAAAGCAGCCCGCAGATGACAAGCGCGAACACACCGCCGCTCCAGAGAAGCTGGAGCAAGTAAACCGAGGACTGTTCAAGCCCGGCAAGACCGGGTCTGTAAAAGAAATGCGGATAGGCCAGCACGTAGACAGCCAGATTGACAAGCCCAAGCGGCAGCGCCGGAATGTACGGCAGCTTCAGCGAACGCCCCAGATACTCGCCGAGGAAGACCATGCAGGTCAGCCCGACCAATGGGAGCTGAAAACCCGCGCTCCATCCCAGAACGACCACGGAAAACCCAAGATGAATCAGCTCCGAGAGATAGAGGATCAGAATATGGGCGCGGATCTGTCCCTTTTTCAACAGATACAGGCCGATCACTCCGCACACCGCGCAGACCAGATTCACCAGAAACATCGGCAGCAGGGAATCGGTGACAAAATAGAGCGCCAGAAGCACATGCAGCGCGATCAGCCCCTGCGACGTATTGTCAAGCAGGCGTTTTGCCCATTTTCGGTCAGGTGACCCCATATCTGTTCCCCTCCGTTCCGATTGAAAACTGGATCTGTTTTATGTAATAATACCACATTTAAGAGGGAGCGGCAATAGAAATTTGCTGTTTCTTCCATTTCCGCAGATGAAAATCGGCGTATGCGAAGCGCAGACGAGCCCCGAAAAAATTTTTCAAAAAAATAAAGGGAAATACAATTTTGCGTCGTATAAGAGTAAGGGAAGGGAAAAACCCTGCCTCTGATTCTGGGAAAGGCGGTGAGGCGTATGTCCTGTCCGCGCGAGGAAAGAGAAAAGCTGGAGCGTCTGATCATCGGCCCATACGGGGTGCCGGCGTCGGAGAGCCGGGGCAGGCTCGAGCCGGAGCCGGAGTGCGAGATCCGCACCTGCTTTCAGCGGGACGTAGACCGCATCACCCACTGCAAGGCCTTCCGCCGCTTAAAGCACAAAACCCAGGTCTTCCTGCGTCCGGAGGGAGACCACTATCGCACGCGCCTGACCCACACGCTGGAGGTCACGCGCCTTGCAAGAACCGTTGCCCGCGCGCTCGGCCTTAATGAAGACCTCGCCGAAGCCATCGGCCTCGGGCACGACCTGGGCCATACGCCCTTCGGCCATGCGGGGGAGCGGGCGCTGAACACCATCTACGAGGGCGGCTTCAAGCACTATGAGCAAAGCCTGCGCGTGGTGGACGTTCTGGAGCGGGACGGCCAGGGGCTCAACCTCTGCTACGAGACGCGCATGGGCATCCTCAACCACACCCACGGCGCGCCGGACGATACGCGTGAAGCCACCTGTGTGCGCCTGTGCGACCGCATCGCCTACATAAACCACGATCTGGACGACTCCATCCGCGCCGGCATCATCCGCGCCTACGCGGTGCCGGAGCGCATCCGCCGTGACTGCGGGGAGCGCAACAGCGAGCGCATCAATTCCCTCATCACTGACCTCATCGAGAACAGCCGGGACGGGGAGCTTCGCATGTCCCCCCGGATGCAGGAGACCTTCGATTTCTTTCATCGCTACATGTTCTCCGATGTCTACACCAATCCCGTCGCCAAGAGCGAAGAGGACAAGGTGCAGGGCATCCTGGAAAAGCTCTATGAATATTACGTGCAGCACCCGGATAAAATGCCGCGGGAGCTGCAGATCATTGCCGAAAAAGAGGGCAAGGGCCGCGCGGCGGTCGACTATATCTCCGGCATGACCGACGGCTACGCCATGGAAAAGTTCGGCGAGATCTTCATCCCGTTCGCGTGGACGGTAAAATAACCGCAATACTTGGCTCCCCCCCTTGGGGGGAGCTGGCACGGCGCGTCCCCCGCAAGCGCCGTGACTGAGAGGGGCGTCAGTTGACGCTCAGACCCTCTCCGCCCCAGTGTGCGCACTGGGGCACCTCTCCCAAAGGGAGAGGCAAGTGTTGGAGCACAAGAGGTGGTAAACTTGGCCATTCCCGAAAAGTTCATACAGGATCTGGTGGACCGCTCGGACATCGTGGACGTGGTGTCGGGGTATGTGCGTTTATCGAAGCGCAGCGGGGCCAACATGTTCGGCCTCTGCCCCTTCCACAGCGAGAAAACGCCGTCCTTCTCCGTCTCACCGGACAAGCAGATCTACCACTGTTTCGGCTGCGGCAAGGGCGGCGGGGTCATCAGCTTCATCATGGAGATCGAAAACCTCTCCTATCCCGAGGCTATCGCCTTTCTCGCCAAGCGCGCCGGGATGCAGATGCCCGAGGAGACCGACAGCGCCGAAGGGAAAAAGCGTGCCCGCATGCTTGCCGTCAATAAGGAGGCGGCCCGGTGGTTCTACGCAAACCTCTCCAAACCCGAAGGCAGCTCGGCAGTCCAGTACATACAGCGGCGCGGCATCTCGCCCGCCATGGTCAAAAACTTCGGCCTCGGCGCCGCGCCCGACACCTGGGAAAGTCTCCGCAACGCCATGTACGACAAGGGCTTTACCGACAATGAGCTCTTTGACGCGGGCCTTGTCAAGCGCGGCAAAAACGGCGGTTTTTACGACGCCTTCCGAAACCGCCTCATGTTTCCCGTCATCGACGTGCGCGGAAATGTCATCGGCTTTTCGGGCCGTATCCTCGGCGACGGGGAGCCCAAGTACCTCAACAGCCCCGAAACCCTGACTTTTAACAAAAGCCGGAACCTTTTTGCCATGAATCTGGCTAAAAAATCGAAAAGCGGATATATCATCTTATCAGAGGGCAATATAGATGTGGTAAGCCTGCACCAGGCGGGCTTCGACTCGGCGGTGGCGTCGCTGGGCACCTCGCTGACACCCGAGCAGGCGCGGCTCATCTCACGCTATACAAACGAGGTCATCATCGCCTACGACAACGACGGCGCGGGCCTCAAGGCCTCCCAGCGGGCCATCGGGATACTTGAAAAGCTGGACATCAAGGTGCGCGTCCTGCGCATGACCGGGGCCAAGGACCCGGACGAATATATCAAGACCAAGGGCCCCGAGGCCTTCCGCAAGCTGCTGGAGGGCTCGGAGAACCAGATGGACTACCGCCTGCGGGCCATCCGGGAAAAGTACGATCTGAACGTGACCGAGCAGAAGTCCGACTACCTGCGGGAGGCGGTGGAGCTGCTGGCCCGCCTGCCGGATGAGGTAAGGCGGCAGGTCTACGCGATGGATCTGGCAAAGGAGCTGGGGCTGCCGCCGGATGTGATCGTAAACGATGTGGAGCGGCGGCGAAAGCGCCTGGTCAGCACCACCTACCGCCAGGTGCAGAAGGAGCAGGCGAGGCCCGAAAAGCAGATGCAGCCTGCGGCGCGAGAGCTCAAATACGATGATCCCGCCTCAGCCGCGGCGGAGGAGGGCCTCATCCGCCTGCTGTACCTGGAACCTGCCATGATCACGACGCCCGGCCTGCCGCCGCCGGAGGATTTCTCTGCCCCCGGTCTCGGCCGCATCTACGCGGTGGTGCGCAAGCGCATCGAGAAGGGGCAGAACGTCAGCACCGACCACCTGGCAGGCGAGCTCAGCGGCGATGAGCTGGGGCTTCTGGTGGCCATCCTGCAAAAACCGGAAATGCTCAGCCGCAGCAGACAGAGCATGTCCGATTACATAGCAAAGATCGAAGAACGAAAACAACTGCGTGACGGCGGCACCGATCTCATGGCGCTGCGCGATCAGCTCAAAAAGAAAAAAGGATACGAGGGATAAGACATGGCAGAAGACAACATCTACACCGAACAGGAACTGAGCAAAATGGCAGACGAGCTGCTCAACGCGGCAGGGGAGACCGAGCTTCTTCCCGAACCGCCCAAGACCAAGAAGAGCTCCCGCAAGAAGACTGACCCCCAGGAGAGCAGCAAGACTCCCGAGGAGCGTCTCAATGAGCTGTTTGAAAAGGGCAAGAAGACCGGCAAGCTCACACCCAAGGAACTGGAGCTTCTGGAGGAGCTGAACCTGGACGGCGAGGCGGTGGACAGATTCTACGAGAGTCTCGAGAAGGCGGGCATCGACATCGACGTGGGCAGCGACGATCTGCTCCCGCCCCTGGACGACGCCATGCCCGAGGCCGAGGATCTGGCCAACATCGAAGAGGTCACAAGCACCGATCTTGCCGACACCGACGCCCTGATGGACAGCTTCTCCACCGACGACCCCGTGCGTATGTACCTCAAGGAGATCGGCAAGGTGCCGCTGCTCACTCCCGAGGAGGAGGTCGAGCTTGCCAAGCAGATGTCCCTCGGCGACGAGAACGCCAAGCACCGCATGACCGAGGCAAACCTGCGCCTTGTGGTGTCCATCGCCAAGCGCTACGTGGGCCGCGGCATGCTCTTCCTGGACCTCATTCAGGAGGGCAACCTGGGACTTATCAAGGCGGTCGAGAAATTCGACTACACCAAGGGCTATAAGTTCTCCACCTACGCCACCTGGTGGATACGCCAGGCCATCACCCGCGCCATCGCCGACCAGGCCCGCACCATCCGCATCCCCGTGCACATGGTCGAGACCATCAACAAGACCATCCGCGTCTCCCGCCAGCTCCTGCAGGAGCTGGGTCACGATCCCTCCGCCGAGGAGATCGCCAAGGAGATGGACATGCCGGTCGACAAGGTGCGCGACATCCTGAAGATCGCCCAGGAGCCCGTCAGCCTCGAGACCCCCATCGGCGAGGAGGAGGACTCCCACCTCGGCGACTTCATCCCCGACGAGGACGCGTCCGAGCCCTCGGAGGCGGCCTCCTTCTCCCTCCTGCGCGAGCAGCTTGAAGAAGTGCTGGACACCCTCGCCCCCCGCGAAAAGAAGGTGCTCGAGCTGCGTTTCGGCATCGTCGACGGTCGCACCCGCACCCTCGAGGAGGTCGGCAAGGAGTTCAACGTCACCCGTGAGCGTATCCGCCAGATCGAGGCTAAGGCCCTGCGCAAGCTCCGCCACCCGAGCCGCTCGAAGAAGCTGAGAGACTTTTTGAATTAACGTGCCTCCCCTGAAAGGGGAGGTGGCCGAAGGCCGGAGGGGTTATATCTGACGGAAAGAAACCCCTCAGCCCCAGTGTGCGCACTGGGGCAGCTCCCCTTTCAGGGGAGCCATGGATTTGAATTATCGGAGAAAAATATGAAGTACGATTTCACCACGGTCCTCGACCGCGCGGGGCATGACTGCCTGGCCGCCGACAGGGTTCCCTTTGAGGGCGTGCGGCCGGACCCGGGCTTTGACGCGATCCCCATGTGGGTCGCGGACATGGCCTTTCCCACGGCACCGCCCATTCTGGATGCTGTGCGGGCGCGTATGGAGATGCCGAACTTCGGTTACTTCGCCCTGCCGAAGGAATATTATGACAGCATCATTGACTGGCATAAAACCCGCAACGGCGTTGAGGGACTGGAGCCGAAGCACATCGGCTACGAAAACGGCGTGCTCGGCGGCCTGAGCTCTGCGCTGCAGGCCTTCACGACGCCGGGGGAGAAGATCCTTGTCCACTCGCCGACCTATGTGGGCTTTACCCACACCTTCGAGGACACGGGCCGCGTCGTGGTCCATTCGCCGCTCAAGCGGGATGAAAACGGCGTCTGGCGCATGGACTACGAGGACATGGACCGAAAGCTCACCGAGCATGATATCCACTTCACTGTCTTCTGCTCGCCGCACAATCCCTGCGGCAGAGTGTGGGAGCGCGAAGAGATCGAGCGCGCCATGGAAATATACAAGGCCCATGACTGCATCGTCTTCTCGGATGAGATCTGGTCGGACATCATCATGCCGGGCTATCAGCATATCCCCACCCAGAGCGTGAGCGAAGACGCGAGAATGCGCACCATCGCCCTCTACGCCCCCAGCAAGACCTTCTCTCTGGCGGGACTTGTCGGCTCCTACCACATCATTTACAACGACCACCTGCGCGCAAGAGTGGAGCGGCGCGGCATCCTCAGCCACTACAACGAGCCGAACATCCTCTCTGTCCACGCCCTCATCGGCGCTTACCGCGACAGCGCCGACTGGTGCGACGAGATGATCGAGGTCATCGACGAGAACCTCACGTATGCCTGTGACTATATCCACAGCCGTTTCCCCGGCGTTTCGGTCATGAAGCCCCAGGGGACTTACATGCTCTACCTTGAGTGCGGTGATTGGTGCAGGGAGCACGGCGTTTCCATCGGTGAGCTGCAAAAGCGTGGCGTGCGCTGCGGCGTCATCTGGCAAAACGGCGAGACCTTCTTCCGCCCCAACACCATCCGTATGAACCTGGCCCTGCCAAAATCAAGGCTTGTGGAAGCCATGGGCAGGCTGGAGAAATACGTGTTTATATGATACTATCCCCTAATAGAAACCGGACAGTCCTTCCAGCAAAATTTGCGCCATGCTTCGTTGAAGGCCTTGGCCATATATCTCCATTATGCTCTGCGGGCTTCGCCTCGCCTGACGCAAATTTTGCTCGGAATTCCTTGTCTGCTTTCTATCAGGGAATAGTATGAAAAACGCAAAACGCCCGAGTCGCTTGACTCGGGCGTTTTGCCGTAAAGGCTTTATAAGACCAATTACTTGATGCCGTACTTCTTGTTGAACTTATCAACACGGCCGCTGGTGTCGACCAGCTTCTGCTTGCCGGTGTAGAAGGGGTGGCACTTGGAGCAGATCTCAACGGTGATGTCCTTCTTGGTGGAGCCGGTCTCGATGACGGCGCCGCAGGCGCAGCGGATGGTGGTCGGCTGGTAATTGGGATGGATGCCAGACTTCATTTGAATACTCTCCTCAATCTAAGGCTGTCTTGATTGTGCCGCAAAAAGCATAGTTACAAGACGCAAAACGGATTGTAGCACACCCGGCGGCGTAATGCAAGCGCTTTCACAAAAAAGTTTTACGGCTTTTTCATCAGATCTGTCAGACGCTTCGAGTAAAAGTATTCATGCGTCAGCTGATCGTAACCCTCCCACAGCGGAAGAGTCTGGCACTCGGCGGCGCGGGGGCAGGGAGCCGCGTCACAGGCAAGGCAGGCCACCGGAGAAAGCGGGCCCTCCATGAGCTCCAGAATTTCCCCCACGCTGTAGTCCTCCGGTGCGCGGCAGAGCCGATAGCCGCCGCCCTTGCCGCTTACCCCGGCGATGAGCTTTCCGGCCACAAGCTCGCGTACGATGATCTCCAGATATTTTTTGGAAATCGCCTGCCGCTCGGCAATGTCCTTGAGCGGGATATAGCTCTCCCGGTCCTGCTGCGCCAGATCCAGCATCACCCGCAGCGCGTAGCGCCCCTTCGTCGAAATCATATCGTCACCGTCCCGTTCTTTTTTACCTATTATACCAATGGGCGATGTAAAAAATCAAGCCCCTTGATAAATTTTCACCTATTGACATTATAGGCGAATAGGTGTATAGTACGCACAGATCAAACAACCGACCGCAAAAGGAGACAAACGAATGCAGATATACGCAGACAACGCGGCCACCACGAAAATGAGCCGCACCGCGATTGACGCGATGCTGAGGTGTATGGAGGCCGACTACGGCAACCCCTCCAGCCTCTACACCATCGGCCAGCAGGCAAAGGAGATCCTGGAGCAGGCCCGCGCTGATGTCGCTGCGGTCATCCATGCCGAGCCGCGCGAGATCCTTTTCACCTCCGGCGGCAGCGAGGCCGACAACCAGGCCATCCGCAGCGCCGCCGTGCTCGGCCAGAAGACCGGAAAGAAGCACATCATCTCCACCGCCTTCGAGCACCACGCCGTGCTCCACACGCTCAAAAAGCTGGAGCAGGAGGGCTTTGCGGTGACGCTTCTGGATGTGCATTCTGACGGTCTTGTCCGCCCCGAGGAGGTGGAGGCTGCGATCCGTGAGGATACGTGTCTTGTTACGATCATGTTCGCCAACAACGAGATCGGCACCATCCAGCCCATCCGGGAGATCGGCGCGATCTGCCGTAAGCACGGCGTCCTCTTTCACACCGACGCGGTGCAGGCAGTGGGCCACGTGCCCATCGACGTCAAGGCTGACAACATCGATCTGCTCTCCTCCTCGGCTCACAAGTTCCACGGCCCCAAGGGCACCGGCTTCCTGTATGCACGCAAAGGCATCCGCCTGACAAATCTCATCGAGGGCGGCGCCCAGGAGCGCGGCAAGCGCGCGGGCACCGAAAATGTCCCCGGCATCGTCGGCATGGCGGCGGCGCTCAAGGAGGCAGCGGCCAATATGGAGAAAAACGCCTCCCACATGACCGCCCTGCGTGACAGGCTCATCGAGGGGCTGAGCGAAATCGAGCACTCCGCCCTCAACGGCGACGCGGCAAAGCGTCTGCCCGGCAACGTGAACTTCTGCTTTGAGGGCATCGAGGGCGAATCTCTCCTGCTCCTGCTGGACGACCGGGGCATCTCCGCATCATCCGGCAGCGCCTGTACCTCCGGCTCCCTGGACCCGAGCCATGTGCTGCTGGCCATCGGGCGGGTGCACGACGTAGCCCACGGCTCCCTGAGACTCAGCATCGGCGAGGACGCGACAGCGGAGCAGATCGAATATATTATTCAGAACGTCAAGGAAGTTGTGGAATACCTGCGCGGCTTCTCACCGGTGTGGCGGGACCTCAAGAGCGGGAAAACCCCGTTTATTCTCTAAGGAGGAACAGAAAATGGCATTATACAGTGAAAAGGTAATGGATCATTTCCGCAATCCCCGCAACGTGGGCGTCATCGAAAATGCCGACGGCGTGGGTGAGGTCGGCAACGCCAAGTGCGGCGATATCATGAAGATGTACCTCAAGATCGACGACGATGTGGTCACGGATGTAAAATTTGAAACCTTCGGCTGCGGCAGCGCCATTGCCTCCAGCTCCATGGCCACCGAGCTCATCAAGGGCAAGCCCGTCGCGGAGGCCATGCAGCTTACGAATAAGGCCGTGGCCGAGGCCCTGGACGGTTTGCCGGATTATAAGATGCACTGTAGCGTGCTTGCTGAGGAGGCAATTCAATCCGCATTGGATGACTACTATAGCAAGCATCCGGAAAAAAAGCCGCAATAAGCATCTTATAAAACTTTATTGGAGGAATCATCATGGCAAACATTTATAAAGGCACACTGGGACTTATAGGCAACACGCCGCTGGTAGAGGTCACGAATCTGGAAAAAGAGCTGGGTCTGGAGGCAAGGCTTCTGGTGAAGCTGGAATACTTAAACCCCGCCGGGAGCGTCAAGGACCGCATCGCCAAGGCGATGATCGAGGACGCGGAGGCAAAGGGCCTGCTGAAAGAAGGCTCCGTTATCATTGAACCAACCTCCGGCAACACCGGCATCGGCCTTGCGGCCATCGCCGCCGCCAAGGGCTACCGCATCATCCTCACGATGCCCGAGACCATGAGTGTCGAGCGCCGCAATATCCTCAAAGCCTACGGCGCGGAGCTGGTGCTGACCGAGGGCAGCAAGGGCATGAAAGGCGCCATCGCCAAAGCGGAAGAGCTCTCCAAAGAACTGCCGAACAGCTTTATCCCCGGACAGTTCGTAAACCCCGCCAACCCAGCCATCCATAAAGCCACCACCGGCCCGGAGATCTGGCGTGACACCGACGGCGAGGTCGATATCTTCATCGCGGGCGTCGGCACCGGCGGCACCGTCACCGGCACGGGCGAATACCTCAAGGAGCAGAAGCCTGAGGTCAAGGTCGTGGCGGTGGAGCCCGCCGACTCGCCGGTCCTCTCCGAGGGCCGCGCGGGCGGACACAAGATCCAGGGCATCGGCGCGGGCTTCGTGCCGGACGTGCTCAACACCAGGGTCTACGACCAGGTTTTTCCGGTAAAGAACGAAGACGCGTTCGCCGCGGCAAAGCTGCTGGCGAAGAAGGAGGGTATCTCGGTCGGCATCTCGTCGGGCGCGGCGCTCCATGCGGGCATCGAGCTTGCAAAGCTGACGGCAAACCACGGCAAGACCATTGTGGCCCTGCTCCCCGACAGCGGCGACCGCTACTACTCCACGGCACTGTTCGCAGACTGACAGATAAGCAGAAACGGGCGTGTTGCAAAATTCACTTTTAGCATAATTATTCATGAATACCGTAGGGGAGGGGCTTGCCCCTCCCGGCAGTACAACGCAACCATTATAAAGCAATTTACGGCGAAATCGTAGCATTTTACGAAATCGCCGTACATTTTTTCGCAGTTTAGGCTTGCCGTGCGCGGGAGGGGCAAGCCCCTCCACCCGTAAGATAGTTTTATTATACTTTCTGAAACGGTATGGCATTTGTCATGCCGTTTCATGCTTCATCAGTTCATCAAGCGGAATAAACCCGATCAGATCGTACTGGATATAGATATTCTGGCGGCGCTTGCCGCTGCTTTTGTCAGGTGCACCCACATAAATTGCTCTGATCAGTTCGTGAGCCATGTAAGGTGTCAGCTCATCCAGATTGGATTACTTTTTCACGCGCTCGATGAATAAGTCAATGTTTTGGATCTGTCTTTCCTGTACTTCAATTTCCTGCCGGAGTATTTCAACATCCTCTTTCAAGCCCTGCTGTTCTTCCTCGTAGCCCCTGCTCATTACGGCAAAGCGTTCATCGCTCAGCTTCCCGCTTACATTATCCTCGTATGTCCTGACAAACAGCCGGTCAAGCTCCTGAATTCGCTTCTCGGCCTTTTCAAGCTGTCTGCGCTTTGTCTTGAGGATAGTGTCGCCTTCTGCCTGAAGCTTTTGCTCCATGATTGAGCGGAAATACGCCTCATAGCGAGTAACAAGTGCGATGACTTTTTGCGTATAATGCCAGACCAAGCTCTCTAAGACAACTGCGCGGATGTAATGACTGGTGCATGATTTCGTCCCGCAGCGGGCATTGGAGCAGGAAAAGAACCATTTGTTTTCTTTTTCATTCACTCCGTTAAAATACATCTTTCCCTTGCAGTCCGCACAGAATACGAGTCCTGAGAACATGTGTGACTTGCCGGATTTTGTCCTGCGGTGCCGCTGCTCTCGTATCTCCTGCACCTTTTCAAACACTTCTGGATCAATGATGGCCGGATGTGTAGATGGCCGGATGTGTATTGTAAAACACAACCTGATTCTCTATTGGATTCATGCGTTTGGCCTTGTCCCAGATGGAATTGGAGTAGGTTTTGAAGTTGACCGTGCAGCCGGTGTACTCGCGCCGGGAAAGAATGTCTGAAATGCTTCTTGCATTCCAATCACAGGGATCATTCGGCTCCGGGTGGTTTGTACTGCGTCCTTCCTTCAGCCGATATGCTGTGATGTTCAGCGTTCCTTCCGCTTTCAGCTGGTTAGCGATCTGCGTCGGCCCTCGTCCCTCCATGCAGAGATCAAATATGTGCTTGACTACTTTTGCAGCTTCCTCATCAATAATCCAGTTTCCGGGATCGTTTGGATCTTTGACGTAACCATACGGGACAAAGCTCGTCAGGTTTTCCCCGCGCTCGCCCTTTGCCTTGATGACCGCTCGAACCTTCCGACTGGTATCACGGGCATAAAACTCATTGAACCACATGCGAATCCCAGCAAAGTCGTTATCCACACTGTTCTGATTGAGCGTGTCGAAGTTGTCGTTGATGGCAATATAGCGTACATTGTGTTTGGCAAAGGTGATGTTGAATGATCAGATTCAATTTCATTCAGCATCTCCTGAAAGCCAGGGCGTTCAAAATCGGTTCCAGTGTATCCGTCATCAATAAAGAAAACCGGGTTAAAAAAGTGGTGATCTCTTGCATAATCGCTGAGGATGCGGCGCTGATTCTGGATGCTGTTGCTCTCGCCGTCAAGCGAATCCTCGTTTGATAGGCGGCAGTATAATGCGGTGATTTTATCTGTTGCCCTTAACAATTCTGTTTCCTCCTTTTTGAGGGCAACTGTCTGTACAGGATTGGATAGCTCCATGTTAACATAACTTTTTTCATTTGTCATCAGAAATTCTCCAAATTATGCAGCATGATCCGGGATAGTTTTTGATTCAGCATCTCCGTCCCCTCATAGCTGCCAGTGACCGTGTAGATCGTACCGTCAATTTCTTCAACCAGCTTCATTTCCGGCAGACAATAGGCATCCAGATTCTTCACAACAATGCGTCCTTCTTCATCAAAGTGAATCTCAGGACGATAGTGATCATCAGGCAGCGGTTCTGGCTTCAGGTAAGGATCAGGATTACAGAAATACAGTTCGGGTATAATGCTCTCGCCATCCTCCTCACATGACATGAGCATTTCTTCATATTCGTCATCTTCATCTGAATCGTTGTCTAAGATTTCTTCTTCATTATCATTCAAGATAACATCCTCCATTTCATAAGTGTCTTGTTTCAGATCAGAAAAACTCATTTCTCATGTTTTTCTTCACGCTTCGGTTCCTGAATTTCAAGCGTTTTCAGAATGTTGTCCTTGGCAAGCCTCAATTCTTTTTCATGGGCTTTGGCTTCCCGGTATTCGTTATAGCTGTCATTTTTCTTTGAGATCAGATCCTCTATCTCACTCCGAAGGGACTTGCCAGAGGGCAGCTCTTGGATGTCATGTTCCTTGAAATACCTGACGGACGCCTCAAATAGCATCAGGGGTTGGCGGTTTGATTCATAGAACTCCTGCTGCTTTTTCTTTGGCAGGATCTTATATTCATCATGCAGCTTCTTGCCGGCTCGATAGGCAGCGACCTGTTTTTGAAGTTCCTTTTTCGCAGCAAGCTCCACTTCGAGTTCTTTCAGATTGGCAAGGCTATGTTTCGTTTTTTCATGTGCGGCATTGACGGCATCATATAAATCTTCCAGATGGGTTAGCTTTTGTTCCTGCAAATAGATAAGCGTCTTGGCCTTCATTTTCAGATTATACATTTTGGCCCACTGGATGTAGCCCTCGCCCTTGCCTTCGGCACGCTTGGCATCCAGATCAATGAGCTTTAGGATCTCATCATTGTCATGCGGCGGTGAAAAAGCATCGCTTCCCTTCTGCGCTGGAGTTACAACACGCGCGGCATTTTTCTCCAATGCGGTGAGAATCGCATCTTTTGAAAAGTCATCCCCCAGCTTCCGGGACGTGATTGGCCTTGCCCGATCCGGCGTCAGATAGCTATAACGTCCTCGGCTCTCCTTGAGCGTGATACCGTAATCCTCCAGCAGAATGTCGATGAACTGATCCAGCGTTTGCGCTTTTGCCAGCGCCGCGCGGATCTGTCTTCGCAGAATGGCCTTGTCGGTTTCAAACTTTGTCTGCTTCGGTTTTTCACCATTTGCAATCAGTTTTGCGTTTTCTGCATCCAGCTTTTTCTGTCCCTGACGCTGCGCCCGGTATTCCTTTTCGGTGATCCGTTCCTTGCTGCCGTTGAGCAGATCGATCTGATACAGGCCCTCACGCTGGCACGTTTCCATGACTTCCGCACGGAGATAGCGGAGTGCCGCTGCCGTGCACCGGTGCTTCATGCCGGGGAGTATATCGCAGTCTTTGTCCATGTATGGCAAACGCGGAACTTGTTCGACACGCAGGCTGTTGATCACGATATGCACATGGATGTTGCCGCTTTTGTTATGACCGTCCGGGTGGGTACAGACCAAAGCCTGATGGCAGGGAAAATGTTTTATGCAGATCCACTCTGCCAGATCGCTGAGAGCTTTTTTGATCGCATCGACGATACCAGCGTCGAAGGAATCTGAGTTTAGCGCACGGGCAATCTGATTCAGATTGTTGCCGATGCGCTTTCCCTCTGTGATCAGCTCATCGATTTTTGAAAGTAGCTCCTTGTTCACCGGCGAGAATTTGATCACGGGTTTGATCACCAGCTTATCCAGTGAAGTGCGTATCATCTCAGATTGTGAAAAGCCATAAGCCTTGCATTGTTTTATGAAAAACTCATATTCCTCGTCGTTCATCCGTACTTTGACCACGTGGCTGCGATGGGGTGTTGCCGCTGAGATAAGATGACTGCAAATCGCCGGGCTATTCTGTCGCGAAGCCGGGCTAAACTGACGGAGCAGCCGGCTTATGCTGTCGCAGGG
>CADAUZ010000013.1 GCA_902791215.1 Oscillospiraceae bacterium | reverse complement strand
TGAAATATTCCTGCATCTTGGTATCCTCCGTTTTCCTTTTTTCTTGAGAATACCATATAAACTATCATTATGTAAACTAAAATTTATGAAACGCCCGTGGGATTTTTAACGCCCGCTTAACACGCATATGTGGTATAATGATACTGGTGAATAGTATGATAAAATTTCCTTATCGCCGGAAAACGGAGCGGAAGCTTTACCTGCGCTCGTATCCGAAGGGCTGGCTGATCTTTGTGCTGACCCTCGGTGCAGCGTCGCTGATTTGCGCGCTTTTGCAGCGCATCACGAGCTCCGATGTGCATGTGCCGATGATCTTTGTGCTGGCGGTGCTGATCGTGTCGCTGTCCACCGACGGGTACTTTTACGGGCTGCTGGCCGCCATTGTCAGCGTCATCGGCGTAAACTACGCCTTTACCTACCCCTATATGAAACTGGACTTCTCGGTCTATGGCTACCCGCTGACCTTCATGACCATGCTCGCGGTAGGCTTTGCATGCTCGACACTTGCCTCCCACCTGCGCATGCAGGAGCAGCTTCGCCTTGAGACCGAACGCGAGCACATGCGGGCAAACCTCCTGCGAGCTCTGTCCCATGATCTGCGCACACCCCTGACCTCCATCAGCGGGTCCATCACCACGGTACTCGATGCGGACGAGGCTCTCAGCCCCGATATGAAGCGGGAGCTTCTGGCGGGCGCCAAGCGCGACGCCGAGTGGCTGTGCCGCATGGTGGAAAACCTGCTGTCCGTCACGCGCATCAGCGGAGAAAACAGCAGCCTCATCAAGAACGACGAGCTTCTGGAGGAGGTTCTTAGCGAGGCGGTGCAGCGCTTTCGCAAGCGGCCCGACGCGGTGCCGGTGTCTGTGTCCGTGCCGGAGCAGGCCCAGCTTCTGCCGATGGACGCCATGCTCATCGAGCAGGTGCTCATGAACCTGATGGACAACGCCGTCACCCATGGCGGGTCCGTCACCCAGATCTGGATTGACGCCACCGCAGAGAACGACTATGTGACCGTCTCGGTGCGCGATAACGGAGACGGCATCCCCAAGGCGCTGCTTCCCTCTCTTTTCTCTTTTCGGTGGCCGCGCCGCACACATGACGGGACTTGTTGTCAAAGCGCGGCCGGGGGCTGCGGGATTTCCGCAGCCCCTTTTCTTTACAGTTTCTGAATTGCCGGCAAAACCCCGTTTGTCAGCAGGCTCACCAGGAGCATTGAGTACTTCTCCACCGGATACTCGTCCCGGTGGGGATACCAGCAGTTGAAGGCCCCGATCAGGGCCGAGGCCGTAAACTCCGCCACAATGCTCGCCGAGAGGTCGAACTTCTTGGCGGGATCGTCCAGCATCTGGGTCAGCAGCTCCTTGACCGTCTGCTTGTACTTATACTGGAAATAGGGGTCGCCCTTCACACCGGTGAGGATGCTGAAATACTCCCCTTTTTTGCTGTACATGTCCGAAAGCGGGGCCAGGGTTTCAGCGTCGAGGCGGATCTCCGGGAAGCTCCTGGCCAGGGAGGCGGGCAGCTCCTCGGTCAGCTTGCGGCGCACGTAGTCCAGAAGCTCCTCCTCGATGGCCTCAAGCACCGAATAGCTGTCGGTGTAGTATTCATAAAAGGTCGAGCGGTTGCAGCCCGCCTTTTCGCAGATGGCTTTGACTGTGATCTTTTCGACGGGCAGATCCCGGTACAAACTCCAGAACGCGTCCATGATCGCGCGGGAGGTAGCTTCCCGCATCTCCTGATGCTTCATTCCCTTAACCCCTTCTTAACAACAAACTGAAAAAAAGTGTCGGATAAACTTTCAAAGCTTTGTGGTATACTGCTTTTCGACATTATACGACACGTTGTTGGATAAAACAAGGGTGAGAACATGAAGACATACAAAGCGGGCATTGACATCGGCTCCACCACGGTAAAGCTTGTGGTGCTGGACGAAGAGGACCGGCCCGTCTATCAGGAATACCGCCGCCACATGGCCCACACGCAGGAGACCCTGGCCGCGCTTTTGAAGGAGGCGCGCGCCGTCACAGGCCCCTGTAGCCTGATGCCGGGGATCACCGGCTCCGGCTCCCTCAATCTCGGCAAGGCGCTGGGCATCCCCTTCGTGCAGGAGGTCGTCGCGGTAGCGACGGCTTTGCAGAAGGCCGCGCCGCAGACGGATGTTGCCATTGAGCTCGGCGGCGAGGACGCGAAGATCATCTACTTTACCGGCGGGCTTGAAGAGCGCATGAACGGCGTGTGCGCGGGGGGAACCGGCTCCTTCATCGACCAGATGGCGGCGCTATTGCAGACCGACGCCGCGGGCCTCAACGAGGCGGCCCGGGACTACAAGCAGCTCTATCCCATCGCCGCGCGCTGCGGCGTGTTTGCCAAGTCCGACATTCAGCCCCTCATCAACGAGGGGGCCACCACCGCCGATCTTGCCGCCTCCATCTTCCAGGCGGTGGTGAACCAGACCATCTCAGGTCTTGCCTGCGGAAAGCCTATCCGGGGCTGTGTGGCCTTTCTGGGCGGGCCGCTGCATTTTCTGCCGGAGCTCAAAAAAGCCTTTATCCGCACGCTGCGCCTGAGCGATGAGAACATCGTCGATCCCGACGACTCCCATCTCTTTGCTGCCCGGGGTGCAGCCCTCGAGGCGAGCGGCACGGAGGCCGTGGACATGGACGGGCTGATTCGAAAGCTCGACGCCGGGGTGTCCATGGCCTTCGAGCTCAAGCGCCTGCCGCCGCTGTTTGAAAGCGAGGACAACTACCGCGCCTTCTGTGAACGCCACGGCAGGGCCGTTGTGAAAAAGGCCGATCTCAAATCCTACCGGGGCGACTGCTTCCTCGGCATCGACGCGGGCTCCACCACGACAAAGCTTGCCCTCATCGGCGCTAAGGGGGAGCTTCTTTTCTCCTTCTACGCCTCCAACCAGGGAAACCCCATCAAAACCGCGATTACCGCCATCGAGGGTCTGCGTAAGGTCATGCCCGAAGGCGCGCGGATCGTGCGCTCCTGCTCGACCGGCTACGGCGAGAGCTTGCTCAAATCCGCCTTTGCCCTCGACGAGGGGGAGGTGGAGACCATCGCCCACTGCACGGCGGCGGCTTTCTTCGACCCTAAGGTTGACTGCGTACTGGATATCGGCGGGCAGGACATGAAGTGCATCAAGCTCCGAAACGGCTCCGTGGATACGGTGCTCTTGAATGAGGCCTGCTCCTCCGGCTGCGGCTCCTTCATCGAAAACTTTGCCGGTTCCCTCGGCTACACGGCCGAGACCTTTGCCGGGCAGGCCCTGTACGCGCCGAACCCGGTAGACCTCGGGACGCGGTGCACGGTGTTCATGAATTCCAACGTCAAGCAGGCCCAGAAGGAAGGGGCTACGGTAGCCGATATCTCCGCGGGCCTTGCCTACTCGGTCATCAAAAACGCCCTGTACAAGGTCATCAAGCTCACCGATCCCAAAGAACTCGGCAGCCATATCGTGGTCCAGGGCGGCACCTTTTACAACAAGGCTGTCCTGCGCGCCTTTGAGCAGATCGCGGGTGTGGAGGCCACCTGCCCGGACATTGCGGGCATCATGGGCGCCTTCGGCGCGGCGCTGATCGCAAGGGACCGCTGGCACGGGCAGGAGACCTCGATGCTCAGTCTCGAGGAGATCGTCTCCCTCACTTACACCACCGCGACAGCACGCTGTGGGCGCTGCCAGAACAACTGCCTGCTCACGGTGAATAAATTCCCCGGCGGGCGAAGGCATGTCACCGGCAACCGCTGTGAACGCGGCCTCGGCGGCGACGCCAGCAAGGACCGCGCGCCGAACATGGTGGCCTATAAGCAAAAGCGCATGTTCGACTATCCGCCGCTTGAAAACGCGCCGCGCGGCGTGATCGGCATTCCGCGCGTCCTGAACCAATACGAAAACTACCCCTTCTGGGCCACCTTCTTCAAGGAACTGGGCTTTCGGGTGGTGCTGTCCCCGTTTTCGAGCCGCAAACTCTACGAGCGCGGCATGGAGACCATCCCCTCCGAGTCCGAGTGCTACCCCGCCAAGCTCTCTCACGGGCACATCCAGTGGCTCATTGACCAGGGCATCAAGACCATCTTCTACCCCTGCGTCTTCTATGAGCACCAGGAGACCGGCAAGGCACAGAACCACTTCAACTGCCCGATCGTGGTCTCCTACGCCGAAAACCTCAAGAACAACGTGGAGGAAATCGCCGAACACAAAGAGCACATCATCCGCCCCTTCATCGCCTTCACCAACGAGAAGGTCACCGCCGACAGACTTGTGAAGACCTGCGCGGAAGAGTGGGGCATCGGGGCCAGGGAGGTGCGCGCGGCGGTACATACGGCTTGGCTTGCCCAGCGGCAGGCCAAGGCCGACGTGAAGGCCGAGGGCGCAAGAATGCTCCGGGAGATGGAAGAAAAGGGCGGGCGCGGCATCATCCTCGCCGGGCGGCCCTACCATGTGGACCCGGAGATCAACCACGGCATCCCGGAGCTCATTGCCTCCTACGGTCTCACGGTGCTGACCGAAGACTGCCTGCCCGTGGACTTTGAGCCGGAGCGGCCGCTTCGCGTGACGGACCAGTGGGTCTACCACTCGCGTCTTTACACGGCGGCGGAGTTTGCCGCGCGGCATGAGGATCTGGAGCTTGTGCAGCTCAACTCCTTCGGCTGCGGTCTCGACGCCGTGACCACGGACCAGGTGGCGGAGATTCTGGAAAACAGCGGCAAGCTGTATACGGTTCTCAAGATCGACGAGGTCAACAACCTCGGCGCTGCCCGTATCCGTATCCGGAGTCTGATTGCCGCCATGAACCTGCGCCGTGAAAAGCACATCCGGCCTGAAGCCCATGACGCTGCCTATCACCGCACGGTATATACAAAGCAGATGCAGCGCGAGGGCTGGACCATTCTCGCCCCCCAGATGAGCCCCATCCACTTCAATCTCCTGCAGCCCGTCTTCCGCAAGTACGGCTACCATCTGGAGATTCTCGCAAACGACAACCGCTCCGCCATCGACACGGGCCTGCGCTTTGTCAACAACGACGCCTGCTTCCCCTCCATCACCGTGGTGGGCCAGGTCATGGACGCGGTGCTGTCCGGCAGGTACGACACCGACCGCCTCGCCGTCATGATGACGCAGACGGGCGGCTGCTGCCGGGCCAGCAACTATGTGGGCTTTATCCGCCGGGCGCTGGACAAGGCGAAGTTGAGCCACATCCCGGTCATCTCCTTAAACCCAAACGGCATGGAGAAAAATCCGGGCTTTCACTTCACACTGCCCATGCTCATGGACGCGGCGCACGCAATCGTCTACGGCGACCTGTTCCTGCGCTGCCTGTACCGGGTGCGGCCCTACGAGCTGGAGCCGGGCTCGGCCAACGCCCTGCACGAAAAGTGGGAAAAGCTCTGCATCCGGCAGCTCACCGAAGGCACCCCCTCCTACGCGGAAGTCTGCCGGGGCATCGTACAGGATTTTGACAATCTCCCGATCAATGAAGATTTATTGAAACCGCGCGTGGGCATTGTGGGCGAGATCCTGGTCAAGTACATGCCCCTTGCCAACAACCACCTGGTGGACCTGCTGGAGAGCGAGGGTGCGGAGGTCGTGGTGCCGGACCTCATGGACTTCATGAACTACTGCGTGTATTCCAACGACTACCTGCACGAGTTTCTCGGTGAGGGCTGGACAGCCTCGGCCTCGGCGCACATTGGGGTGGATCTCATCCGTGCGGTGCGTGCCCCGGCGATCCGCGCCCTGGAGCGGAGCCGCCGCTTTGAGCCGCCCGTGCCCATCGGGAAGGTGGCGCAGATGGCAAAGCCGTTCCTGTCCATCGGCAACCAGTCCGGCGAGGGTTGGTTCCTCACTGGGGAGATGGTGGAGCTTCTGACCTCCGGGACGCCGAACATTGTCTGCATCCAGCCTTTTGCCTGCCTGCCGAACCATGTGGTGGGCAAGGGCGTCATCAAGGCACTGCGGCGGGAATACCCCTGGGCCAACATCGCCGCTGTGGACTACGACCCCGGCGCGAGTGAAGTCAACCAGCTAAACCGCATCAAGCTCATGCTCTCGGCGGCAAAGAAGTCGCTGGAGGCGCAGAGCGTACCTGTATGACAAGGGCGCGTTGCAAAACAACAATTTTTCGTGAAAAACAAAGCATTATGAGCGTAGGGGAGGGGCTTGCCCCTCCCGCGCACGACAAGCTTGAACCGTGAAAAACGTACGGCGATTTCGTAGAATTTTACGAAATCGCCGTACATTGCCTTTATATAGTCATGCTGTACCGCCGGGAGGGGCAAGCCCCTCCCCTACGGTATTCATGGACAATTATGCGAGAAGTGAATTATGCAGCGCGCCCTTGTTACAGCTTCTTCTGATAATACCTCAAGGCTGTCGGGATCGGGCAGTCGCGCCTGATCTCCTCCGGGGTCTTCCAGTTTAAGCCCGGCAGCTCCCGCGCAAGCTCCGCGCGGTAGCCTGTCATGTGCCACTCCACATGGGTGAAGACGTGTTTTGCCTCGCCGCAGGGCTCGATGCCGCACACCTCCCCGCCGAGGACACGCACAGCTTCCCGCGCCTGCGTCTCGTCCAGTGCGCCGTCGAAGTTCGGAAACTCCCACAAGCCCGCAAGCAGGCCCTTCCCTTCCCGCTTGCGCACCGCATAACGATCCCCGCATCTGAGCAGCAGCACCGTCCGCTGCTCGATACGCCGCTCCTTCGGCGGGCTCTTGACCGGATAGCGCTCCGTTTCACCGTTTAAGCAGGCCCGGCACAGAGCGTTCAGCGGGCAGGCCTCGCAGCGCGGAGCCGTATTTGGCAAACAGACAGTCTCCCCCAGCTCCATGATTCCCTCGGTCAGCAGGCCCGCCCGCTCTCCGCGCGGGTAACAGGTGCGCAGGAGGGAGGCGATATCCGCGCGGGTTTTGGGCAGCATGATGTCGTCGGCCCTTGCCAGCACGCGCGTCATCACACGCAGGACATTGCCGTCCACGGCGGGCTCAGGTTCACCGTACGCGATCGACGCGATAGCCCCGGCGGTGTAGTCACCAATGCCGGGGAGGGTCTTGAGCTGCGCCGCCTCCCGCGGCAGCTCGCCGCCGAAGTCCGCCATCACCCGCCGCGCCGCCTTTTGGAGATTTCGCGCCCGGCTGTAATAGCCCAGCCCCTCCCAGAGTTTTAATAATTGATCTTCGTCAACTTTCGCGAGCGCTTGGATATCGGGCAGCGCCTCCAGGAAGCGCGCATAATACGGGATCACGGCCTCGATGCGCGTCTGCTGCAGCATGATCTCCGACACCCACACATGGTAGGGCGTGGGCGAGAGCCGCCAGGGCAGCGGGCGGCGCGCAGAGGCGCACCAGTCGATCAGTTTTTCCGCACAGGCTTTCGTCAGCGCCTCGTCGGTCATTGTGTTCACTCCTCAAAAAACGGGGGCGGCTTTTGCCGTCCCCGTCAATTTGCATCACAGCTTTTCAAAGCCGCCCTCGTCCACCGCCGGATCGTCGATCTTCTTCGGCGGCAGTTTCTCAAGATTGCGCACCAGGATCCAGGTATACAGCAGCAGCATACCCGCCGAGGCAAGGAGGATCAGCTGCATGCCCATGTAGCGCTCGTCGGCAAGCGCCATGATGCACATCATCGTGCCCATCATCGCGCCGAACAGGGCGTTATACTGTTTTTCCACATGGAAGGCAAAGCAGCCCACGCGGAAAAAGCCCATCATGGCGAACATGATCGTCACAAGCTCCACCGCAAAGCTCCAGACCACACTGTTGAGCTGGTTGCGCACATAGCTGAGGATCAGCCACACCGCGTACATCAGCACCGGCAGCATTGAGCCGATACGCACCAGGGTCTGGTGCTCAAAGGTCTCGTAGTTTGCCTGGCCCAGCACCAGCGGGAAGGCAAGCCCGGACAGGGCCGCAAGCAGGCACAGCACGCGGATCATGTCCGCATTTGCGTCGGTCTCGGTGGTCATCATCAGCACCACCGCGCCTGCGATCATTACAAGGCCCGCAAGCCAGCGCAGGATCGCAAAGATCTTGCCCGGGTTATACAGCGCTTTGCAGAAGTCCTTCGGCGGGGCGAGGCGCTTGTCCTGCATGGAGCGGATGAAGTGCCGGAACACCAGCGCGGAGGCAATGACCATTGCCGGGACCAGGAGATTGAAGAAGCTGCGCTCGTTCAGACCGTTTTCGTCAAAGGCAAGCTGATCCTGCAGCCAGCGGAAGAACACCCCGAAGGCGCCCGCACCGGCCACATAGCAGCAGATTTCCAGAGGTTTTTTATACATAAGCCGTATCTCGATTCCATAAAATGATTGTGCAGCACTTGCAGCTGTGCAATTATATCCCCTTTATGGCGTTCCGTCAAGTAAACGGATTTAAATAGTGTGGAGTTTGGGGAAAGTGAAACGTGAAACGTGGAAAGTGAAGTTGTTGCTGGTTGTCGTTTCCGTGACGGTTTTGGCTGTGCTGCGAAGCGGGTATTCTGCCCCGCCGGTCCCCTCCCCTGCCGCTGAGGCCGTTCAAGTGCGCGTAAAGCATGGAGACATGGTCGTCACCGGGCCGCTGGAGGAGTACCTGGTGGGCGTGGTGGCGGCGGAGATGCCCGCGGATTTTGCACCGGAGGCCCTGCGCGCCCAGGCTGTCGCCGCGCGTACCTACACGCTCTACTGCATGCGCTCGGGAAAGCACACGGACGCGGACGTGTGTACGGACTATCACTGCTGCCAGGCCTGGAAAAGCGTGGAGGACACGGATAAGCCTGCGCGCATACGGGAGGCGGTTTATTCCACGGCCGGGGAGTATCTGCAGTTTGCGGGCCGGGCGGCCTTCACCGCCTTTCACTCCTCCTCGCCGGGCTTCACCGAGGCCTGCGGCGCGATCTGGAGCGAGCTTCCTTATCTGGTGAGTGTGTCGAGCCCCGAGAGTGCCGACAGTGTCCCGGGCTTTGTGAGCCGGGTGGATATCGGTGTCTTCGATCTGTGCGATACGCTGCTTGCGGTCTGCCCGGAGGCGGACTTTACCGCACCGCCGGAGGAATGGTTCGGAGAAATCACGCGCGACGAAAGCGGCAGAGTGTCAACGGCTGTGATCGGCGGGCAGGTTTTTACGGGCGTTAAGCTGCGCGAATTATTAAAACTCCGCTCCACGGCCTTCACCGTTGACTACGCGGACGGGGTCTTCACCTTCACCGTCACAGGCTTCGGCCACGGCGTGGGCATGAGTCAGTACGGGGCCAACGTCATGGCCATGGACGGCGCGGATTACCGCGAGATCCTCGCTCACTATTACCCCGGCACGGAGCTTGTATGTCTCCCTTAATCCGGTCATTCTGAGCGCAGCGAAGAATCTTTCTCTGAATACACGTGGGCACAGAAGATCCTTCGCTCGCGCTCAGGATGACAGGCATTTATGGTAAATGCGCTTATATTCATCACTCTCGCCGCCGTCAGTATTTTGGAGGTACAGGGACGGCTCGATGGTGAGGCCGGGTTTGCCGCCGCGGCGTGCCTCCACCAGCACAAGGCTCGGGGCAGTCTGCGCGTCCCTGCACACAAGACGCAGGCGCTTCGGCTCGAGTCCCGCCGCCGTGAGGCACACCAGCAGCTCGGATAAGCGCTCGGGCCGGTGGACGAAGCTTGCCCGCCCACCGGTCTGCAGCAGAAAGGCGGCAGCGGCACAGAGCTCCTGCAGTGTGCACAGTATCTCGCTTCTCGCAGCGGCGCGGTCGGCATCCTGCGGCAGAGCGCCGCTGCCCTGGGGGAAATAAGGCGGGTTGCACACCAGCAGGTCAAAGCTCCCCGCGCGAAAGAGGACGCGGTGATTGCGGATGTCGCCGGTGACGATCTCGCTGCGCTCGGTCAGGTCGTTGAGCACCATGTTCTCCCGGGCAAGGGAAGCCGCCTCGGACACGATTTCGAGCCCGGTCATGTGCAGTCCTGGTGAACGTTCAAGGAGCAGCAGCATCGCCGCCCCGGACGCGCAGCCGAGCTCGATGCCGCGCTTTGCCCCGGCGGTGTTCACAAAGTCCGCCAGCAGCACGCAGTCGGTCCCGAGGCGAAAATGTTTCGCCTGGATAAAGCGCGGCCCGCCGGGCCAGAGGATCTCGGGTGTGGACATAGCGCCAATCCTTTCCTTGTGTCTTGTTCGCAATTGCATTAAAAAAAGGGACGATTTCTCGTCCCTTTTCGTGTCTCAGGATTACTCCTGAACGATCGCCTCGGCGGGGCACTGGGCAGCGCATGCGCCGCACTCCAGGCACTTGTCGGGGTTGATCTCGTAGTGCAGATCGCCCATATCGATCGCTTCGGCAGGACACTGTGCTGCGCAGGAACCGCAGGACAGGCACTCGTCAGTGATAACAAAAGCCATGATGTTACCTCCGTATGTAGATTGACCTTTCGGTCTAAGCACATTGTAACACAACTCTTCCAAAAATCAATTACAAATCATGAATTTCGCGCCTATATTTTGGTTCGGTTTTGGCGATACTTTCTCTGCTCCCCGCGTTTCGCCCCTTTCGGCGGCATGTGCGGGGGATAATGGATTTGTTATACCAAGGGAGGGAAGCCCTGTGAGAAGCAACGAAAAATTTACCCAGCGGGCCGAGATCGCCATTGAGGCCGCGCGTGCCGCCGCCGGTGAGCTGGGCCACGCCTACATCGGCACCGAGCACCTGCTGCTCGGCATTCTGGAGGAGCAGGACGGTCTCGGCGCGCATATCCTCCGGCGCGAGGGGCTGGAGCGTGAGCACCTTCGCCGCGTGATCGCCAGGGAATCCGGCCTGGGCTGCCCCGGCGCGCCGGGGCTGGGGCTGACGCCCAACGCCCGCAAAGCCCTCGAGCAGGCAGCAAAAGAGGCCCAGGCCCTGCGCCACGGCTGCATCGGCACAGAGCACCTGCTGCTGGGTCTTCTGCGTCTGGACGAGTGCGGCGCGGTGCGGGCCCTGCGCGGGGCGGGGGTGGACCTCAACAACGTCTGCACTGCCATCATGGATGTCTTCGGCAACCCCGACCCCCGGGGCCGCCCCCAGACCGGGACCCTGCGCACGCCGCTGAGACGCGCGGAGACGCGCATCCTCGACCAGTACAGTCTGGACCTGACCGACCGCGCCGCAAACGGCCTCATCGACCCCGTGGTGGGCAGGAGCGCCGAGATCCGCCGCACCATCCAGATTCTCTCCCGGCGCAGCAAAAACAATCCCGTCCTCATCGGGGAGCCGGGTGTGGGCAAGACCGCTGTGGCGGAGGGGCTTGCCCTCGCGGTGGCACGCGGCGAAGCGCCGCCGAATCTCGGCGGCAAGCGCATCGTGTCCCTGGACATCCCGGCGATGCTCGCGGGCACCAAGTACCGGGGCGATTTTGAGGACCGGGTCAAGTCGGTCCTCCGCGATGTGCGCCGGGCGGGCGATGTGATTCTCTTCGTCGATGAGCTGCACACCATCGTCGGCGCGGGCAGCGCAGAGGGAGCCATCGACGCCGCCAACATCTTAAAGCCCGCCCTGGGCCGCGGCGAGGTGCAGATCATCGGGGCCACGACGCCCGAGGAGTACCGCCGCTATATTGAGAAGGACGCGGCCCTCGAGCGGCGCTTTCAGCCCGTGCAGGTGCGCGAGCCTGACGTGAAGCTCACGATGGAGATGCTGCGCTCCCTGCGCCCGGCGCTGGAAAAGCACCACCGCGTCCGCTTCTCCGACGCCTCCATGGAGGCCGCCTGCTCCCTCTCCGTGCGCTATATCAACGATCGCTTTCTGCCCGACAAGGCCATCGACCTTTTGGACGAGGCCGGGGCCGCCGTGCGGGTGCAGGGCGGGGCAAATGTGACGCAGGCAGACGTGGCAAAGGTACTCTCCGTCTGGACCGGCATCCCGGTGACGGGACTTTCCGAAAGTGAAAGTGAGCGTCTGATTGCTTTGGAGGATCGGCTCAAGGAGCGCATCGTCGGCCAGGATGAGGCGGTGTCCGCCGTGGCGCGGGCGATCCGTCGGGGGCGCGTGGGGCTCAAGGATCCCTCCCGGCCCATCGGCTCCTTCCTCTTCTGCGGCCCCACGGGCGTGGGCAAGACCGAGCTCTGCCGGGCGCTGGCCGACGCGGTTTTCGGCGACGCCGGGGCCGTCATCCGCCTCGACATGTCCGAATATATGGAGAAGCACTCGGTCAGCCGTCTTATCGGCTCGCCTCCGGGCTATGTGGGCTACGAAGACGGCGGGCAGCTCACCGAAAAGGTGCGCCGCCGCCCCTGGTCGGTGGTGTTGTTTGACGAGATTGAGAAGGCCCACGAGGACGTGTGGAGCATTCTTTTACAGATCATGGACGACGGGCACCTGACCGACTCCACCGGGCGGCGGGTGGACTTTTCCAACACCGTGGTGGTCATGACCTCCAATGTCGGGGCCAAGGCCATCACCGACGGCCGCCTGCCCCTGGGCTTTGCGGGCGGCAGCGGCGGCGAGAGCGTCATGCGCGACCAGGTACGCCAGGAACTGCGCTCCACCTTCAAGCCGGAGTTTTTAAACCGTGTGGATGAGATCATCGTTTTCCGCCGCCTCGACGAGGGCGACATGCTGGCCATCACACGCAGACTCCTGAAGGAAGTGGAACAGCGCTTTGAAAATCTCGGCCTGCGCCTCATCGTACCCGAGGAGGCGGCCCGCCGCCTCGCCGAAATGGGCCGGAGCGAGCACAGCGGGGCCCGCCCCCTGCGCCGCACCATCCGCCGCGAGATCGTGGACCAGGCCGCGCAATTGCTGTTGGAAGGCTCCCTCCGCCCCGGCACCGCCGTTACCGCCGTATGCGAGGGCGACGGGATCGAGCTTGTGAAAAATCAGCTTCCATAGCAATACAGAAATCCCGGACAAATACGCTCATCGTATTTGTCCGGGATCTGTGCATGACCGGATTTTGCGTCCCTTCGGGGCGCGGATGCATCAGTTGAACTTGGACTGATTCATCTGGTTTTCTATATTGTGGATAAAGTCCTGATAATCCTTTTCACTCGGATCAGCCGCCGCCAGTGCTTTGCGGTACCATTCCTTGGCAGTGGCAAGGCTGGGCATGTTGTTGGGAAGGCCCTGGCCGTACTCATACATCTGTGCAACCATAAACATGCCATGTGCATTGCCGGCTTCCGCAGACTTGGTGTACCAGTTGAGCGCGCGCTCCAGATCCTTGTTCACACCGTAGCTGTAGTAATACAGATCGCCCATCTTATACATGGCCCGGCTTTCCCCGGCCTCCGCCGCTCTCTGGTACCAATCACGGGCAACAGCGTAGTTCTTGTTCACGCCCTCACCGTTAAGGAACATGTTGCCGATGCGCCACATGGCCGTGCCGTTGCCGGCATCGGCTGCTTTGGTATACCATTCGAGCGCCAGAGGATAATCCTGCGGTACATCAATGCCGTCAAAATAGATGGAGCCCAGGTTCAGCATTGCCTGGGAGCAGCCCACATCCGCCGCCTTCTTGAACCATTCGATCGTTTTGTCCCGGCTCTGCAGAACGCCGTCACCACGGTTGTACATGACACCCAGGTTGTTCATAGCCATGCCGTGGCCCTCGTTTGCAGCCTTGGTATACCACTTGACAGCCTGCTCATAATCCTGGTCCACGCCATAGCCGTTGGCATAGAGCACGCCGATCATATAAAACGCGTCGGCCTCTTTTTCGTTCTCGGCGTTCTGGTACCACTCCATAGCCTTTTTGTAATTCTGCTCGACGCCTTGACCGTTGAAGTAGAGGTCACCGATCTTGCACATAGCTTCACCGCTGCCAGCCTCGGCGGCCTCGGTATAATAATCCATGGCGGTGCCGTAATCACGATCTACGCCATAGCCGTTGGCGTAAAGCATGCCGATATCAATCAGCGCATCGCTCAGTCCGCTCTTGACGGCTCTGGAGTACCACTCACGGGCCTTGGGGTAGCTCTGATCTATTCCATGACCGGCTTCGCACAGCCAGCCCATAGCGCGCATACAGTCCATATCGCCCAGCACTACGCCCTTGCGGTACCATTCGCGGGCCTTCTGGTAGTTCTGCTCAACGCCGCGGCCATTTTCATAAAGCTGTCCCAGGTAGAAGTTTGCATTGGGGTTGCCCATCTTGGCTGCCCGCTCAAAATAGCTCTTGGCCGTCTCGAAGTCCTTGCTCACGCCGTGACCCATATAGTACAGTTCGCCCAGGCACACATTTGCCCAGGAGCTCTTTTTATCCGCAGCCTTTTCAAACCAATCCCTGGCATCGTCATAGTCCTTGACGGTCTCGTCCTTGTTGCTTGCGTATACACGTCCCATGCGGGTGCAGGCATCTGCAGCGTAACCGGGTTCTTCGCTTTCAAGCGCAGCTTTGTAATAATCCAACGCCTTCCGGAAATCTCTCCTGACCGCGCGGCCCGTATAGTACAGATCACCCATGGCGGAGTTTGCCTCCGTCAGACCGTCCTCCAACGCTTTCAGATACAGTTCTCTTGCACGATCCAGATCACGGGTAACGCCCTGGCCGTTCTCATACAGACTGCCCTGACCCAGAAGGCCCAGGTCACAGCCGAGTTCGGCCGCCTTCTTGTAATACTCCATTGCTCTGTCGAAGCGATCATCCTCCGCGCTTCGCATGATGAGCTCACCCAAATACCAGTAGGCCTCGCCGCTGCCAAGATCGGCGGCCTTCTGAAACAGGCTCTGCGCGCGCTCGGCATCGTAAGGTTCCCCACCGCGGGCATAAAAGCTGTTCTGTCCGTCTTTGATCAGGCTGTCTGCATCCTCATCTGCAGCGAAGGCACAGACAGTCAGTGTGCCCAGCAGGACCAGCATCAGAAGCAATGCCGCAAGTTTTTTCATGTCTTTTCCTCCTCATTGTTCTTTGTGGGGCTGCGATGCCCCGCGCCGTGTTTTCAGATCCATTATAAAGTATACCGCGCTCTGTGGTTATTGTCAATGAAACCCTGTGTATCACAGCTTACATGGCAAGTCGAAATTCTGCCCGCTCAACGGAACTACGGCGCAGCATTTTGGGCCGTTGTTATATCATCAGATCGAAATGCTCTGCGTTTTTTCTCATGTAAGCCACATTCAAAGCCTCCAGATCGTCGGGATATTCATAGAAGGCATCGTCGCATGCTTCCAGAAGCTCACCGACGCGGTCATCGACAATTCTATCCAGCAACGCGCGCCGCTCTTCCCAGTCTTTGGGAAGCTCCTGTCCAAGGGCCTGAAGTGCTTTTTGGCAAATCGCCGCGGTTTTTTTCGCCCCGATGTGCTTGAAGGCCGGGACGATCTCATCGGCAAGAGCGCCGCCTGCGTTGTCGAAAAACTGTATAAAGCCTCCGTTGTTGACTTCGCTCTCAAGGGTCTGTGTTACAAAGATCGTCCGCTCGTATTCGTTGAGTGCGTTCAGATCGGGTTCCTCTTCGTCGAAGCGGTCGACCAGTTCCGTAAAGATGTCGATAACGGTATTGATGTCGATCTCATAGTCCATGGAAATCTCCTCTGCAAGAAAACCCGGCAGGGCGTGTGCTCTGCCGGGTTCGGTGTTTTTCAGGATTATTGCTTGCTCTTGATATAGTTGTCGATGGAGACGGCGCCCGCCTTGCCGGCACCCATGGCCAGGATGACGGTGGCCGCGCCGGTGACGGCGTCGCCGCCGGCGAAGACGCCCTCGCGGGCCGTCACGCCGCCCTCGTCGGCCTCAATGCCGCCCTTGCGGGTAAAGGTCAGGCCGCCGGTGGTGTTGCGGATGAGGGGGTTGGGGCTGGTGCCGATGGCGATGATGACGGTGTCCACATCCAGGACCCACTCGCTGCCCTTCACGGGGACGGGAGAACGGCGGCCCTTCTCGTCGGGCTCGCCCAGCTCCTGGCGCTGCAGCTCGATGCCGGTGACGAAGCCGTCCTCGCCCGCGAGGATGCGGGTCGGGTTATTGAGCAGATTGAACTCGATCCCCTCGGCCTCGGCATGCTCGACCTCTTCCAGACGGGCGGGCAGCTCGTCGCGGCCGCGGCGGTAGCAGATGTAGACATGCTCCGCGCCGAGACGCTTGGCAACACGGGCGGCGTCCATGGCGACGTTGCCCGCGCCGACGACGGCGACACGGTGGAAATGCTTGATGGGGGTATCGTAATCGTCGCGGTAGGCCTTCATGAGGTTGACGCGGGTCAGCAGCTCATTGGCGGTGTAGACGCCCAGCAGGTTCTCGCCGGGGATGTGCAGGAACTGGGGCAGGCCCGCGCCGGAGCCGATGAACACGGCCTCGAAGCCGTCCTGGAAGAGCTCGTCCACGGTCTCGGACTTGCCGATGATGGCGTTGTTGACGATCTTCACGCCCATGGCCTTGAGGTTCTCGATCTCCTTGGCCACGATCTCCTTGGGAAGTCTGAACTGCGGGATGCCGTAAACCAGCACGCCGCCGGACTTGTGCAGCGCCTCGAAGATGGTCACGTCGTAGCCCATCTTTCTCAGGTCGCCCGCGCAGGTCAGGCCCGCAGGGCCGGAACCGACGATCGCGATGCGGTGGCCGTTGGAGGCGGGAACTTCGACCTCGACCTTCTCGAGCTTCTCCTGCTGGGCCATGTGGTAGTCTGCCACAAAGCGCTCGAGTCTGCCGATGCCGACGGACTCGCCCTTCAGGCCGCGGACGCACTTGCTTTCGCACTGCTTTTCCTGGGGACACACACGACCGCAGACGGCGGGCAGGGAGTTTGTGGAAGTGATGATGTCGTAGGCGGCTTCAAACTCGCCCTCGGCAACCTTGGCGATGAACTCGGGAATGCGGACCGCCACGGGGCAGCCGGTACGGCAGGCGGGGTTCTTGCAGTTGAGGCAGCGCTTGGCCTCGTCAATGGCCATCTCCGGGGTGTAGCCCAGGGCCACTTCGTCGAAATTACCGGTACGGACGATGGGGTCCTGCTCGGGCATTTCGTTCTTGGTCAGTCTCATATTAGCCATTTCTCTTTCCTCCCGTCATGTTGCAGATGTGCTGGGCGGCCAAATCCTGCTCCTCCTTGTAGAAGGCGGCGCGCTTCAGGAGCGAATCAAAATCGACCTGGTGTGCGTCAAAGTCGGGGCCGTCGACGCAGGCGAACTTGGTCTCGCCGCCGACGATGACGCGGCAGCCGCCGCACATGCCGGTGCCGTCGACCATGATGGGGTCGAGGGAGATGATGGTGCTGATGCCGTAGGGGCGGGTCACGTCGGCCAGGAACTTCATCATGATATCGGGGCCGATGGCGATGACGCGGTCAAACTGGGGCTTGCCCTCTTTGATGTTGTTTTCGATCTCCTGCTTGAGGAAGACGGTGGTGAAGCCCTTCTCGCCGTAGGTGCCGTCGTCGGTGCACATGATGAGCTTGTCGGAGGCCTCCTTCAGCTCGTCCTTGAGGATGACGATGTCAGCGGAGCGGAAACCGCCGATGAAGGTGACCTCGATGCCGCGCTTGTGCATCTCTTTCGCGATGGGGTAGGCAATGGCGCAGCCCACGCCGCCGCCGACCACGCAGACCTTCTTGAGGCCTTCCATCTCGGTGGCGCGGCCGAGGGGGCCGACGAAGTCGGAGATGTAATCGCCCTGCTCGACGGTGTGGAGCATTTTGGTGGTGCGGCCGGCCGCCTGCACCATGACGGACACGGTGCCCTTCTCACGGTCCCAGTCGGCAACGGAGACAGGGACGCGCTCGCCCTGCTCGTCCAGACGGAAGATGACGAACTGACCGGCCTGCGCGTGCTTGGCCGCCAGCGGCGCCTCAATCTCGAACAGGCAGATGGTCTTGGCGTCGTTGAGGAAACGCTTGGTTACTACCTTGTACATGGAAACACCTCTATACATATAATAATGGTTTTGCGGTTTTTCTGTTGACTTTGCAACACTTCTATTTTACGCGACATGCAGGATAAAGTCAACGCTTATACGTGGATTTTTGTTATTCTGCTTTTTCCAGCAGCTTTTTGATGGCGGATGAGCGGTGAAGGAAGCTCAGTACCGCACCTTGCACCGGCAGCATGACCGCAAGCTGCACCGCCCGCGCCTTGAGAAGCGTGGTATACGGCGTGCCGCTGATATAGGAGATCATGGCGGTATTGGCAAGATACGACACCAGCAGCACGTTGAGGGCCGCCGCGAGGATGGGCCAGAGAAGGCTTTTGTCCCTGCGGTACAGGCACAGGCCGAAGATGAGGCCGGTGCAGGCCGCCGTCAGTGTAAAACCCGGGAAGAAGGCCCCCGTCGGAAACAACAGCGCGCCTGCCAGGTCCCCCAGCGCAGCCACCAGGGCAGTCCACCAGGGGCCGTATAATATGGCGCACAAAGCCACCGCCGCAAAGCCGAGGCCGATCTTCATGACGGGCGTATTGATGGCAAGCAGGCGCGTAAGCACCACGTCCAGCGCCAGAAGCTGGGCGGAGACGATGAGTTTTTTGGTGTCGGGCATAGAATCACTTCCCCCCACAGATTGACATGATTATACTCCACGAGAACAGGTCTTGCAAGCGCTTGAATAATATACGCGCTTCGTATATAATAAAAGCAAACGAAACGCAGGAGGCAAAAACATGGAAAACAAAATTTACGACGTGATGATCCTCGGCGGCGGCCCCGCCGGTCTGGCTGCGGGTATTTACGCCGGGCGGGCAAAGCTCTCGGTCCTGATCATCGAAAAGGGCGCGGACGGCGGGCAGATCATCCTGACCCACGAGATCGAAAACTACCCCGGCCAGCCCAACATTCAGGGCATGAGCGGTCAGGAGCTCATCGCCCCCATGAGCGAGCAGTGCATGAAGTTCGGCTGCGAGCGCGTCAGCGACACCATCAGCGCCTGTGACTTCTCCGGGCCGGTCAAAAAGCTCGTCGGCAATCGCGGCGAGTATCTGGCAAAGTCCGTCATCCTCTGCACCGGGGCCATGACGCGCTTTATCGGCTGCGAGCACGAGGCGGACTTTGTGGGCCGCGGCGTGAGCTACTGCGCCGTGTGCGACGCGAATTTCTTCACCGGGCTCGACATCTACACTGTCGGTGGCAACGGCATCGCGGCGGAGGAGGCGATCTACCTTTCTAAATTTGCAAAGCGCCTCATCATGCTGCACAAGGGCAAGGCCCTCTCCGTCACGCCCGACGTATTGAAGGAGCTGGAGGACAACCCGAAGATCGAGATCCGCTGCGGCGTGGAGGTCGCGGACCTCGGCGGCGACGGGGTGCTCAGCGAGATTACCTTGCGGGACACGGAATCCGGGGAGCTTACGAAAATCACCGCCGCCCCCGAGGACGGCATGTTCGGTCTCTTCGGCTTCACGGGCCGCAAGACCACCGGCATGTTTGAGGGCATCCTCGACATGGAGGGCGGCTATATCAAAACCAATGCCAAAATGGAGACCAACATCCCCGGCGTGTATGCCGCCGGCGACGTGCGCGTGACGCCGCTGCGCCAGGTGGTCACCGCCTGCTCCGACGGCGCGATCGCCGCCATGCAGTGCAGCAAGTATGTGGGAAGCCTGAAATAAACGGAGGACAGCACCATGGCCTACAGCATCTCCCGCGTCTCCCCTTCCGACCAGCGCGCGCTCAGGCAGGTGGACGCGCTTTTGCAGCAGGAAGGCATACAGCGCGACGGGAACCTCGACTACATCGCGGCGATGTACGACGAGGACTACCGCGTCATCGCCACCGGCTCCTGCTTCGGAAACACCCTGCGCTGCTTTGCCGTGAGCCATGAGCACCAGGGCGAGGGGCTGCTCAACCAGGTCATCACCCACCTCATCGAGGTGCAGCACGAGCGCGGCAACCTGTCCCTGTTCCTGTACACCAAGATTGCCTCGGCCAAGTTCTTCGGCGACCTGGGCTTTTATGAGATCGCCCGGGTGGACGGTACCCTGGTCTTTATGGAAAACCGCCGCGACGGATTTAATAAATACCTCAAGCGGTTGGAGAAGACAAGGACGGAGGGGAGGTCCGCCGCCCTCGTCATGAACGCCAACCCCTTCACCCTGGGCCACCAGTACCTGGCCGAGACGGCGGCGGCAGGATGCGACACGCTCCACCTCTTTGTGGTGAGCGAGGACGCAAGCCTCGTCCCCTTCTCCGTACGAAAAGAGCTGGTGCGCCGCGGCACGGCCCATCTGCCCAACGTCGTCCTGCACGACAGCGGGCCCTACATCATCAGCTCCGCCACCTTCCCGAGCTATTTTCTCAAGGATGAGGCGAAGGTCATCGAGGGCCACGCGCGGCTCGACCTGGAGATCTTCAAAAAGATCGCCGCGGCCCTGAACGTCACCGCCCGCTTTGTGGGCGAAGAGCCGACGAGCCAGGTCACGGGGCTTTACAACAAAATTATGGCCGAGGAGCTGCCGAAGGCCGGGATCGAGTGCCGCATCATCCCCCGCAAGGCCGACGGCGGGCAGGCCATCAGCGCCTCCGCCGTGCGCAAGGCCCTGCAGGAGGGTGACATGGACACCTTCCGCCGCCTGGTGCCGGAGACCACCGCCGCCTGGTTTGAAAGCGAGGAGGCCGCCCCGGTACTCCATAGCATCCGGAACGCGGGAAACGTCATCCACTATTGACCCTTGCTTTTTTGATCCCTGCGCTGTATAATGCCCTTCACTTTGTGAAAGGCAGGGATCAACGCAGATGAACGAAAGTCAGGATCTGACGAGGGGGAGCATTCTGGGAAAGCTGACGCGCTTTTTCTTTCCCATCCTCATCGGTCAGCTCTTTTTCCAGCTATACAATACCGTGGACGCCATCGTGGTCGGGCGCTGTCTCGGCCCGGCGGCCCTGGCGGCGGTGGGCGGCAGTCCCGCCGTCATCACCAATCTGGTCATCGGCTTCTTTACCGGTCTCGGCACTGGGGCGACTGTGGTGATCTCCCAGTACTACGGCGCGCACGACGATGACCAGCTTTCGCACGCAGTACATACCATTCTCTGCTTCTGCATGTTTGCGGGGGTACTGCTGTCGGGGCTGGGGTGGCTGTCCGCCCCCTGGTCGCTGCGCGTGGTGAAGACCCCGGCGGACATCCTGGCGGACTCCGCCGTGTATCTGCGCATCTACTATCTCGGCGCGGCGGGGATGCTGCTTTTCAACATCGGCTCCGGCATCCTGCGCGCGGTGGGCGACTCCCGCTGGCCGCTCATCTTCCTGGCTGTCTGCTGCCTGCTGAACATCGTGCTGGACCTGCTGTTCGTGGCAGTACTGCCCTGGGGCGTTGCGGGCGCCGCGTGGGCGACCGGGATCTCCCTGACCTTCAGCTCAGTGCTGCTGCTCATCCATCTGGCAAGAGCAGAGGGCCCCTGGCGCTTTCGCCTGAAGGAGCTGCGCATCTACCCCGCCTCCCTCAAGCGTATCCTCTACCTGGGTGTCCCGGCGGCGGTGCAGGGCTCCATGTACTCTCTCTCCAACATCATCATTCAGGCGGCGGTCAACAACTTCGGCACCGTGACGGTGGCTGCCTGGACCGCCATCAGTAAATTCGACGCCCTCTACTGGGTCACGAGCAACGCCATGGGGACCGCGCTTTGCACCTTTGTGGGGCAGAACTTCGGCGCGGGCAAATACGACCGCATGCGCAGGGGCGTAAAGCAGTGGCTGCTGACGGACATTATCGTGACCGCCTGCATGTCGGTGCTGCTTTTAAGTCTCGCGCCCTGGATGCTGCGCATGTTCTCCTCGGACCCCGAGGTCATCCAGCTTGCGCGGAAGATGATGTGGTACTTTGCCCCCTTCTATGTGGTGTGGGTGTTCATCGACATTCTCTCCAATGCCCTGCGCGGCGCGGGGGATTCCTTCTGGCCCATGGTCATCAGCCTTGTGGGCGTGTGCCTGCTGCGCATCCTGTGGATCGCCCTGGTGGTGCCCCACTGGAACACCATCGCGGGCGTGAGCTTCAGCTATCCCTTCACCTGGGGCGTCACGGCGCTGGTGTATCTGATCTATTATCTCAAAGCCCCCTGGCTCGAGCGCTGCACGCGCGCGGCACTGGGGCACGCACACGAATGAAAAAGTCATCCTGAGCGTCAGCGAAGGATCTTTTCTCCGGCTCTGTCACCGTGAAAAGATCCTTCGGCCCGAAGGCCTCAGGATGACATGGTTTGGGGTCGCTGCACGCGGAGAGCAGCGGCCCCTTCGTTTATTCTTTTTCCTTTTCGTCCCAGGTCCGCTCGCTGATGATGTAGCGCGGGCGCTGCTTGGTCTCCATGTAGATCTTGCCGATGTACTCGGCCATGACGCCGAGGCAGAGGATCTGCACGCCGCTGACAAAGCAGATGATGCAGGTCATGCTGGCCCAGCCGGGGACGGATTTCCCGCACAGGGCGGTGATGAGCGCCCAGATGCAGAACAGGAAGCTCACCAGCGCGATCACAAAGCCGAGGCCGAAGATCATGCTCAGGGGCTTGACGGAGAGGCTGGTCACCCCGTCGACGGCAAGGCCGATCATTTTTTTGAGCGGATAGTGGCTCTCGCCCGCCATGCGCTCGGCCCTTGAATAGCTGACGGAGGTGGACTTGAAGCCCACCAGGGGCACCATGCCGCGAAGATAGAGGTTGACCTCCTTGAAATTGGCAAACTCCTTGAGCACACGGGCCGAGATGAGGCGGTAGTCGGCGTGGTTGAAGACCACCTCCGCCCCCATCATGGCGAGGAACTTGTAAAAGCTCTCGGCGGTGAAGCGCTTGAAGAAGGTGTCGGTCTCGCGGCTCGAGCGTACGCCGTACACCACATCGCAGCCGTCGAGGTAGGCGTCCACCATCTTGTCCATGGCGTTGATGTCGTCCTGGCCGTCGCAGTCGATGGAGATGGTGATGTCGCATTGGTCCTTGGCCTCCATGAGGCCCGCCAGCACCGCATTCTGATGGCCGCGGTTGCGGCTCTGGCAGATGCCGATATAGTGCTCGTCCTGCTTTGCGAGCATGCGGATGATGTCCCAGGTGCGGTCGCGGCTGCCGTCGTTGACAAAGAGGACGCGGCTGTCCGGGGTGATCTTGCCCGCTTCGGCGAGGCTCAGGATCTTATTGAGAAACAGCGGGGCCGTGATGGGCAGCACCGCCTCCTCGTTATAGCACGGGATGACGATAAAAAGGCGCGGGATCTTGTTCATTGCGTTCTCCTTTCCTCCCCGGCAAAGCCGAGGGCGGCGAAGATGATGAGGATGGGGATCAGGGAATAGTGGTAGCGGTCGGAGACCTCCACCAGCATGTGGGCAAGCGTCAGGCCCAGAAAGTAGAGCGGCAGCAGCAATCCGGCGCCGAGCGCTCTTGACCGGAACAGGCGCATGATACCCGCGACGGCGGCGAGGAACACGCCGTAGTAAAACACATTGCACACACCCATGCAGATCTTCACAAAGCGCTCCGAGCGTGTGAAGCGGTAGGTGTAGCCGCCCAGCTGGTCGGCGCCGAGGAAGGAGAAGAGCTTCACCGCAAACAGCTTCGGGAAGTTGATGCCGGAGGCAAGTCGCTCCTTCAGATGGGGGATCATGCTCTCCTGGGCCTCGGGCGCGGATTTGCCCTGCTTGAGGTAGGCGGTCAGCAGATCCATGTCCTCCTCGGCGTAGGTGCCGCCGGTGGTCTCGTTGAAGCCCACGTAAATGTTATACCAGGGCACGGACGCGATCTCCTGCCCGAGGAGCCTTTCCACATGCCGGTCCCAGAGCGAGCCGGACACGCGAAACACCGCCGTCATCACAAGAAAAGCCGCAAGCCAAAGCGCCCAGAGCCGGGCGTTCTTTGCCTTCTCACCCCGCAGGAAAACGATCCACAGCGCCGCCGCGATCACGAGGATCAGCGCAATGGGGCGCACCAGGTTGATCGCCGCGAGCAGCAGCCCGAGCGCAAGCGCGAGCAGCAGCGCGGGCAGCGGCTCTTTTTCGATGAGCTTTTCCAGACGCAGAAACAGCAGGAAAAACAGCAGGATCAAAAAGGTATAGATCGGCTCGGAAAACACGAGCGAGCCGAGCATCAGCTTGCAGGGCGTGACGGCCCACAAGAGCGCCGCAAGGAACGCTGCCCGCTCACCCGCAAGCTCTTTCGCAAGCAGCCACACAAGGCCGCAGCTTAAAGCCGTGAGTACGACGTTGAGCACCGTCACCGCAAAAACCGACTCCCCGAACACGCGCTGCAGCGCACTGAGGATCGTGGCGGTGCCGAGGATGTGGGGGTACATGGCGACATACCAGGCATCGGGGATCTCCGTGCCGTTTGCCAGCGCCCGGGCCACGTCCCAGTACTCCTGATAGTCGCTGAAGGGCTCGATGCGCACGGCAAGCACCCAGGCGAGATTCATGATAAAGCACACGCCCATCGCCCATAGAGCCGCGTGCCGCGGTACAGGGAGCGCATAGCGGCGCAGGAGCCAGTACAGGCCCGCCGCCCATCCGGCCCCCAGCACCAGGGCCAGGAGGTAGGAACGGGCGGTGAGCCCTTCGCGCACCGCAAGGCACAGGGTGAGTCCCAGCAAAGCGAGCAGGATGCCCAGCATGATCCGCTTGAAAAAGACGGACGCTTTTTCCATGGTTTACTCCGTTGGTTTTTATTTCTCCATTTTGACCGCCGTATCCAGGGCGATTTTGATCATCTCGTTGAAGCCGGTCTGGCGCTCCTCGGCGCTCAGTTCCTCCTGCTTGAACAGGTGGTCGGAGATGGTGCAGATGCACAGGGCACGCTTGCCGAAATAAGCGGCGTTGGCGTAAAGGGCGGCAGCCTCCATCTCGACGGCCAGCACGCCCATCCGGCGCACGGCCAGAGTGCCTTCGTAGCCCTGGGGGTGGTAGAAGTTATCCGAGGAGTAGATGTTGCCCACATGCCAGGTGGCGCCGTGCTCCTCGGCGGTATCCATGGCGTGGCGCAGGAGCGTGGGGTCGGCAATGGGGGCGAAGGTGCCGGGGAAATTAAAGTGCTCCATGTAGTTGGTGTTTGTGCAGGCGCCCTGGGCAATGACGATGTCCATGACGTTGATGTTGTCCTGCACCGCGCCGGCGGAGCCGATGCGGATGATATTCTCCACATTGTAGGAGTCATAGAGCTCCCAGCTGTAGATGCCGATGGCGGGCATGCCCATGCCGGAGGCCATCACACTCACCGGCACGCCTTTCCACTTGCCGGTATAGCCCTGCACGCCGCGCACATTGTTGACGAGCACGGGGTCAGTCAGGAAGTTATCCGCGATGAATTTGGAGCGCAGCGGATCGCCGGGCATCAGGACGGTCTTTGCAAAATCGCCGGGTCTGGCACTGTTATGGGGGGTCATGGTGATTCCTCCTTGTATTTTTATTGTGTTGTGGTTTTTCTATATTATATAGCAGAAATCGCAAAAGTCAAACCTGATAAAAAAGTGGACTTTCCACTTTCCGCTTTGTATGATAGAATAGCGCAAAAACGAAACCGGAGGCAGGGACTATGAAGCAGACGCGGAACTATCCGCTTTTCACCGTGAGCAAAAAGGGGACGCGCTGGGTCGAGGGCGGACACCCCTGGATCTACGCCGAGGAGATCCTTTCCAAGAGCGCGGAGCCGGAAAACGGGGCGCTTGCCGACGCCGTGAGCGAGGGCGGCAAATACCTCGGCACGGGGCTATACAGCCGCGAGAGCAAGATCGGCCTGCGCCTTCTCTCCCATAACGCAAACGACCGCTTTGACGGGGCCTTCTGGCGGCGGCGCATCCAGTACGCCTGGGACTACCGCAAGACCGTACTGGACGCGGAGGACCTTGCCTGCTGCCGCGTGATCTTCGGCGAGGCGGACGGCTTCCCCGGTCTCACGGTGGACAGGTTCTCGGATCTTCTTGTGACCCAGACGCTGTCCGTCGGGATGGAGCGGCTCAAAGATATGATCTTCCCGCTGCTTTTAGAGGTCCTGCGCGCCGACGGGCAGACGATCTCCGGCATCTTTGAGCGAAACGATGCCGCGATCCGCTCCCTCGAGGGGCTGGAGCAGGGCAAGGGCTGGTACGTCCTGCCCGGGGAAACCGCGCCGGGCAGTGCCGTGACCGAGATCTGCGAGAACGGCATCTACTACGCCGTCGATGCCGAAAACGGGCAGAAGACCGGCTTCTTCCTCGACCAGAAATACAACCGCCGGGCAGTGGCGCGGCTGGCTCAGGGCCACCGGGTGCTCGACTGCTTTACACACACCGGCTCTTTCGCCCTCAACGCGGCCCGCGGCGGGGCTGCGCACGTTACGGCCGTGGACGTATCCGAATCGGCTATCGCCATGGCAGAGGCAAACGCAAAGCGAAACGGCCTCGACGGGCGTATGGATTTTGTAGCGGCGGACGTGTTCGAGCTTTTGCCGACCATCAAAAAGGGCGACTATGATTTTATCATCCTCGATCCCCCGGCCTTCACCAAATCCCGCAAAACAGCCAAAAATGCCGAGAAGGGGTATAAGGAGATAAACCTCCGCGCCTTGAAGGCCCTGCCGCGCGGCGGGTATTTTGCCACTGCCTCCTGCAGCCACTTCATGCCCGCCGAGCAGTTTGAGAAAATGCTGCGCGCGGCGGCCCTGGACGCGGGCGTGGAGCTCAGGCAGATCGAGGCCCGCCAGCAGGCCCCGGACCACCCGATCCTCTGGAACGTGCCGGAGACAGACTATTTGATGTTTTATCTGTTTCAGGTCGTATAAAGAAAATCCGTGCAGCCAAGGCTGTACGGATTTTCTTTACTCCCCCTTGCCCAGCATCCTGCCGGGACTGACGCCGAAGCTCTCCTTGAAGGCCCGGTGAAAGGCGGAATAGTCCCCGAAGCCGCTGTCGACGGCAGCCTTGGCGGCGGGCGTGCCCTCGCGGATGAGACGGGCGGCGTGCATGAGCCGCTTCTGCCGCACGTAGGCGTGGACGGTGGAGCCGGTCTGCGCTTTGAACAGGCGCATAAAGTGGTAAGGGCTCAGATAGACGCGCTCGGCCAGGGCTTCCACCGTGAGCGCTTCCCGGAAATGCTCGTTGATGTAGCTCAGGGCCTCCTGTACCTTGGGGTCGCCGCGGGCCTCCAGGCGCTCGGGCGCGGCCTCGTGCAGGCGGTTTACCCGGATGAGCAGCTGGATGATGAGCGTCTCGCGCATGGTCTGGGCGCCGAGGCGGGTGTCCGAGGCGGCTTTCTCATACGCTTCAATGGCGGCCTTCAATTCCGAAAGCTGCTCCTCCGTGGCGGTGAGCAGATAGCGGCGGCGCCTGTCCGCCTGGTCGAAGCAATCCATAAGTCCCGCACCGGGAAAGGCCCGCTCGAAATACTGCCGGTCGAGGTAGAGGATGATGCGCTCGTAGGGGCGGCTGCGGTCGATGACGGCCTTGTGGATGGCATGGTGGCGCACCAGCAGCACCGACCAGGGCGGCAGGGCGTAGCTCTGCTCCTCAATGAGATAGTTGACGCTGCCCTCAAGCAGGATGACCAGCTTGTCAAACTCATGGAAGTGGAAATCCAGCTCCTGCCCCGCCGTATCCTTCAAATGAAAATAATGAAAACTCTCGCGCAGATAGCCCGCGCGGTTGATGTTTGACTCTGCCATAACCGGCCTCCTGACGCTTTAGCGCATTACATTGTTGATTATACAGCA
The DNA here is from genome assembly GCA_902791215.1 of Oscillospiraceae bacterium. GTDB lineage: Bacteria > Bacillota > Clostridia > Oscillospirales > Oscillospiraceae > Limivicinus. Next base: position 22,544 of record CADAUZ010000013.1, on the reverse strand, counting down.
GTTTTTGCAAAGTATCAAGCAGAGTTTGCAATTTACTTTGCAAATCGTTTGCATATAATAACATACAAGCAAAAACCAATTTGAAAGGGGTTTTCTCCATGAAGTCCAACAGCTTTTTGAAGAACAACTGGTTCTTCTTCTCCATGATCATCGGCATCGTGGCCGGCATCATCGTCGGCTTTCTCTGGCCCAATGCCGGGGTGCTCGAGCCGCTCGGCACGCTGTTCATCAACATGATGTTCTGCGTGGTGGTGCCGATGGTGTTCTTCTCCATCTCCTCCTCCATCGCCAACATGAAAAGCGCCAAGCGCGCGGGCAAGCTGATGGGCACGACGGTCATCACCTTCATGGTCACCACCATCATTGCCTCCGTGATTATGTATGTGCTGGTCCGCTTCATCCCCGTCTACACCGGTGAGCCCGCCTTCGAGCCGGGTGCCTCCGAGCCCATGACCGCAGGCGCGATGATCGTCGGCTTCTTCACCAAGCCCGACTTCCCCGAGCTCTGGAGCCGCCGCTCCATCCTCCAGCTCATCATCGCCGGCATCTTCTTCGGCTTCGGCGTGCAGATGTGCGGCGGGCCCAAGACCAAAGTGGCCGGCCTGCTCGATGAGATCACCCAGGTCCTCATGAAGGTCATCAAGCTCATCAGCTACTACGCCCCCATCGGCTTCTTCGGCTTCTTCGCCTCCCTGGTCGCGGCCCACGGCGCCGACTTTGTCTCCAGCTACGCCCGCGCCATCATCCTCTACTACGTGGTCGCCTTCGCCTACATGTTCCTGATCTTCCCGCTCTACGCCCGCTTCGGCGGCGGCCCGGGTGCCGTCAAGGTCATGTTCCAGCATCTGTTCCGCCCGGCGGCAGTCGCCTTCGGCACCTGCTCCTCCGTCGCCACCATCCCCACCAACATGGAGGTCTCCGAGGACACCGGCATCTCCAAGGACGTCACCGATATCGTTCTCCCCATGGGCGCGACGATGAACATGGACGGCTCCGGCATGAGCGCCATCATCAAGGTCGCCTTCCTCTTCGGCATGTTCGGCAAGGACTTCGCCACCACCGACGCGCTGCTGGCCATCATTGTTGCAACTGTCTCCTCCGTTGCCATGTCCGGTATTCCCGGCGGCGGCGGCACCGGCGAGCTGGTGCTCTGCTCCCTGTTCTTCCCCGAGCAGCTGGCCGTTGCCTTCCCCATCGCCCAGGCCATCGGCGATCTGGTCGATCCCCCCGCAACCATGGTCAACGCCGCCGGCGACTATGTAGCCTCCTTCATCGTCTCCCGCTACAACGACGGCAAGGATTGGCTCCAGAAGGCCATGGCAAAGAAGAATCAGCAAGCTACATAAACAATTTCAGCGCGGCCGGATGGCCGCGCTGTTTTTTTATTTCGCCCAGTGTCCGATGAAGCCGCCGCCGATGAGGCGCTCGCCCTGGTACAGCACCGCGCTCTGCCCGGGAGCCGGGGCGCGGACAGGGGTCTCACAGATGATCCAGGCTGCGCTCTCTCCCTCGGTCGTAACGCGGCAGGGCGGCTCTTCCCACTTTGTATGGCGCACGCGGACAGAGGCGGGGATGAACGCCCCAACCGGCGGGTCGATGAGCCAGTTGAAGTCCAGCGCGGTAAAGCGCGTCTTGAAAAGCTCCTCCCAAAGGGCAAGCTCAATCACATTTTTCTCGGCATTGATGCCGGAGACATAGAGCTTGCGCCCGTCATGCAGGCCCGGGATGCGCTGGCCCACCGTCCAGTGGACGATGCCCTCATGCTGCCCGATGGTTTCGCCGTGGAAAACAAAGTCCCCCGGCCCGGGAAGGGCGGCGCGGCGGGAAATCCAGCCCACGTAATCCTTGTCCGGGATGAAGCAGATCTCCATGCTGTCCTTCTTATGGGCGGCGGGCAGGCCGAATTCCTCCGCCAGCGCCCGCACCTGCTTCTTCTCATATCCGCCCAGCGGCAAGGTCAGGCGGCTGACCTGCTCCTTTGTCAGGCGGCAAAGCATGTAGCTCTGGTCATTTGACGGCTTCCCCTTGTAGAGCGCGCCGTTTTCGGCCCTGGCATAGTGTCCCGTGGCGACGAACTCCGCGCCGACGCGGTCGGCCTCTTTAAGCAGCATGGGGAATTTCATGGTGGGGTTGCAGAGGATGCAGGGATTCGGCGTCTCGCCGCGGAGGTAGCAGTCCGTAAACGGGCGGCAGACCTTTTCCTCAAGCTTGTCGTGTACGTCCAGCACCATAAGCTCAACGCTCATCTTCTCCGCCGAGACAATGGCCTCCCACTTTGCTTGTTCGCTTGTATTGTCGAGGTACACCCCATGCACCTCAAAGCCCTGCTTCTTAAGCAGCACGGCGGACACGGCGGAGTCCACCCCGCCGGAAAAGCCCAGTACGACCTTGCTCATCTGCGTCCCTCCATATAGACCATTAAAACCGAGATGTCCGCCGGGGAGACGCCGGAGATGCGGCTTGCCTGGCCGAAGTTCTCGGGTCTGATCTTTTCAAGCTTCTCCCGCGCCTCGAGACGCAGCCCCGCGATAGAGGCGTAGTCGATATCGGCGGGCAACTTCTTTTCCTCGAGACGTGAAAACTCCTCGATCTGCCTGAGCTGGCGCTTGATGTAGCCGTCATACTTGAGGCGGATCTCCGCCTGCTGCCAAACCGCTTTGGGGAGTGTGGGCCGCGCGGGATCGAAGGGCGCGGTGTCCGTATACGTGATCTGCGGGCGGCGGATGAGCTCGGCCAGCGAAAAACCCGTGGCGACAGGCGCGGTTCCCTTCTCTGTGAGCATGGCATTGAGTTCCTCCGTCGGCGGGACATGAGTCTTCTCCAGGCGCGTAAGCTCCGCGTCCACGGCGGCGTATTTGTCCAGCACGCGCTGATACTGTTCCTCGCTCACAAGGCCGATCTCCTTGCCTATTGCGGCAAGGCGCTGGTCGGCGTTGTCCTGGCGGTGCAGAAGGCGGTATTCGCTGCGTGAGGTCATCATACGGTAGGGCTCGTTGGTGCCCTTGGTCACGAGATCGTCGATGAGTGTGCCGATGTAGCCGTCCGAACGGCGGAGGATGAAGGGGCTCTCCCCCCTGATCTTCCGCGCCGCGTTGACGCCCGCCACAAAGCCCTGCACCGCCGCCTCCTCATAGCCGGAGGAACCGTTGAACTGCCCCGCGCCGTAGAGGCCGGGGATTTTTTTGCTCTCGAGCGTGGCATAGAGCTCGGTCGGGTCGACACAGTCATACTCGATGGCGTAGGCGCAGCGGGTCATCTCCGCATGCTCGAGCCCCGGAATGGTGTGCAGCATCTGCACCTGGATTTCCTCCGGCATGGAGGAGGAAAAGCCCTGGATGTATAGCTCCTCGGTCTCAAGGCCCATCGGCTCCACAAAGAGCTGGTGACGGGGCTTGTCCGAGAAGGTCATGACCTTGGTCTCGATGCTGGGGCAGTAGCGCGGTCCCACGCCCTCGATGACCCCGGCATAGATGGGGCTGCGGTCAAGGTGCGCGCGGATGATGTCGTGGGTGCGCTCGTTGGTATAGGTGAGATAGCAGACGGCGCGGTTTTCCGGCACATGCTCCGTGGAGAAGGAGAAGGGCTCGGGCTCCGCGTCCCCCTCCTGGAGCTCCATCTTGGAAAAGTCCACCGTGCGGGCATTGACCCTGGGCGGCGTGCCGGTCTTGAAGCGGCGCAGGGAGAGGCCCAACGCACGCAGGCGATCAGTCAGCGCAAGGGCGGTAGCAAGTCCGTCCGGGCCGGAATCCCGCAGGACCTCACCCACGATGGTGCGCCCGCCGAGATAGGTGCCCGAGGCGATCACGACCGCCCGGCAGCGGTATACAGCGCCCGTGTGAGTGGTCACCGAGCACACGGCGCCCGTGTCGTCCACGCCGATGTCCACGACCTCCGCCTGCTTGACACGGAGGTTTTCCTGCTTTTCGAGCGTATGCTTCATCACCTGCTGGTAGCGGCGCCGGTCGGCCTGGGCGCGCAGAGAGTGTACTGCCGGGCCCTTGCCGAGGTTGAGCATGCGGTACTGGATGCAGGCTTTGTCTGCCGCCTTTGCCATCTCTCCGCCGAGGGCGTCCAGTTCCCGCACCAGATGGCCCTTGCCCGTGCCGCCGATGGCGGGGTTGCAGGGCATGTTGCCCACGCTGTCGAGATTGACCGTGAAGCACACGGTGTCAAGCCCCAGGCGCGCAGAGGCCAGGGCGGCTTCGATCCCGGCGTGTCCCGCGCCTACGACCGCCACGTCGCAAGCGCCCGCGTCATATCGAATCAATTGCAAACACCACGATTCCTAGAATATATTGTGTTATTCTACCATCCCGCTCCCGCCGAGTCAAACACAAATCCTTTTCAGGAAAAATTCGGTAAAAGTTTTTTTATGATTATTCTTGACCATCCGTCCCGGGAAAGTTATAATTATTCTGTGTAATTGTCCATACTGCATCTTCGAGGGAGGATGTGTCCGGATGCGGAGAAAGAGAACGGTTTTTCTGTCGGCACTGCTCTGTCTGTGCCTTTGTCTGACACTGTCGCAGCTTCGGCCGCCTGAGGCCGGGGCTGAAAGCTATATCGTCAAGGTCCTGGCGACTACGAGCTATACCCCGGTCGCCCTGATGGAGGCAGGCGAGATCACCGCCGCCACGAGCACCAACGGGATCTATCTCTACGAATACGGCTGGTACGAGGCCAGCAGCGGCAACCCCGTCAACGGGAAGTTCGGCGTGCGCCCGGTGTCGGTGCTCATGACCTTTGCCACCCATGACGGCTACGAATTTGACAGCACCGTCGCCGTCTATCTCAACAATTCTCCCGCCTCCTACGAGGTCAGCCCGGACCGGCACTACCTGACTCTCACGCGAACCTACGACCCCATGATCTGGAAGCCGTCCGTCATCAAAAACCCCGGCGACGAGTACGTCAACGAGGGCGGGCTTGCCTCCTTTGTGGCCTCCGCCTCCTACACCGAGGGCTTCCAGTGGTATGCCCATAATCCCGAGACCGGCGAGGTGCAGTCCATTTATGAGATTCCCAACGCCATTGAGATTTTCTCCGACGGCGAGCAGAGCAGGCTGAACATCTACGCGGTACCCGCCTGGATGGACGGCTGGGAGATTTATTGCTCCTTTGTAGGCGCGCTCGGCAGCACCTCTCTGTCCACCCCCGCGACCATGCACGTCAAGGCGCTGGACCCGGCTCTCTACGATATTTACGCCCAGAACGTCCAGCTGGCCGCGGAGACCCCGGAGCCTACGCCCGAGCCTACGCCTTCGCCGACACCCTCCCCCGAGCCGAGCGCGGAGCCGACACCCGAGCCCACGCCCGAACCCACCGCGCCGCCCATCCATGTGCACGAGTTTCCCGAGACCTTTCGCTTCGACGAGCAGCGCCACTGGCGCGAGTGCAGCTGCGGGGAACGGATCGAACAGGGCGCCCACACCTTCGTCTGGGAGGTGCAGGAGCCGGCAGCCCGTGACCACGCGGGCACGGAGCGCGGTGTGTGTTCGGTCTGCGGCTATGAGGTCACACGGGAGCTTCCGTATACGGGGCCGAGTGATCTTGTGCGTTTCGGCACTATCGGCATCGGCGGCCTTGTGGGGCTGACCGTGGCGGTGCTGATTATCGATTCCATCCGCAGCGCCGTTCGCCGCAAGAACAAGAAATGAGAAAACGCCTGTTTGAGATCATCGAAGCCGATGACCCCGCCGACGGATACGACACGGCAAGCACCATCTATGATGCTGTGATGATCATACTCATCGTGCTGAGCCTGCTGCCGCTGACCGTGAAGGAGGACCCGCCGATCTACACGCTGTTCGAGCGCGTGACGGTGGCGGTCTTCACCCTGGATTATCTGCTGCGCTGGGCGACCGCCGATTACAAATTCAGGGAGAGCGGTATCATGCCCTTCCTGCGCTATCCCTTCTCCCCCATGGCGATCGTGGACCTGCTGAGCATCCTGCCGACGCTGATGATGATCCACCCCGCCTTCCGCCTGCTGCGCGTGATGCGGCTTCTGCGGGCGCTGCGGGTTTTGCGGGTGATCAAGGTCGTGCGCTACTCCGGCACGATCCGCCTCCTCTCCGAGGTGCTGCGCGAGTCGAGGCAGCCTTTGGCCGCGGTGCTGAGTCTCGCCGTCGGGTATATCATTCTCGCAGCGCTGGTGATGTTCACCGTGGAGGCGGAGTCTTTCGACAATTACTTTGAGGCCGTCTACTGGGCCACCATGTCCCTGACCACGGTGGGCTACGGGGATATCTATCCCATCACCGCCATCGGCCGGGTCGTCACGATGGTCTCCTCCCTCATGGGCATCGCCATCATCGCCCTGCCCTCGAGCATCATTACCGCCGGTTATATCCGGGCGCTCAACCGGCGCATGGAGCCCCAGGGCACACATGTGGAAATGCTCCCGACACCGCAAATCAATACCGAAAAGACGGAAAAGGTCTGATATCTTTTCCGTCTTTTGTCATATTCGCCTCCGGACGGGCATAGAGTTATTGCGGGGGGTGAGAGTATGGCTTATGAACAGACACCCAGGCAGGCGCCCAAGGAGCACAGCCTGAACATGCTGAACCGGGAAAAGCTGAGCCTGACGGGCGTACAGGATGTGAGCGGCTTTGACGAGAGCCTGATCGTGCTGGTGACAAGCCTCGGGCCGCTGACCATCCGAGGCGAAGGGCTGCACATCGACCGCATTGATCTCAACGCCGGGCAGCTGGATGTGCGCGGCAAGGTCAGCGATCTGTGCTACGAGGAGCCGGCGCGCGAGGGCGGCTTCTGGTCGCGGCTGTTCGGCTGAATGGAGCTGGATATCCGCGCGCAGGCCCTGTCGCTGGGACTTGCCCTCGCGCAGGGCGCCGGGCTCGGGCTGCTGTACGATCTGCTGCGCCCCATACGGCGGCACGGCGGCAGCTCCGTCTGGGACGCGCTCTTCTGCCTGTGCGCGGCGGCCGCCGCCTTTCTCTTCGCCATGCGCGCGCCGAACGGCGTGCTCGGCAGCGGCGAGGTGCTGCTGTCGCTTTTCGGCCTGCTGCTCTACTTTCAGCTGCTGAGCCCGGTTTTTCTTCCAATATTTGTTAATCTTGACCGTACATTTGGAGCAATCTGGATATTTACTCAAAATTTAAGAAAAAAAGTTCTGCTTTCTGCAAAAAAACTCTTTCAAAATTTGCGGGAATGATATATGATGGGGGAGTGTTCACGCGGTAGGTTATTCGCTCTGTGAGCGCCCCTGCGCGTGAAAGGACAGCCATGGACGCAAAGGAAACCCTGATCCGAATCGTATTGCCGACACTGCTGGTTTATGCAGCGCTTTGTCTTGCCTCGGCAAGGCGCGAGCTGCATACGGCCGACGCCGTGGAAGCCTCGCTCCGCCTCAGGCTTGAGACGATCGAGCAGGAAAATCTTGCGGTGGGCGAAAAGCTCACAGAGGGCTGGAGCGCGGAAGAGCTGGAAGCGCTTGCGCGGGAGAGGCTGGGCCTCGTCCTGCCGGGCGACCGGATCTACCGCTTCAAATCGGACGGTCGGGAGCAATTGGGCTGAACCGGCACAGCAGTGGGGTCCGGCCTTTCCGGACAGAGCTTGAAGAGAGACAGAGAGGAAAATCCATGGATTGGGAAATCGGCGAGATACTCGAGGGTAAGGTCAGCGGTATCACCAAGTTTGGGGCTTTTGTCGCGCTCCCCGGCGGCAAGAGCGGTCTTGTGCACATCTCTGAGGTGGCCAATGCCTTCGTCAGCGATGTCAGCGAGCATGTACAGGTCGGGCAGACGGTGAAGGTCAAGCTTCTGAGCGTCACGCCCGAGGGGAAGATCAACCTTTCGATCAAGCGTGCCCTGCCTGAGCAGCCGCGTACCGAAGTGCGCCCGAAACGGCCCGAGCAGCCGGTACATGCCACAAGCGCCCCCCGCGCGCCCCACAATGTCCCGCCCGCCGCGGAGACCAGCGGGAACCAGGAATTTGAGGACAGGCTCAAGAAATTCATGCAGGAGTCGGACAGCCGCATCGCCGACAGCCGCATGTATGCCGAGCATAAGCAGCGCCGAAGAAGATAAGCTCAGCGCCCGGACGTTCCTGACAGGAGTGTCCGGGCGCTGTCTTTTCATGTTTTCCGGTAAAGCGTATAGCCGCAGCGGCAGCTGATGTGGATCTTCCCTTTGTGCCGGGGCACGCGCAGCCACTTCCCGCAGCCGGGGCACTTGAAATACTTGTAGCCCCTGCGGTTATGGACGCGGTCCTTCCAGGCGGTGAAGGCGTGCTTCTTCTTTTCGGCCCAGCGGAGCAGGAGCCGGTTTTCCGCCTCCCGCATGGGGAGATTCCGGGAGAACGCGCGGACAAAGGCGAGGATCACGCCCATGAGCCCGAAGGAGCTCAGAACGGAGCCGATGCCGCCGCCGAGGAAGGCCGACAGCCCGAGCAGCACAATGCCCGCCCAGAACAGGAGCTTGGACAGCTCGTCCATCCCCTGCCGGCCCGCGAATATCTGACGCAGTTTTTCTTTCATGGCATTCACCTGTAAGTTCGATTACTGTGCCCATTTTAGAAAGCCCTGTCGCCGCTGTCAAGGGCGGAGCCGAATTGTTTACAAATTAAACACAAGCACCGATTGCCTTCAAAAAATCCTTGACAAGCGGCATGTATAATTATATAATCCTTGTCAATAATTGTATACAGCCCAAAGGCGTTGATGGAGAGGGCTCGGCCGCCAAGTTTTCAGAGAGTCTGCGTTTGCTGCGAGCAGATAACGAAGCCGCCCCATGGCCTGTCACTCCGGAGCCGGAGCGCAGAAAGCGCGGGTCTGCCCCGCGTCAGTAGAGCCTCCCGTGAAGCCGCGTAAGAGCCAAAGCGCTTGACAGAGCGCTGAGCGGCGTCCCGTCGGGACGCAACAGGGGTGGTACCGCGATGTAAACTACGTCGTCCCCGGAAGTTTTTCCGGGGACGATTTTTATTCAAATGGGAGGAAACAACCATGGCGAAAATGGCAGATTTGGAGTACAAGATCCACGAGATCACCGACCGTATCCGCGAACTGCGCAGCATTCTCGGCATTTCCGAGGAGGAGATGGCAGAGCGCCTCGGCATCACGGTGGAGGACTACCAGGGCTACGAAGCCGGGGAAGAGGAACTGAACTTTGCCTTCCTCTATACCTGCGCCCAGATTTTGAACGTCGACGTGACCGAGCTCATCGAGGGCGTTACGCCGAGGCTTTCCAGCTACATTCTCACCCGCAGCGGCGAGGGGAGGCGCGTGGAGCAGGCCCACGGCATGACCTACTATAACCTCGCCTACAAGTTCCGCCGCCGCATCGCCGAGCCGCTTTTTGTCCACAGCGTGTTCAGTGAGGCCTCTCAGCTGCGCCCCATCGAGGTCACCACCCACGAGGGCCAGGAGTTCGACATCGTCATCAAGGGCTATCTCAAGATCCAGCTCGGCCAGCACACGGAGATCCTCGGCCCCGGCGACACCATCTATTTTGACTCCACCACGCCCCACGGCATGATCGCCACCAACGGCTCGGACTGCGACTTCTACGCCATCGTGCTCACGCCCGAGGAACAGCTCGAGCCCCAGCCCGCCGCCGAGCCCGCCATCACCGCCGTGCGCGAGGCAGGGCGCCGCCGCATTTACGAAAACTTCATCACCCCCATCGAGGACGGGCGCGACATGCTGCGCTCCGTGCGCTTTGAAAACGCCGACCGCTTCAACTTCGCCTTCGACGTGGTGGACGCCCTCGGCGAGCAGCAGCCGGAGAAGCTGGCGCTTCTGCACGTGGACCGCTACGGAAAAGAGACGCGCCTCACCTTCGGGCAGATGCGCAAGATGAGTGCCCGGGCCGCCAACTATTTCCGCGCCCTCGGCATCAAGAAGGGCGACAAGGTGATGCTGGTGCTGCGGCGCAACTGGCAGTTCTGGCCCATCCTGGTGGGACTTGAAAAGCTCGGCGCGGTGGCGATCCCGGCGGTGGACCAGCTGCTGGAAAAGGACTACCTCTACCGCTTTGAGGTTGCCCACATCTCCGCCATCATCTGTACCGCCGACGGCGACAGCACCCGGCAGGCGGCCCCCGCCATCGAGAAGTACGGCAAGATTGAGACCAAGATCGTCACCAACGGTGAGGTCGAGGGCTGGCGCAGCTTCGACACCGAGTACGAGCTGTACTCCAGCCGATTCACTCGCACCGAGGACTGCATCTGCGGCGATGATCCGATGATGATGATCTTCACCTCCGGCTCCACGGGCTATCCGAAGCTTGCGGCCCACAACTGCAAGTACCCCCTGGGCCAGTTCGTCACGGCGCGCTACTGGCACTGCGTCGACCCGGACGGCCTGCACCTGACCATCTCCGACACCGGCTGGGCCAAGGCCATGTGGGGCAAGATCTTCGGCCAGTGGCTGTGCGAGGCGGCGGTGTTCGTGTATGACTTCGACCGCTTCAACGCCGACGAGATCATGCCCATGTTCAAGAAGTACAACATCACCACCTTCTGCGCGCCTCCCACCATGTACCGTTTCTTCATCAAACAAGACCTGAGCAAGTACGATTTAAGCTCCATCAAGCACGCCTCCACCGCGGGCGAGGCCATGAATCCCGAGGTCTTCAACCGTTTCCGCGAGGCCACCGGCCTTTCCATCATGGAGGGCTTCGGCCAGACGGAGACCACCGTCGTCATCGGCAACTTTGTGGGCATGGTGCCGAAGATCGGCGCCATGGGCAAGCCCAACCCCCAGTATGACGTGGAGCTCATCACCCCCGAGGGAAATCCCGCTCCCGCCGGCGAGGTGGGCGAGATCTGCATCTTCACCGGCGACGGCGCGCCCTGCGGTCTCTTTGCCGGGTACTATGAAAACGAAGAGGAGACAAGCGCCTGCTGGCACGACGGCTACTACCACACGGGAGATCTCGCGTGGCAGGACGAGGACGGCTATTACTGGTACGTGGGCCGCGCGGACGATGTGATCAAATCCTCCGGCTACCGCATCGGGCCTTTCGAGATCGAGAGCGTGATCATGGAGCTGCCCTACGTGCTCGAGTGCGGCGTGTGCGCCGTGCCGGACGAGATCCGCGGCCAGGTGGTCAAGGCCGCCATCGTGCTCGTCAAGGGCAAGGAGGGCACCGAAGAGCTCAAGAAGGAGATCCAGAACTACGTCAAGCACCGCACCGCGCCCTACAAGTACCCGCGCATCGTGGAGTTCCGCGACGAGCTGCCCAAGACCACCAGCGGCAAGGTGATCCGCAGCAAGCTGAAATAAAAAGACTATGAAAAAACGGTGAAATCGCAGGTCATGCGGTTTCACCGTTTTTGTACGTTATGGGATTTTATGCTTCCTTTTTCTCTTCGGGCTCGACCCGCTTGATCAGGACCTTGTCCACGCGGCGGCCGTCGGACATCTCCAGGACCGTCACCTTGAGGCCCTGTTTTTCAAAGCTGTCGCCCACCTGCGGGAAGCCGCCGAAGCACTCGATGGTCCAGCCGCCGACGGTGTTGCTCTCGGCCTCGATGCTGTCCTCGGGAAGACCCAGCAGCTCTTCCATCTCATAGAGCATCATCGCGCCGTCCAGCTCATACTCGCCCTCGGTGCGCTTTACGGCCTCGGGCTCCACCTCGTCGTTGTCGTCCCAGATGTCGCCCACGATCTGCTCGAGCACATCCTCCATGGAGAGAACGCCCAGGGTGCCGCCGTATTCGTCGGTCACCACCGCGAGATGCTGCCTCGCGCGGCGCAGCTGGTTCAAAACGGCGGGCAGCTTCATGGTCTTGTAGATGTAGCAGGTCGGCATGAGCAGGCTGCGGATATCGGTCTTGCCCCCGTCGGCCACGGCCTTGAGGAAGCGGTTGAGATACAAAACACCGATGATGTTGTCGATGCTGCCCTCATAGACCGGCAAGCGCGAGAAGGACGCCTTTTCCACCTGGTTCAGGATCTCTTCCCAGCTGTCCTCGATGTCCAGGGCCACCACGTCCACGCGGGCGGTCATGACCTCCATGGCGGAGATCTCCGAAAAGTCGATGGCGGAGCGCACAAGCTCCGACTGGTCCTCGTCCAGGACCTCCTCGTCCTCGGCCGTCTCGATGATGGAGTGCAGCTCCTCCACGGCCTCCTCGCCGCTGTCGTCCTTCTTCTCCTTGATCCAGGAGGTCAGCAGCCAGTTGAGGCCCGTCACGAGCCAGATCACCGGCATGAGCACGATGGTCAGGGCCCGGATCACGTAGGCAAAGCGCAGGGAGAAGCGGTTGGCGCTCTGTTTGGCGCAGATTTTCGGGATGGTCTCGCCGAAGATGATGATGACAATGGTGAGCACCAGCGTCCCCACCCAGGTGAGTCTGTCGCTGCCGGACACCAGGATCACCAGCACCGACACCAGCGACGACGCGCCGATGTTCACAAGGTTATTGCCGATGAGGATGGCGCTCAAAGCCGTGTCAAAGTGCTTGAGGATCTCCACCACGACGCGGGCCCGTCTCGAGCCCTCGTCCCGGAGGTTTTCCATGCGCAGCTGGTTGCAGGAGGAATAGGCCATCTCCGCGCCGGAGAAGAAGGCCGACAGGCACACAAGCACCAGGATGCCCAGAACGATCATGCTGACACTCATGCCTTCTCACCTCCCTCTTCCTCGGGGAGAAGCTTCACGCGCAGTTTTAAGATACGGTTGTGCTCCATGCCCATCACCGTCACGTTAACGCGGTGATAGGTGAAGGAGTCCCCCGGCTGGGGGATGGCGGTGAACTGCTCATAGGCCCACTCGCCCATGAGGGTGTTGATGAGCTCCTCGTTCTGCTCGGGGTCTTCGTAGCCTATGCGCTCGAACACGTCGCTGACGGATTCGTCCGCGTCCACCTCGTACACGCCCTTGGAGATCTCGATGATGGGCTCCTCGACGATGTCATCCTCGTCCCAGATCTCGCCCACCAGCTCCTCGACGATATCCTCCACCGTCACAACGCCGAGCGTGCCGCCGTAGTTGTCAGTGACAACGGCCATATTGTGCTTGCGCTTGGACATGACGGGCAGCAGCTCGTCGATCTTGGTGGACTGGTGGACAAAGAACACATCGTCCAGCAAGGGCTGGATGTCCAGGTTTTCCCCCTCGCGGAGGTAGGCCTTGATGTATTTGCGGATCTGCAGAATGCCCACGATGTTGTCGATGCTGCCCTCGTAGACCGGCAGGCGCGAGTGGGTGCAGGACTTGATGGTGTCCAGGATCTGCTCATGGCTGCTGTGCATGTCCAGCGCCGTGAGGTCCACACGCGGCGTCAGCACGTTTTCCACCGTCACGTCCCCGAACTGCAAGGCGGAGGAGATGAGGTCCCCCTGTTCCTCGTCAAGGCTGCCCTCCTCGGTCATGTCCTCGATGATGTCGTACAGCTCATCCTCGGTGACGGACTTCTCCGTCTCACCGGGGGCAAGGCGCGCCGCCGCCTGACCGATGGCGGTCAGGACCCGGGAGGCGGGTCTGAAGAGCTTCATGAAAAACACCAGCATCGAGGCGGTCGCCAGGGCCAGCTTGTCGCTGAACTTCTTGGCGAGGCTCTTGGGGAGCATTTCGCCGAAATAGAACACCACGCCCGTCGTGACGAGTGTACTGACCGACACCGCGTTCAGGCCGTAGCGGCGCGTGACCGCGAGGGTAACGAGAGCTGCGATGGAGATATGGGCGATATTCGTCCCGATCAGAATGGCGCTGATGGCGAGGTCAAAATGGTCCAGCACATACAAAGCCTCCTTGGCCCGCATGTCGCCCCGCTCCTCCGCCACGCGGATGCGCGCGCGGGTCGTGGAGGCAAAGGCCGTCTCCGCCACAGCGAAAAAGAACGCGAAGAAAAGAAGCAGCACCGCAAATATCAGCGGCAATCGACTGCCGTCATCCATAAAGGATCAAACACTCCTTTGGTTTCAAAATTAAAGTGAATTATAACACGGTGCGCTGTTTTCGTCAATCACTGCATGCTGTAAACATTCTTGAAACCTTACACCGGATATGGTAGAATGGGGAGAAAACAGATACAGGGGGATCGTCACCTATGGATAAAGTCATGGTCATCGGCATCGCCGGCGGCACCGGCAGCGGCAAAACCACCATCACCCGCAAGCTCATGCAGCGCTTCGGACATGAGGTCTCCGTCATCTATCACGACAATTACTACAAGGCGCACCACAACATGCCCTACGAGGAACGTGCCAAGCTCAACTACGACCAGCCGGACGCCTTCGACACCGACCAGCTCATCGAGGCGGTGCGGGCGCTCAAGAAAGGCCGCAGCGTGGTCTGCCCCGTCTACGACTACTCCATCCACGACCGCTCGGAGAAGACCATCACGGTCAAGCCCGCCCGCGTTATTATCGTCGAGGGCATCCTGATCTTCGAGAACAAGGAGCTTTGCAGCCTGATGGACATCAAGGTCTTTGTCGACGCCGACGCCGATGTGCGCATTCTGCGCCGTATCGTGCGCGACGTGCGCGACCGCGGCAGAAGCCTTGAAAGTGTGGTGAACCAGTACCTGAGCACCGTCAAGCCCATGCATGAAAAATACGTGGAGCCCAGCAAGCGCAACGCGGACATCATCGTCCCCGAGGGCGGCCATAATAAGGTAGCGCTGGAGCTTCTGATGGAGCGTGTGCGCGCCCATCTGGAGGGAAAATGTGACAATGTCTAAACTCTATTTTAAGTATGGCGCCATGGGCTCCTCCAAGTCCGCCCAGGCCCTCATCACCAAATTCAACTACGAGGAGCTGGGCATGACGGTCTGGCTCATCAAGCCCGGCACGGACACCCGCGACGGCGTGGATGTGATCCGCAGCCGCATCGGCTTAAAGGAGACCGCCCGGGTCATCGCACCGGAGGAGGACATCATCGAGGCCTATCACGCGGCAGGGAAGCACGATGTCATCATCGCCGACGAGGCCCAGTTTTTCACCCCGGAGCAGATCGACGGTCTGCGCACCCTGGTGGACGAGGAGGACCTGCCGGTACTCTGCTTCGGCCTGCGCACCGACTTTCTTACCCATTTCTTCCCCGGCGCGCAGCGGCTCATGGAGCTTGCCGACTCCCTGACCGAGATTAAGACCGTCTGCGCCTGCGGCAGAAAGGCTACCGTCAACGCCCGCATCGACGAGCAGGGTCACATCGTCACCGAGGGCAGCCAGGTTTTGCTCGGCGGCAACGACCGCTATATGGCCATGTGCCACAAATGCTGGAAAGAGCGGATCAAAAAGGAATCAGGGGAGGTCTGACACATGCTCGACAATATCACCATCAACGAACACAGCAGCATCCGCATCGACGACAAGGTCATCGCCTATGTCGACCCCTTCCGCCTGAAGGAGGAGCGGCACGACGCCGACCTCATCCTCTTTACTCACCCGCACTTTGACCACTTCTCCCCCGAGGATTTCCGCAAGGCGGCGAAGGCCGACACGATATATGTCTGTCCCCTCTCTATGAAAAAGGAGGCGCTGGACGCCGGGATCGCGCCCGCACAGCTTCGCACGCTGGAGGCGGAGGAAAACCTCGGCATCCTGGGCATTGAGATCGAGGGTGTGCCCGCTTACAACACGAATAAGCCCAACCACCCGAAGGAGAAGGGCTGGCTCGGCTACGTGCTGGAGATCGGCCCGCACCAGATCTACGTTGCCGGCGACACCGACCGCATCCCCGAGGGCGAGGCCGTGCAGTGCGACATCGCCCTGGTCCCCATCGGCGGCACCTACACCATGAACGCCCGGGAAGCGGCGGACTTTATCAACGCCCTGCGGCCCCACACCGTCATCCCCACCCACTACGCCAGCATTGTCGGCTCCCTCGACGACGCGCGGGAGTTTATCAAGCACCTCGACCGCGAGATCGAGGTTTGCCTCAAAATCGTATGATTGTACAACCCGTCCTGCCGTGAGAAAAAGCGGCGGGACGGGTTTTATACACGGTGCACAAATTTCACCGATCATTTTCATCTTGTTTACTAGTAGACAAGTCGCTGCATGGCTTCTATAATAAAAGTATCTTCGGGGCGGGGCCGTCTCCCCGCAATTATAAAGGAGGCTGTACACATGAAAAAGATCCTTGCACTGGTTCTCGTAACGTGCCTGCTCCTCGCGCTGAACGTAAGCGCCTTCGCAGCGGACAAGACCTATGAGCTCAAGCTCTCCACCACCCAGACCGATACCTCCATGATCTACGCCGGCATGAAGGCCGCAGCGGACAAGATCCTCGCCGACACCGACGGTCACGTCGTCGTCACCATCTACCCCTCCAGCCAGCTCGGCGCTGAGGAAGACATGATCGACCAGGCCCTGCAGGGCATGGGCATCGCCGTCCTGACCGACGCCGGCCGTATGTCCAGCTACGTCAACGACATGGGCATCCTGAACATGGCTTACTTCGTCGACAATTATGAAGACGGCGTCAAGGTCATGGGCACCGACACCTTCAAGGCATGGGACGAGGATCTGCACAAGCAGGGCCTGCACCCCCTGTGCTACAACTACTTCGACGGCTCCCGCTCCTTCATGGGACACAAGGCCTTCACCTCCCCCGCCGACCTGAAGGGCGTTGTCATCCGCACTCCCGGCGCTGCCCCCTACTCCAAGAGCATTGAGGCCCTCGGCGCCACCCCGTACAACATCGCCTGGTCCGAAGTTTACAACGGCATCCAGACCAAGGCCATCGACGGCTGCGAGGTTCAGAACACCTCCGCTGTCTCCTCCAAGATCTATGAGGTCTGCGAGGTCGCTTCCATGACCGAGCACATCAACCTCTTCAACTTCGTCGTCTGCGGCCAGGCCTGGTTCGACAAGCTGCCCGCCGAGTACCAGGAGATCGTGGAGAAGGACTTCCAGGAGTGCGCCTATCAGAGCGCCCAGGAGGTTATTGCCGCGCAGGCCGACCTGATCCAGACCCTGAAGGATAACGGTATGGAGATCGTCGAGGTCGACAAGGAAGTCTTCAAGGATGCCGCCAAGAGCGCTTATGAGGCCCTCGGCTGGACCGAACTGCGTGAACAGCTCTACAAGGAAGCCGGCCTCCAGTAAGGAAACGCCTTGCCGTAATCTGAACAAACACTTTAGGCGCAGGGCGTGAACCGTCCTGCGCCGCTTTATACAAGGGAACAGAGAGTATGAAAAAGTTTTATGAAAAATTCTGCCGCTTTGAGGAGCAGTTTGCGCTGGTGCTGCTGGCGGGACTGACGCTGCTGGTGTTCGTGTCGGCCCTGATGCGCACCATCAAGCACCCGCTCAACTGGGCGCAGGACGTGGCGCTGGTTGCCTTCGCCTGGCTCATCTTCATCGGCGGCGACATCGCCGTGCGCGGCTCGGGCCTCATCGGCGTGGACCTGCTGGTCAGCAAATTCCCCAAGCCCGTCCAGAAATGGCTGGACGTGTTCTATAAGATCCTGATCATCGGCTTTCTGGGCGTGCTGGTGTTCTACGGCACCCGCATGGTCACCCAGGGCTGGAGCCGCCGCATCGCGGCCCTCGGCATCAGCTACAGCTGGGTCACGATGGCGGTGCCGGTGGGCTCGCTGCTGATGATCATCTCCACCGCCATCAGCCTTGTCAAGCGCATCCAGACCCCGGCTGACGAGGCCGTCACCACCGAGAAAGCGAGGGACATCGGATAATGTATATTGCAATCGTCGTCTTTCTGGTCCTGCTGCTGACAGGCATGCCGGTGGCCTTCTCCATCGGTCTTTCGGGCTTTACCTTCTTCCTGGTGCGCGATCTGCCCATGACCGTGCTGGTGCAGAAATCCATCTCCACCTCCCAGAGCTTTACGATGCTGGCCATCCCGCTTTTCATCCTGGCGGGCAACCTCATGAACTCCTGCGGCATCACCAAGCGCCTCTTGAAGTTCTGCAACGCCTGCACCGGCCACATGTACGGCAATATCGGCCAGGTCTCCTGCCTCATGTCCACCCTCATGGGCGGCGTGTCCGGCTCGGCTGTGGCGGACGCCTCCATGGAGTGCCGCATTCTCGGACCCGAGATGACCCGCCTCGGCTACCGCAAGGGCTGGTCCGCCGCCATCAACGGCATCTCCGGCCTCATTGTCGCCACCATCCCGCCCTCCATGGGCCTCATCATCTACGGCACCGTGGGCGAGGTCTCCATCGGCCGCCTGTTCATGGCGGGCTGGGTGCCCGGTATCCTGATGTGCGTGCTGCTGATGCTGGCTGTCACCTGGTCTGCCCGCAAGTACGGCTACAAGCCCGAGCATGAGCACGCCGCCCCCTTCAAGGTCGTTGTCAAGACCTTCTTTGAGTGCATCTGGGCCATGCTCTTCCCCATCCTGCTGATCCTCCTGATCCGCTTCGGCATCATGAGCCCCACCGAGTCCGGCGCCTTTGCCTGCGCCTACGCCCTGTTCGTGGGCATCGTGATTTACAAGGAGCTCAACTGGAAGACCATGATGGACACCCTGCGCTCCTCCGTCAAGGACATCACCGTCATCACCATCATCCTTGCCTTCTCGGGCGTCTTCGGCTACGGCGTCGTGTACGACAACATCACCGTCTCGATCGCAAACTCCCTCGTCCAAGTCACGAGCAACCCCTACCTGCTGCTGGGCCTTGTGATCCTGTTCCTGCTCATCTGCGGCATGTTCATGGAGACCACCGTCATCGCCCTGATCCTCACCCCGATCCTGCTGCCTGTCATGCGCAGCGTGGGCGTGGACGAGGTCGTCTTCGGCATGATCATGATGACCACCGTCACCTTCGGCGTCATGACCCCGCCGGTCGGCGTGGCCCTCTACGCCACCTCCGACATCATGGGCTGCTCCATCCAGGACACCTTCCGCGACGGCTGGCCCTTCTACGCCGCCGTGGTGCTGGTCATCCTGTTCATGGTCTTCTTCCCCAAGGCGGTGCTGTGGCTGCCGAACCTGGTCTACGGTGTCGCCGCATAAAATTCCGCGCGTTTCCGCCCCGGCGGAGCGCCAAATTCCGGAGGCTCCCCGTGAAACTGTCCCAACCGCTCCCGCGTGAGACGGGAAAAAACTATGCCCTGCGTGTACTCAAAGAGAATATCGTCGGCCTCGAGCTGCCGCCCGGCAGTCAGATCAGCGAAAACGAGCTGTCCGCCGCCCTCTCCGTCTCCCGCACCCCTATCCGGGAGGCCCTGTCGGAGCTGGAAAAGGTGAAGCTGGTGGAGATCATCCCGCAGAAAAAGACCTCCATCGCCCTCATCGACTACGACCTGGTGGAGGAGGCAAGCTTCCTGCGCGCAACGCTGGAGACCGCCGTGATCGGGCAGGTCTGTGAGATGCGCACGGAGCAGGACCTCATGCGCTTTGAACAGAATCTCGCCATGCAGCACATTGCCTTTCGCGCAAACGAGCTGGAAGAGGTGATGAAAAAGGACAACGAGTTCCACCGCTTCTTTTTTGAGATCACCCGCAAGCCGGAGATCTGGCAGCTCATGCAGAATCTCCAGGTGCACTTCGACCGCGTGCGCAATCTTTCGCTGACCACCATCGCCGACGAGGTCATCATCACGGAGCATGAGGCCATCTTCGACAGCATCAAAAAACGAGACGCGGCGCACGCAAAGGCGCAGCTGAGCGCGCACCTGGCCCGCTACCGCGTCGACGCGACCATCATTCAGAAGAGTTACCCACAATATTTCAAATAGGAGGACTTTCCCATGCCTATGCAAATGGGCTTTCGCTGGTACGGCGAAGGCAACGACAAAATCAAGCTCTCCGACATCCGTCAGATCCCCGGCGTGAAGACCATCGTCTGGGCCCTGCACAGCAAGATGCCCGGCGAGATCTGGCAGCCCGAGGAGATCAAGCCCGTCGTCGACCAGATCACCGCCGCCGGCTTCAACGCCGAGGTGGTGGAGTCCGTCAACGTCCACGATGACATCAAGATCGGTCTTCCCACCCGCGACAAGTACATCGAAAACTACATCCAGACCATCCGCAACTTAAAGCCCTTCGGCGTGAAGGTCATCTGCTACAACTTCATGCCGATCTTCGACTGGACCCGCTCCGACATGTTCCACCCCGTGGGCGACGGCTCCACCGCCCTGTTCTACCAGAAGGACATGATCCAGGACGACCCCAAGGAGATGGCCGACTACGTCATGGGCCTGACCGAGAAGTACCACATGACCTTCCCCGGCTGGGAGCCCGAGCGCATGGCAAAGCTCGACGAGCTGTTTGAAAAGTACAAGCCCGTCACCAAAGAAAAGCTCTGGGAGAATTTCAAATACTTCCTTGAAAAGCTCATGCCCGTCTGCCACGAGTGCGACATCAAGATGGCCGTCCACATGGACGATCCCCCCTGGGACATTTTCGGCCTGCCGAGACTGCTGGTCGACGCCGAGAGCATCGACCGCTTCCTCAAGATGGTGGACGATCCCTACAACTGCCTGACCCTCTGCTCCGGCTCGCTCAACGCGAATCCCGCCAACAACGTGGCCGAGATCGTGCGCGCCCACTGTGACCGCATTGCCTTTGCCCACATCCGCAACGTCAAGCACTTTGATAACGGCGACTTCTCCGAGGCCAGCCATCGCGACTGCGACGGCGAGACCGGCATCCTGGATATCCTCAGGGCCTACCACGACTGCGGCTTCGAAGGCTATATCCGCCCCGACCACGGCCGTCACCTCTGGGATGAGCAGCCCGGCAACGTCCGCCCCGGCTATGGCCTGTACGACCGCGCCCTCGGCATCATGTACATGCTCGGCGCCTGGGACTACATGGATAAGTTTGGGAAATAAACTTGCCTCCCCCTTTGGGGGAGGTGCCCCAGTGCGTACACTGGGGCGGAGAGGGTCGTCCGTCTGTCGGCAGCCCTCTCAGTCACGGCGCGGGCGTACACGCGCCGTGACAGCTCCCCCAGAGGGGGAGCCAAGAATGCGAAGGAGAGTTGTTTATTATGGTTTTAAATAACGAAAGCATTAAAAACAGAGAAGCATGGGAAGCCCTCGGCTATCGTCTGCCCAAATTCGACCGGGATGCCATGGTCGCAAAGACCGTCGCCAATCCCACCTGGCTGCACTTCGGCGCGGGCAACATCTTCAAGGCCTTCCAGGCCGACGCCTGCCAGCGCCTGCTCGACGCGGGCCTTGCCGAAACCGGCATCATCGCCGCCGAGCGCCGCGAGAAGAAGCCCGAGGCCAACGACAATCTGACCGTCAAGGTCACCCTCAAGGCCGACGGCAATGTGGAGAAGGCCGTCGTTGCCTCCATCGCCGAGAAGGTCTATCTCTACGGCAACGAGGCGAGACTGAAGGAAATCTTTGAAAATCCCTCCCTCCAGATGGTGACCTTCACCATCACCGAGAAGGGCTACGCCCTCTACGACGCAAAGGGCGAGCTGCTGCCCGATATCGCCGCCGACCTCGAGGCCGGGCCCGAGAACGCGAAGAGCTACATGGGCAAGCTTACCGCCCTGCTCTGCGCCCGCTACCTCAAGAATAAAGCGCCGCTTGCCATGGTAAGCATGGACAACTGCTCCCACAACGGCGACAAGCTCAAGGCCGCCATCACCTGCTTTGCCGAAAAGTGGGGCGGCGATGGTTTTAATAAATGGATTTCTGAGCAGGTGAGCTTTCCGTGGTCTATGATCGACAAGATCACCCCGGGCCCCGATGCCTCCGTCGCCGCGATGCTCAAGGCGGACGGCCTCGAGGACGGCACGCCCTTCGTCAACGCCGAGGAGTGCGAGTATCTCGTCATCGAGGATAACTTCCCCAACGGCCGCCCCTGCCTCGAGAAGGCGGGCATCTACTTCACCGACCGCGAGACCGTCGACAAGGTGGAGCGCATGAAGGTCTGCACCTGCTTAAACCCCCTGCACACCAGTCTTGCTGTGTACGGCTGCCTGCTGGGCTTTGACAAGATCTGGAAGGAGATGCAGGACGAGGACCTCCACAAGCTGGTGGAGACCATCGGCTACAAGGAGGGTCTGCCTGTCGTCACCGATCCCGGCATCATCAAGCCCCAGGAATTCATCGACGCGGTGTTGAACACCCGCGTCCCGAACCCCTTCATGCCCGACATGCCCCAGCGCATTGCCACCGACACCTCCCAGAAGCTGCCCATCCGCTTCGGCGAGACCATCAAGGCCTACATGGCCTCCGACAAGCTGGATGTCAACGACCTCAAGCTCATCCCGCTGGTGTACGCGGGCTGGCTGCGCTACCTGATGGCGGTGGACGACGAGGGCAACGCCTTCGAGCCCTCCCCCGATCCTCTGCTTGAGACCGCGCAGGCATACGTCAAGGACTATAAACTTGGTGAGACGCCCGACACCACGAAGCTTGAGGGCCTGCTGAGAAACGCCTCCATCTTCGGCGTCGACCTCGTGGAGGCCGGCCTTGCGGACAAGGTCTGCGGCTACTTTGTCGAGCTCACCGCCGGACCCGGCGCGGTGCGCAAAACCCTGCACAAGTACGTAAACAAGTAATCCGAAACGACACAAAGGGCGCGTTGCAAAATAATAATTTTTCATGAAAACAAAGCATTATGAGCGTAGGGGAGGGGCGCCTGTGCCCTTTATGGGTATGCCCCTCCCGCCCATGGCAAGCTTGAACTGCA
>CADAUZ010000012.1 GCA_902791215.1 Oscillospiraceae bacterium | reverse complement strand
CAACGTGGCCGCCTTCGGCGGCGCGTCCGTCAAGCGCATCCACCGTCCCGTTGACGAAAACGGCAAGGTCGTCTCCGTCGGCGCATATGTGGTGCCGCTGCTCCAGCAGAACCTTGAAAAGCGCGGCATCAAGCTTTTGACCGACACCCCCGCCACCGAGATCCTGATGGATAACGGCGCTGCCGTCGGTGTGAAGGCCGAAGGCCCCGATGCCTCCTACACCATCAACGCCAAGGCGGTCGTCATCGCCTCCGGCGGCTTCGGCGCGAACAACGACATGATCAAGGCTGTCCGCCCGGATCTGGACGGCTTCATCACGACCAACGCTCCCGGCATCCAGGGCCAGGGCATCCGGATGGCTCAGGCCGTCGGCGCTGACACCGTCGACATGGAGCAGATCCAGCTCCACCCGACCGTCCATGTCGAAGGCACCAGCGCTGTCCTCATCACTGAGGGCCTGCGCGGCGACGGCGCCATTCTTGTAAACCAGGAGGGCGAGCGCTTCTTCGACGAAGTCTCCACCCGCGACAAGGTCTCCGCTGCCGAGTTTGAGCAGACCGGCGGCTACGCCTGGCTCATCGTTGACAGCCGCATGAGTGATGCCTCCAACGTCATCCAGGGCTACATCAACAAGGGCTACGCCGAGACCGGAGACACCGTTGAAGCGCTGGCCGAGGCCATCGGCGCACCTGCCGAGACCCTCGTCAACACCATGACCAACTGGAACGCCTGCGTGGAGCAGAAGTCCGATCCCGAGTTCGGCCGCGTCTCCTTTGCCAATCCTCTTGATCAGGCTCCCTTCTACGCCATCAAGGTCCAGCCCGGCATCCACCACACCATGGGCCACCGACGGCAATGTGATCGCGGGCCTGTTCGCAGCGGGCGAGGTCACGGGCGGTGTGCACGGCAACAACCGTCTGGGCGGCAACGCCGTGGCCGACTTCACCATCTACGGCCGCATCGCGGGCCAGAACGCGGCGGATCTCGTCGCGGGCGATCTCCCTGTTCAGAACGCCGCATAAGCAAGCATTGAACCATCCCTGCAGGCAGGCACGAAAGTGCCTGCCTGTTTTTTTCATATATTCCCTCTTTCTGCACATCCTAATACTATTCGCATCGCATGATATAAAGAGGGGGAATATCCATGACGATAAAATTCTGGCGGCTGGTTTTGATCTACACCCTCGCGGCGATCATTGCCCTGACGGGCTACGCCTTTGCCGCGCACCGGCAGCTTGATCGTCTGCGCCTGACGGCGGGCTTTGAATCCGCCCGCGCCTTTGAGGCCGCGGTCAGTGCCGCCGAGGGCTTAAGCGAGACGCTTACCAAAATCAGCTTTGTCACCGACGAAGCCCTGGGCAAGAGTCTCTGCGCCCAGGCCTATGCCGACGCGCTCTCGGCGGAGACGGCGCTGTCCATTCTGCCCTTTGACACCCAGGAGATGGAGCACCTCCAGGGCTTTCTCGGCAGGGCCGGGGACTACGCGGAGAGCCTCTGCGCCCTTCCCGAGATGGAGCTTCCCGCCGATCACCGGGAGCACCTGCGTGCCTACGGCGAGGCGGCGGCGGACTTTGCCGGGCAGCTGCGGGAGATGCAGGCAAAGCTCCACGAGGGCAGCATTCGGATGGACACGCGGGAGCGGCGCCTTCTGAACGTGGAGGATACCGGCACGCAGAAGCTCTCGGCCCTGCTGCTCGGCGCGGACGCAAGCTTTGCCGCCCCGGAGGAGTTTGCCTACGAGGGCCGCTACAGCCCGGCGCAGGCAGACGAGGGCGGCACGCTCACGGACGCGGAGGCGATGGAGCTGGCAGCCAAGGCCGCGAACGTCGAAGCCCGGGAGCTGCGGGAGGAATACGACTACGAGGGCCCGGACGGGCGGCGCTGCTACAGCGCGGGCGGGCTGCTCATCGGTGTGAGCCACAGGGGCCTTGAGTTTCTGGGCCGCTCTCGCCTCGTGAGCGGTGCCGTCCTCACCCCCGAGCAGGCGCAGGAGAAGGCCGAGGCGTTTTTCACCCGCATGGGCTATGAGGACCTGGCCCTCTATTCCGCCGGCGGCAGCGACACCGTCGCCGCCTTCGTCTACGCGCCCACCCAGGACGGCATCATGCGTCCGGACGACGGTCTGCGCATCTCGATCGCCCTGGACGACGGCAGCGTCTACGCCCTGGACGCGACAAATTACAATCCCCGGGCCGTGGAGCTGAGCTGGGACACGGACGGCGAGGCGGCCCTTGCCACGCTGCCCGAGGGCGTGGAGAGCGCCTCCGCCCGGCGGCTCATCATCAAAAGCCCCGGCGGCAGCTATCTGCCTTGCTGGGAACTGAGCGTCACCGGCGAGGGCGAATCCGGCGCAAGCGCAAAGGTCTATGTCGACGCGCGGACCGGAAGACAGTGCAGGGTGGAGCTGGGGTAACGTGAAAAGCGGAAAGTGAAGATAAGGAGAGACGGATTCCCACGCCAGTGTTGCGACACTGGCTCGGAATGACAGGGGTGGACTGAATAGTTACAATTTTTTAATTAAAAAATGTGAAAAAATCCAACAGTTTCTCGCGTCCTGCTGTTGCCGAATCTGAGTAGCTTGTGCTATAATACTTTGGATGGAAAAATACCCCGCGAGTCGCCGGCTCCGACGGGGGCGTTTTCCGTTGATGAAAACGCAAAACAGCCCAATCAAACCAAAGGGGGTGTGCCAATGTCATTTGAAGCAATCAGCAATATTGCCCAGGCGGAAGCGGCGGCGAAGGCTTCTGTCGCCAATGCCCAGCTGCGGGCAAAGCAGCTTGCCGCCGACGCCGACAGCGCCGGAAAGCTTGCGGTGGAGTCCGCTTTGCAGAAGGCCGACCAGGAGCTCAAGGAGCTCAGTCTCAAGGTCAACGACAAGGCGACGGGCGAGGCGGAAAAGCTGTCCAGGGATCTGGAAAAGCAGAAGGCCGCGCTGCGCGCCAAGGCGCAGGGAAAGCTGGAGACGGCCGCTATGAGAGTTGTGGAAAGGATAGTGAACAGCTGAGATGGCCATTGTACAAATGAAAAAGCTCCGGCTGCTGGCTGTCCGCGACAGCAAGGAGGAGCTTCTCAAGGAGCTCATCCGCCACGGCTGTGTGGAATTTGCGGAGGCGGAGGACGCCCTCACAGGCAGCGAGGCCGCAGCGTTCGTCCACCGCGAGAGCAGCGAGCTGTCGAAGCTCAAGACGCAGCACCAGTCCCTCGTGCACGCCATCAACCTGCTGGACACCTACGCGCCGAAGAAGACCAAGCTCCTCTCCGCAAAGCCCGAGCTTGAGGACCGCGTCCTGCTGGACGACACCGGCCTTGCCGGGGCTCTTCGCACCGCGGAGACCCTCGAGGGCTACGACGCGCGCATCAAGCGCATCGGGGCCGAGGAGAGCAGGCTTCGCTCGGTGATCGAATCGCTCCAGCCCTGGCTTTCGCTCGACCTGCCTTTGAACTTCGAGGGCACCGAGCGCTGCAGCACGGTGACCGGCTCCATCCCGGCGCGCTTTTCGATGGACACCGTGAGCGCCGCCATCGAGGCGGTGGACGAGGAGGCCGAGATCTTCTCCGTCCATGAGGAGAAAAAGGCCCACTACGTGCTCTTGGTGTGCATGCGCGAAAAGCTTGCCGAGATGCAGGACGCCCTGCGTCCCTTCGGCTTTACGGCGTCCGCGCTCACCGGCATGACGGGCACCGCCCGCGAATGCCAGCTCAACGCCGAACAGGAGCTCAAGCAGCTTGCCGCCGAGAAGGAAAACTGCGTGCACTACATCATCGACGACGCCGTACATAGGGACGAGCTCAAGCTCGCCGCCGACCGTGTGAACGTCAAGATGTCCCTGGCGGAGGCGGAGGAACGCCTCTGCGGCACGGACAGCGTCCTCGTGATGGAGGGCTGGATCCCCGCCGACCGGGAGCAGGAGCTCAGCCAGGTCTTTGAGCGCTTCGGCTGTGCCTGGGAGACGGTCGAGCCCGAGGAGGACGAATACCCCCGGGTTCCCGTGAAGCTTGAAAACAACAAATTCACCGATTCGATGAACATGGTGACCAACATGTACTCGCTGCCCGCCTACGGCAGCGTGGACGCAAACCCGCTGATGGCCCCCTTCTTCATCCTGTTTTACGGGCTGATGATGGCGGACATGGGCTACGGGCTCATCATGATCCTGGCGGCGCTTATCGCCATGCGGAAGATCAAGCCCAGGGCGGGCACGCTCTCGTTCTGCAGGCTTCTGCTCTACGGCGGGATCTCCACCTTTGTGATGGGCGCGCTGACCGGCGGCCTCTTCGGCGACGCGCCGAAGGTGATCGCGGGCATGTTCGGCTCTGAGTGGCCGGGACTGCCCCATCTGTTCAGCCCCGTGGAAAACAGCACCCAGGTCCTGTACGGGGCCATGGTGCTCGGCATGATCCACCTGAACACCGGCATGGTCGTCAACTTCGTCCAGCGCTGGAAGCGCGGCGACAAGCTCGGCGCCATCCTGGAGGAGGGCGCCCAGTGGGTGATCCTCGTGGGCGGCCTGCTGCTGATCTCGCAGATGATGCTTTTCAAAGAGGCGCAGATGCTTCACAACATCGGCCTCGGGGTCATCATCGCGGGCGTTGCGATGCTCCTTATCGGCGCGATGCGCAGCGCTACCGGCATCGGCAAGCTCACGGCCCCCTTCTCCTGCATCTACAACACCCTGACCGGGTGGTTCGGCGACGTGCTGAGCTACTCGCGTATCATGGCGCTGATGCTGGCGGGCGGCGTCGTGGCCCAGGTGTTCAACACCATCGCAGCCATGCCGTCGGCAAACGGGGTGACGCCGGTTTCTGGCATCATCTTCATTGTGGTGTTTCTGATCGGACATGCGCTGAACTTCGCGCTGAACCTCCTCGGCTGCTTCGTGCACGATTTGAGACTGCAGTGCCTGGAGTTCTTCGGCAAGTTTTATCAGGACGGCGGCAAGCCGTTCGAGCCGCTGCGCATCCGGACGCAGTACATCAACCCCCAGGAATGATTCCCTTTTTCTCATGAAAGAAAGGATACCTGACAAGATGAAAAAAGTTTTTGCTCTGCTGCTCTGCCTGTCTCTGGTTCTGAGCCTCTCTGTCGGCCTCACCGCATCCGCCGAGGAGGGCTTCGATCCCAATCTCGCGGGCGTATGGGTCCTGGACAAGGCCGAGGACAACGACAGCGACTCCGAACTGCTGGAACACGTCTTCAAGGATCTGTTCTTCCTGCCCGACGGCAGCTTCTCCTGCGCGGCGCTCCCCTTCCCGTATCTCGCCGCCATGAAGCAGGATGCCCCCAAGGCTGAGACCGCGGGCGGCGCCATCGTTCTTGACGCCCTGGCCGATTCCCTGACCGACGCGGCCTACAGCCTCTTCTCGATCCTGCCGGAGGAAAACGCGGAATACGCCAAGGAGCTCAAAACGATCTCCGAGCTGCGCGTCACGTATGAGTTCTTCGACATCCCCGAAGAGGGCTACGCCGATTACACCCCGCACAACGACCTGGAGAAGACCCTTTTCAAGGCGGACAGCAAGGACGGCCTGAAGCTCCATGTGTCGGCCATCGTGTCCGAGGACGGTCTCAACCGTCAGGCCTTTGAGGCCTCCGGCAGTTTCCACAAGACCATCAATGAGGAATACATGATGGCCTACCTGACCGGCGAATGGACCGACAGCTCCGAGAATTCCTGGACCTTCGGCTATGTCCAGAAGGACGGCGAGCCTGTCTATCAGTACTCGGTATGGCTCGCAAACGGCGACTACCACGAGAGCGATCACGGCTACGGCCCCTGGACCCACTACGCGGGCGACACCGTCTACGGCACCCTGGAGCCCTATTTTGACGGCGCAAGCACGCAGTACAAGATCACCGCTCTGACCGCGGACACCATGACAGTGCGCGACGAGGTCGGCGAGATCGTCATGACCCGCGCAGAGTGAGACCCCGGACGCAAATCTGTAATCCACACTGTATCAGTTTTATCAATTTATAGGAGGAAAACACAATGGATTTTCTGAACACCATCGGCGGCTACGCGCTTGGCATTCTGGGCGCCGGCCTTGCGGCATTCATGGCGGGCATCGGCTCTGCCAAGGGCACCGGCATCGCCGGTGAAGCGGGCGCCGGCCTCGTCAGCGAGGACCCCTCCAAGTTCGGTAAGGCGATGATCCTCCAGGTCATCCCCGGCACCCAGGGTCTGTACGGCTTCGTTATCTGGTTCCTCGCGTTCAACAAGCTCGTCCCCGGCATGACCGTGGCCCAGGGCCTGCAGGTCCTCGGCGCTTGCCTGCCCATCGCCATCGGCGGCATGATCTCCGGTATTGCCCAGGGCAAGGTTGCGGCCGCGTCCATCAACATCCTGGCCAAGAAGCCCGACGACTGGTCCAAAGGCATGATCCTCTGCATCACCGTCGAGTTCTACGCCATTCTGTCCCTGCTGGCTTCCTTCATGATGCTCAACGGCATCAGCCTGTAAGCATTACAGGAAGGGGAAAGCTATGAAGGGCACGGAAAAAATCATCGCACATATTCAGGCCGACGCCAAAGCGCAGACCGACGCGATCCTCGCACATGCCGAGGATACCTGCGCCGACATCCGCGCCTCTTATGAGAAGCAGGCGAAGGAGGCCTATGCCGAGAGAATCCGCGCCGGTGTCAAGGCCAATCAGGACCGGCTTGACAGCATGAACCGTCTGGCCAGTATGGAGGGCCGCAAGTCCCTCCTGGCCCTCAAGCAGGAGATGGTGGCGGAGAGCTTTGACCTTGCGGTCGAAAAGCTCACCAAGCTCCCGGCAAAGGAGTACACCGCCTTTCTCGCAAAGCTGGCGGCGAAGGCCAGCGTCACCGGAGACGAGGAGATCGTGCTCAACGCCCATGACCGCAAGGCATACGGCCCCCAGGTCGTGGAGGCCGCCAACAAGGCGCTCGGAAACGGAAAGCTCACGCTCTCCGAAAAGACCGGCGACTTCAAGGGCGGTCTGATCCTGCGCCGCGGGAACATCGAGGCCAACTGCACGGCGGAGCTCCTGGTCGATCTCTGCCGCGACGATATGGCCGCCGAGCTCGCCGGCGTTCTCTTCGGCTGATGGATTCCCATCGAGGGAGGGAAAGAATTGTCAACGAAAAAAGAAGCGTATCTGTGCGTGTCGGCCATGCTCCGCGCGAGGGAGCCGAGACTTCTCAACGACGAGAGGGCCGCGCGCATGTTAGACGCCGCCTCCTTTGAGGACGCCGCCAAGATCCTGACGGACTGCGGGTATCCCGACATGTCCCGCTTCACGGCGGCGGAGGTGGAGCAGGCCCTCGCCGAACACCGCGCAGAGATATTCGACGAGCTTGCCCGCCTCTCTCCGGACAAGGAGCTGGTGGATGTCTTCAAGCTCAAATACGATTACCACAACGCCAAGGCCATCATCAAGGCCGAGGCTGTGAACACGGATGCAAAACGCCTGCTGTCCGACGCGGGCAGGGTCCCGGGCGAAAAGCTCCTGGAGCTCTACAACGAGGAGCACTACAGCCAGCTTCCCCCGGTGCTCGGCAAGGCCATGGCGGAGGCCAAGGCCCTGCTTGCCCGCACGGCAAACCCCCAGCTTTCGGACTTTGTGCTGGACAAGGCCTACTTTGCCGAGCTCAAGGCCATGGCCGACGCGCTCAAGAGCGATTTTCTGCGCGGCTACGCCAAAACCCTCGCCGACAGCGCAAACCTCAAGAGCGCCGTGCGCACCCTGCGCATGGGCAAGAACCGCGACTTTCTGGCGGAGGTGCTGGTGGACGGCGGCAGTGTCGGGGTACAGAGCCTGATGGCTGCCGACAAGGAGCAGCTCCCCGCGCTCTTTGCCCATACCCCGCTTGAAAAGGCGGCGGCGCTGGGGGCGGAAGCGCTCTCGGGCGGTGGCATGACCGCCTTCGAGCGCGCCTGCGACAACGGCGTGAACGCCTATCTCCGTGAGGCCAAGCTCGTCAGCTACGGCCCCGAGGCAGTGCTTGCGTACCTGGCGGCGGTCGAGGGCGAGATCCAGGCGGTGCGTATGATTCTGACGGGCAGGCTTGCCGGCGTAAGGCCGCAGGCGATCCGGGAAAGGCTGCGTGAGCTGTATGCTTAAAATTGCCGTTATAGGCGGGCGTGACACGGTCATGGGCTTCAAGGCCCTGGGACTGGACACCTTCCCCGCCGAAAATGCCGCGGAGGCCGGGAAGCTCCTCCGGCAGCTCACTCACGAAAGCGAGGATGAGTACGCCATCATCTACATTGAGGAGACCTTTGCCCAGCAGCTGCACAACGAGATCGCCAAATTCAAGGACAGCCCCAGCCCCGCCATCATCCTGATCCCGGGCCGCGAGGGCTCCATCGGCCTCGGCCTGCAGGCCCTGCACGACGCGGTGGAACGCGCCGTCGGCACCAACATTCTGGGAGACTAAAAATTTTACTCCGTCGGAGCGGTATGCCATAGAGGCAATGGAGAGAACGTCCGTTTCTGTCATTGCGAACCAGTGACCGATGTCACTGGTGTGGCAATCCGCATCTCCCTGCGGCCTGAAAAGGAAACGGATTCCCACGCCAGTGTGCGCACTGGCTCGGAATGACAGGCCTTGGGAGCTGCCGGGTTCTCCGACAACGCGTATACAAAATTCCCGCTTGCGCTGATCCAGCGTCGAGCGGAAGGAGGAAAGTAATGAGCGGAACAATTACCAAGGTATCCGGACCGCTTGTCGTGGCCGAGGGCCTGGCGGACGCCAACGTCTCCGACGTTGTGCGCGTGGGCTCTCAGCGCCTGATCGGCGAGATCCTGAATATGACCGGCGACACCGCCTCCATCCAGGTCTATGAGGAAACCTCCGGCCTGGGTCCCGGCGCGGCGGTCGTGACCACCGGTATGCCCATGTCCGTCGAGCTCGGACCCGGCATGCTGGACAATATCTATGACGGCATCCAGCGCCCCCTGCCCGAGATGCGCGCCCTGAGCGGCGACTGCATCACGAGAGGCACCGACGTGCCCGCACTGAACCGCAGCAAAAAATGGGAGTTTGTCCCGGTTGCCAAGCCCGGCGACAAGGTCGGCCCCGGCGATGTGCTGGGCACCGTCCAGGAGACCAGCGCGATCCTGCACAAGATCATGGTCCCCAACGGCGTCAAGGGCGAGGTGACCTGGGTCATCAAAAAGGGCGAATATACTGTCGATGAGACCGTTGCCAAGGTCAAAACCGACAAGGGTGAGCGCGCCCTCACCATGGTGCAGCGCTGGCCCGTGCGTATCCAGCGCCCCTACACGAGAAAGTTTGTCCCGGCGCGGCCTATGAACTCCGGCCAGCGCATCATCGACACCCTCTTCCCCATCGCCAAGGGCGGCACCGCCGCAGTCCCCGGCCCCTTCGGCTCGGGCAAGACGGTCGTGCAGCACCAGCTGGCCAAGTGGTCCGACGTGGACATCGTGGTCTACATCGGCTGCGGCGAGCGCGGCAATGAGATGACCGATGTTCTGATGGAGTTCCCCGAACTCAAAGACCCCCGCAACGGCGAGCCGCTGATGAAGCGTACCGTCCTGATTGCAAACACCTCCGACATGCCGGTGGCTGCCCGTGAGGCGTCCATCTACACCGGCATCACCATCGCCGAGTACTTCCGCGACATGGGCTACGACGTGGCTGTTCTGGCTGACTCCACTTCACGCTGGGCCGAGGCTCTGCGTGAGATGTCCGGCCGTCTGGAAGAGATGCCCGGCGAAGAGGGCTACCCCGCCTATCTGGCCTCCCGTCTTGCCCAGTTCTACGAGCGTGCGGGCGTGGTGCAGTGCCTCGGCAGTGAAGACCGCCGCGGCTCCGTCACCGCCATCGGCGCTGTGTCGCCTCCGGGCGGCGATATTTCCGAGCCTGTCTCCCAGGCCACCATGCGTATCGTCAAGGTGTTCTGGGCCCTGGACTCCAGCCTCGCCTATGCCCGTCACTTCCCGGCCATCAACTGGCTGACCTCCTACTCCCTGTACATGGACACCCTGCGCGGCTGGTACACCGAGCAGTTCGGTGAGAAATACATGCAGAACCGCGAGAAGGCCATGCACATCCTCCAGGAGGAGAGCGAGCTGCAGGAGATCGTCCGCCTGGTCGGTCAGGATTCCCTCAGCCCCGCAGACCGTCTCACCATGGAGACGGCCAAGATGATCCGCGAGGACTTTCTGCAGCAGAACGCCTTCGTCGACGAGGATGCCTTCTCCTCCTATGCCAAGCAGTACCGCCTTCTGGACATGGTCCTGGAGTATGACGTGCTGTGCCGCGCGGCGCTTGAGAAGCACGCTGACCTCGACGGCCTCATCGCCATCGGCGCGCGCGAGAAGATCGGCCGCGCCAAGATGGCCGACGCGAAGACCTTCGGCGCCGATTACGACGCCATCATCGACGAGATGAAGCAGCAGATCGAGGACGTTATCGCCGGAGGTGAGGAAGAATGATCAAGGAATATAAAACCATACGTGAGATTGCAAGCCCCCTGATGGTGGTTGAGCATGTCGAGGGCGTCACCTACGACGAGCTGGGCGAGATCGAGCTTCCCAACGGTGAAGTCCGCCGCTGCAAAGTGCTCGAAGTCGAGGGCGACAAGGCGGTCGTGCAGCTCTTTGAGTCTGCGCAGGGCATCAACCTCGCCGAGTCCAAGGTCCGCTTCCTGGGTCACCCCCAGCAGCTCGCGGTCTCCGAGGACATGCTGGGCCGCGTCTTCAACGGCATGGGCCAGCCCATCGACGGCGGTCCCGCCATCCTGGCTGACGCCCACATGGACATCAACGGTCTGCCCATGAACCCCGCCGCCCGCGCCTACCCCGCCGAGTTTATCCAGACCGGTGTTTCCACTATCGACGGTCTGAACACCCTGGTCCGCGGTCAGAAGCTGCCGATCTTCTCCGGCTCCGGCCTGCCCCACGCGGCGCTGGCTGCCCAGATCGCGCGTCAGGCCAAGGTGCTGGGCGACAACGAGACCTTCGCCGTCGTCTTCGCCGCCATCGGCATCACCTTTGAGGAGTCCGAGTACTTCATCAATGACTTTAGGCGCACCGGCGCCATCGACCGTACCGTGGTCTTCTCGAACCTCGCAAACGACCCCGCGGTCGAACGTATCGCCACCCCGCGCATGGCCCTGACCGCCGCAGAGTACCTGGCCTTCGAGAAGGACATGCACGTGCTGGTCATCCTGACCGATATCACCAACTACGCCGAGGCTCTGCGTGAGATCTCGGCGGCCAAGAAGGAAGTCCCCGGCCGCCGCGGCTACCCCGGCTACATGTACACCGACCTTGCCACCATGTACGAGCGTGCAGGCCGCCGCATCGGGCACAAGGGCTCCATCACCATGATCCCGATCCTGACCATGCCCGAGGACGACAAGACCCACCCCATCCCGGACCTTACCGGTTACATCACCGAGGGCCAGATCATCCTGAGCCGTGAGCTGCACCGCAAGGGCATCGTGCCGCCCGTGAACGTCCTGCCGTCCCTGAGCCGACTCAAGGACAAGGGCATCGGCGAGGGCAAGACCCGCGAGGACCACGCCGGCACCATGAACCAGCTCTTTGCCGCCTATTCCCGCGGCAAGGACGCCAAGGAGCTCATGACCATTCTGGGCGAGGCGGCGCTGAGCGAGGACGACAAGCTCTTCGCCAAGTTTGCCGAGGAGTTTGAAAAGGTCTATGTCAACCAGGGCAACGAGACCAACCGCTCCATCGAGGAGACGCTGAACATCGGCTGGGAGCTTTTAAGCATCCTGCCCAAGCGTGAGCTCAAGCGCATCAAGCCCGAGTACATTGAGAAGTATTTGCCCAAGAAGTAAAACTTCTTTGATTGCGAAACTGCGTTTCACAATCGAGGAACTCGCGCTCATCGCACACGGCGGTGCGCAACACGCCGTGTTTGGTCGGCGCGAGGCCTCGCTAAGCTCGGCTCAGGGAGTTTTTGAGGCGGCAAAGCTGCCTCAAAAACGATTGTATTTCCCTCCGGGGAAAGTGATTTATCGTTTTCGCAATCGGTATCCTATCACGAATATTGGAGGTGATGCTTTTTGGCAGGTACTGCAATAATCCCGACCAGAATGGTTCTCAATCAGCTCAAGGGCAGGCTCAAGACCGCGCGGCGCGGCCACAAGCTCCTGAAGGACAAGCGCGACGAGCTGATGCGCCAGTTCATGGACGTGGTCAGACGCAACAAGGTGCTGCGTGAGCGCGTCGAGGAGGGCCTTACAGAGGCCTTTGCGAGCCTGCAGGTGGCAAGCTCCATCATGTCCCCCGAGATGCTGGAGCAGGCGCTTTTGTACCCCAGGCAGAGCGTGGAGCTCGGCATGAAGTACAAGAACATCATGAGCGTCAACGTCCCGGTCTACAGCTTCCAGACCAAGAACAACGACCCTACGGAGATCTATCCCTACGGCTTCGCGCAGACCAGCGGCGAGCTGGACGACGCGCTGGAGCACATGGCGAAGGTTTTCGAGG
Organism: Oscillospiraceae bacterium; assembly: GCA_902791215.1. Classification (GTDB taxonomy): domain Bacteria; phylum Bacillota; class Clostridia; order Oscillospirales; family Oscillospiraceae; genus Limivicinus. The sequence goes on along the minus strand of CADAUZ010000012.1, from coordinate 129,268 downwards.
ATATGCTGGAGCTGGCCGAAGTGGAAAAGACCATGCAGCTTTTGGCGGAGGAGATCGAAAAGACCCGCCGCCGCGTCAACGCTCTTGAGTACGTGATGATCCCCGATCTGGAATCGAACATCAAGTACATCACCATGAAGCTGGAGGAGAACGAGAACGCCACAAAGGTGCGTCTTCTCAAGGTCAAGGAAATGGTGCTCCAGGAAGCCCACAACTACAAACAATAGCAAGACAAAACGGCGGCCTCGCAAACGCGAAGCCGCCGTTTTTGTTTATTCTTTTTCATTGTCCGGGCCGAGGTGCAGATGGTAAAGGATCCTTTCAAAGGTATACTTTGCATCGTGCTCCCTGCAGCAGCGCACCAGCCCGCGTGCTTTTCGCGGGGCCCAGGTGATCGCGCGCCCAAGTCGGAAGGACACGGAGCCTTTGATGGAATTGAGTTCTCCCTTCAGGTTCCGGGCCTCACGGTCTCTGTCTCGTGTCAGGCCGCTCACCACTTTGTCGTGGAAAGCGTCAATCTGATCCAGAAGGATCTCTGTTTGCCTGTCAAAGCGCGGCTCGTCTGGCAGCGTGCCTTGTTCCAGACTTTCGATCAAGGCGATCCAGTAAGCGGTGATATCCATTTCCTCATAGCGTTGGGCACTGCCGTAGATGGCGTCGCTCCGCCGCTGCCATTCCACTGGATCGTTGACGATGCGCACGATAGCCTCCGCCGCCGCTCCGGCGTCCAGCTGGGGGACCGTGACCGCACCCTTGATAAGCTCGTTGTAGGAAAGGTACGGCAGCTCATACAGCACCGTGGGCAGGCCGTAGGACGCCGCCTCAAACAGTGTCAGCGGGAAGCCTTCAAACAAAGAGGTCATCAGGAAGAGGGAGCAGCTCTCATACCAGAGCGTCACGTCCGTATGGAAGCCCTCCATGATCACGTTCCGGGATAAACTCTCCGCCGCTATGCTCTCCCTGAGTTCCTTTTCCAGGCTAACATCATCCGCCCCGACCACATGACAGACGATTTCCGGGTCACGGGCGCAGACCTCCCGCATGATGCGCGGGATCTCCAGCGGCTGCTTTTGCGATGAGATCCGCCCCAGCCACAGGATGTGCTTGCCGTAAGTCGCCCGCTTACAAGCACTCGCTTTCACGATGCAGGGGTTCGGGATATATACGCTCCGGGGATTGCAGCGCGACCAATAACGCCGATCTGTCTCCGAAAGCGTGACAACCCCGTCTGCAAGGCTGTAGGTTTGCAGCCACTCTTCCATCCGCATCGCTGTATTTTCATACAGGACGCTGCAGTAATTATGCATATGAATAAGAAAGGCCGGATGTCCCTCCGCCCGCTTGACACTCAGAAGATCCCAAAACAACTCTTTTTCATACCATTGCGAGTAAAAAACCGCATCTATCCGATGTCTGGTAATGATCTCCTGCCATTTGTCCGCACGGGGCGCAAAGTTTTTCGCGGTACTCTGCCAAAACGGCGGCAATTGCTCCCGTATCACCAGGGGAGACGTCGGGTAATCCTCTTCATTCGGTGCCTCGTCGCTGATCAGCACGACCCGGTATTTTGGCTTTCCGTCTTCGTCCCGCAGCTCGGCCAGCAGAGAGCCAAGCTGCGTAACCACGCGTTCTGTACCGCCGTTTCTGAATCTGTAATAGTACAGGCCGATCGTTTTGATGGGGCGCCCCTCAAATTTCAGGAAATCCGCCCCGGTGAGTGCTTCGGCGATCTGCGTGCGTTTATCCCAGGCGTACCGGGCAAGCATCTTGACGAAACCGGTTCCGCCCATTCCCCACGCGGACTCCATTGCAAGATATGCAGAGCCTTGATCCTTCTTTTGTACTTTGGCATGCAGCTTGGAGATTTGCTCGCCAACGAACAGTCCCTCGATGCTGTCAACCGCAATGCGCGCTGCTTCTACTGGCAAACCGTCGTCAGGCATTCCACGTTCAAGACCAGAGACATATTGGTCAAGAGCGTACCAAACGCGGGCGCTTTGACAGTGCTGGGAAAACAGCTCCAAACTCATTTCTCTGTGTCCGCTTATACCGCGACCATAGGCATAATGGTACAGGCGTTCTTCTATGCCCAGATAGGTTTTGCTCCTTAGTAGGATGAAAAAGATTGCAAAAACATCAGTCGCCTTCTTAAAATAGACCTCTCTCTCCTCGGAAAACACACTCCTCAGCATTTGGCCTTTGTAGAGCTTATTCCATATATTCCATGTAAAGATTTTCTTCTTAAAGCAGGCGCTGATCAGCGGTTCTGTCAGTGTCTTGCCCGTGTATGGTCTGAAATATTTCTCCGCATTCTCGATCTCTGTCTTTGTATTGTTTCCAAAGTTTTCTACAAACACACCGTATTGAAGAATATCCACGCCGCTCTCGCGCATTTTTTCATAGAGCAGTGCGCAGGCCCGGGGCTCCAGCCAGTCGTCCCCGTCGACAAACATGATATATTCCCCGCGGGAGGCAAGCACCGCATCCTTGCGGCTCTGGTGCGTGCCGCGGTTGACCTCATGCCGGATGACGCGCAGACGTCCGTCCTTTTCGGCGGCGGCTTCGATGTGCCCAAGGGTCCCGTCCGTGGAGCAGTCGTCCACAACGATAATCTCGATCTCCCGCAGCGTCTGGTTCATCACGCTCTCCAGGCACTGGTCGATATATTTCTCTGTGTTGTAGGCCGCGATCAGCACGGAAACTTTGACGCTTTCGTTCATTTTTAATCCCTCGCTTAATCTATAATCTTGTATCTTATAGTATATAAGGCGTTGACAGTATCTGTCAAGCGTCCAGGCAACTCGAAACAGGAGGCGTCAGGAAGCATGTGCCCCTGCGGTAAGACGGGTTCATTACTAAAAAAGGACGATGCTCATCGCATCGCCCTTTTTGGTTCTTAGAAGGAAGCCTTTCTCACGCCGGGGATCTGGCCCTTGTAAGCCAGTTCGCGGAAGCAGATACGGCAGATGCCGTAGTTGCGCAGGTAGGCGTGAGGACGGCCGCAGATCTTGCAGCGGTTGTACTTGCGGGTGGAGAACTTCGCAGGGGCCTGCTGTTTGAGAATCATCGATTTCTTAGCCATTGTTTCGTCCTCCTATCAGCTCACGAACGGGGCGCCCATCAGTCTGAGCAGCTCGCGCGCTTCTTCGTCGGTCTGCGCGGTGGTGGTGATGGCAATGTTCATGCCGCGCAGCTTCTCGATCTTATCGTACTCGATCTCGGGGAAGATGATCTGCTCCTTGAGGCCCAGGCTGTAGTTGCCGCGGCCGTCGAAGGCGTCGGCGCTGATGCCGCGGAAGTCGCGGACACGGGGCAGCGCCACGTTGAGCAGACGATCCAGGAACTCCCACATGCGGTCTTGACGCAGGGTAACCTTGACACCGACCTTCATGCCTTCACGGAGCTTGAAGTTTGCAACGGACTTGCGGGCGGCGGTGGCGACGGCGTGCTGACCGGTGATCGCGGAGATCTCCTTGATGACGCCCTCGAGAGCCTTGGCATTGTCCTTGCAGTCGCCGCAGCCGACGGAGACGACAATCTTGTCGATCTTCGGGATCTGCATCACAGACTTGTACTGGTATTTCTGCATCAGAGCAGGAGCAACTTCCTCAAGATACTTTTTCTTCATTCTTGTCATGTCAGTTTACTCCTTTCTCTCAGATTTCCGCGCCGCACTTCTTGCAGACGCGAACCTTCTTGTCACCCTCGACCTTGTGGCCGACGCGGGTGGCCTTGCCGCACTTGGGGCAGACGAGCTGAACCTTGGAGGCGTAAATGGGGGTCTCGACCTTGATGATGCCGCCCTCTTCGCCCTGCTTGCGGGGCTTCTGATGCTTGGTGGCGACATTCACGCCCTCGACGATGACCTTGGCGGCCTTCGGATCGGAGACGAGGATCTTGCCCTGCTTGCCCTTGTCCTTGCCGGTCAGAACAACGACTTTATCGTCTTTCTTGATGTTCATTCTCATGCCCTCCCTTAAATCACTTCGGGAGCCAGCGACAGGATCTTCATGTATTCCTTGTCGCGGAGCTCACGGGCGACGGGCCCAAAGATACGGGTGCCGCGGGGGTTCTTATCGCCGGTGTTGATGAGAACGGCAGCGTTCTCGTCAAAGCGGACATAGGTGCCGTCAGCGCGGCGTACGGGCTTGACGGTGCGGACGACGACGGCCTTGACCACATCGCCCTTCTTGACGGAGCCGCCCGGAGCCGCCTTGCGGACGGAGCAGACGATCACGTCGCCGATGCTCGCGTACTTGCGCTTGGAGCCGCCCAGCACGCGGATGCACTTTAACTCTTTGGCGCCGGTATTGTCGGCGACCTTCAGATAAGTTTCCTGCTGTATCATTCTGGCGCCTCCTTACTTTGCCTTCTCAACGATCTCGACCACGCGCCATCTCTTGTCCTTGGACAGGGGGCGGGTCTCCATCACGCGCACGATGTCGCCGACACCGCACTCGTTCTTCTCATCATGGGCCTTGAGTCTGTAGGTACGGCCGATGATCTTCTTGTAGGTCTTGTGGGCAACACGGTCCTCAACAGTGACGACGACGGTCTTGTCCATCTTGTCGGATACGACCTTGCCGACGCGGGTCTTCCGGGAAGTAGTTCTTGTTTCGTTCATGATTTCTTACCTCCTCAGTTCTGCTTCTCGCGGAGCACGGTCTTCACGCGCGCGATGTCACGACGGGTCGCAGAGATCTTGGTGGGGTTGTCAAGATGATTCGTGGCATGCTGCATACGGAGCATGAACAGGTCCTTCTTCAGGTCGACGAGCTTGCTTTCCAGCTCGGCCACGGACATGGAGCGTATTTCGTTTGCCTTCATCTCATTCACCACCGTTCTCGGACTCGGTGCCCGCCGCGACGATCTTCGTCTTGATGGGCAGTTTGTGGCTGGCAAGGCGGAGAGCCTCGCGGGCGGTCTCTTCGGGCACGCCTGCGATCTCGAACATCACTCTGCCGGGCTTGACGACAGCGACCCAGTACTCCGGGGAGCCTTTACCGGAACCCATACGGGTCTCGGCGGGCTTTGCGGTGACGGGCTTGTCGGGGAAGATCTTGATCCAGACCTGACCGCCGCGCTTGGTGTAGCGGGTCATGGCGATACGGGCCGCCTCGATCTGGTTGGAGGTGATCCAGCCGGGCTCCTGCGCGGCCAGACCGAACTCACCGTAGTTGACGACGTTGCCGCGCAGGGCCTTGCCCTTCATACGGCCGCGCTGAACTCTGCGGTATTTAACTCTCTTGGGCATTAACATTAGTTGTTGCCTCCTTCCTGAGGAGCGGCGGGACGGGGACCGCGGTTGAAGCTGCCCTGACCCTGGGGTCTGCTGCCGTAGGGACGGCGCTCGCCGCCCTGCTGGCCCTGAGGACGTCCGCCCTCGCGGCCTTCACGGCTGAAGCCGCCCTGACGGCGATCGTCACGGCGTCCGCCTCTGCGGTCGTCACGACGACGACGCTCGCCTGCGGGCTTGGAGAGATCCATGGTGCGCGGGGTGGTGCGCAGAGTCTGGGAGAGGACCTCGCCTTTGTAGATCCAAACCTTGATGCCGATACGGCCGTAGGTGGTGTTCGCCTCGGCAAAGCCGTAGTCGATGTCGGCGCGGATGGTCTGAAGGGGAATGGTGCCCTCGTGGTAGCACTCGGATCTTGCGATCTCAGCGCCGCCCAGACGGCCGCCGCACTTGACCTTGATGCCGCGGGCGCCCATGCGCATGGCGCGGCCCATGGCGTTCTTCATGGCACGGCGGAAGCCGATGCGCTTCTCGAGCTGCTGCGCGATGTTCTCGGCGACCAGCTGAGCGTTGGTATCGGGGGTGCGGACCTCAACGATGGAGAGGGCGACGGACTTGCCGATCATCTTCTCGACCTGCTGGCGCAGAGCCTCGATCTGCTCGCCGCCCTTGCCGATGACGACGCCGGGTCTGGAGCAGTGGATATAAATGCGAACCTTTGCGGAATCGCGCTCTATCTCGATGGTGGGGACACCGGCGGAATAGAGGGTCTTCTTCAGAAACTCGCGGATCTTATAGTCCTCGACGATCAGGTCGCCGACCTTGTCCTCGCGTGCATACCAGCGGGAATCCCAATCCTTGATAACGCCGACGCGCAGGCCATGGGGATTAACTTTCTGTCCCATAATTCTGCCTCCTTCCCTTAGTCTCTCTCAGCCACGCAGATGGTGATGTGGCTGGTGCGCTTGTTGATGCGGTACATACGGCCCTGAGCTCTGGGCATGCCCCTCTTGAGGATGGGGCCGGCGCCGACGTAGGTCTGGCACACGTAGAGCTTCTCGGGGTCCATCTCGAAGTTGTTCTCTGCATTGGCGGCGGCGCTGTCAAGCACCTTGATCATCAGCTCGCAGCCGGCCTTGGGAGTGTGCTCCATCAGGGCGCGGGCAAGCTTGACGTCCTTGCCGCGGATCATGTTGCAGATGATCTCAACCTTGCGGGGGGAAATACGGGCGTACTTATGCTCGGCCCGGGCAATTTTCTTTTCGTCCATTGTCTGACCTCCTCTTACTTGCCGGTCTTGCTGCCGGCGTGGCCGCGGAAGGTACGGGTGGGGGCGAACTCGCCCAGCTTGTGGCCGACCATATCCTCGGTGACGTACACGGGCACATGACGGCGGCCGTCGTGGACGGCGATGGTGTGTCCGACGAAGGACGGGAAGATCGTGGAGGAACGGCTCCAGGTCTTGACGACCTGCTTGTTGCCGCTCTTGTTCATCTCATCGACTCTCTTTAGGAGCTCGGGAGCTGCGAAGGGGCCCTTTTTAATGCTTCTGCTCATTTACGATTCCCTCCTTACTTGGCGTTGCGGCGCTTGACGATGAACTTATCGGTGCGGTTCTTCGTCTTGCGGGTCTTGTAACCCAGTGCGGGCTTGCCCCACGGGGTGACAGGGCCGGGACGGCCGACAGGGGACTTGCCTTCGCCGCCGCCGTGCGGGTGGTCAACAGGGTTCATGACAGAACCGCGGACAGTGGGACGCCAACCCATGTGGCGTTTGCGGCCGGCCTTGCCGATGTGGACATTGGCGTGGTCGATGTTGCCGACCTGACCGATGGTGGCAAAGCAGTCCATGCGGACCTTGCGCATCTCGCCGGAAGGCAGACGCACGGTGGCCATACCGTTTTCCTTGGCCATGAGCTGAGCGGCGACGCCGGCGCTACGGACAAGCTGCGCGCCCTTGCCGGGGTAGAGCTCGATGTTGTGGATGACGGTGCCGACGGGGATGTTGGCCATGGGCAGGGCGTTGCCGGGCTTGATGTCGGCAGCGGCGGAAGCCATGACGGCATCACCTGCGCCGAGGCCTACGGGAGCGAGGATGTAGCGGCGCTCGCCGTCGGCATACTCGACCAGCGCGATGTAGGCGCTGCGGTTGGGATCGTACTCGAGACGGAGGACCTTGCCCTCGACCTCACGCTTGTCGCGTTTAAAGTCGATGACGCGGTACTTCTGACGGTTGCCGCCGCCCTGGTGGCGGACGGTGATGTGGCCGTAGCTGTTGCGGCCGGCGTTCTTCTTGAGGACCTCAACGAGGCTCTTCTCGGGTTTTGCGTGTTTATCGACTCCGTCGAAGCCGGAGACGCTCATATGGCGTCTGGAAGGAGTAGTCGGTCTGTAGGTTTTGATAGCCATTTATTCTTCCTCCTTAAACCATGCCTTCGAAGAGCTCGATGTTCTTGGAATCGGCGCTCAGCTTGACAACGGCCTTTTTCCAGGAAGCGGTGCGGCCTGCGGGGTAAGCGCCCTGGCGCTTGGCCTTGCCGTGCACGTTCGTGGTGGTGACCTTGATCACGGTCACGTCGAAGATCTCTTCGATGGCCTTCTTGATCTCGATCTTGTTGGCGTCCTTGGCGACCTCAAAGGCATACTTCTTGATGTCCAGGTCTTCCATGGACTGCTCGGTGATGATGGGGCGAATGACGACATCATATGCGGTCTTCATCAGGCGAACACCTCCTCGATCTTGGCGAGGGCGGCCTTGTCAACCACCATCTTGCCGTTGGTGAGAATCATATAGGGGCTGAGGATGTTGGCGAAGGTGCACTCGACGCCGTCGATGTTGCGGGCGGACTTGAGGACCTTTTCGTCAACGTTCTCGGTCACGACGAGGGCCTTGCCGTCCACACCGATCTTGGTGAGGAGCTTTGCGAAGGTCTTGGTCTTGATCTCGTCCATCTTCATGCCGTCAATGACCAGGATCTCCCCCTCGGCAGCCTTGGAGGACAGAGCGGACTTGAGAGCCAGGCGTCTGACCTTCTTGTTGAGGGTGTAGCTGTAGTCGCGGGGCTTGGGAGCGAAGGCGACGCCGCCGTGATACCACACGGGGGAGCCGGCGTAACCGGCACGGGCGCGGCCGGTGCCCTTCTGGCGCCACGGCTTGCGGGTGGTGTAGCTGACCTCACCCTTGGTGAGGGCGCTCTGGGTGCCCTGACGGCAGTTGGCCAGGTGATTCTTGACCACGTCATGCAGGACGCTCTTGTTCGGCTCGACGCCGAAGATGGCCTCGGAGAGCTCGATCTGACCGATCTTCTCGCCTGCCATATTGAAAACATTAGCAGTAGGCATTTATGCTGCTCTCCTTTCCTTAACGAGTACGGGCGGAAGCCTTCTGGGGATTGCCGCGACCAGACTGCTTCTGCGGGTTGAGGGTGACCTGACCGGCATCGCCCTTCTTGACGGGCTGAACCTTGACGGTATCCTTGATATACACGATGCTGCCCTTGGGGCCGGGGATGGCGCCGCGAACGGCGATGAGATTCAGCTCAGCGTCGACCTTGACGATGTCGAGGTTCTGAACGGTGACCTGCTCGACACCCATGTGGCCAGCCTGCTTCTTGCCCGGGAAAATGCGGGAAGGATCGGTGCTGGAGCCCATGGAGCCCGCGTGACGGTGAACAGGACCGCCGCCATGGCTGGTGGGGGTGCGGCCCTGGCCGAAGCGCTTGATAACGCCCGCGTAGCCGTGGCCCTTGCTGGTGCCGGTAACGTCGACCTTGTCGCCCTCGGCGAAGATGTCAGCCTTGACAGTGTCGCCGACCTCGAGCTTGGAAGAGTCCGCAAGACGGAACTCCTTGAGGTGCTTGACCATGCCTACGCCCGCCTTCTTGAGGTGGCCGGCTTCAGGCTTGGTGAGCTTCTTCTCGGCTACTTCCTCGTAACCGAACTGGACGGCATCGTAGCCTTCCTTGTCCTTGGTCATCTTGGAGACGACCGTGCAGGGACCGGCTTCGATAACGGTCACGGGAATGACCTTGCCGGCCTCGTCGAAGATCTGCGTCATGCCGACCTTCTTGCCAATAATGGCCTTCTTCATATTTTTTCCTCCTTGGTTATTGGTTACCTCGCTTTCAATACGTTACGGGGATCGTGCAGATCTGAAGTTTCGTCTTCTCGACAGGTGCGTTTGACAGCACCGGGGTTTGGGCTTGCTTCAAGTCGGCGCTTTCCGCCGCAGCCGTATTCAGAGGCTGGCAACTTAACCCGTTTACAGACGCAAGCTGTAAACTGTGGGTCATTTATAATGTGTGGGCCCGGTTGTGAACCGGGAACTTGGCCGCCTGTTTTTCAGGCAGACGATGGTGTGTTTGCCTTTTAAAGCTTGATCTCGATTTCGACGCCGGCGGGAACCTCGAGGTTCATCAGGGCCTCGACCGTCTTCTGGGTGGGGGCGACGATGTCGATGAGGCGCTTGTGGGTGCGGCGCTCGAACTGCTCACGGCTGTCCTTGTACTTGTGGACGGCGCGCAGGATGGTGACGATCTCGGTCTTGGTGGGCAGGGGGATGGGACCGGAGACCTTGGCATCGGTGCGCTTGGCGGCCTCGACGATGGTCTCGGCGGCCTTGTCGATGAGCTGGTGGTCATAAGCCTTGAGGCGGATGCGGATCATGTTCTTTGCTGCTGCCATGGGTGTTTTCTCCTTTTTCGTACGTTTTTTGCGACGGCATTGGCTCCGTCCTTATGCGTACGGATGAAACCCGGATTTCCTATACACACAACCGTGCGTATCAGGCCGCGTCCGAAAAACAAACCGGCTTTTCTGGCCGGTTCGCACTCCGCGCCGCGCGATATACGCGTGTATCGGAGAGGTTTCAGCCGCCCGATTGCGTACCGGAAAACCGGTACCGGACATACTCCACGGAAGTTACCTCGGGATTCCGAGCAATCTCCCGCTTCATCGCATAACACGTCTGTGCTCCGCACAGGCGCTTATTTAATATACCAGTACAGGTGACATAAGTCAAGAACTTTTTTGGCTTTTTGCAAGAAAATTTTTCGTGTTTTTTGTGATCACTGACGAAAATGGTTTCATTGCGGTAAAAGAGTTTCTTCTATACTATATATAGTATGGTCGCTTCGAAGGGGCCTTCGTAGGGGCGCTTCACGAAGCGCCCGTGAGGCAGCTCCGGAGATCCCCGATTATGCCCGGGGATAAAGCAGTCTCACGTTTTTCCATCGGGCGATTCATGAATCGCCCCTATATATAGTAGGACGCTTCTTGTAGGGGAGCTTCACGAAGCGCCCGCAAGCAGCGACGGGTTTCCCGATTGTGCCGGGTGCTGATGAAAAAACCACGCTCTTCGCCGGGCGATTCATGAATCGCCCCTACTGTATGTACGCTAAAAGATGTAAGCTGTCCAATAACGGCAAACCCTTCCCTCAAGCGCCGCAGGAGGCTGGGGGAGGCAAAGCATAAGAAAAACTCCGCCTCTTGCGAGACGGAGTTTTCTGTATGCACAAGTATAAATTACTTGAGCTCGACGGTAGCGCCGACAGCCTCGAGCTGAGCCTTGAGGGCCTCGGCGTCTTCCTTGGAAACGCCTTCCTTGATCTTGGCGGGGACGCCTTCGACCATGGCCTTTGCCTCGGCGAGGCCGAGACCGGTGATGCCGCGGACTTCCTTGATGACCTTGATCTTCTCAGCACCGAAGCTGGTCATGACAACGTCAAACTCGGTCTTCTCTTCGACGACGGGGCCGGCAGCGACTGCGGGACCGGCGGCGACGGCAGCGGCGGAGACACCGAAGGTGTCCTCGAGGGCGTGGACGAGCTCGCTGAGCTCAAGAACGGAAAGGCCTTTGATCTCTTCGATCATGGCGGCGATTTTTTCACTCATGATAATTTCCTCCATTAAAAATCTTTGTGACGCCGATTATTCGGCTGCGGGGGCTTCGACGGAGCCGCCCTTCTGCTCGAGAATCTGACCGAGGCAGACGGCGAGACCCGTGATGGGCGCGATCATAGTGCCCAGGACCTTGGAATACAGAGCTTCCTTGGAACCGAGAGTGGACATCATTTCGATCTCCGCGTCATTGAGGACCTTGCCCTCCATGAAGGCGGCCTTGACGTTGAAACGATCACCCAGCTTCTTGCTGTAATCATTGATGATACGGAAAGGAGCGATGGGGTCCTTCTCGGCGGTGGCCAGAGAGGTGGTGCCGTTGAGGACGTGATCGAGATCACTCATCCCCAGCTTGTCCAGGGCCTTTCTGGTCAGCGTGTTCTTGACGACGGAATACTCGACGCCGTCCTTGCGCAGCTCGGCGCGCAGAGCGGTGTCCTCGGCCACGGTGATACCGCGGTAGTCAACGATGACGCCGGCGCCTGCGTTCTGGATGCGCTGGGCGAGAGCTTCGACGATCGCCTGTTTTTCGCTGAGAACCTTTGCGTTAGGCATGTGTGTTTTTCACCTCCACACGATTGATACCGCGCTCAAAAAGAAAAGCCCCTGCGACATAAAGACGCAAGGACACGAAACGATCAAGAATCATGTTGATGTCCTCGGCAGGATTTACGGGCCTAAACCCACCTGCTGTCTTCGGAGCGCTCAGATAATATAACAGGTATGCGAGGAATTGTCAAGCAATTTTTTAAAAATGTGGAGTTAAGGAGCGCCTTCGGCGCATATTAAACTCGTCGCGCAGCGACTCCTTAACTCCACTTTTCACTTTCCACTTTTCACTTTCAAAACTTACGCTTTCCCGAACTCCTTCTGATAGAGCTTCACCAGCTTTGGCGGGCCCCAGCAGAGGAAGAGCGCGACGGCGGTGCCGACCGCTGTCTGCAAAATCTGAAACGGGAGCTTTGCCACCGCGTAGGCGGGCGTGCTGTAGACGTAGGCGCGGCCCAGGCTGTAGCCGGTGAAGGTGATGACCCAGCCGATCACGCTGCCGATGAGGGAGGTGGGGAAGGGCTTCTCCTTCATGAAGCGGTGGACGAACAGGGAAATCACCACCGCCTGCAGGCCGTGTACCGCGAGCGACACGAACATGGGCGCAGGGTAAAAGAGCATATCGCCGATGAAGGCCCCGACACCGCCAACCAGGAAGGCGTAGAACGGCTCGAGCAGGATCGCCGCCGTGACGATGACCACATCGTTCAAATACATGTGACCGCCGGGGACGGGGATCGACAGGACGCTGGTGCTCATGATGATGTTCAGCGCCATCAGCAGGGCCGTCACGGTCAGGTCTTTGGTACGGAATTTCTTTTCGTTCACAGAAACCAACCCCTTGACTTTTGGTATGGCTGCATTATAATCAGAAACTGAACTTATGCATATTGCCAGTTAAGGAGTTTTTTATAAGACCAGATGAAATACACGATCGACCGTGCAGTGCGAAAGAGCGCCTATATGCAGATTTATGAACAGCTTAAAGCGGATATCGTTTCCGGCGTGATCCCGCGGGGGACGAAGCTGCCCTCCAAGCGCCTGCTGGCCGGGGAGCTGGGCGTGAGCCTTGTGACGGTGGAGCACGCGCTGAACCTGCTGGTGGACGAGGGCTACGCCGAGGCGCGGGAGCGCTCGGGGCTCTACGCCTGCTTCGGCGGCGCGGCGGGGAACGAGACGCCGCTGCCCCTTGCCGCCGTCCCGGCCGCGCCCCTCAGCGCCCCGGCGGATTTCCCCTTCTCGGTGCTGGCCAAGACCATGCGCCGGGTGCTCACGGAGTATGACCGCCGCCTGCTCGAGCGCAGTCCCGGTGGCGGCGTGCCCGAGCTGCGGCAGGCCATCGCAGCCTACATTGCCCGCAGCCGGGGCCTAAGCGTCTCGCCGGAGCGCATCCTGGTGGGCGCGGGCGCGGAGTATCTCTATTCGCTCATCGCCCAGTTTTTCGGCCAGGGCATCCGCATTGCTCTGGAGGACCCCTGTTACAGCCGCATCCGCCAGGTGTACGAGGCAAACGGCGCGCGCTGCTTCGGCCTTCCGATGGGCGCGGACGGCATCCTCTCTGCGGCGCTCTCGGACTGTGAGGCGGAGGTTCTGCACGTCACGCCCTTCAACAGCTATCCCAGCCATGTCACGGCCTCGGCCTCCAAGCGCCACGAGTATGCCGCCTGGGCGCGGGCGCGGGAAAGCTTCATTGTGGAGGACGACTACGACGCGGAGCTGGCCTCGGTGACGAAGCAGATCGAAACGATATGCTCCCTCGCGCCGGAGCGGGTGCTGTACCTCAACACCTTCTCACGCAGCTTTGCCCCCTCCATGCGCACGGCCTATCTGGTGCTGCCGGAGGGGCTTGTGGAGCCCTGGCGGCAAAAGCTGGGCTTCTACGCCTGCGCCGTCCCGGTCTTCGAGCAGTACGTCCTCGCGGAGTTTTTAAACAGCGGCGAGCTGGAACGCTACATCAACCGACGGCGGCGGAAGCTCAGACAAGGCATAAAAAAATAGCGCTGCAAAAGCAGCGCTGTTTTTTATTGATCAGACGAGCTCGATCACGGCGACCTCGGCGGCGTCGCCGCGGCGGGCGCCGATGCGGGTGATGCGGGTGTAGCCGCCGTTGCGGTCGGCATACTTCGGGGCGATCTCGTCAAAGACCTTCTTGGCCACGTCCTCGCGGGTGATGAAGGACAGCGCCTGACGGTAGGCCGCCAGATCCTTCGCCTTGCCGAGGGTGATCATCTTCTCGGCCAGAGGGGCGATTTCCTTGCAGCGGGTGACGGTGGTCTCCATGCGGCCGGTGTCCAGGAAGTCGGTCACCTGCTGACGGAGCATCGCCATGCGCTGGGAAGTGGTCTTGCCGAGTTTTCTTGTACCAGGCATAATATCGTTTCCTCCTAAATTGAGAGCTTAACAGGTAGCTTAGTTGTTGTTGTCGTCGCTGGCGAGGGACAGACCCATCATGGTCAGCTTGTGCTCGACCTCTTCCAGGGACTTGCGGCCAAGGTTGCGGACCTTGATCATCTCGTCCTGGGTCTTGCTCACCAGATCCTCAACCGTGTTGATGTTCGCGCGCTTGAGGCAGTTGAAGCTTCTCACGGACAGATCCAGCTCTTCGATGGTCATCTTGAGCATGGTGTCGGGCTCCTTCTCGACCTTCTCGACGACGGTGGAACCGGCGCTGATGGTGTCGGAGAGGTTGGTGAAAAGCGTGAAATGGTCGCAGAGGATCTTCGCGCCCAGAGAGACGGCGTCCCTTGCGGTCATGGTCTTGTCCGTCCAGACCTCGATGGTCAGCTTGTCAAAGTCGGTCTGATTGCCGACACGGGTGTTCTCCACCGTGTAGTTGACCTTGAGGACGGGAGTGTAGATGGAGTCGACGGGGATGGTGCCGATGGGCATCTGGGGGTTCTTGTTCTTGTCGGCGGAGACATAGCCTCTGCCGTGGTCAAGGACCAGCTCCATGCTCAGGGCGCCGTCGGGACCGAGGGTCGCGATGGGCTGCTCGGGGTTGAGGATCTCCACCTCAGCGTCGGGCTTGATGTCGCCGGCGGTGACAAGACCCTCGCCGGAGGCTTCAATGTAGACGGTCTTCGGGCCTTCGGAGTGCAGGCGGGCGATAATGCTCTTGACGTTGAGCACGATCTCCGTCACGTCCTCCTTGACGCCGGGGATGGTGGAAAACTCATGCTGAACACCGGCGATCTTGATGCTGGTGCATGCGATGCCGGGGAGGGAAGAGAGAAGTACCCTGCGAAGAGAGTTACCAAGCGTAGTACCATAGCCGCGCTCCAGAGGCTCGATGATATATTTGCCGTACGAGCTGTCTGCGGGCGTTTCAATGCACTCGATACGCGGCTTTTTAATTTCGATCATATAGTTATATAACCCTCCTTATAAGATTGCCCGTAATGGGCTGCGGTGATTCAGCTTACCAATTTCGTGAGGGTGTCTATTACTTGGAGTACAACTCGACGATGAGGCGCTCTTCGACGGGCAGATCGATATCTTCTCTGGCGGGGACGGCGACGACCTTGCCGACCATGTTGTTTGCGTCGAAGTCAAGCCACTTGGGGATGACGTGGTACGCGTTTGCCTCGAGATTGGCCTTGAAGCGCTCGATGCTGCGGCTGCTCTCTTTGATGGCGATGACCATGCCGGGCTTCACCTGGTAGCTGGGGATGTTGACCTTGCGGCCGTTGACGGTGAAGTGGCCGTGGTTGACCATCTGACGGGCCTCGCGGCGGGTAGCGGCGTAGCCCAGACGGTAGACGACGTTGTCCAGACGGCTCTCAAGCTGGATGAGGAGGTTCTCGCCGGTCTTGCCGGACATGCGCTCGGCGCGCTCGTAGTAACCGCGGAACTGCTTCTCCAGCACGCCGTACACGAACTTGACCTTCTGCTTCTCCTGCAGCTGCAGGGCGTACTCGGACTTTTTACGCCTGACCTGGCTGTTGGAATTTCTGGTGGTTTCCTTCTTGAAATAGCCCATGGTGGCGGGGCTGATGCCCAGCGCCTTTGCGTGCTTGGCAATGGGCTCTCTGTTCTTAGCCATAACAGTCTATCCTCCCTTTCTTATACACGACGACGTTTCGGAGGACGGCAGCCATTGTGAGGAATGGGAGTGACATCCTTGATCATCGTAACCTCGAGACCGGCGGTCTGGAGGGCGCGGATGGCGGCCTCACGGCCCGAGCCGGGGCCCTTGACGAAAACTTCGACGGTCTTCAGGCCATGCTCCATGGCGGCCTTGGCGGCCGTCTCAGCAGCGGTCTGTGCGGCGAAGGGGGTAGACTTCTTGCTTCCGCGGAAGCCCAGGCCGCCGGCGGAGGCCCAGGAGATCGCGTTGCCCTGGGTATCGGTCACGGTGACCATGGTGTTGTTGAAGGAAGAGCTGATATGAACCTGGCCCTTTTCAATGTTCTTGCGCTCTCTTCTGCGGGTTCTGACTTTCTTCTTGGCGTTGTTTGCTGCCATAATCCATATCCCTCCTTACTTCTTCTTATTCGCGATGGTGCGTTTCGGACCCTTGCGGGTGCGGGCATTGGTCTTGGAGCGCTGGCCGCGCACGGGCAGGCCGCGGCGATGGCGCAGGCCGCGGTAGCAGCCGATCTCGGTCAGGCGCTTGATGTCAAGCGCGGTCTGGCGGCGCAGGTCGCCCTCCACGATGTAGTGGTGGTCGATGCACTCACGCAGCTTGGCCTCTTCCTCATCGGTGAGGTCCTTGACTCTGGTGTCGGGGTTGATCCCGGTCATTTCGAGGATCTTGTTCGCGCTGGTTCTGCCAATGCCGTAGACGTAGGTGAGACCGATTTCGATTCTCTTGTCCTTGGGCAGGTCAACGCCGGCTATACGTGCCATACTGATTAATCATCCTTTCGATTATTTTCCGCATTTACACGACGCGGGGACTTATTCCCGCCGGAGGGAGCCTCCGTGTCCATGCGGGATGAGTGTATAAGGACAGGATTTCCTGCTGTGCAGGTTCCGTGTCTCTGTGGTTATGTGAGGCTTTCGCCTCGGGGCGATGGCTGCGGCAGTCTGTCTTGGCTCCCCCTATGGGGGAGCTGTCAGCGCCGTTTACGGCGATGACTGAGAGAGAATCGGTCGACGCACGACCCTCTCCGCCCCAGTGTGCGCACTGGGGCACCTCCCCCAGAGGGGGAGGCAAGCTCACCATCAGCCTCGTATCTCGCGATTAGCCCTGGCGCTGCTTGTGCTTGGGGTTCTCGCAGATCACCATGACTTTACCCTTGCGCTTGATGATCTTGCACTTTTCGCACATGGGCTTCACGGAAGGTCTTACTTTCATTTGTTATACCTCCTACTTGCTTCTCCATACGATGCGGCCGCGGGTGATGTCATACGGAGACATCTGGACCGTGACCTTATCGCCGGGAAGAATCCTGATAAAGTTCATCCGGAGCTTGCCGGAAATGTGGGCAAGGATCACGTGGCCTTTGCCGATATCCACCTTGAACATGGTGTTGGGCAGAGACTCGACGACCGTGCCTTCAAGTTCGATTACATCGTCTTTTGCCAAAGGTGTTTCCTCCCAAGATCAAATCAAATATCGTCTGCCATTGTCAGGATCTCCGGCTCGCCGTCGGTGATCAGAATGGTGTTTTCGTAGTGAGCGGCCAGGGAATGATCCGCGGACACCACCGTCCAGCCGTCGGCCAGGACGTTGACGTGCCAGTCGCCGGCGCAGACCATCGGCTCGACGCAGATGGTCATACCCTTGACAAGGCGCGGATTGGGTCTTGCGCGCTCGGGCCGGTAGTTCGGCACCTCGGGCGCCTCATGCATGCTGCGGCCGATGCCGTGGCCGACATAGTCGCGCACGACGGAAAAGCCGTTCGATTCCACGTACTCCTGTACCGCCGCGCCGATGTCGGCGATGCGGTAGCCCACCTTCGCAAACTTGATGCCCTCGAAGAAGGCCTGACGCGTGACGGCGATCAGCTTCTTGGCTTCCTCGCTCACCTCGCCGACGGGGTAGGTCCCCGCGCAGTCGCCCACGAAGCCCTTGTAGGTCGCGCACAGGTCGATGGAGACGATGTCTCCGTTATGGACCACGCGCTTGCCGGGGATGCCGTGGATGACCTGCTCGTTCACCGAGACGCAGGTGGCGGCGGGAAAGCCCGCGTAGCCGAGGCAGCTGGGCTTGGCGCCGGATTTCACAATGAACTCATGTACCGCCTTGTCAATCTGCTTCGTAGTCAAACCGTCGCGGACGGCCTGGCGGCCCATGGATCTTGCGCCGGCCGCGATCTTTGCGGCCTGACGCATGATCTCGATTTCTGATTTGGACTTGATATAGATCGTGTCGGACATGTTCAGATCCCCAGACAATCCCGGATCGCCGCGGTGGTGACCTCGATGGTCGGCTGGTTCTGAACCTCGCGCAGCTTGCCGCGCTCGGCGTAGAAGGCCTTGAGAGGCTCGGTATCACGGTGGTAGGTGGTCAGGCGGTCCTTCACGGTCTCGGGGGCGTCATCCTTGCGGATGGTCAG
This sequence comes from Oscillospiraceae bacterium, assembly GCA_902791215.1. Classification (GTDB taxonomy): domain Bacteria; phylum Bacillota; class Clostridia; order Oscillospirales; family Oscillospiraceae; genus Limivicinus. Next base: position 111,083 of record CADAUZ010000012.1, on the reverse strand, counting down.
CTCGCCGCCGCAGAAGTCGCACTTGCCCTCCACCTTGGGGGGATTGTTTTCCACATGGAAGGTGGCGCTGCATTCCTTGCAGGTCCTGCGGCCGGACATGCGCTTGACGATCACCTCGTCCTCGACTTCGATGGACAGGGCGCAGTCAATGTCGATGCCCATGTCTTCCATGGTCTGGGCCTGGGGGATGGTGCGGGGCACGCCGTCAAGGATATACCCATTGGCGCAGTCAGGCTCGCTGAGCCGTTCTTGAATGATGCCGATGATGACCTCATCGGGGACGAGCTTGCCGGACTCCACATAGCTTTTGGCCTTGAGGCCGACCTCGGTGCCGGCCTTCATGGCGGCGCGGAGGATATTGCCGGTGGAGATGGTCGGGATCTCAAGCAGTCTCGAGAGGATTTCCGCCTGCGTGCCTTTTCCGGCGCCGGGGGCGCCGAGGAGGATCAGTCTCATGCTGCGCTCCTTTCCTTAATCCAGGAAGCCCTTGTAGTTACGCATGAGCATCTGGGCCTCGAGGGCGCGGATGGTCTCAAGCGCAACACCGACAACGATGATGATGGAGGTGCCGCCGAGGGACAGGCCCGTCTTTGCGGCAGCGTCGGAGAAGTGCGAGATGAGGATGGGGACGACGGCGATGATGCCCAGGTAGATCGCGCCGAAGAGGGTGATCTTGTTGAGGACCTTCTGGATAAAATCGCTCGTCGGCTTGCCGGGACGGAAGCCGGGGATGTAGCCGCCGTTCTTCTTCAGGTTGTTGGCAACTTCGACGGGGTTGAACTGAATGGTGGAGTAGAAGTAGGCGAAGAAGATGATGAGCAGCAGGTAAATGATCGCGTAGGGGATGGAGTTGGTGCCGAACCAGGTGCTGACCCAGCCGCTGGTCTTGCCGGTGAAGGCCGCGATGGTCGCGGGGACAGAGGCGATGGACTGGGCGAAGATGATGGGCATAACGCCGGACATGTTCACCTTCATGGGCAGGTAGGTGCTCTGGCCGCCGTACATCTTGCGTCCGACGACGCGCTTGGCGTACTGGACGGGGATGCGGCGCTCGGCATCATTGACGAACACGATCAGGATCACGATCGCCAGCGCACCGAGGAACATCAGGATCGCGACAAAAACGTTGAGCTCGCCGCGGATGATGTTGGAGATGGTGGTGATGATCGCGGTGGGGAAGCGGGAGATGATGCTGGCAAACAGGATCATGGAGATGCCGTTGCCGATGCCGAACTCGGTGATCTGCTCGCCGAGCCACATGATCAGCGCGGAGCCGGAGGTGAAGGTCAGGATGATGACGATCGCGGCCCAGACGTTGCCGGTGGCCTCGGGGGTGAGGATGCCGTAGTTCTTGATGAGCATGTAGAAGCCGAAGCCCTGCAGCAGGCCGATGCCGACGGTGGCATAGCGGGTGATGGAGGCGATCTTCTTGCGGCCCTCTTCGCCCTCTTCCTTGCTCATGCGCTCAAGGGCGGGGATGGCGATGCAGAGGAGCTGAATGATGATGCTCGCATTGATGTAGGGCTGGATGCTCAGTGCGAAGATGGTGGCCTGGGAGAAGGCGCCGCCGGACATGACGTTCAGCAGGCCCAGGACGGTGTTCTGCAGCTGTGCAAAGTAGGTCTGCAGAGCAGCGACGTTGACATAGGGGACAGGGATGGCGTTGCCGAGACGATACAGCGCCAGGATGAGCAGTGTGAAGAGGATCTTTTTACGGAGCTCTTCGATCTTCCATGCGTTGCGTAATGTCTGAAGCACTTAGACCACCTCTGCCTTTCCGCCGGCCGCCTCGATCTTCTGTTTTGCGGTTTCGGAAAAAGCAGAAGCTTTTACGGTCAGCTTCTTGGTAACTTCACCGTTGCCAAGGAACTTGACGCCGTACTTGCAGTGGGAGATGATGCCGGCGTCCTTGATGGCCTGTACATCGACGACGGAGCCGTCCTCAAAACGGTCCAGAACGGAAACATTGAGCGCATCCAGAGGCTTGGCAAAGATATTGTTGAAACCTCTCTTGGGGATGCGGCGTGCCAGAGGCATCTGGCCGCCTTCAAAGCCGATGCGGGTACCGCCGCCGCTGCGGGCCTTCTGGCCCTTGTGGCCGCGGCCTGCGGTCTTGCCGTTACCGGTGGCGTGGCCTCTGCCCTTGCGCTTGTCGACATGGGTGGAGCCGGCTACGGGAGAAAGATCATGGATATACATTCTCTGGCCCTCCTTATTCTTCGGTTACCTGGACGAGATAGCCGATCTTGGCGATCTTGCCGCGGGTCTGGGGATTGTCGGGCTGCAGAGTCTCGTTGCCGATCTTGTGCAGGCCGAGAGAGTAGGCAGTCGCGATGTGCTTGTCGTGTCTGCCGTTGAGGCTCTTGACGAGCTTGATTCTGAGATTAGCCATCTTTCGCCCTCCTTAGCCCTGAACTTCTTCAGGAGTCTTGCCTCTGACGGCGGCGACCTGCTGGGCGTTGCGCAGAGACTTCAGGCCTTCCATCGTGGCTGCCACGACGTTGGCGGGGTTGTTGGTGCGCAGGCACTTGGTACGGATATTGGAGATACCCGCAGCCTCGACGACCGCACGCACGGCACCGCCGGCGATAACGCCGGTGCCTTCGGGGGCGGGCTTGAGCAGCACGCGGCCGGCACCGAACGCGCCGAGGACCTCATGGGGAATGGTGGTACCCTGGAGGGTGACGGTGACGATATTCTTCTTGGCGTCCTCGAGGCCCTTGCGGATGGCCTCGGAGACCTCGTTGGCCTTGCCCATGCCGAAGCCGACGCGGCCCTTGCCGTCGCCGACGACGCAGAGTGCGGAGAACTTCGCCACACGGCCGCCCTTGACGGTCTTGCTGACGCGGTTGAGGGAAACTACCTTTTCGATGAACTCAGAGGGCGCCTCTTCCTTATTGCGGCGGTCTCTTCTGTCATTGTTGTAAGCCATGTTGTTGTCCCCCTCCCTTAGAATTTCAGGCCGCCCTCGCGGGCGCCGTCTGCCAGTGCCTGGACGCGGCCGTGATAAATGTAGCCGCCGCGGTCAAACACGACTTCTTCAATGCCCTTCTTCAGGGCGCGCTCGGCGACCATGGCGCCGACCTTCTTTGCGGCTTCGATGTTGCCGCCGTTGCCTTCAAAGCCCTTCTCAACGCTGGAGGCGGACACGAGGGTGTTGCCGGCTACGTCGTCGATGATCTGGGCATAGATGTTGTTCTCGCTGCGAAATACGCTCAGGCGGGGTCTCTCGGGGGTACCGGAGATCTTGCCGCGTACTCTCTGATGGCGCTTGATGCGCTGGCCTCTGGTATCGGGTCTCTTAATCATTCAGGCACACCTCCGTTTACTTGGCGCCGGTCTTGCCTTCTTTGCGGCGGATCGTCTCGTAGTCGTACTTGATGCCCTTGCCCTTGTAAGGCTCGGGAGGTCTCTTACCACGGACTTCGGCTGCAAACTGGCCGACCTTCTGCTTGTCGATACCCTTGATGACGATGTGGTTTGCGTCGGGGACGTCGATCTGGATGTCCTCGTTCTCGCTCATGATGACCTGGTGGGAATAGCCCAGGTTCATGACCAGGTTCTTGCCTTCCTTCTGGGCGCGGTAGCCGACGCCGTTGATCTCCAGCTTCTTCTCAAAGCCGTGGGTCACGCCGATGACCATGTTGTCGATCAGCGTACGGGTCAGACCGTGCAGGGAACGGTTTTCCTTGGTGTCGTCGGGACGGGAGACATGGATGACGCCGTCGGTGATGTCGATCTTCATCTGGGGGACGAGGGTGCGCTCGATGCTGCCCTTGGGGCCCTTGACGGTGACGTGGTTGTGTCCGTCGACCTTGACTTCAACGCCGGCGGGGATGGTGATGGGTGCTCTACCGATTCTAGACATTGTGTTCCCTCCTTACCATACGAATGCCAGGACTTCGCCGCCGACATGCTCCTTGCGAGCCTGCTTGTCGGTCATGACGCCCTTGGAGGTGGAGATGATGGCAATGCCGAGACCCTTGAGCACGCGGGGGAGCTCGTCGGCGCCCGCGTAAACGCGGAGACCGGGCTTGCTCACGCGGCGCAGGCCCTGGATGGCCTTCTCTTTGCCGGGGAGATACTTGAGGGTGATGCGGATGATGCCCTGGGTACCGTCGTCGATGACCTGGTAGTTCTTGATGTAGCCCTCGCTCAGAAGGATCTCGGCGATGGCCTTCTTCATCTTGGACGCAGGCACGTCAACGGACTCATGCTTGGCGCTTCCGGCGTTGCGGATGCGGGTCAGCATATCGGCAATGGGGTCGGTGATCTGCATGTGGTTTTCCTCCTGTATTTAGAGTTACCGGGGCTTTGCCCGGTGTGGCGACGGAGGTACTGTGCCAATACATGATTGGCCACAGCCTTTCCGCGTCAGAAGAAGCTCGCTCCACTCCGCTTTCCCGGTTTCCGTAAGCGCCGCGCTTTGCTCCGCCTGCCTGGGTTTGCCAGCGGTACGGTACTTTCACGCAACGCATCCGGGTGTTTCGCATTTTCGGCTGAACTTTGCGCTGTTTCCGTCGTGAGCTTGAAAACAGCGCTTTGCTCCCCCGAATATCCACGCCAGAAATGTGACCTGTAAGCGGCGGTCCTTTCCGTCATGCGCGGGATTCGAAAGGGAGTGCAATCGTGCTTCTTTATTCGGTTCGACGGGAGTGATCGGTTCCCGCCGGACAAATCCATATATTACAGGAACGACACCGGTTTGTCAATCCTTTTTTCGGCGTTGCGCCGAATTTTTTTGAAAAATTTTGTGAAGGATTTACGAAAAAGTGAAAAGTGGAAAGTGAAGTGATGGTGTCCGCAGAGCGGACAGATTAAAAATGCCTCCCTCCTTGAGGGAGCCGAATTTCGATTGCGGCAAAGCCGCTCCTTCTCTTCACTCTTCACTCTTCACTTTTCACTTTTCACTTTTCACTTTTCACTTTTCACTTTCCACTTTCCACTTTTCACTTTGCCGCTTGCGTGGTATAATACCCCCACTTTAAGAAAGACGGTATGCACATGTTTTCTGGCTTCAGTGAAAAAACCGGCGGCTTCCTGTGGGAGCTGGCCTTCAACAACGAGCGTCCCTGGTTCCTGGCCCACAAGCAGGAATTTGAGGACTTTGTCAACACCCCATTTAAAACGCTTGCGTCCGAGTCCTTCGCGCTCTTTACGCAGCGCTGCCCCGATTTTTCGGGGAGCGTGCACGTCTCGCGCATCTACCGCGACGCGCGGCGGCTCTTCGGGCGCGGGCCGTACAAGGACCATCTGTGGTTCTCCGTCACGGACAGCGCCGTTATTCACAACGGGCCCATGCTCTGGTTTGAGATCTCGCCCGCCCAGTATAGCTACGGCATGGGCTGGTACGGAGCGACGCCCGTGCAGATGGAGGCTTTCCGCCGCTCGATCGACGCAAACCCCGCGCGCTTTCGCAGGCTCGCCCAACAGCTTGAGCGCAAGGGCTGGCTACTCGGCGGCGAGAGCTACAAGCGCCCCAAAGCCCTGCACGACGATGCGCTCATCGACAGCTGGTATAACCGCAAGTACGCGGGCGTGCACAAAGAGTTCGATCTGGGCGGGGACGCCTACACCGCGGCGCTGCCCGGCATCGTGGCGGACGCCTTCCAGGAGCTTCTGCCCATGTACCGCTATCTGATGGAGGTCTATCTCTCCTGCCCGGAAGAGATGACACGCGAGCGATAAAGATTCTTCGCGTTGCTCAGAATGACAAAAGGAGATCTGACTATGGCTCAGCGAGCGCCGCGGGCGGCGGTCATCATGCCCGCCTACAACGCGGAAAAGACAATTGAACGCACCGTGCGCAGCATCCTGGACCAGACCGTCGGGGATCTGCTGCTGCTGGTGGTAAACGACGGCTCCACGGACGAAACCGCCGCGATCCTCGAACGCCTGCACGAAGAGGACGCGCGCGTCTGCCCGATCACAGTCGAAAACGGTGGCCCCGCGAAAGCGCGAAACCTCGCCCTCGACCTGGTGCCGCCGGGGACGGAGTACCTGATGTTCTCCGACGCGGATGACCTGCTCGCCCCCGACGCACTTCAGTACGCCATTGAAAACGCCGGGGACGCGGACCTCGTGCTCATGGGCTTTTCGATCCTGAACCCGGACGGCAGCGAGGCAAAATACAGCGAGCCTGCCGCGCGCTATACGCCAGACACCATTGGCTCCGCCCTCGGGCGGCTGTACAAGGCAAATCTGTTGAACCAGGTCTGGGGCAAGCTGTTCCGGGCAGGTCTCGTGCTGGACAACGGCCTGCGCTTTCCCGACTACCGCTGGGGCGAGGACCGGCTGTTCATCTACGACTGCCTCGAGCACGCAGAGAACGTGGCTGTGCTGCCGGAATGCAAGTATCAGTACATCATGTACCCCGGCGAGAGCCTCATCACGAGATATTATAATAGGAAGCTCGACATCTGCGTGGAGTCCGACGAGCGCATGGAGGCGCTTTGTGAGCGCTTCGGCGTGACGGACCAGCGGGACCACCGCTATATGTTTGTAAAGAGCATTTTCTCCTGTCTGACCACGCTCTTCTCCCCCCGCTGCACCCTCACGCGGGAGGAAAAGCGCGCCGAGATCCGCCGCGCGGTCATGAACGAGCATGTGCAGGAGAGAAGCCGCGACGTGTTCGGCGGCGCGCCGGTACAGGCGCTGTGCGCGGTGATGCACACGAAAAACGTCACGCTCAACTATCTGGCGTTCCGGGCGGTGGCCCGGGCCGGACAGCTCGCGCCGCGCCTGTTCACGGCGATCAAGCACAGGAAATGATATCCGGAGGATTGTATATGCGAACCATGGCCATTGACTACGGCGATCAGCGCATCGGACTTGCGGTGTCGGACCTGCTGGGGATGCTGGCGGGCGAGGCCTGGACCATGCAGGAGTGGGATATGGAGCGGGCGGCCAAACGCATCGCCGAAGAGGCGAAGGCCCGCGACGTGGGGACGCTGGTGCTGGGCCTGCCGAAGAACATGGACGGCAGCGAGGGCCCGCGCGCCGAAAAAAGCCGCGCCTTCCGTGAATTATTAATAAACGAAAGCGGCCTGCCCGTGATCCTCTGGGACGAGCGGCGCAGCAGCATCGAGGCCCACGCCATCCTGCACTCGGCGGGCAGGAAGGAAAAGCAGCACCGCAAAAACGTGGACGCCGTCGCGGCAAGCCTGATCCTCGAAGGCTACCTCGGCAGCGCGCGGTGATGAAACCCAAAACTTGACAAACGGCGGAAGTGCCTGCAATCGTTGGTTTTGCGAAAAAACCGGCGCAATTGTCAGACAGTTCCGCCTTTATTTTTGTCTCCCGCGCACATAATGATTCGTGTGAAATTGAAGTACGGGAGGCATCCTTTATGAGAAAATGGATCGTGACGGGGCTGTGCGCCCTGTTTTTGAGCCCGCTGCTGACGGCGCAGGCGTTCGCTCAGGAGCTGCTGGTGGGCGGCCAGGCGGTGGGCATCCAGATCAGCACCGACGGGGTGATCGTGGCGGGCTTCTGCCCGGTGGAGACCGAGGACGGGGCGGTGAACCCGGCGGAGGACGCGGGGCTCAAGGCGGGCGATCTCATCTGCGGGGCCGACGGGCAGAGCGTCTCGGACGCGGCGGGCCTCATCGCCGCGCTGGAGGAGGCCGGGGACCAGGTGGAGCTGGAGGTCCGGCGCGGCAGCCAGACCCTGAGCCTGCCGGTACAGACCGCCGTGGGCGAGGAGGGGCGGCCCATGCTGGGGATTTTGCTGCGCGACGGGCTAAACGGCATCGGCACCCTCACCTTCTGCGACCCGGACAGCGGCGTCTTCGGCGCGCTGGGCCACAGCATCAACGACAGCGAGACCGGCCTTGCCGTCCCCCTGCGCGAGGGCAGCGTGACGGAGGCCCAGATCGTCGCCGTGCACCCCGGCACCGCGGGCACGCCGGGCGAGCTGGACGGCATCTCCGATCTCTCTCAGGTGCTCGGGAGCGTGGAGCGGAACACCGACGTCGGCATCTTCGGCCACATCAGCGCCGCCCTCGGCTCTCGCCCGGCCCGGATCGGCGAGCTCGCGGCAGGCCCGGCCTCCATTCTCTCCACCGTTGAGGGCCGGGAGACCGGGGAGTTTCAGGTGGAGATCAACCGCGTCTACCGCGACGCCGACGGCACCCACGCCATGTTCAGCGTCACGGACCCCGCGCTGCTTTCCCGCACGGGCGGCATCGTCCAGGGCATGAGCGGCAGCCCCATCCTGCAAAACGGCTGCCTTGTCGGCGCTGTCACCCATGTCTTTATAAACGACGCCTCCCGCGGCTACGCCGTGAGCATTCAGGACATGCTGCGCGCATCCGGCCTTGCGATGGACAAGGCGGCATGAAACAGGAGTGGGCGCCCCTTTTGGGGCGCCTGAATGTTCATTCTTCCAGTGCGGACTGAAAGTCCCGACCTCCATAAAGAATACGCAGGATTTGTACGGTATCCGGTTCCTTTCCTACGCGGTAAATCACACAGTAGTGATCTACACTTACCATCCGTACATTGTCAGCTGCCCCAAAGTCAAGGGGCACGCGCTTATATCGCTCCGGTATTTCTGAAAGCGACATGATTTCCTTCTCAATTCGCGCAAGCTGTCGATCCGCATTGAGCCGGGATTGCAGTGTAAAGGCAATATAGGTGTAAATGCTGCGCAGATCAGTTTTTGCGCGATCAGTAAACACTACCGCGAAGCTCATACAGAAAATTCCTCGCGCAGCGAAGCGAATACTTCGTTTGCGGGCGTTACATGTCCGGTCTCCGCATCCGCAAGACCTTTGGAAATTTCAAAAGCCAGCTCTTTCTTTGTAAGCTGAGACATATCCGGGACAGGCGGTGCGGGAAGTTTCACTTCAAACGGCAGGCCCCGCTGCAAAATGATCTGCTTGTAAAACATGCTGATCGCATTGGAAACCGGAACACCCAGAGCCTCCAGAATGTTCTCAGCCTGGTCCTTGACCTCCGGCTCAATGCGGGCATACAGGTTGGCGGTCTTCGCCATAAAAAGCACGCTCCTTTCCGTTCATTTGCTCCGCCTATAGTATACCCGATTGTCAGCACAAAAGCAATACAAATATGGCTTTTTCCGTCGGTATCATGTGGCAACGTATGTCTTGCATCCAGGACATGCTGCGCGCGGCGGGGATTGCCATGGACAAAGCGGCATGAAAAACAGCCCGGCAGAAAACTGCCGGGCTGTGCGTATGTCTGCGGATAAAACTCAGCCGACGCTCTCGAACTCCTTGACGATGGTCTTGCTCGGCTCGGGGGTGCAGAGGGAGACGACCACGATGAAGATGCAGGAGATCACGAAGGCGGGCAGCAGCTCGTAGATAGCGAAGACGCCGCCCTTCGGGGCGATGAGGAACTTCCAGACGAAGATCATGATCATGCCGGAGGCCATGCCCGCGATGGCGCCCTGCTTGTTGCAGCGCTTCCAGAACAGGGCAAAGAGCATCACGGGGCCGAAGGTCGCGCCGAAGCCGGCCCAGGCGAAGGACACCACGCGGAAGATGGAGCTGTTGGGGTTGGAGGCGAAGATCACGCCGAGGATGGCAACGCCGATGACCGTGAGGCGGGCAATGAGCATGTTGGTCTTGTCGTCGAGCTTCTTACCCAGCACGTCGTTGAGGAGGTTCTTGGTCACGCCGGAGGCGGCACCCAGAAGCTGGGCGTCGGCGGTGGACATGGTGGCGGCGAGGATGCCCGCGAGGATGAAGCCGCCGATGATGGCCGCGAAGAAGCCCTTCTGCGCGATGAGGTGGGCGACATTCACGATCATGTTCTCGGCCTCTGGTTCGCTGCCCGGGAGCGCGAGGGCGCCGGTCTTGGTCATGCCGAAGCCGATGATGCCGATGAGCACCGCAACGCCCAGGGAGATCACGCACCAGACGGAACCCACACGGCGGGACAGGGAGAGCTTCTCCTCGTCCTCAGCGGCCATGAAGTGGACCAGGATGTGGGGCATGCCGAAGTAGCCGAGGCCCCAGGCCATGGTGGAGACGATCATCAGGAAGGTGTAGGTGCCGGGGGTGGTGGACTGGATGTTGGTGCTGGCAAAGAGGCTCAGGTAGCCGGGCACGGAGCGGGCATTGTCCATCACGGCGCCCCAGCCGCCGGCGGCGTTGATGCCGAAGAAGCACACGACGATGAGGGCGAAGGTCATGACGATGGACTGAATGAGGCTCGTGACGGAGGCCGCCATGAAGCCGCCGAGGGCGCAGTAGGCGACGATGACCGCCGCCGAGATGATCATGGAGGGCATGTAGGCAAAGCCGAACAGGCTGTTGAAGAGCTTGCCGCAGGCGGCAAAGCCGGAGGCCGTGTAGGGCACGAAGAAGACGATGATGGTCAGCGCGCCGATGGTCTCGATGAGCTTGGTATTGTCACGAAAGCGCGTGGCGAGAAAGTCCGGCACGGTGATGGAGCCGAGCTTTGCCGAATACCGGCGCAGGCGCTTTGCAACAATCAGCCAGTTGAGGTAGGTGCCGAGGGACAGGCCGATGGCCGTCCAGCTCGCCTCGGCCACGCCGCAGAACAGCGCCAGGCCCGGCACGCCCATCAGCAGGTAGGCGCTCATGTCGGAGGCCTCGGTGCTCATGGCGGTCACAATGGGGCCGAGTTTTCTGCCGCCGAGGTAGAAGTCCTCGGAGGTTTTGTTGTTGGAGTACTTGAATCCGATGGCCAGCATACCGACCAGGTACACGGCGATGGCGATAAGAATAATGGTATTCATGGTTGACGACCTCTCTTTTCTTGGGGATGCTTTGCATTATAGCGGACAGGCGCTTTTCTGCAATCGTCAATTTTCCCAAAAGGACTTGATAATTCAAAAATTTTTCATATAATAGAAAAGAAGATAATTTATTTCATGTATGCATGAAAAATATTCATGTAAAGGATGTTTGCGATGGCACTGGACAAGTATCAGACCCTCATGACCGTGGTGGACACCGGGAGCCTCACCCGCGCCGCCGAGCAGCTGGACTGCACCCAATCGGCGGTGAGCCACTGTCTGGACGCGCTGGAGAAGGAGCTGGGCTTTGCGGTGCTGAAACGAAGCCGCGCGGGGGTCAGGCTCACGAACGAGGGCGAGCGCCTGCTGCCCGCGGTGCGCACGCTTCTGGGCGCGGCGGAGCAGCTCAGGCAAACGGCGTCCTCGATCCGGGGGCTCGAATCCGGCACGGTGCGCATCGGGGCCTTCACCTCCGTGGCCGTGCACTGGCTGCCGCCGATTCTGAAGGAGTTTCAGCACGACTTTCCGAAGGTGGACTTCCGGCTCTTAAACGGCGACTACCACGATGTGGAGCAGTGGCTCACGGACGGGAGCGTGGATGTGGGCTTTGTGACGATGCCCTCCCCGGTGGACTGCGAGTGCATCCCGCTGATGGAGGACAGGCTGCTTGCGATTTTGCCAAGACACAGCCGCTTTGAAAGCTATCCGAAATTTCCGCTGGTGGAGTGCGAGACCGAGCCGTTCATCAGCCTCCTCGAAAGCTCCGACCACGATGCCCGCCGCGCCCTCGAGGCCGCCGGGGTCCGGCCCAACGTTCGCTTTTACACCAAGGACGACTATGCCGTCATCGCCATGGTGGAGCAGGGCCTGGGCGTGAGCATCATGCCGGAGCTGCTGCTCAAGGGCCGCAACTACGACCTGCAGATCCTGCCGCTCATTCCCGAGGCCAGGCGCACCATCGGCCTCGCCGTAGCCGCCGGCAGCAAAGCCGGCCCCGCCACGAGAAGATTTGCCGACTATGTGGTGCGGTATGTGACGACGAACGAAAAGTGAAAATTGAAAAGCGGAAAGTGAAGTGAGGGAGCGGCTTCGCCGTGATTATATGAGGCTCCGCCCTCAGAGATGTTCCTTGAATGGAACCAACTTTCGCTTCTGATATAATTCATCCACGAAGCGGACACCATCATTTTCACTTTTCACTTTCCACTCTTCACTTTATTTACGGCTATTTCCCTCCCGTTTGCGACCGTTTTCGCATTCCCTCTCCGCTATAATGACGAGCGGGAGGTGGGAAATGATGAGAAAACGAGAAGCCGCGCTGATCGCCGCATGCTGCCTTGTCTGGTCGTTTTCGCTGCACGGCTTTGCGGAGACGGCGCTGCTGCCAGAGCACATGCATGTCCGCGTCCTGCATCCGCCCGCGGAAACGCCCGAACCGACACCGACACCGAGCCCGACGCCCGCTCCCACGCCGGTCCCGACACGGACGCCGGAGGAGGGCAACTATCTCTTTCTCGGACATAAGACCTGGAAGACGCCGGTGGACATGGCGGGCTACTACCTGCTGGACATGCGCGAGGCGGCGGAGACCGCCGACATCACCGAGGGCCGGGCCGCGGAGAAGGCCCGCAACGCTGCCCTAAAGGCGGGCGGTGAGGGGGAGCCGGTGAGCTTTGACGATCTGCTGCTTTTATCGCGGGTGCTCGACGCCATGGCGGGCAGCGACTGGCTGACGGACGATTTTCGCATGTGCGTGGGCGAGGTGGTGCTAAACCGCGTGGCGTCCCCGGAGTTTCCTGACACGCTGCACGATGTGGTCTACCAGCGGGGACAGTACACGGTGGTGAACACCGCCCGCTTTTCCACGATCGTGCCCCGGCGGGAGTGCGTGGACTGTGCGCTGCGCCTGCTGCTGGGGGAGCGGCACATGGTCCCCGCCGTGGTGTACCAGGCCGACTACTTACAGGGGGAGCTGTTCACCATGTTCCCCGACCGCCAGCTCGGCAGCACCTACTTCTGCCTGAGCAGCAGGCTCGATCTTTATCCGTAAGACACAAAGGACTGTCTTGAAACGTATACCAATACAAAGCCAACTGCAAAACCGTAGGGGCCGATCCCCAGATCGACCCGCCGAACAACGTACATTGTTGATATATGGCGGGCCGATGAGGGCATCGGCCCCTACTACATTTTGAGACAGCGCCTTGTTTTATCTTTTTTTCAGCAAAAAGCTCTCGCCGCAGACGTAAGGGGAACCGTGGACATTATGGCGCACCTGGGCGGCCATGGCCTCGCGCCCGGTCACGACGAAGCCCCCGAGCCGGTCGATGCCGAAGTCCAGAAGCGCGGGACACATGGGGACCGAGGGGCCTGTCAGGATCGTGACGGCGTTCTCGCACAGCTCGAGCAAATGAGGCAGGGTTTTGTTGATCAGGCTGCTGCCGGTGATGAGCACCACGTCACACCGCGGCAAAAGCCAGTCGCAGGCGGCGTCCGGGTAGTCGCCGAGGCGCGGACGGCGCTCGAGTACGTACACCGCGCGGGCAATGTCCCGCAGGCCCCGCGGCCCGTTCATGTGGCCGACGATGCCGACGGTCTTGTCATGAAGGTCAAGGCCCACAGTGGGGTAGACATCCCCCGGCAGGGCGCAGCCCAGCGCCGCCATGCGCTCCGGGGTGTTATAGAAGGCGTTGCAGGCGGCAAGGCCGAAGCTTGCCTCCGTGAGGTTCCAGCTCATTGCCGCCTTTGCGGCCTCTTTAAGCGGCAGGCCGCCAAGCCCATCGGGGTACATGGCGGGGATGCTGTCGCCCGGGGTCATCATGCCAAGGCCCATGCCCTCCTCAGCCTCCGCCATGGCCCAGCACTCGCCGCCCACGGTCCGGAGCAGCGGCGCGGCGCTCGTCACGTTTTCGATCAGCGCGTCGTATAAAGCGAGCTTGTCTGACATGTTGATCCTCCTTTTATCCCGAAGGTTTTTCGGCCTTGACATTTTATTTTTCTGCCAGTATAATAAAATCATAAAAGGCGTTGCCGGTAAACGGTTCCGCCCGTTACAGTGTTCTAAGTAGACTTAGAAGCCGTCACTTGGCAGAGTGGCGGCTTCCGCTTTTTACAGTAATCGTAACAGTGCATCCGAAGATGTGAAACGTTATTGTAATCGGCATATCAACACCCCCCTTCGGGTGGTGTGACGGAACCGCCTACCGTATACTGGGAAAATGGCAACGCCCCACGAATATTTTACAGAACGCAGCAGGCTTTGTCAATTATTTCTGTTTAACCGCGTTTTTCTGCATCGCAAAGGTATTGCGCTCCCAGAACACCCCGTCCGCGTAGCCCTGGATGCCGGGCGCCTCGCTTGCCAGCTCCAGGCGTTTTTCGCACCAGACGCAGTAGCGCGGGTTTTGCTCGATGCCCACAAAGTGCCGCCCCAGCTTCTTTGCCGTGACGGCGGTGCTGCCCGAGCCGAGGAAGGGGTCGAGCACGATGCCGCCCGCGGGGCAGCTTGCGAGGATGAGCTTTGCCAGCAGCTTTTCCGGCTTCTGGGTGGGGTGGGCGGTGTTCTCCGGCATGGACCAGTAGGGTACGGAGATGTCGTCCCAGAAGTTGGAGGGGGCCGTGTCCCGGAAGCGGCCGTCTTCGGTCTCTTCCCAGTCCTTCGGCTTTCCGTCCGACCGGTAGGGGGCGAGGACGCGCCTGCGCTGTTTTACCGCGTCCAGGTCAAAATAATAGTTCTCCGCCGCCGTGGCAAACCAGATGTCCTCCATGGCGTTTTTCCAGTTTTTCTTCGCGCCGCGCCCCTTCTCCCGCTGCCAGGTGATGCGGTTTCGCACCGTGAGCTTTTCCTCCAGCACCCTTCCGATCACAAGGCTCGAGCGCCAGTCGCAGCAGACATAGACGCTCGCGTCGGGTTTCAGTAAGGGCAGGCAGGCCTCCAGCCAGCGGCGGGTGTATGCCTCGTAGCTTTCCTCGTCCGTGCGGGCAAAACGGCTGCCGTGGAAGTCCTTGGAGAGGTTGTAGGGCGGATCGACGATCAAGAGATCCGCAAAGCCGCGCGGCAAAAGCGACAGCACCTTGAAGCTGTCGCCGAGGATTGTGCGGTCGAGCACATCGGAAAGCGCCGCGGGGGCGCTCACTTCGATGCAGCGGGCGAGGTACTCTTTGCCCTGCTCCAGATCCAGGTCTATCGTTTTGTTTCTCTCTGCCTTCAAGCGCAGGCCTCCCCGAAATCCACACGCGTAAGCGGCGCGTCCGCAACGCCCTCCAGGCCGCACAGGGCGACAAAGCAGTCCCCGTGCCGGAAGCTTCGCATTTGCCAGGGCCGTGCGTCCGCCGTCTGCGTGAGCCGCACCGTCTCCTCCGGGATCACGGCGAAGCTGTCAAGAGGCTGGGAAAGCCCCAGGCCGAGGGCTTTGATAAAACTCTCTTTGCACGTCCAGAGGCGGAGGAAGGCGTCGGCCTGTTCCGGCTCGGGGCGGGAGAAGAGCCATTCCCGCTCCGCCGGGTGGAAAAAGCGCTTTGCGATCTTCGCGTCATAGCCGCGCGGCGCTTCGATGTCGCAGCCGATCTCCCGGGGCGATACCGCGCACATAGCCACATTCCCGCTGTGGGAGAGACTGAAATGAAAATCCGGCAGTGTGGGTAGATAGGGCTTGCCGTACTTGGTGAGCGCAATCTCATCCGCGTGCAGGCCGTTGTCGGAAAGCGCCCGCACCAGCAGCAGCGACGCCGCCAGCGAAAGCCGCCGCGCGCCGTCGTGGCGAAGAGCGTCAAGCTTCTCCCGCCGCGCCGACGGGATCGTCCGAGCCAGACGCTCAAAGCGCGCCGGGTCCGTGAGCGCGTCCGTGGACGCGATATAGAGCCTTGTACGCATGGCTTCGCCTCCGGTGCTTTAATGCCTTCACTTTATCACAGCGGGCGGGAAAGCACAAGAGCATCTATTCTTTATAAAATCTTGACGAAAACCGCTTCAATCTCTGTCCGGAGACTTGAAACGGTGTTATTATTATAGTATAATATATCAGCTTTTTTGTGCGGTTTATAAAGGCCGCGCTTTTGTATTTTTTACCTTATGGGAGGAGATAACCCATGTTTGTCATCCTGCTTGTCCTCTGGCTGGTCTTTGCCGGGAGTCTGACGGTCACAAACCTGATCCTCGGCGTGCTGGTCGCGGGGCTGATTACGCTCCTGTGCACAAAGTTCATGGGCTACAGCACAAAGCGCTTTTACGGCGGGCTCAAAAAGGCCCCGGCGATTGCCGCGTACCTGGCCGAGCTTTTAAAGGAAATCGTAAAAGAGAACTTCGACGTGCTGCGCTTCATCTACCGCAAAGGTCAGCCCAAGCCCACGCTGGTGCACTTCCGCGGTGAGGTGCAGAGCGATCCGCTGCGCGTGCTGGTGGCCAATTCCATCACCCTCACCCCCGGCACCTACACGGTGCGGCTGGAGGGAGACGAGTACGCCGTGCACGCCTTGGACGAGTATTTTCAGGTGGACATTGAGTACAGCGCCTTTTTCAAGATGGCGCAGAAGGTGGAGGAGAGCTGATGGAAGACAAGCTGCTAACCGGGACGCTCGTGATCCTGGTACTCTTCATGCTGGCCCTCATGCCGAAGGTGGTCAAAGGCCCGCGTTTTACCGACCGCATCGTCGCCATCAACGCCATCAATACGATGATCACGGCCTCCATCTGCCTGCTGTCGAGACTTCACCGGGCAGGATACCTGCTGGACGTGGCGCTCATTTACGCGCTGCTGGGCTTCACAGCGACAACGCTCTTGACCCGGCTTCTCGCCGCCGACCGGCAAAAGGAGGGGAAGAAATGATCAGAACCATCCTCGCTGTGCCGTTTCTGCTCCTCGCGGTGTTCACTTTCTTCTCCGAGGTGCTGGGCTTTTATAAGTTCAAATACGTCATGAACCGCATGCACGCTGCCGCCCTCGGCGACACGATGGGCATCGGCTCCGTTCTGATTGCCGTTGCAATTTTGACGGGTGAGCTCGTGCCTATATTGAAACTCATTCTGGTGCTGGTGTTCATGTTCCTCACCGGCCCCGTGGTGACCCATCTGATCGCCGGAGCTGAGGTCGAGACCCATAAGAACGCCGGGCACGAATACAAGGAGGTGGACAGACGATGAAGCTTGTGGAATGCGTGCTTTTATTGCTGCTCATCATCACGGGCGTCACCGCGCCGCTGCAGAAGCACCCCCTCATCATGGTCATCATCTTCACCACCTTCGGGCTTGTGATGAGCGTGATCTGGATGCTGCTGCAGGCCCCGGATCTTGCCATCACCGAGGCCGCCGTGGGCACGGGCGTGTCCGGTGTGCTGTTCTATCTCTGTCTCAGGCGAATCCGCCAGCTTGGGGGAACGGAGGATGAGAAATGAGCGCTTTTACCAAATGGGTGGACGGTGAAAATACCGTCCCGCTCAAGACCGAGTTTCAGCCCGTCAAAGAGAAAAAGCCGAAGGAGAAGCATACATCCCTCGGCGACAAGCAGCGCCTTGACGGCTTTCTCAAGCTCTACGCGAAATGCGCCGTGGTCATCAGCGTTTTAATGCTGATCGTCCTGCTCATCGGCGCGGTGGCCCTGCCCACCTTCGCCGAGCCCGGCAACCCCACCGACAACGAGGTCGTGCACCGCTATGTGGGCTCGGCCGAGGAGGAGACCGGCGCGGAGAACGTCATCGCCGGCATGATCTTAAATTACCGTGGCTTTGATACCTTCGGCGAAAGCTGCGTGCTGTTTCTGGCCGTGTGCTGCGTGATGCTCCTGCTCTGGGCCACGAACGACAAGCTCAAAGCCGAGGCGAAAGCCTGCGAGAAGGAAGCGC
The DNA here is from genome assembly GCA_902791215.1 of Oscillospiraceae bacterium. Classification (GTDB taxonomy): domain Bacteria; phylum Bacillota; class Clostridia; order Oscillospirales; family Oscillospiraceae; genus Limivicinus. Next base: position 93,514 of record CADAUZ010000012.1, on the reverse strand, counting down.
CGCCCGATGTGATTTTGCAGAAGGTGGCAAAGCTCCTGCTGCCCTGCGTGCTGTGCTTTGGGATGTGCGTGCTGTTTAACGGCCACGTCTCCCCCGGCGGCGGCTTCTCCGGCGGGTCGATCCTGGGCGCGGCGCTGATCCTCTTTGCCGTGGCCTTCGGGGCCGATTCCGTGCGCCGCTTCTTCACGGCCAAGGTTTTCAACACCGTGCGCATCACGGGTCTCATGATCTACGGCTCCATGTTTGGGGTCTACATCTACCAGGGCGCAAACGGGATACAGTCCAACCTTGCCCACTATATCGTGCTGGTCATCGACATCGCCGTCGGGCTTGTCGTCATGAGCACCATGTACGGTTTCTATTCCTTCTACACGAAAGGAGAGCTGTGATGCTGAGTATCATCATCAATAACCGCTTTGCCATCGCATCGGTGATCCTGTTCGTGACGGGCTTTGTGAACATGATGGTGCACCCGAACCTCATCAAAAAGATCGTGTCCTTCAACATCATGGACTCCGCCACCTTTCTGATGCTGGCAAGCCGCGGCATGATCGCCGGGCGCACCGCCGCCATCCTCACCGACGGCGGGGCCAACACCTCCCTGTACGTAAATCCCATCCCCGCAGGGCTCGTCCTCACGGGCATCGTGGTCTCCGTCTCCGTCAGTGCGTTTTCGCTCGCGCTGGTGCAGCGCATCTACGGCACCTACGGCACCGTGGACATGCGGGAGCTATTAGAGGCCATGAAGAAGAAGGGGGAGTGAGAGACATGCCTTTTGCCTGGAATCTCCCCTACATGAGTGTTTTTCTGACCATGATCACGGCGATTTTGCTGTCTGTGATCCCCGGAGCCAAGCGGGCCTACTGGATCACGGTATGCGTTTCCGCGATCGTGACGGTCATGTCTCTGTGTTTCCTGTCCTTCATCGTCAAAGCTGACGCGTCCTATGCCTTTACCATGGGCAAGTTCCCCGCGCCCTTCGGCAACGAGATCAAGTTTGGTCCCCTCCAGGGGCTTCTCGCCTCGGTGTTTGCCGCCGTAATGTGCCTGTCGCTTTTAGGCGGGCGCGCGGAGCTTTTTGAGGACGTGGACAAGAAGAAGATGGGCCTTGCCTGCGTGATGCTCAATATGGTGCTGGCGTCCCTTCTGATCCTCAGCTATACGAACGACGCCTTCACCGCCTACGTCTTTATTGAGATCAGCACCATCGCGGCCTGTGCCCTGGTCATGATCAAGGACTCGGGCCCGACCCTGGTGGCAACCATCCGTTACTTATTCATGAGCCTTCTCGGCTCCGGCCTGTTCCTGTTCTCCATCATTCTGCTCTACGCCATCACGGGCCATCTGCTGATGCCCCAGCTCAACGAGAGCGTGGCAAAGCTCATGGAGTCGGGCAATTATACCAAGGTGCTCGCGATGCTGCTCGGCATGATGACGGCGGGCCTCGGCGTGAAATCCGCCATGTTCCCCTTCCATCGCTGGCTGCCCGACGCCCACGGTACGGCAACCACCACCTCCTCGGCGGTGCTGTCGGGCTTAGTTGTCAAGGGCTACGCGGTGCTGCTCATCACGATGTATGTCCGCGTCTTCACCCTCGACACCGTGCGGGCCTTCCACATTAACGACGCGGTGTTCGTCCTCGGTTTCTGCGGCATGATCCTCGGCTCCGTCCAGGCCATTCGCGAGACGCACGCGAAAAGGATGCTGGCCTATTCGTCCGTTGCCCAGCTCGGCTACGTGTTCATGGGCATCGGCCTCGGCACGAAAGAGGGCGTCGCCGCCGCCTGCTTCCAGATTCTGATCCACGCCTTTACAAAGCCGCTCCTGTTCGTGTCGGTCGGTCGCCTTGCCTCCACCGTACACCACGACAAGCAGCTCAGAGCCCTGCGCGGCACGGCATGGCAGACCCCGCTTGCGGGCATCGGCTTCGGCATCGGCGCGCTCTCCATGGTGGGCATCCCGCTCTTCGGCGGCTTTGCGGCGAAGGTGAACTTTGCCACCGCCTCCGTGTTCACCGATACGAAAATCGTCCTGACCCTCGCGGTGCTGGCGATCTCCTCTGTTCTGAACGCGCTTTATTACATCCCGGCCGTCATCAACATCTGGAGTATCCGCGGGGAGGCCGCGCTGCCCGAGGCCGGGAAGGCCAAAAAGGATCTCACCGCGACGGCGGCGATCATTCTGCTTGCCTGCGGCGTGCTGTTTCTCGGCGTCTGCTTCACCCCGGTGATGAACATCATCGTCCGCGGGCTGGAGCTCATGTGAAAGGAGGGGTGATGAAATGCTGATCCTTCTGGCCGTTCTGATCCCCGTTGTCGGCGCGGCGCTTGTCTTCCGCACGGAAAATGAGAACCTGCGCCGCAGACTCTGCATGGCGTCCATCGTGTTTGCCTGGCTCTGCGCCTCGCTTGCGGTGATCCCCGGCGGCAGCGACATCACGCTCCTGCGCCTGAGCGACACCCTGACCCTGCGCTTTGCCTCCGACGGGCTGAGCCTGTTCTTTGTCAATCTGGTGTGCTTCATCTGGTTCTTCGTGGAGTTTCACGCCTTCGGCTACATGAAGCACGAGGGGAGCGAGCCGCAGTTTTTCGGCTTCTTCCTGCTGACCTTTGCGGCCCTCATCGCCCTGGCCTCTGCCTGGAACGCGGTGACGCTCTACATGTGCTTCGAGCTCATGACGCTGTGCTCCATGCCGTTGGTGCTGCACAACGGCTCGGAGCAGTCAAGGCGCGCAAGCTTTGCCTACCTCGGCTACTCCACCCTCGGCGCGTCGCTTGCGCTGCTGGGCTTCTTCATCCTCGCCGCCCAGGGCAATGACCTCGGCTTCGTCTTCCACGGCGGGCAGCTCGTAGGCGATCCGAAGACCCTGCTCGTTGCCGCGTTTCTGATTATCCTGGGCTTCGGCGCGAAGGCCGGTATGGTGCCGCTGCAGATGTGGCTGACCGAGGCCCACCCCGTGGCCCCGTCCCCCGCGAGCGCGGTGCTGTCGGGCCTCATCACCAAGGGCGGTGTGCTCGCCATCATCCGCTGCACCTTCCAGCTCTTCGGGGCGGAGATGCTGCGCGGCACCTGGGTGCAGACCGCGATCCTCACGCTTTCCATTATTACGATCTTTACCGGCTCCATGCTGGCCCTGCGCGAAAAGCTCCTCAAAAAGCGCATGGCCTACTCCACCATCTCCAACGTCTCCTACGTGCTCTTCGGCCTCTTTGTGCTGGACGAGGCAGGCGTCGGCGTGATAGGCGCGCTTTTGCAGATCGTGTTCCACGCCCTTGCCAAGGACGCGCTCTTCCTTTGCGCGGGCTCCATCATCTTCGCCACCGGCAAGACGAAGGTGGACGAGCTCAAGGGAATCGGGCGGCAGATGCCGGTCACCATGTGGTGCTTTGCGATCGCCTCCCTGTCCCTGATCGGCATTCCGCCGATGGGCGGCTTTGTCGCCAAGTATTATCTCGCCTCAGGCGCGCTCGCAACCGGCTCCACACTTGCCACTGTCGGCGTCGTGGTACTGATGGTGTCCGCCCTGCTCACGGCCTTTTACCTGCTGCCCATCGTGGCGGCGGCCTTCTTCCCGGGGCGCGACTTTGAGGCGGGCGAAAAGTGCGAGGTGGAGAAAAAGATGCTCGTTCCGCCCATCGTGTTCTCCGGGCTCACGGTGATCCTCGGCATGTTCCCGATCGGGCTTCTGCTCCACTTTTTCGTCATTGACGGCTGGCTGCTGTAAGGAGGGGGATCAATATGAAAATTCTTACATTGCTTGCATTGCTCGTCCCCATCCTCTCCGGAGCGGCGCTTTTGATCGTGCGGCCCCAGAACCGGGCAAAGCGAAACCGCTATGTGATGCTTACGGTGTGCGTGAGCGCCGTCTTCGTGCTCGGTACGGCCCTGGCCTCAGCCCTCAACGGCCCGGACGCGGTGTACCTGCATGTAGCCGATCTGAGCGACAAACTGGTGATCGCCTTCCGCCCGGACGGCGTGAGCCTCGTCTTCGGCTGCATCATCGGCGTTCTCTGGCCCGTGACCACGGTCTACGCCTTCTCCTACATGGAGCATGAAGGCAGGGAGAACATGTTCTTCGGCTTCTTCCTCATTACCTTCGGCGTCGTTGCAGGCATCGCCTATTCGGCAAACTTCTTTACCCTCTACCTCTGCTATGAGTTCATGACCCTCGTCACGCTGCCCCTCGTCATGCACGAGATGGACGGCAAGGCGCGGGCCGCGGGCAAAAAGTACGTGCTCTACTCCATGACGGGCGCGGCGCTGGTGTTCATCTGCCTCATGTACTTTCTGCGCTATGCCGATACCCTCGCCTTCACCTACGGCGGCATTTTGAACATGGACAAGGTGAAAGGCCACGAGAAGGAGCTCATGACCGTCTTTGTGCTGGGCTTCTTCGGCTTTGGCGTCAAGGCCGCGATCTTCCCCTTCCACCGCTGGCTGCCGGCGGCGTCGGTGGCCCCGACCCCGGTCACGGCGCTTCTGCACGCGGTGGCGGTGGTCAAGTCCGGCGCTTTTGCGGTGATGCGCCTTGTGTACTTCGGCTTCGGCTGCGAATTTCTGCGCGGCACCTGGGCGCAGTACGTGGTGCTCGCGGCCTCGGCCTTCACGGTGATGTTCGGTTCCGCCATGTCGCTTCGCATGCCGCACCTCAAGCGGCGGCTTGCCTACTCCACGGTCTCCAACCTGAGCTATATTCTGGTGGCTTTCGCCTCCATGAGCCCGGTCGGGCTTGCGGGCGGACTGCTGCACATGGTGTTCCACGCGGTTATTAAGATCTCCCTCTTCTTCTGCGCGGGCGCGATGCTCCACCACAACAAGCTCGAGTACGTGTACGACATGGAGGGGCTGTCGAAGAAGATGCCCGTCACCTGCGGCGTGTTTCTGATTGCGTCGCTGGCCCTGATGGGCGTGCCCCCGCTGGGCGGTTTCCTTTCCAAGTGGACCATCGGCACCGCCGCTGCCGCCAACGCGAACTGGGCCGGGTATCTCGGCGCGGCGTCCCTCATCGTCTCCGCGATTTTGACGACGCTCTACATGCTTTCCGCCGCGGTGCGCTTCTACTTCCCGCTGAAGTCTGCCCCGGCCCAGCCCGAGCACATCCATGAGGCCGACAGGTTCATGACCGGGCCGCTGGTGTTCCTGACCGCGCTGATGCTGGTGCTGTCGCTCTGCTCCGCTCCTCTGAGCGTCTGGATAGGAGGTCTGGTCTGATGCTTATTTTAATGGTTTTCCTGCCCATGATCGCGGCGCTGGTGTGTTATCCCATCTGCCGCAACTCGGAGCGGGCCTGGTTCACCCCGGCGATCGCCGTCTCCGGCGCGGTGTTCGTGATGGGCCTCCTGCTGGTGGGCGACCCGGAGCTTGCAGAGAGCATCGACTTCTTCTGCGGCAACGGCATCTACTTCAAGGCAGGCGGCCTGCGCACTGTGATGGCGACGCTGGCGGGCTTCATGTGGGTCATGACGGCGCTGGCCTCTCCCGAGTATTTCTCCGGTGCCCGTGCCAACGGCCGTTACTTCCTGTTCTACCTCTGGACCCTCGGGGCGCTCGAGGGCGTGTTCCTCGCCGCCGACCTCATGACGCTCTTTGTCTTCTTTGAGATCATGAGCTTCACCTCCTACGTCTGGGTCGTACAGAATGAGACGCCCGAGGCTATCCGTGCGAGTGAGACTTATCTGTTTATCGCGGTCATCGGCGGCCTTACGATGCTCATGGGCCTGTTTCTGCTGGATAACGCCATCTCAAAGCTTGTTTTGGCGGAGGACGAGTTAAGCGCTGTGTCGTATTATTCCATGCTGCGCTTTGAGGACATCGTCCGCTATGCCCCCGCGCTGAGCCCGCGCCTGCGCTGGACCGTCGGCGTCTGCGCCCTCGTCGGCTTCGGCGCGAAGGCGGGCATGTTCCCGCTGCACATCTGGCTGCCGAAGGCCCACCCCGTGGCCCCCGCGCCCGCAAGCGCTCTGCTGTCCGGCATCCTCACCAAGAGCGGCGTGTTCGGTATCATCGGCATCTCCTGCTGGCTCTTTGACGGTGTGCCCGGCTGGGGCAATCTCCTGCTCGTCCCCGCGGTCATCACCATGTTCCTCGGCGCGCTGCTGGCGGTCTTTTCTGTTGACCTCAAGCGCACGCTCGCCTGCTCGTCCATGAGCCAGATCGGCTTCATCCTGACGGGCGTTTCGATGTGCGTCCTGCTCGGCGAGCACGGCTCCATCGCCGCCTGCGGCGCGGTGCTGCACATCCTGAATCACTCGCTGATTAAACTGACCCTCTTTGTGGCTGCGGGCGTGGTGTACTTCAACGTCCACTCGCTGGACCTCAACGACGTGCGCGGCTTCGGCAAAGACAAGCCGCTGCTGAAACTGGCCTTCCTCTCCGGCGCGTGCTCCATCGCGGGCATCCCGGGCTTCGGCGGTTACATCAGCAAGACGCTGCTGCACGAGGGGATCGTCGAGTACTGCGAGCACCTCACGGAGCACGGCCTCTCCGCCGCGCCCTACCGGGCTGTGGAATGGATTTTCCTTCTCTCCGGCGGCCTGACGCTTGCGTACATGACGCGGCTTTTCTACATCATCTTCGTCGCGGAGAAGCCCGAGCACCAGCACCAGAAGACCCCGTACATGAGCCCCATGACGGGCGCGGTGCTGGCGATCGGCGGGCTGCTCATGCCGCTGCTCGGTCTGACGGCGCATCTGACCATGGACAAGATCGCGGCCTACGCCCTGCCCTTCTTCCGCCGGGAACCCATGGCCCACGTGGTCAATTACTTCTCGCTGGGGAATCTCAAGGGCGCCGCCATCTCCATCACGATCGGCGTGCTGGTCTTCCTCTTTGTCGGCATGAAGTGGCTGACGCGGAAAGAGGACGGGCATGAAGTCTACCGCAACGTGTGGCCGAAGGGCCTTGACCTCGAGGACGCGGTATACCGCCCCGCCCTCAGGGGGCTGAGCTTTGCGGGCGGTGCAGCGGCGAGGCTCGTGGAGTCTGTCGGTGCGCTACTGATTTACGGCACGGTGGATCTGCTGTTTCTCGGCGCGAAGGACAAGGTCGTCCCGCCCGAGGACGAGCAGTTCTCCGCTTACTCCAAACAGAGCGAGAGAAGCCGCGTCGAGCGCAGCTTCTCCTCTGACCTTTTTTACGCCGCCTGCGGCGTGCTGGCACTGATGGCGCTTGCCGCCTGGAACATGCTGCGGTAAACGCAATATAAAAAGAGAACCCCCGTCGGACACGGTGCATGTGTCCGACGGGGGTTTACTCTATCCGGTGTCAATGTTTACTCGCGTAGCGGAACATCCAGATCACGATGACCACCAGCGCGATGATAACAATCAGGCCGATGATGGTGTTGAACGTGCCGTTGAGCAGGGTGAAGGCCCCGCTCACGATCTTGATGAGCAGCACGATCAGAGCGATGGCAATGAGCGCTGCCAGAGCTGCATAGACGATTTTTTTACTGTCCATTTGTGGGCCTCCTTTACTGTTTGGCTCCCCGGAAAGGGGAGCTGTCGCGGCGGCAAGCCGCCGTGACTGAGGGGTCAACCCCTCCGGCCTTCGGCCACCTCCCCTTTCGGGAACCTCTAAAAACACAGGTCTGGTGATGCGCCGAGAGATTTTGTCTCAGATTGAAGGGCAAAAAACGCAGGAATCCTTTGTGGATTTCAAGTTTTTTACACGAAAAGCTGGGGCAAAAGCTCCGGCGCAGCGCCGGGCAGGAGTTTTTAGAGGTGACCTTGTGGGGGAGGCATTTTTATATTTTCTCCAGATCAGCTAAAAACAGCGCGGCCTCGCCGTCGGAGGGGATCAGGAATCCTGTGCGCGGGGAGACGCTGAACGCCTGCACGGCCGGGCCGTCCATCAGGCAGGAGCGCTTGAACTGCTGGGAGAAGAGGCGCTTGCACCAGCTGGTGAGCCAGTGCTTGAGCTCCTCGTCCGTAAACTCGTCCCCGTAGGCCGCCTTGGCAAGGCGGAAGACCTTGGACGGGGCAAAGCCGTTGATGAGGATATGGTGGGTAAAGAAGTCCTGGAGGGAGTAGGAACCGACAGCGTCCTCGCTCTTCTGCTCGATCATGTCGTCATGGATGGGCAGCAGCTCCGGCGTCACGGGGCAGTCGAGCACGTCATAGAGCGCCGCCTTGAGGACCTTATCCTCCGTGGTCGCGGCAATATGGCTGACATTCGCGCGCACCTGGGTCTTGGTCAGGCCCATGTTCACATCGTACATGCTGGTGTGGTCGCCGTTGTAGGTGCACCAGCCGTCGATAAACTCACTGAGATCCTCGGTGCCGACGTCGAGGCCGTTGCACTTGTTGGCAATGTCCATCAAAACCTGGGTGCGCTCTCTCGCCTGGGCGTTTTCAAAGGCCAGGGAGTAGTCGTCGTGGGCATGGCCGATGTCGTCGAAGTGCTGGAGGACGGACTTGGTGATGTCGATGACACGCACATCGCAGCCCCACTGCTCGGCGACGATCACGGCGTTTGACTTGGTGCGGCTGGAGGTGCCGAAGCAGGGCATGGTGCAGGCGATAACGTTGGTGCTGGGATAGCCCATGCGCTTTACCGCCATGGCGGAGACCATGACCGCGAGGGTCGAGTCCACGCCGCCGGAGATGCCCACCACGCAGTGGTCGAGGTTTGCGTATTTCATGCGCTTGACGAGCGCGGAGACCTGGATATCCAGCACGCGCTCGCAGTAAGCGGGCAGGTCCGCGGAATTATCGGGCAGGTGCGGGTGCTTGTTGAACTTGCGGGTGAGGGCGGTGTCCACGGGCGCGCAGTTCCAGGCGATGGCGGTATAGTCCTCGTCGATCCAGTCGAAGTCCCCGCTCTGACGGCGGAGGTTTTCGAGGTATTCCACGTCGATCTCTGTGACAGCAAAGCTGTCCTCGCCCTCGGTCTCGGCAAGAATGTCGCCGTTTTCCGCCACCAGGCAGAGGCCGGAATAGGCATTGTCGGTGCTGCTCTCGCCCTTGCCGGGGGCGGCGAGCATCACGGCGGCGGTGTTGTGGCGGGATTCGTATTTCGCGTTCAGCTCGGCATCCCGGGTGGAATACACCGTCTGCGGGAAGTCCGCCATCTTGACAATGAGCGTCGCGCCCGCACGGGCGTTCTGCGCCTCGTATGACCGGATATTGTCCAGGTCGGGCCCAAGCTCCACGGCGATGCCGAGAGCCGGCAGGCCCTGGCACCAGATGATGGCGTCGGGCTCGCAAAAGACATCCTCGGCGCCGATTACCTCGGAGTCGATCGTATGATACTTGCCGTTGTCAGCCATAAACTTTGCGGATGCGCGGCGCTGGGGGATCAAAGCCAGAAGCTCCCCGTCGGAAACCGCGGCGGCGGCGCTGGTGACCGCCTGGCCGACACTGACAGGCGTGCCGACAAGCACGAGCATATCCTTGCCCTTCGTTGCGGCGACGACCTTGGCAAGCGCCTTTTCCGCCCCGTCGAGCAGCACGCGGTGCCGGAAGAGGTCGCGGCACTCCACGCCCGTGAGCGTCAGCGCCGGGAAGGCCAGCACCTTCACACCCAGCTTCTCCGCCTTTTCAATGGTTTCAATGACCCTGTCCGCATTATAGTCGCAGTCGCAGACCTTGATCACAGGCGCGGCGGCAGCGACCTTGATAAATCCGTTTTTCACAGATAATACCTGTCTTTCAAAATATATTAAAACTTCACTCTCTCGGCGATGTAGTCCTTGACCTCGGAGATGGGGATGCGGACCTGCTGCATGGTGTCGCGCTCGCGGATGGTGACGCAGTGGTCGGCGACATCGGTCTCGGTGCCGACGGTGTTGAAGTCGAAGGTGATGCAGAACGGGGTACCGATCTCGTCCTCGCGGCGGTAGCGCTTGCCGATGGAGCCGGTCTCGTCGTAATCGCACATGAACTCCTTACTGAGCTCACGGTAAAGCTCCATGGCGGGGCCGGTGAGCACTTCCTTCTTGCTCAGCGGCAGGATCGCGCACTTGAAGGGAGCCAGCGCCGGGTGCAGGTGCAGGACCGTGCGGACATCATCGTTGCCCTTCTTGTCCTGGCCGACGACTTCCTCGTCATAAGCTTCGCACAGGAAGGCGAGGGCCACGCGGTCGCAGCCGAGGGACGGCTCGATGACGTAGGGGATGTAGTGCTCGTTTGCGTCCTGGTCGTAGTAGGTCAGATCCTTGCCGCTGGCCTCCTGGTGGCGGCCCAGGTCGTAGTCGGTGCGGTCGGCGATGCCCCACAGCTCACCCCAGTCGGTGAACGGGAAGGCGTACTCGATGTCGGTCGTGGCGCGGGAGTAGAAGGCGAGCTCGGCCTTCTCATGGTCGCGCAGTCTCAGGTGCTCCTCCTTGATGCCGAGGGAGGTGAGCCTTCGCACTCCATCTGCTCAAACTCGCGGGTGCGGAACGTGAAGTTGCCCGGGGTGATCTCGTTGCGGAAGGCCTTGCCCACCTGGCACACGCCGAAGGGCAGCTTGCGACGGGTGGTTCGCTGGATGTTGGCGAAGTTGACAAAGATGCCCTGTGCGGTCTCGGGGCGCAGGTAGCAGACGGAGGAGGAGTCCTCGGTCACGCCGATGGCGGTCTTGAACATGAGGTTGAACTTGCGGATGGGGGTGAAGTCGTGCTTGCCGCAGACGGGGCAGAGAATATCGTCATGAGAGGCAATGAACGCGTCCATCTCGTCGAAGCTCATGGCGTCGACGTTGACGTCGTGGTGCACGTCGCCGATGAGCTTGTCGGCTCTGTGTCTGGCCTTGCAGGCCTTGCAGTCGAGCAGGGGGTCGGAGAAGCTGGAGACGTGGCCGGTGGTGACCCAGGTCTGGGGGTTCATGAGGATGGCGGCGTCGAGGCCGACGTTGTACTCGCTCTCCTGCACGAACTTCTTGAGCCATGCCTTCTTCACGTTGTTCTTGAACTCCACGCCGAGGGGGCCGTAGTCCCAGGAGTTTGCAAGCCCGCCGTAGATCTCGCTGCCCGCGTACACAAAGCCGCGGTTCTTGCACAGCGCTACGATCTTGTCCATTGTCTTTTCGTTGTGTTCCATTTTCTTTTTACATCCTTTCCCACGGCTGGCCGCCGCAGAGATTTTAATAACGTCGGACTTTGGGCGCAGGTCGGTACCTGGTCGTCCGCCCTGTTACATGGTACAGGTGGTAGCATCCCGCCCACGTAACTGGGTAAAAATCGGAGTATCTGGTCGTCCGCCCTGGTACATGGTACAGGTGATGACATCCCGCACACATACTCTGGGTGATAGTCGGAGCGGTTGGTCGTCCGCCTCCGCTGTTTGTTCCGACAAAACTATATATTAGCAGAAAAGATACCGGTATTCAACACAAAAAGCCGTTTGCGAAAAAGATAACAGGCGAAAGAAGGGGCTGTCGCAAAACGCCGTGTCCTTCTGAGCGAAGCAAAAAATCTTTCTCGGGAGGTAACTATTCAGTCTTGGCCTTATTCAATGGCGAAAACAGCCGTTCTGTGTCATTGCGAACCAGTGACCGATGTCACGACAAGCAAGGATCGCGTCACGGTCAAGCCTTGAATGTCGCGCGTAAATCGCGCGTCAGAATGTTTCTCGCGCGTCGCGTTGGTGTGGCAATCCGCATCTGCTCGCTGAATGGCAAACCATTGATACAAGCCACTTCTTAAGCTGGCCGCTGGGAGAACGGATTCCCACGCCAGTGTGCGCACTGGCTCGGAATGACTCCCTATTTATGGTTTGTCGACACATTGAAGGACGCGTTGCAAAACACATTTTTCATACGTTAAGCGTAGGGGCCGACGCCCTCGGCGGCCCGCGCGGCACAGCTTAATTCTATACAGAAATCCCCGGCAAAAAATGCACAACCATTGCGAATTTGCCGGGGATATATGCAGTTGTTGAGATTTCTCTGTCGGGCCGCCGAGGGGGCGTCGGCCCCTACAGCGATATGAGAGTTTTTACGATAGACAAGGTTATAACATCATTTTGCAACGCGCCCTTTTCTCTTCATATCCTCGGCCCGAGTCTTGCGAGCACCTCCCGGAAATAGTCCGGCAGGGGGGCTTCAAACTGCATTTCCTCGCCCGTGCGGGGGTGGACGAGGCGCAGGCGCCTTGCGTGCAGGCACTGGCCCTCCAGGCCCTTGTCCGGGCACCTGGCCCCGTAGAGCCCGTCGCCGAGCAGGGGGTGGCCGATGCTCGCCATGTGCACGCGGATCTGGTGGGTGCGTCCGGTCTCCAGGCGGCAGAGCACCCGGGCATAGCCCTGGTAGCTCTCCATCAGCTCCCAGTGGGTGACGGCGCGCTTGCTGTTTTTCTCGGTCACGGCCATGCGCTTGCGGTCCACGGGGTGTCTGCCGATGGGTCTGTCCACCGTGCCGCTCTCCTCGCGGAGCACCCCGTTGACCACCGCCTCATACTCCCGGCATAAGCTGTGATCGCTCAGCTGGGCGGACAGGCCCTGGTGGGCAAAGTCGTTCTTCGCCACGACGAGCAATCCCGAGGTGTCCTTGTCGATGCGGTGGACGATGCCGGGCCGCTGCACCCCGCCGATGCCGGAGAGGCTGTCGCCGCAGTGAAAGAGCAAAGCGTTGACCAGCGTGCCGTCCGGGTGCCCCGGCGCGGGGTGGACCACCATGCCGCGGGCCTTATTGATGACCGCAAGGTCCCCGTCCTCGTACACGATGTCGATGGGGATGTCCTGGGCCTCGACGGGCAGGGCCTCGGTCTCGGGGAAGGCGAAGACGATCTCATCCCCGGCGCTGCCCCGGGCGTTCTTTTTCACCGCTTTCCCGTTGACCGTCACCGCGCCCGCCTCCATGCATTTCTGGATAAGGCTGCGGGAGAGGGCCGGGAAGGCGCGCGCGAGGAGAGCGTCGATCCTCTCTCCGCTCTCCTCGGCTGTTATCTGTATCCGTTCTTCGTCCATTTCGGTCCTTACTTGAACTCTGCCAGAATATCGTCCAGATTGTACTCGTCCTCCGCCGGGGCGGGCTTCGGCGCGGGCGCGGGCTTCGGCTTTTCGACCGGCGCGGGCGCGGGTGCGGCAGCCTTCGGCTGGGGCGCGGGGGTCGGGCGGGCATCCGGCTTGGGCGTATCCATGAGGCGTCCGGCGTAGGACTGAGCCTCGCTCTTCTCGGCCCTGGCATTGGCCTTCACCCAGGCGTCGAAGGGATCGGGACCGTCGGCCTTCTCGGCGCTCTTGGTCTGGGGTGCGGGCGCTGCGGGCGCGGCAGGCTGCTCCTGCGCTGCCTTCTGGTTCATGGCGGCGCGCTGCTGGGCCTTGTATTCCTCATATTCCTGCTCGTACTTCTCCTGGCGGGACTTGCGGGCAGAGCGCACCTTGCTCATCTTCTCCGGCTCCGGCGCGGGCAGGGCCTCGGCGCCGGTCTCGGCCTTGGCCTCGAGCGCGGCGGCTTTCTCGGCCTTCTTCTCCTTGCGGGACTTCTTCTCCTTCTTGGGCTTCTCGTCCTCGTCGTCGATCTCGTACAGCACGTCGTTGAGATCGCTCTCGGGGCGCTCGAAGATCATGGACAGGGCAAAGAGGATGGAAAAGACCGTGATGAACACGTCCGCCACGTTGAAGATGGCGAAGTTGAACAGCTCCACCTTGAACATGTCCTGCACATAGCCGTAGAGCACGCGGTCGATCATGTTGGCAAGGCCGCCCGCCGCCACGAACACTAGGCACCAGCGGGAGAACTTGCCGCGGATGAAGTTGGTGGCCAGAGCAATGATGACCAGCAGCACGAACACGACGGTGGCAATGATGAAATAGATGCGCGCGCCCTGGCCGCTCAGGAAGCTGAAAGCGGCGCCGTCGTTATGGACGTTGACGAGGCTGATGACCCCGGGGATGAAGCGCACCACGTCCGTGCCGAACAGGGTATCGGAGACCCAGAATTTCACGGCCTGGTCCAGAATGATGACAAGGATGCCGACGATTGAATACAGCATGGTAACTCCTATCTGCCGATAAACCTACCGGCTTGCGAAATGGGAGGGAGTGCGGGGAAAGTGGAAAGTGAAGAGTGAGAAGTGGGGTTATGGTATCAGCTTCGCGGATGATTGAATCGTCGCGCAGCGACACCTTTCTCTTCACTTTCAACTTTTCACTTTTCACTTTTGTGATTATTGTTTTGCAATAACCGCCTTGCAGCGCGGGCAGAGGCCCGTCTCGGGGTCTGCGTCGGTGGAGTGCATCCAGCAGCGCGGGCACTTTACGCCGGGGGCCTCAAAGACGGAGATCTCAAGGCCGGGGTTCTTCGCGCCGCGGCCGGTGACGTGGGCCTCTTCGGGCTCGTCGTCCGCGATGAGGCACTGAGACACGATGAAGAGCTCGGACAGGTTCATGGAGGAAACCGCGTTCAGGGCGCTCTTTGCGTCCTCGTCCTTCGCGCGCAGGATGACGGCGGCCTCGAGGGGCTTGCCGATGCGCTTGTCGGCGCGGGCGGACTCCAGCACGCCGTTGACATCGTCGCGCAGGGCGATGAGTCTGTCCCACTTTGCCATCTCGGCATCCTCGAGGGCGTAGTCAGCGAAGGCCTTGTTCATGGTGTTGAACAGGACGTTTCGCTTGTCGTCGCTCGCGCGGTGGGGCATGGCCTGCCAGATCTCGTCGCAGGTGAAGGCGAGGATGGGGGCAAACATCTTGGTCAGGGTGTCAAGGATCAGGAACAGAGCGGTCTGGGCGCTGCGGCGCTTAAGCCCGTCGCGCTCTTCGCAGTAGAGGCGGTCCTTGATGATATCGAGGTAGAAGGAACTCAGCTCCACGACGCAGAAGTCGTTGACCGCGTGGGACACGGTGTGGAACTCGTAATTGTCGTAAGCCTTCTCGACCTGGGCAATGAGCTCGTTGAGCTTGGTCATGGCCCAGCGGTCCAGGGGCAGCATCTCTTCCGGCGCGATCAGCTTGTCGGCGTCGAAGCCCTCGAGGTTGCCAAGGCAGTAGCGGGCGGTGTTGCGGAACTTCAGATAATTCTGGCTCAGCTGCTTGAAGATCTCGCGGGAGCAGCGCACGTCCACATGGTAGTCGGCGGAGCCGGCCCAGAGGCGGATCATGTCCGCGCCGAACTCCTTGATGATATCCGCCGGGTCGATGCCGTTGCCGAGGGACTTGTGCATGGCCTTGCCCTCGCCGTCGACGGTCCAGCCGTGGGTCAGGCACTCCTTATAGGGCGCGCCCTGGTTCAGTGCGCCGACCGCGGTCAGCAGCGAGGACTGGAACCAGCCTCTGTACTGGTCGCCGCCCTCCATGTACATGTCGGCGGGCCAGAAGCCCTGGTCGCGCTTCATGGCGGCAAAGTGGGTAGAGCCGGAGTCGAACCAGCCGTCGAGGGTGTTGGTCTCCTTGGTAAAGTGCGTGCCGCCGCAGTGGGGGCACTTGAAGCCTGCGGGCAGCAGTTCGGAAGCCTCCTGCTCGAACCACGCGTTGGAGCCCTTCTCCTCGAAGATCTTCGCCACCGACTCGATGCTCTCGTCGGTGCAGACGGGCTTCTTGCAGTCCTCGCAGTAGAACACGGGGATGGGCAGGCCCCAGCGGCGCTGACGGGAGATGCACCAGTCGGCGCGCTCACGGATCATGGCGGCCATGCGCTCCTTGCCCCAGGCGGGCAGCCACTTCACGTCGTCGCAGGCCTTGACGGCCTCCTCCTTGAAGGAGTCGACGGAGCAGAACCACTGGGGGGTGGCGCGGAAGATGATGGGATTCTTGCAGCGCCAGCAGTGCGGGTAGCTGTGGACGATCTTTTCGCTGGCGAAAAGGACGCCGCTTTCCTGCATGTCGGCGTAGATAACGGGGTTGGAGGCCTCGGTGGTCAGCCCCGCGTACTTGCCGGCGTACTCGGTGTGGCGGCCCTGGTCGTCCACGGGCACGACCATCTCGAGGCCGTAGCGGGTGCAGGTGTTGTAGTCGTCCGCGCCGAAGCCGGGGGCGGTGTGGACGCAGCCGGTGCCGGAATCCATGGTGACATAGTCGGCGAGCATGACAAGGCTCGTCTTGTCGAGGAAGGGGTGGTGGGCCAGCATGTATTCAAAGAAGCTGCCCTCGTGGGTCTCCACGATCTCCCAGTGCTCCACCTTGCCCGCCTTCATGACGGACTCAATGAGGGCCTCGGCCATGATGAGCATCTCGCCGTTATCCAGCTTCACAATCGCGTAGCTGTCGCCCGGGGAGAGGGTGATGCCAAGGTTGCCGGGCAGGGTCCAGGTGGTGGTCGTCCAGATGAGGAAACTCAGTTTGGACTTGTCCAGGTGGCCGAGCTTGCCTTTGTCGTCGAAGATGGGGAACTTGACGTAGACGGTGGTGACGGGATCGTCCTGGTATTCGATCTCTGCCTCGGCGAGAGCGGTCTCGTCGTGGGCACACCAGTAGACGGGCTTAAAGCCCTTGTAGATGTGGCCGTTGCGGTACATCTTGCCGAAGATGCGCACCTCGTCCGCCTCGAAGCCCTTGTTCATGGTGAGGTAGGGGTGCTCCCAGTCGGCCACGACGCCCAGGCGCTTGAAGCCCTCCATCTGCTTGCCGACGTACTTTTCGGCGTACTTGTGGCAGGCGGAGCGGAAATCCGCCACGCTCATGGCCTTGTGGTTGAGCTTCTGCTCCTTGATGATGGCGGACTCGATGGGCATGCCGTGGTTGTCCCAGCCGGGGATGTAGGGGGTATAGTAACCGCGCATGGCGTAGGAGCGGGTGATGAAGTCCTTGATGCACTTATTGAGGGCGTGGCCCATGTGGATGTTGCCGTTGGAGAAGGGAGGGCCGTCGTGGAGGTTGAAGCGGGGGTGCCCCTCATTTTTCTTGAGCATCTCGCGGTAGATGTCCTGCTCCTGCCAGGCTTTAAGCATCTCGGGCTCACGCTTGGGCAGGCCTGCGCGCATGGGAAAATCGGTTTTTGGAAGGTTCAGTGTGGCGTTAAAGTCCTGTGACATGGTTTCTGTTGCTCCTGTACTCTATATATGCCTCCCTCTCTGAGGGAGGTGGCCGAAGGCCGGAGGGAGTCCTCTTATCCTGCACCCAGCTGAAGCGGGGCGCTGACTCCCTCAGTCATCGCCGCAAACGGCGATGACAGCTCCCTCAAAGAGGGAGCCAGAATAATGGATAAAGGGGGGCGCGCAGGATACGCGCCCCTGTATTACGCTATCAGAAGGTAAAGGGCTGGGTGTTCTCGAGCTTGTGCTTTTTGGGGCGGTAGCTGGTGGTGTCGTCGGGCATGTCCAGCTTCAGGCCGTCGTCCGCCTGCAGGCGGGCGGCGCTCTTCTCGATGGCGCTGACGGCGTCGTCGATGCTGGGCTGCGCACTCTCCTCGACCGGCACAGGCTCCTCCACCGGCGCGGGTGCGGCGGCGGGGGCAGGCTCCTCAACGCCCATCTCGTCGGCGATCTTGTCGAGCTTGCCGAGCTGGGTGTGGCAGAGGGCCTTGGCGGCCTCGATGAACTTGGCGGCGGCAGCCTTGGCGTCGGCCAGGCGCTTTTCCTCGGCGTCGGCGCGGGAGGAGATGGAGCCCAGGGTCTCCTGCGCCTTCTTCTCGGCCTCGGCGATGGTGTCGGCGGCGCGCTGTCTTGCCTCGCTCTCGATCTGGACGGCGAGCTTCTGGG
Organism: Oscillospiraceae bacterium; assembly: GCA_902791215.1. GTDB lineage: Bacteria > Bacillota > Clostridia > Oscillospirales > Oscillospiraceae > Limivicinus. The sequence continues at coordinate 75,960 of CADAUZ010000012.1, read as the reverse complement.
CGGAGAGGATGGCGGCGTTGAGCGCCTCTTCATTGGAACGGTACTCCTCGATCTTGTCGACGAGGACCTTCATCTTGCTCTTGAGGACGGCGTTTTCCTTCTGGGTCGCGGCGACATCGTCGGCCAGTTCTTCCAGAAAATCATCCACGGAGGCCATATCGTAGCCGCCCATGCGCGCTCTCTCAAAGCCCTTCTCACGAATATCCTGTGCAGTAATCATAGCTTATCCACCTTTCGTATCTTATGCGACCTCTTTTTTTATCGGTCAAAAATAGTGTCCGGAGTTCTCCGGCTGCTGTTGTTCACTCTGCTGCTGCGGCTGTGTTCCCAAAATGTCTACGTTCTGCGGGGTGATGAAATAGGTCTTTGCGGAAACGGGGGTGATCTTCCCGCCGAGGGCGAAGGCGATGCCGGACAGAAAATCCAGAAGCCTTCGCGCGGTCTCCGCCGGGACGGTTTCCAGCGTCATGACACAGGTCATGTCCTGCTGCAGGTAGCTTACCAGCTCCCCGGCCTCGTCAAAGGTCTTGGGGCTGAAAAGGAGGACCGAGGTGTCCTTGCCGCCGAAGTTGACGGTGCGCTCCCGTTTGGGTCTGGACGCGCTCTGCGCCGCCTTCTTGAAGCCGCCGAAAATGCCGCCGGAGCTCTCCGCCGGTTTTTTGGGCTGGGCCTCCTCCGCGGGCACGGGCGTGCCGCCCTGGTCGGCGAAGGCGTTTTCAAAGGCCATCTGGGCCGCGCTCACCGCCGCCTTCTGCTCGGGCTTCGGCTGCGGGCGCAGGCTCTGGTCGGCACCCTCGAAGAAATCCTCGTCGTCATCGTAGGGCTGCGTCAGTTTTTTCAATCCATCCATGAAACCCATGGCAATCCTCCAGTACTCGCTCAGGTCACGCCTGTTTTTCGGGGTAGTGCCGCTGACCGAAGATGGCCGTGCCGACACGCACGATGTTCGCCCCGCAGGCGATGGCGGCCTCATAATCGCCGCTCATGCCCATAGACATAAAATCCATGCATACATTATCGTATTTTTTTTCGCCATTGTCAATAAAAAGCTGTCGCAAAAGATCGAAATATGGCAGATTCTCCTCCGGGGCCCGGCAAATCGGGGGGATGGTCATGAGTCCGCGGACGAAAATGCCGGGAAATTCTCCCGCTTTTTCCAGTACGTTGGCAAGCTCCCCGGGCGCAAGACCGGACTTGGACGCCTCGCCCCCGGTGTTGACCTCGATCAGGATGTCCTGCCGGATGCCGCGCTTTACGGCCTGTCTGCTGATCTCCTTCATGAGCTCTACGCTGTCCACGCTGTGGATGAGGGACACGAGCCCCACGAGATACTTGGCCTTGTTTTTCTGGAGTGTGCCGATAAAGTGCAGCTGCGCGCCCGCATAGGCCCCGGCCTCGTTTTTCTCCAGAAGCTCCTGCACGCGGTTTTCCCCGCAGCAGGGCAGCCCCGCGGCGATCGCCTCCCGGACGCGGTCGGCGTCGTTCATTTTGGTCGCGCCGACAAGCAGGATCTCCTTCGGGTCCCGCCCGGCAGCCAGTGCCGCGCGTTCGATATTGGCCTTGACCTGCGCGATATTTTCCGCAATGCTCATAGTCGTTTCCTTCTTTGTATCTAAGATTGTGCGATGTTCGACGTATTTACCGGATTTCTCCCTCCACGGCGCGCAGCTCATAGAGCTTTTCCGGAAAGTCCGTGAGCTTTATGACCAGCATGCGCCTTCCCAGGGCGTCGGCGGTGACGGAGAGGATATCGCCCTCGATCTCGCCCTCCGTGCCGTCGAGGGTCAGGCGGCAGGGGCCGGGGAGCGGGGTTAAGTCCCCCTCCGTGAGGGCGGCGCAGATCAGGGAAAAGCCGTAGACCAGGCGGGCGGCGTCCCCGGTCTCCGGAGACTCCGCGTCCAGGAGCTTTTCCAGCCCCGCCGGGGTGAGTCTCTCGGCGTCCTCGGGCTTTAATCCCTCCCAGCCGTCGCAGGCGGGATAGTACAGGGCGCTCTCGGTGCCGGTGTCGGCGGCGCTTAAACGCGCGCCGGGCTCTGCGTCCGGGAAGGCCCCGGCGGGCAGGCGCTCCTCCTGCCGGATGAGCAGGCCGCGAAAGCGCAGCGCCGCCGGGGCCGCACTCGGCGCGGGCGTGGGGGCCGGGGGCTCGGGGGCGTCCATGCGCCGGTAGAGCGCCGCGAGGCTCCACGCGCAGGCGGCGGCAAAGAGCAGCGCCGCCAGCGCGTGATAAAACGCCCGCTCAGTCCTCCCCATCAAAGGGGATGGGCCGCGGCGGCACGACGGTGGAGATTGCGTGCTTGTAGATGAGCTGCTGCCGCCCGTCGGAGTCGAGCACCACCGTGAAGCCGTCAAAGCCGCGCACGATGCCGTGCAGCTGGAAGCCGTTCATCAAAAACATGGTGACGACGGCCCGGTCCTTGCGCAACTGGTTGAGGAATTGATCCTGGAGATTTTGCGTTTTCTGCATTTCAGCCACTCCTTTTTTTGCGGAGCGGCATGTCCTTCACCGCTCCGTCATAAGTAATTCGTGTTTTGGCACGTACTACTCATGATACCCGCGGCTTTGTAAAAACGCTGTCGAAATTTGGAGGGCGGCACCAAAATCGGGCGCCGCGTCCCAGAGGATGCGCAGGGCTCCCTCCCAGCGGCCGAACCAGGTGATCTGCCGCTTGGCATAGCGGCGGCTGCCCTGTCGGATGAGGTCGAGGGCCTCGTCCTCCGTGAGCTCCCCTTTCAGGGCCAGCACCGCCTCCTTGTAGCCGATGGCCTGCATGGCGGTACACTCGGCGGACAGGCCCGAATCCAGGAGCCGCCGCACCTCGTCAAAAAGTCCGTCGGCGGCCATCTGCGTGACCCGCGCATCGATTCTTGCATAGAGGTCGGCGCGATCCTTAAAATTGAGCACGATCCGCGCCGCGTCATACCTCGGCGGGCGGCGGCGGGTCTCCTCGTCGTGCTCGGTGGCGGTCTTGCCGGTGAGGCGGTAAATTTCCACGGCCCGCACGATGCGCCGCTTATCTCCCGCGCCCAGTTTAGCGGCCCGCTCGGGGTCGAAGGCGGCGAGCTTTTGGAGCATCGCCTCCCCGCCGAGGCGGTCGTATTCCGCTTCAAGCTCTGAGCGGAGAGCCTTGTCTTCCTGGTTGTCGGCAAAGTCCCGCCCCGAGATGAGCGAGTCGATGTAAAGCCCGGTCCCGCCCACCAGGATGGGGACACGCCCGCGCGCTAAAATCTCATCGCAGACGGCCCCGGCCTCGTCGACATAGCGGGCCACGGAGTAAGCTTCCGAGGGGTCTGCCACATCCAGCATATGGTGGACGGCCTCGGCCTGCTCGGCTTTTGTCGCCTTGGCGGTGCCGATGTCCATGCCGCGGTAGAGCTGCATGGAATCGGCGGAGACGATCTCGCCCTGATAAAGCTTTGCAAGCTCGATGCCGAGTTTTGTCTTCCCCGAGGCGGTCGGCCCCGCGACGACGATGATGGAATTGTCAGTCATGGCGGAGCCTCCTTCCTTGGCTCCCCCTATGGGGGAGCTGTCAGCGCCGCTTGCGGCGATGACTGAGAGGGCTGTCAGTCAACAAACGACCCTCTCCGCCCCAGTGTGCGCACTGGGGCACCTCTCCCAAAGGGAGAGGCAAGTGCCTTGGTGCAGTTTTTACACGATTCTCTTAAAGAGTTTATCCAAGTCCCGTCTGCCGAGTACGGCGGAGACTGGGCGGCCGTGGGGGCAGTACTTGACCTGCCCGGACAGGACCGCCTGCACGATGCGGTCAAGCTCGGCTCTGTCGGTGATGTAGCCTGCCTTGATGGCTGCCTTGCAGGCCACCGTGTGCAGGATCTCGTCCCGGGCGCTTTTGGGGTCCGGGGCCTTGCCGCCGCGCAGCTTTTCAAAGATTTCCTCCACCGCCGCCCGCGCGTCCGAGGGGTTCATGTCCGCGGGCACGGTGCGGAGAATAAAATCATCCTCGCCGTAGGCTTCGATCTCGAAGCCGAGCTCGGAAAGCAGCTCCCCGTTCTGCTCCAGAAGCTCCCGCTCCTCCCCGTCAAGGCGGAGGGTCACGCCCTCGAGCAGGGTCTGGGCCATGACGCTGCGGTCCTGCCGTTTGAGGCGGTCAAAGATCATACGCTCGTGGGCCGCGTGCTTGTCGATGAGCATGAGCTCGTCCCCGGTCTCCACCAGGATGTATAGGTGCAGGGCCTCGCCGATGAGTTTGTAGTCCGGAAGCGTAGGTTTTTCAACACTTTGAACAGAGTTTTCCACAGTTTTACCAGAAAGACCGGGCTCGTTCAGCGCGATTTTTGTCGATTCCTGCGGCTTGACAGCGGGGGTCGGCGGCGGAGTCATATCCAGGCGCGTCTGGTAGGGCTGCTCATAGGCCCTGAGCGGCATGGCGGCCTCGACTGGCTTTGCGGGCGCCGGGGGACGGATGCTGTAGTTGGAGGCGCGAAAGTCCGCCGCGCTCATGGAGCGGTAGAAGTCCGGGCGCGGATTGGGCTTTGCCGTCGGCGTCGGTGCCGTGTATACCGGTGCGGGGGCGGGCTTCGGCTTTTCCTCCCCGGCGGCGGCGGTGCGGTCCTCTGTTGACAGCGCAGCCAGCACCGCGTGGTAGACAAGGTCGAAGACGCGCTTTTCCTGCGAGAACTTGACCTCGGTCTTGGCCGGGTGGACGTTCACGTCAACGGCGGCGTTGGAGAGCTTCAGGTACACCACGCACGCGGGATAGCGCCCGACGAGCAGCGTGTTTTTATACGCCTGCTCCACGGCGGTCTGCAGCAGGGCCGAGCGGATATAGCGCCCGTTGCAGTAGAAAAACTGCATGCCCCGGTTGCCGCGCCCGGCGGAGGGGGAGGACACAAAGCCGGCAACCGACATGTCGCCGTCGCTGAGCTCGATGGGCAGAAAATCCTTTGCCGTGTCGCGGCCCAGAAGGGCGTACACGCAGGAGAGGGCCTTGCCGTCGCCGGGGGAGAAGAATTCCTCCTTCCCGTCGCGCAGGAGCCGCACGGAGACCTCTGGCCTTCCGAGGGCGCAGCGCAGGGCGGTCTGCACACAGGCGGAGGCCTCCGCCCGGTCGGATTTGAGAAACTTGAGGCGGGCCGGGGTGTTGAAAAAGAGGGAGCGCACCTGCATCACGGTGCCCGCAGGGCAGCCGGTCTCGCCCATGTCCTGAATGTCCCCGGCGGAGAGCGTGACGCGGGTGCCGCTTTCGTCCCCGTGGCGGCGGGTGAGAAGCTCCACCTCGCTCACGGCGGAGATAGCGGCCAGCGCCTCACCGCGAAAGCCCATGGTGCCGATCGCCTCAAGGCCGGTCTCGTCGCGGAGCTTGGAGGTGGCGTGGCGCATGAAGGCAATGCCCGCGTCCTCCGGGGCCATGCCTTTGCCGTCGTCCTGCACGCGGATATAGGTGGCGCCGCCGTCCCTTATTTCGACGGTGACGCTGTGGGCACCCGCGTCAAAGGCGTTTTCCATGAGCTCCTTGATGACGGAGGCGGGGCGCTCCACCACCTCGCCCGCAGCGATCATGTCCGCCACATGCGGGGAGAGGATGTTGATTTCGGACATATGCAAAACCTCACATCCTGCGCCGTAGGGGAGGGGCTTGCCCCTCCCGGCGGTACAGGGAATCATTTTCGTATTCGCCCGGCACATTCGCAGGACGCAACATTTTACTGCCGGGAGGGGCAAGCCCCTCCCCTACAGTCTCTTGGGATCGTTTTCTTTTATTATACATGTTTTCAGTTGAAACTTCCATAGTATTTATGCTAAAATAAAACGTCGAGACGTTTTATTTTATTTGATCTAAGTCGTTTTTCTCGCCGCTGGCGCGGCAACCGAAAAACATGACATATTTTAGCATGCCCGTTTACGGCCATGCTAAAATATAAAGACTCAGCAATGGAAGATTAAGGAGAATACCCCCATGCCGATTGAGAGAAAAGTCATTGATATAGAAAAAATCGAAGAACAGCGGGCGATCTGCGCGCAGATTTTCGAGCGCGTCACCGCGGACGGGCAGCGGCCCCTTGCCATGGTGGACACCTACGGCTGCCAGCAGAACGAGGCCGACAGCGAGAAGATCCGCGGATACCTCGCCGAGATGGGCTATGGCTTCACACAGGACGAATTTCAGGCGGATGTGATCGTCGTCAACACCTGCGCCGTGCGCGAGCACGCCGAGATGCGGGTGCTCGGCAATGTCGGCGCGCTCAACCACTCCAAAAAGGCGCGGCCCGGGCAGATCATCGCCGTCTGCGGCTGCATGGTGCAGCAGGCGCACATGGCCGAGAAGATCAAAATGTCCTACCCGGTGGTGGATCTGGTCTTCGGCCCGCATGAGCTCTGGCGCTTTCCCGAGCTTTTAAATCAGGTGATGGAAAAGCACAGGCGCGTCTTCGCCATCGACAAGGCCGAGTCCGTGGCCGAGGGCATCCCGCTCCGTCGCGACGGGAAGGTCAAGGCGTGGCTCTCCATCATGTACGGCTGCAACAACTTCTGCACCTACTGCATCGTCCCTTACGTGCGCGGGCGCGAGCGCTCGCGCAGACCGGAAGACGTCCTCGCCGAGGCGCGGCAGCTTGTCGCCGAGGGCTACAAGGACATCACCCTGCTGGGTCAGAACGTCAACTCCTACGGCAAGGACCTCGACTGCGGGGTGGACTTTGCAGACCTCATCCGGGAAATCAACGCCATCCCCGGCGACTTTCTCATCCGCTTCATGACGAGCCACCCTCGCGACGCAACAGAGAAGCTTTTCAAGACCATGGCAGAGTGCGAGAAATGCGCCCACCATATCCACCTGCCCGTCCAGTCCGGCAGCGACAGGATTCTCAAGCGTATGAACCGCCACTACGACCGCGCAAAGTACCTCGACGAGATCGCCACGGCGCGGCGCTATATGCCCGACCTTGTCATCACCACCGACATCATTGTGGGCTTCCCCGACGAGACGGAGGAGGATTTTGCCGATACCCTTTCCCTCTGCGAAGAGGTGCGCTATGACGCGATGTTCACCTTCATCTACTCCAAGCGCGTCGGCACCCCGGCGGCCACCATGCCCGATCCCTACACGAGGGCCGACAAGCAGGTGCACTTCGATCAGCTCATGGAGCTGAGTAACCGCATCTCCGGCGAGAAGCACAAGGAGTATGAGGGCAAGGTCTTCCGCGTGCTGGTCGACGGCGAGACCGGCAAGGAGGAATATAACCTCTCCAGCCGCACAAATGGCGGCAGGCTTGTCCATTTGCACGGCGAAAAGAGCCTCATCGGGCAGTTCATCGACGTGAAGATCACGGCGTCGAACACCTGGGCCCTGTACGGGGAAGTCGTGGAATGAAAAAGAAAGTCACCATACTGCTGACCTGTCTGGCTTTGCTCGCCATTCTGGCGCTCGTCCTGTTTCGGCCGGGCACAGAGCGCTTTTTCTGTGAGCACTGTCACCGGACGGTGACGGAAAAGCCGATTTTCATAGCCGAGCAAACCGTCGACATGACGATCTGTTCGGACTGCTATCAAGATTACCTCAAAGGGATGTGGAAAATATGCCAGAGCTGACCCCCATGAAGCGGCAGTATCAGGAGATCAAGCAGCAGTATTCCGACTGCCTGCTCTTCTTCCGCCTCGGGGATTTTTATGAGATGTTCGACGACGACGCGAAGACCGCCTCGAAGGAGCTGGATCTCACCCTCACGACCCGCGACCGCTCGGTGGAGGACCCGGAGGAGCGCACCCCGATGTGCGGTGTCCCCTACCACAGTGCCGAGGCGTATATCGCCCGCCTCATCGCCAAGGGCTACAAGGTCGCCATCTGTGAGCAGACCGAGGACCCGGCGTTGGCAAAGGGCCTCGTCAAGCGGGATGTCATCCGCATCATCACCCCCGGCACCGTGACGGAAAGCTCCATGCTGGAAGAGGGGAAATCCAACTACCTCGCCGCCGTGTACCTTGCGGGCAGGGAGGGGGGCGTCGCGTTCTGCGACGTGTCCACGGGCGAGTTCTGCTGCGCCGCCTTTGAAAACGACGCGGTCTCCCACATCGTAAACGAGCTGGGCCGCTTCTCCCCGCGCGAGGCGCTGCTGTCCCCCGGCGCAAGGGAGCTTAAGGAGATTTACGACTTTGTGACCAAGAAGCTTTCCGCCATGCCCGAGGAGGGCGCGGAGAGCTTTGAATACATGCCCGCCGCCGCAAGAGTCTGCGAGCAGTTCGGCTTCAAGGACATCGACGAGGCGTCCCTGGGCGACCAGCCCGGCGCGGTCTGCGCCGCCGGGGCGCTGCTGGAGTACATCCAGCGCACGCAGAAATTTGACCTGAGCCACATCCGCCGCCTCGACGTGTTTTTCGGCGGGCGCTTCATGGAGCTTGACTACGTCACCCGCCGCAATCTGGAGCTGACGGAATCCCTTAGAAGCGGTGAGAAAAAGGGCTCGCTCCTCTGGGTGCTCGACCGCACGAAGACCCCCATGGGCGGGCGGCTCCTGCGCGCGTGGGTAGAAAGGCCGCTTCTCTCGGCGGTTGCGATCCGCAGGCGCTTGAATGCCGTGCAGGAGCTGGTAAACGATAACGTCACCCGCGCGGAGCTCATGGAGACCCTGCGGGGCATCGGCGACATGCAGCGCCTTGTCGGGCGTGCGGTCTACGGCACGGCAGGCGGGCGCGATCTCAGGGCCCTGAGCCTCTGCGCGGCCTGCCTGCCGCGGCTCAAGGAGCTGCTGCAGAACGCCCAGTGCCTCGAATTAAAGGACATCGCAGCCATGGATGCCCTTGAGGATCTGCGCTATGAGATCGACCGCGCCATCTGTGACGATCCCCCCTTCTCCGTGCGCGAGGGCGGCATCCTTCGCCCCGGTTACTCCGAGGAGGTGGACAAGCTCCGGAACGTGCGCGACAACGGCGCGAAGATGGTGCAGGACCTGGAGGCGAGAGAGCGCGAGCGCACCGGCATCAAAAAGCTCAAGGTGGGCTACAACAAGGTCTTCGGCTACTATATCGACGTGCCCAAGTCCGCGGGGCTTGAAAACGTGCCCGAGGACTATATCCGCAAGCAGACGCTTGTGTCCAATGAACGCTATTTCACCCAGGAATTAAAGGAGCTGGAAAACACCCTTTTAACCGCCCGTGACCGCATCAACGATCTCGAGTACCGCTACTTCTGCGAAGTGCGCGACAGCGTGGCGGCTTCGGTGGAGCGGGTGCAGCAGGCGGCCGACGCGGTGTCAAGGCTCGACGTACTGTGCTCCCTGGCCGAGGTCGCGGTGCGCGGCAGCTACACCTGCCCGGAGATCGACACCTCCCGCACGCTGCACATCGTCCAGGGCCGCCACCCGGTGGTGGAGAAGGCGATGAAGGACGTGCTCTTTGTCCCGAACGACACCTACTTAAACGACGCGGACGACCGGGTCGCCATCGTGACGGGGCCCAACATGGCGGGCAAATCCACTTACATGCGCCAGACGGCTTTGATCGTCCTCATGGCGCAGATGGGTTCCTTTGTCCCGGCAAAGTCCGCCACCGTCGGCATTGTGGACCGGGTGTTCACCCGTATCGGCGCGTCCGATGATCTGGCCTCCGGCCAGTCCACCTTCATGGTGGAGATGAGCGAGACGGCCTCCATCCTAAAGCACGCCACCGCCCAGTCTCTGCTGATCCTCGACGAGATCGGGCGCGGCACCTCCACCTTTGACGGCATGGCGATCGCGCGGGCAGTGCTGGAGTTCTGCGCCGACAAGCGAAAGCTCGGCGCCAAGACCATGTTCGCCACACATTACCATGAGCTCTCCGCCCTCGAGGGGGAGCTTTCCGGCGTGCGCAACTACAACATCACCGCCAAAAAGCAGGGGGGCGAGCTGGTCTTCCTCCGCAAGATCGTGCGCGGGGCCGCCGACGACAGCTACGGCATCGAGGTCGCAAAGCTCGCGGGCCTGCCCGACAGCCTCATCTCCAAGGCCAAGGGCTATCTGAAGGAACTGGAAAGCGAAGGAGTACAGGTCATGACCCCCGCCGCCCGGCCCGACGACGGGCAGATCAGCCTTGCCGACGTGGGCAGCGACGAGGTGCGGGAGATTTTGCAGAACACCGATCTCAACACCTTAACGCCCATTGAGGCCATGAATCTGCTCTTCGAGCTGCAGAGAAAGGCGCGTGCCTGATGGAGAGACCCGTCATCAAGCGCACGCCTCCGCCGCCCTTCACAAGCCGGCTCACAAAGCGCGAGGCGATCATGGTACTGGCCTATCTGCCGGTACACCTTGTGCTTTTGCAGCTGGGCTTCACGGCGCTGGTGGAGCGCGGCGTCCTGCCCGAGGCGCGGGCCACGCTCCTATACTACGTGGTGGGCTTTCTCTATATGGTGCTTGCGGCCTTCGGCTTTCTGCGCCGGGACTTTGACGCCCTCATAGACGCGCCCTTTTACTGCATACGGGAGATCCTGCGCGCCTATCTCTGGATGCTGGGCTTCAACCTCATCCTCGGAATGCTTCTGCTGCTGGTTTCGGGCGGGGAGGAAAACCCCAACAACCAGAGCGTCATGAACGTCTATGTCCAGGACATGGGCAGCATGAAGGCCGCCGTCATCTTCCTTGCCCCGGTGGTGGAGGAGATGATGTTCCGGGCCGGGATCTTCGGCGTGCTGCGAAGGAGAAACCGCCGCGCCGCCTACATCGTTTCGGCGCTCTGCTTTGCGCTTTATCACGTGGTGCCCTATGCGCTCCAGACGCCCCTCTACTGGGTGTTCATCTTCCAGTACATCCCGGTGTCCCTGCTGCTGGCGCGGTGCTATGAGCGCACCAACTCCATCTGGTGCAGCATTTTCTTTCACATGCTGGTAAACGGCATTTCCCTGAGCGCCCTGAGCGCGGTGGGATGAAAGGAGTCCCCATGTCCGACCTGCACACCCTTCGCCCCATCGCGCATATGAAAAGCGACTTTCCCGAGAAGTTCGGCATCCCGCGCCAGGCGGGGATCGTACCGGAGCTGGAGAGCGTCGTGGTGTTCGAGCCCGAGTACCGGGACCCGGAGGCCCTGCGCGGCATCGAGGGCTTCAGCCATCTCTGGCTTATATGGCAGTTTTCCGAGAGCGTGACCTCGGCCTTCTCCCCCACGGTGCGCCCGCCGCGGCTCGGCGGGAACGTGCGCATGGGCGTCTTCGCCACGCGCTCGCCGTTTCGCCCGAACTCTCTCGGCCTTTCCTGCGTGGAGCTTGTGCGCACGGAGAACCGCCCCGGGCTCGGCACGGTGCTGGTGGTGCGGGGGGCCGACCTCATGGACGGCACGCCCATCTTTGATGTCAAGCCCTATATCCCCTATGCCGACGCCCGGCCTGAGGCAAGCTCCGGCTTTGCGCCCGACGCGGGGACGACGCTTGTTGTGCGCATCTCAGATGCGCTCTTAGTAAAAATTCCTGAGAGCAAACGGGACGCTCTGCGCGGCGTGCTGGCAAACGACCCCCGGCCCCGCTATCAGAAGGACCCGGACAGAGTCTACGCGATGGACTTTGCGGGCCTGACCGTGCGCTTTACCGTGGCGGACGGGGTACTGACAGTAACGGAAATAAGCCCCATGGAGGCGACGCAAGATGACGAAAACAAAAAATCATGACGTGCTGTTCTGGATCTGTTTCGTGCTGCTGTGCGCGGTGAGCCTGACGCTTTTGGAGCTGAACAAGAACTCGCTCGCCGCCTGGATCGGGACCCTCGCGCTGCTGGCGGGATATGCGGTCTTGCGGCTCAAAAAGCTCAAAGGCAAGCACTTTTATCTGCGCGCCGCCGCCTTTCTCGCGATCTCTGCCCTGCTGCTTTCGATCCTGCTGCATGTGGGCAGGCCCTACCGCTTCCGCCCCGCCGTGGAGAAAAGCGGCGGCATGACCGGCGTTATCGAGCTGCGCGACGGCAAGGTCCAGGGCGTTTTGACTGCCGATAAGGCGGTGGAGGTCTACACCGGCATCCCCTACGCAAAGCCCCCGGTCGGGGAGCTTCGCTGGAAGGCCCCGCAGGACCCGGAGCCCTGGGGCGGCGTGCGCACCTGCACGCATTTTGCCGCCATGTCCATGCAGCCTCGGTCCTCCGAGATTTACAATTCCCTGTCCCAGATCGTGGGCTTCCACGACTTTGAGGTGAGCGTGCACGACAACTTCCGCGACGCGGTGAGCGAGGACGCGCTGTACCTGAACATCTGGAAGCCCGCCGGGGCGGGCGAAAAGCTGCCGGTGCTGGTGTACATCCACGGCGGCTCGCTCCAGACCGGGCAGCCCTGGTACGCCGACTACTCGGGCGAGGGCCTTGCACGCAAGGGGATCATCGTTGTAAACCTCGGCTATCGCCTGGGCGTGTTCGGCTTTCTGGCAACGGAGGAGCTGGCTGCCGAAGACCCCAACCACTCCACCGGCAACTACGGCCTCATGGACCAGATCAAGGCCCTTGAGTGGGTGCGGGACAACATTGCGGCCTTCGGCGGGGACCCCGACAACGTGACGCTCTCGGGTGAGTCCGCGGGCGCCGCCTGCGTGACGGCGCTGTGCACCTCCCCGAAGGCGAAGGGGCTTTTCAGGCGCGCCATCGCCGAGAGCTCCACCACCACGGCCCCCGTACCGCAGCACTCCTTCCGCCTGATGGACGAGGCTCTGAAAACCGGGCGCGAGACCATGGAGCGCTTCAAGGTCTCGACTATCGAGGAAATGCGCGCCCTGCCCGCCGAGCAGCTTGTCGCGGCGGCGGACACAAACCACCACATCACGGTCGACGGCTACATCCTGACAAAGACGCCCTATGAGTCGTACAAGGCAGGCGAGCACAACGAGGAAGCGCTGCTCCACGGCTTCAACGCCGAGGAGGGCACGCCCTTCATTCTCTTTGACCAGGCCAATCTCAAAAACTATGAGACCAAGGTGCGCGCCTACTTCAAGGACCGGGCCGACGAGGTGCTGGCGCTGTACAAGCCGACCACCGACACCGAGGCGAAGACCATGTGGGTCGACCTCTATTCCTCTGTCTACTTCACCCACGGCCATTACTGCCTGAGCCGCCAGGCCATCGCGGCAAAGGAGCCCGTGTGGGAGTACCTCTTTGCCAAGACCAACGGCCGTCTCTCCGCCTGGCACAGCGGCGAGGAGGTCTACTGCTACAACAACATCCCGGCGGACTCCAAGCTCTATAACGAGAGTGACCGCGCGCTTGCCGATCTTTTCAGCGACTATTTTGCAAACTTCATCCGCTCCGGCGATCCCAACGGCGAGGGCCTGCCCGCCTGGGAGGAAAGCCGCGATGGCACGAACCTCATGCTTTTGGGTGACGAGCAGAAGATGAGCGCCGATCCCTATATCCCCATCGACGGCATCCTCGACCGCATGCAGGGCTGGGGCGCGTAAAAAGTGCGCTGTCGGGAAATTTTGATTTTACAAAGGTGAAACAAATTTTGTATTATCTGCGAAACATCTTTGCGGTATTCTATACTTGCAAGCAGGAAAGAACTTCATAAGGAACGAAAGTTCTTCTTAAACTAAAAGCAGAGTGGTCAGGCACTCTGCTTTGGTTTTTTAAACGATAAACAGCAAATCACCTGCCGGGCGTTTTGCCCCGGCAGGTGATTTTTTGCTCCCGCTCATTTCAATAATTAAATATATGCGGCAGAAGCTCCGAGAGCTTGTAGCTGACATAGCGGTCGCCGGCCTTGGCGCACAGCACCTCCATGTCGGGGGAAAACTCGGCCAGGAACTGGCGGCAGGCGCCGCAGGGGGTACACCAGTTTTCGCTGTCGGCGTAGATGGCGATGCGGCGAAATTCGCGATGGCCCTCGCTGACGGCCTTGCAGCAGGCGGTACGCTCGGCGCAGATGGTGCTGCCGAGGGCGGCGTTTTCCACATTGCAGCCGGTGAAGACGGTGCCGTCCGTACACTCGAGCGCGGCGCCGACGGCGAAGCGGGAATAGGGGACATAGGCGTTCAGCGACGCCGCCTTGGCCCGGGACAGGAGTTCTCTGTCGGTCATGTTCTTTCCTCCCTTTTCTTTCTTGTGGCAACACCGCACAATACGCCTGCAGCATTGCCTTATATTTTCACTTTCCACTTTCCACTTTTCACTTTATTCCAGCATGATCTCCCAGTTCTGGAAATCGAAAAACGGATTGCCGAGGTTCGGGTTCAATCCGCGGATGACGCCGCGGTGGACGATGAGCTGCTGGTCCTCAAAGCCGATGGAGATGAGCGCGCCGTTTGTGTTGATGTACTCGCAAAGCTGCTGGTACACCGCCGAGCGCTGGGAGGGCGCGCAGGCGAGATAGTTGTTGATCATGGCGACATAGCCGGTGTCGATGCTGCGGGAGTAGTTGAGGCTCGAGTCGGGGTCGAGAAGCTCGGTGAGGTCAAAGTTGTTGCGCAGCTTTACCTCGCCGTAGTACATGTCGAAGTCGCCCTCCTCCAGCGCGGTCAGGTACTCCTCCCACGTAAGCTCCCGCACCGTGACCTTCATGCCGATGGACGCCATGTCCTCGGCAAAGCGCCGCGCCACGCCGGTCTTGGCGCTCGAGTCGGAGCAGACGATGAAGTTCACGTCGATATCCTGGGCCGTGCCGGACATGTACTCCAGCATCCCGTCCTCGTCATAGTCGCGGATGCCCGCGTTTTCCAGCACGATGCGGCAGGTGTCCAGATTGTAGCTTAGCTGCGAGGCGTACTCCAGCGGGTAGTCGGCGCAGGCCGGGTGCATGGGCACCGCCGCTGCCGTCGCGTTGCCGTGCATGAGGTTCTCGGCCCAGTTCACGCGGTCGAAGGCGTAGACCATCGCCTGCCTGAAGCCGCTGTAGCGGCCGATGAGCCCCTCCTCGTTGAACATGATGTAGTGGAGATTCGTGGTGTTGAAGTTGCGGATCTCGTTGGACGAGGAGTAGCCGATGTTGGTGTAGCTGGAGGGGTCGTTCGTGACCGCGTCGATGACGCCGTCCTCGAAGTTTGACAGGATCTCGTCGGCGGTGGAATAGCTCACGAGATGGATGGTCTTGATGGGCAGCTCGTTGTAGCCGGGATAGCCCTCGTAGGCCTCCAGCGTCTTGCCGTAATCGCCGTAGTCATAGGGGCCGGAGCCCATGGGGGGCTTGTCGTCCATGGTGCCGGACTTGATGATGGGGATGTTGAGGAGCTTTGCAAACTGGGTGTCCCCGATGCCGAGGGTGACATAGAAGTGGTTCTCGTCATAGCCCGAGCCCTGGTAGCTGGCGAAGCGGCCCCGGTAGCGGTCCTGCGTGGCGACCGCGCGCTCAAGGGAGTATCGGATGTCCGCGCCGGTGACGGGGGTACCGTCGTGGAAGACGTGGCCCGGGTCGATGGTGAAGGTCCAGTAGGTGGCGGTGTCGTTGGGAAGCCCCGCGTCCAGGACGTTCGGCACGACCTCGAAGTTGTCGTCCAGCTCCACCATGTTCTCGTACACCAGATCGCACAGGAGCTGGTTTGAGTGGTTGGTGGCGAGGATGGGGTTTAAGCTGAAGTCCTCGTTATAGTTTAAGGAGAAGTAGTTGTCGGCGGCCTTGGCGCGCGTCACGTCCTTGCCCCTGGTGGACTCGGGGATGCCCGCGTTGGGGTCGGCGGCTGTTCTCCCGCCGCAGCCCGTGAGCAGCAGCATCGCCGAGATGAGCAGAAAACACAGAAGTCTTCGTTTCATGGCGTTTCCTCAGAGCATGATGACCGCCGCCTGGCTGCCGCGCCTGCCCCTGGTATAGCGGTGGGACCAGTACTTGTCATGGCTGCAGAAGGTGCACTCGTCGGAGATGTCGATGTTCCGTACCGGCACGCCGAGCTGACAGAGCCTGCGGGCGTTGGCAAGGCGCAGGTCGACCATGGTCTTGCCGTCCGGGCGGCGGACAAAAAGCCCTTCCGTTTCGCCGGAGAGCCAGGCCGTGACGGCGTCTGGCACATCGTCGTCGGTCTCGAAGCAGCAGGCCCCGATGGAGGGACCGATCGCCGCGCGGATGTCCTTCGTCTCTGCACCAAGGCTCGTCATGCCCGCAAGGGCATGCATTAAAATGTCACCCACGGCGCTGCGCCAGCCGCAGTGTACGGCCCCGGCGGCGCGGTTTTTCGCGTCCCACAGCAGCACCGGCACGCAGTCGGCCACGAAGCAGAAGATGGGCAGGCCCTTTTCTGCCGTGACGATGCCGTCCGCCTCATAGGGGGTCGGGCCGAGACAGGTATGCTTGTCCGCCGCCGTGACGATGCGCACGTCGGTTTTATGTACCTGGTTGGTGACGCAGGCGTCGTTTTCCCCCACGCCGAACAGGGCGCAGACACGACGGTAGTTTTCCCGCACGGCCTCCGGGTCGTCCCCCCGGTTGGAGGCAAAGTTGAGGGACGCAAACTCCCCCGTGCTCACGCCGCCGTAGCGCGTGGTAAAGGCGTGCCTTGCCCCGATGATGTCCGAGCGCATATAGACGAGACCGTTTTCGTTTTCTTCAATGAACATGGTTTATCCTTACTTCTCGTTTCTGCCGCAGCACTCTTTATACTTGAGTCTTCTGCTGCCGTCGGGCTTCATTTTGCCGCAGGGGCAGGGGTCGTTGCGGCCGGGCTTGGGGATCTTCTTGACCGGCTGCTTTTTGACCGGTTCGTCCCCGCCCACGTTTGCGGCCGCGTTTTTGGCGACGGCCTTGCGTTCGATGGGGGCCTCCCTGCGGATGCGCACGGTGTAAAGCCTGCGCACAGTCTCCTCGCGGATGCCGTGGACCATGGCCTCGAACATGTCGAAGCCCTCCTGCTTGTAGGCGTCGATGGGCTTGGAGGAGCCGTAGCCGCGCAGGCCGATGCCGCGTTTGAGTTCGTCCATGGCGTCGATGTGGTCCATCCAGTACTCGTCCACCACGCGCAGCATGATGACGCGCTCGAGCTCACGCATGAGCGGCGTGCCGTTGGGGGCAAGCCCGAAGGTCTCTTCGCGCTCGGCGTAGACCTTCTCGGCCAGCTCCTGCACGGCGGCACTGAGCCTGTCCGGCTTGACCGAGCCGCCGAACCCGGAAAGCTTAAACGTGCCGCGGGGCATGAAGAGCTTTTCAAAGGGCGACAGCGCATCGTCGAGCTGTGCCTGATCGTCGCAGGCGGTGCCGGAGAGGGCGTCGTTTACGGTGGAGGAGATGTACTCAGAGATCATGCTCATGATCTGGGCTCGGATGTCCTCGCCGTCGAGGACCTTGCGGCGCTCGCCGTAGATGATCTCACGCTGCTTGTTCATCACGTCGTCGTATTCGAGCACCGCCTTGCGGGTCTGGAAGTTGCGGCTTTCGACCGTCTTCTGGGCCTGCTCGATGGCGCCGGAGAGCATCTTGGCGTCAAGCGGCGTGTCGTCGTCCACCTTGAGGGCGTCCATCATGCCCATGACGCGCTCGGAACCGAAGAGACGCATCACGTCGTCCGTCATGGCGAGGTAGAAGCGGCTCTCGCCGGGGTCGCCCTGACGGCCCGCGCGGCCTCTGAGCTGGTTGTCGATACGGCGCGACTCGTGCCGCTCGGTGCCGAGGATGAAGAGGCCGCCCACCGCGCGGACCTTCTCGGCCTCGGCGTCGGTGTCCTTCTTGTGGGCCTCCATGCGCTCCCGGAACATCTGGCGCGCGGCGAGGATGTTTTCGTCCGTGGTCTCGGCAAAGCCGGTGGCCTCGGCGATCACGTCCTCCTCAAAGCCCGCCTTTCTCAGGTCGGCCTTGGACAGGAACTCCGCGTTGCCGCCGAGGGTGATGTCGGTGCCGCGGCCGGCCATGTTGGTGGCGATGGTGACGGCGCCGAGCTTGCCCGCCTGGGCAACGATCTCGGCCTCCTTCTCGTGGTACTTTGCATTCAGGACCGTATGGGGGATGCCTTTTCTTTTTAATAGTGAAGAGATATACTCGCTCTTCTCAATGGACACCGTGCCCACCAGCACAGGCTGGCCCTTTTCGTGGCAGGCCACGATCTGCTCAACAATGGCGTGGTTTTTGCCGCTGTCGTTTTTGAACACCACGTCCGGGTGGTCCTTGCGGATGACGGGCTTGTTGGTGGGGATCTCGATGATGTCGAGCTTGTAGATGGCGCCGAACTCCTCCGCCTCGGTGGCGGCGGTGCCGGTCATGCCGGAGAGTTTCCCGTAAAGTCTGAAATAGTTCTGGAAGGTGATGGTCGCGAGCGTCTTGTTCTCCTGCTGCACGTCCACATGTTCCTTGGCCTCGATGGCCTGGTGGAGGCCCTCGGAGTAGCGTCTGCCCAGCATGAGGCGGCCGGTGAACTCATCGACGATGATGATCTCGCCGTCCTTGACGATGTAGTCGATGTCCCGCTTCATGATGCCGTGGGCCTTGAGGGCCTGGTTGATGTGGTGGGCAAGGGTGGCGTTTTCCATATCGGCGAGGTTTTCAAGCCCGAAGGCCTTCTCTGCCTTGGCGATGCCGCGGGCGGTGAGGGTGGCGCTGCGGGCCTTCTCGTCGACGACGTAATCGGCGTCCAGGTCCTCGCTCTCCTCCTCCTTCTCGTCGACGGAGGCGTACACGACCTTCTTGAGCCGGGAGACAAAATCGTCCGCCTTGCGGTAGAGGTCGGTGCTCTCGTCGCCCTGGCCGGAGATGATGAGGGGGGTGCGGGCTTCGTCGATAAGGATGGAGTCCACCTCGTCGACGATGGCGAAGGCGTGGCCGCGCTGGACCATGTCGGCTTTATACAGGGCCATGTTGTCGCGCAGGTAGTCAAAGCCCATCTCATTGTTGGTGCCGTAGGTGATGTCGCAGTTGTAGGCCTCGCGGCGCTGGTTGTTGTCCAGGTCGTGGACGATGAGGCCCACGGTGAGGCCGAGGAAGCGGTGCACCTTGCCCATCCACTCGCTGTCGCGGCGCGCCAGGTAATCGTTGACCGTGACGATATGTACCCCCTCGCCGGTCAGGGCGTTGAGGTAGGCGGGCAGCACGGCGACGAGGGTCTTGCCTTCGCCGGTCTTCATCTCGGCAATGCGGCCCTGGTGCAGGACGATGCCGCCGATGAGCTGGACGCGGAAGGGCCGCATGCCCAGCACGCGCCAGCTTGCCTCGCGCGCGACCGCGAAGGCCTCGGGCAGCAGGTCGTCCAGGGTCTCGCCGTTTTGAAGGCGCTCTTTAAACTCGTCCGTCTTGGCGCGAAGCTGCTCGTCCGTGAGCGCCGCCATTTTGTCGCCGAGTGCCTCGATCTTGTCCGCGATGGGGTTGATACGCTTGAGCTCCCGCTCGGAGTAGGTGCCGAATAATTTGTCAAACAGTCCCATGTATGTCTTAACCTTTCTCAAAGAGTTTCGTATTCCTTATAAAGTGGAGAGTGAAAAGTGGAAAGTGTAAATATAGTGTCCGCTTCACGGACGAATGATAAATAAACGGCTGCCTCCGGTGAATCGTTCTGAGGACGGAGCCGGATATCATCACGCCCCGGGCATCCCTTCTCTTCACTTTTCACTCTGCACTTTTCACTTTTTATTTTTCGCACTTATTCAGTTTGTACTATATCACAAGAATGTGAATAAAAAAAGTCTAAATCTGTCATCTTGCCCTCGGGCGTATGCTGTGGTAAAATAGCGATCGTTAATTGAAAATCTTCAACCCCCTTGTCATTCTGAGCCGCTTAAGCGGCGAAGGATTTCTGCCCGGAACCTTTATACTGATAAAGATTCTTCGCTTCGCTCAGAATGACAGAGGAGGAACGGGGGAGAGAGGACCATGAACCGCATCGGCTTTGACAACGAGAAATACTTAAAACTCCAGTCCCAGAAGATCCGCGACCGCATCAGCAAGTTCGGCGGCAAGCTGTACCTGGAATTCGGCGGCAAGCTCTTTGACGACTACCACGCCGCCCGCGTGCTGCCGGGCTTTGAGCCGGACAGCAAGGTGCGGATGCTGCTGGAAATGAAGGACGACGCCGAGATCGTCATCGCCATCTCCGCCGACGATATCGAGCGCTCCAAGCGCAGAGGCGACCTCGGCATCACCTACGAGGACGACACCCTCCGCCTCATCGACGCCTTCCGCGGCATCGGGCTCTACATCGGCTCCGTGGTCATCACCCACTACCGCGGCCAGGCCATCGCCGACGCCTTCCGCAAGCGCCTCGAGGCCCTGGGCGTGCGCACCTATCTGCACTACATCATCCCCGACTACCCAGCAAACGTGCCCCTCATCGTCTCGGACGAGGGCTTCGGGAAAAACGACTACATCGAGACCGAGCGCAGCCTCATCGTCGTGACCGCCCCCGGCCCCGGCAGCGGCAAGATGGCCACGTGTTTAAGCCAGCTCTACCACGAGCACAAGCGCGGCATCGACGCGGGCTACGCCAAGTTTGAGACCTTCCCCGTCTGGAACCTGCCGCTCAAGCACCCGGTGAACCTGGCCTACGAGGCCGCCACCGCGGACCTCGACGACGTGAACATGATCGACCCCTACCACCTCGAGGCCTACGGCGAGACCGCCGTCAACTATAACCGCGACGTGGAGATCTACCCCGTCCTGCAGGCCATCTTCAAGTCCATCTACGGCGAGTGCCCCTACAAGAGCCCCACGGATATGGGCGTCAACATGGTGGGGTTCTGCATCTCGGACGACGAGGTGTGCAGGGAAGCGTCGAAGCAGGAGATCATCCGCCGCTGGTATGCCGCCGCCGTCGCCGCCCGCAAGGGTCTCGGCAAGCCGACCGAGATGCGGCAGATCGAACTCATCATGAACTCCCTCGACATCTCCTCCGCCGATCGCCCGGTGGTCAAGGCGGCGCTTGACAAGGCCGAGGCCACCGACGGCCCCGCCGTCGCCATCGAATTAAACGACGGGCGCATCGTCACGGGCAAGACCACCTCGCTTCTCGGCGCGTCCTCGGCGGCGCTCATCAACGCGCTGAAAGCCCTCGCGGGCATCGACAAGAAGCTGCCCCTCATCGCCCCCGGCGTTATCAAGCCCATCCAGCACCTCAAGGTGGAGCACCTGGGCAACCACAACCCCCGTCTGCACACGGACGAGCTTTTGATCGCGCTGACCATCTGCGCGGTCACGAACCCCATGGCGGATCTCGCCATCGACCAGCTTGCAAAGCTCAAGGGCGCCGAGGCCCACTCCACGGTCATCCTCTCCCATGTGGACGAGGACCTGTTTAAAAAGCTCGGCGTCAATATCAGTTTCGAGCCCAGGTACCAGGCGAAGAAGCTGTACCACAAATAATCGGAGGACAACAATCATGGAGCTTCTGGAGCAGCGCATTCTTTCCGACGGACAGCTTCTGCCGGGCGGCATCCTGAAGGTCGACAATTTTCTCAACCATCAGATGGACCCCATGCTTTTGCAGGCCATGGCAAAGGAGTGGCACCGCCTGTTCGAGCATGACGGCGTCAACAAGATTCTCACCATCGAGGCCTCCGGCATCGCCCTGGCGATCCTGACGGGGCTGGAGTTTCAGTGCCCGGTGGTCTTCGCCAAAAAGAGCAAGACCAAAAACATCTCCGGCAATCTCTACCAGACCGAAATCCCCTCCTTTACCCACGGCAACACCAACACCGTCGTGGTGTCGAAGGACTACCTGCTGCCCGGTGACCGCGTGCTGCTGATCGACGATTTTCTCGCCACCGGCGCGGCCCTCGTGGGGCTTAAAGATCTGGTCCGGCAGGCGGGCGCGACGCTCGTCGGCGCGGGCTGCGCGATCGAAAAGCGCTTTCAGGGCGGCGGCGACCAACTGCGCGAGATGGGCGTGCGAGTCGAGTCGCTGGCAAGGATCGTACAAATGGACGACAGCGGCATCGTGTTCGGGTGAGACAGGGCTCCCCTGAAAGGGGAGCTGTCCCCGGTGTGAACACCGGTGACTGAGGGGTTTCCCGTCACAGCTCAAACCCCTCCGGCCTTCGGCCACCTCCCCTTCCAGGGGAGGCAAGCCCAAAACAGTTCAAAACCTTGAACCTATTGCACTGCAAGGCTTTGCGGGTTTTTCCAGGAAAGGGTAATTTGTGCATTTTCGCCAAATTCTGCTTTGTAATTCTGGCCAGTTCTTACAAGAAATACAGTTGACTTTTGCCGAAAAGCCTGCTATTTTATATGCATCCCGCGCGTGACAATTGAATATGTCTCGATATATAGCAAATGATATGGATTTGAAGTTTCTACCCGGACGCCGTAAATGACCGGACTATCGAAGTACCCAACAGGGGACGAGCCTTCGGCCCCTTTTGGTATATATGCATTGGTACCGGGCGCCGATCGTCCGCGCCAGTGCCTTTTTCTTTTCGCACTGACGCTGCCATGAAAGGATATGTGTGCTCTTTTCATGGCGGCGCCGCACCCCAAATCATTTTATTTTAAAGGAGAACAAACATGAAAAAGATCTTTTCTCTGCTCCTCGCTCTGACCATGATCTTTGCTCTCGCCGCTGTCTCCGCCCCTGCTGCCTCTGCCGAGACGACCGTCAAGGCCGGCTTCATCTTCCTGCACGACGAGAACTCCACCTATGACCTCAACTTCATCAACGCGGCCAAGGAAGCCTGCGAGAAGCTGGGCGTCGAGTACCTGTTCAAGACCGGCATCCCCGAGGGTCAGGAATGCGCTGACGCCGCCGAGGAGCTCATCGACGAAGGCTGCAACTTCATCTTTGCCGACTCCTTCGGCCACGAGCCCTTCCTGCTCCAGGTCGCGAAGGACTACCCCGAGGTCCAGTTCTGCCACGCCACCGGCACCCAGGCCCACACCGCGGGTCTTGACAACTACCACAACGGCTTCGCCTCCATCTACGAAGGCCGCTTCCTCGGCGGTGTCGCCGCGGGCCTGAAGCTCAACGAGATGATCGAAGCCGGCGCCATCACCCCCGAGCAGGCCAAGGTCGGCTATGTCGGCGCTTTCCCCTATGCCGAAGTGAAGTCCGGCTACACCTCCTTCTTCCTCGGCGTCCGCTACATCTGCCCCTCCGCCACCATGGAGGTCACCTTCACCAACTCCTGGTACGACCCCACCCTTGAGAAGGAAGGCGCCACCAAGCTCATCAACAACGGCTGCGTCCTGATCTCCGAGCATGCCGACTCCATGGGCGCTCCCACCGAGTGCGAGGCCAACAATGTCCCCTTCGTGTTCTATAACGGCTCCGCCGCCGATGCCTGCCCCGGCACCTTCATCGTCGCCTCCCGCATCGACTGGGCTCCCTACATGGAGCACGCCATGACCTGCACCGCCAACGGCGAGGCCATTGAAGCCGACTGGACCGGCACCCTGGCCACCGGCTCCGTCAAGATGACCGAGATCAACGAGAACGCCGCCGCTGCCGGCACCGCCGAGAAGCTTGAAGAAGTCGAGGCCAAGCTTGCCTCCGGCGAGCTCAAGGTCTTCGATACCGCCACCTGGACCGTCGGCGGTCAGACCCTCACCGAGTACCTGGCCGACGTCGACGACATGGGCGACTTCGTCCCTGAGACCAACGTCATTGCCGACGGCTACTTCCACGAGTCCGAGTACCGCTCCGCGCCGTACTTTGACATCGACATCGACGGCATCACCAACATCGACGCGTAAGTACATCCTATCCTCTCATATGGGAACTCCCGGCCTCGGTCGGGAGTTCTCAACACTTCTTTTCACCGCGCCGTAAAGGGCAGCGCAGCGCATACACCGCGTTGCCCTATGCCGCGCACAGCGAACACCCCGCCCTCCGGGGCCGCAAACCACGGCCAAGGCAGGGCGTTTTGTTATTTAAGGAGTACACTATGGACAACAAGATCGCCGCTGTTACCATGCGCAATATCACCAAGCGCTTCGGGCCGACGCTTGCCAACGACAAGGTCTGGCTCAATATCTACCGGGGCGAGATTCTGGCCCTGCTGGGCGAGAACGGCTCCGGCAAGACAACGCTTATGAACATGCTCTCCGGCATCTACTTCCCCGATGAGGGCGAGATCGCCATCGACGGCAAGCCCGTCGTCATCCGCTCGCCCAAGGACGCCTTCGCCCTCGGCATCGGCATGATCCACCAGCACTTTAAACTCGTGGACGTGCTGACGGCGGCGGAGAACATCGTGCTCGGCCTGCCGGGAAAGCTGGATCTCAAGGCCGCGTCCAGAAAGATCAAGGAGATCTGCGACACCTACGGCTTCGAGGTGGACCCCGACCAGAAGATCTACGACATGTCGGTGAGCCAGAAGCAGACCGTGGAGATCGTGAAGGTCCTCTACCGCGGGGCGGATATCCTCATCCTCGACGAGCCCACGGCGGTGCTGACCCCGCAGGAGACCGACAAGCTCTTCGCCGTGCTGCGCAACATGCGCGACGACGGCAAGGCCATCGTCATCATCACCCACAAGATGCACGAGGTGGAGTCCCTGTCCGACCGCGTCGCTATCCTCCGTCACGGGCAGTTCATCGGCGACATGCCGACAAAGTCCACCAACGCCCAGGAGATGACCAACATGATGGTGGGCCACCCGGTCACGCTGAACATCGACCGGCCCGAGCCCGTAGACCCCCATCCCCGCATCGAGGTCCGGGACCTCACCGTGCGTGACATTGAGGGGACCGTCAAGCTTGACCACGTGAGCTTCACCGCAAACTCCGGCGAGATCCTCGGCATCGCGGGCATCTCCGGCAGCGGGCAGAAGGAACTGCTGGAGGCCATCGCCGGTTTGCAGCCGGTGGAATCCGGCAGCATCGAATATGTCGACGACAGCGGCAAGCGTGAGCAGCTCATCGGCAAGGACCCCTTCGCCATCCAGGAGATGGGCGTGGCCCTGTCCTTCGTGCCGGAGGACCGTCTGGGCATGGGTCTGGTCGCGAACATGGATCTCGGCAACAACATGATGCTCCGCTCCTACCGCAAGGGCCGCGGCATCTTTACCAACCGCAAGGCGCCCTACAAGCTGGCCCACCAGATGGTGGACTTTCTGGAGATCTCCACCCCCAGCGTCGAGACGCCGGTCAGAAGGCTCTCCGGCGGCAACGTGCAGAAGGTGCTGGTGGGCCGCGAAATCGCCAACGCCCCCTCTGTGCTGCTTACCGCCTACGCCGTGCGCGGCCTGGACATCAATTCCTCATACCTCATCTACGACACCATCAACAGCCAGAAGATGCGCGGCGTCGCCGTCATCTACGTGGGCGAGGACCTGGACGTGCTGCTGGAGCTTTGTGACCGCATCCTCGTTCTGTGCGGCGGCAAGGTCTCCGGTATCGTGCCGGGCCGCGGCGCGAAGAAGCGCGAGGTCGGCATGATGATGACGAAGCTCGGAGGAGAAGCCGATGAATAACAAAACCAAAACACCGCTGTTCCACGTCTCCAGACGGGCGGCGCTGCCCTGGTACAAGACCTGGGCCATACGGGGCGCGGCGCTGCTGCTGGCCCTGGTGCTCAGCGGCATCATCACAAGCCTTGTCACCGGCGAGGACCCCTTCGCCGTCTACGGAGCCATCTGGAAGGGCTCCTTCGGCACCACGAGAAAGTTCTGGGTGCTGCTGCAGAATATCGCGATGCTGCTGTGCGTGTCGCTGGCGGTGACGCCCGCCTTCCGTATGCGCTGCTGGAACCTGGGTGCCGAGGGCCAGGCGCTCATCGGCGGCCTCGCCTCCGCGGCCTGCATGATCACCCTGGCGGACAAGCTCCCCAACTGGGCCGTCATCCTCTGCATGATCGTGACGAGCCTGCTGGCAGGCGCGATCTGGGCCGGCATCCCCGCCTTCTTCAAGGCGCGTTTCAACACCAACGAGACGCTCTTCACCCTCATGATGAACTATGTCGCCACCCAGCTTGTGGCCTACTACTGCGTCGTGTGGGAAAGCCCCAAGGGCTCCGGAACCATCGGCATCATCAACCCCAAGACCCAGATCGGCTGGCTGCCCCAGTTCCCGAGCCAGAAGTACCTGCTGAACGTGGTGGTGGTCGCGGTGGTGTGCGTGCTGGTGTACATCTACCTCAACTACTCCAAGCACGGCTATGAGATCGCCGTCGTGGGCGAATCCGAGCGCACCGCGCGCTACGTCGGCATCAAGGTCGAGAAGGTCATCATCCGCACGATGCTTCTCTCCGGCGCGATCTGCGGCCTTGCGGGATTGCTCCTCGTCGGCAGCACGAACCACACCCTCACCACCACCATTGTCGACGGGCGCGGCTTCACGGCGGTCATGGTGTCCTGGCTTGCCAAATTCAACCCCGTCTGGATGATCCTCACCAGCTTCCTGCTGGTCTTCCTCGGCCGCGGCGCAGGCGAGATTGCCACCAAGTTCGGCCTCAACCGCAGCTTCGGCGACATCCTCACCGGCATCATCCTCTTCTGCATCATCGGCAGCGAGTTTTTCATCAACTACGAAATCAAGCTCACCCGCGGCGCGGGAAAGGAGGGTTAAGCCATGTTCGATATCGTATCCTTTATCCCCCGTGCCGTCGTGCAGGGCATCCCGCTGCTGCTCGGCAGCACCGGCGAGACCCTCACCGAGAAGTCCGGCAACTTAAACCTCGGCATCCCCGGCATCATGTACGTCGGCGGCATCTGCGGCGTGATCGGCTCGTTCTACTATGAGGCGGGCAAGACCGCCCAGGACATGAACACCGCCCTGACCATCCTGATCCCTCTGGGCTGCTGCCTGCTGGGGAGCCTGCTGATGGGCCTGCTGTACTGCTTCCTCACCGTCACCCTCCGCGCAAACCAGAACGTCACCGGCCTTGCCCTCACCACCTTCGGCGTGGGCTTCGGCAACTTCTTCGGCGGCTCCTTGATAAAGCTCTCGGGGAGCAGCCTGCCGTCCATCATCATGACCAACACCTCCAACGTCTTCCGCCGCACACTGCCCTTCGCGTCGAAGGCCGGGGTCTTCGGAAAGCTCTTTCTCAACTACGGCTTTCTCGCCTACACGGCGGTGGCGATCGCGCTGGCGGCGGCCTATGTGCTGAACCACACCCGCACGGGCCTGCACCTGCGCGCGGTGGGCGAAAGCCCCAACACCGCCGATGCCGCCGGTATCAACGTCTCCCGCTACAAGTACGCGGCCACCTGCATCGGCGCGATGATTGCGGGCCTCGGCGGCCTGTACTACGTGATGGACTACGCCTGCGGCGTCTGGACCAACGACGCCTTCGGCGACCGCGGCTGGCTTGCCATCGCGCTGGTCATTTTCACGATCTGGCGGCCGAACGTGGGCGTGCTCGCCTCCTTCCTCTTCGGCGGGCTCTACATCCTGCACATGTACATCCCGTCGGGCATGAACCTCGCGGTCAAGGAGCTCTACAAGATGGCACCCTATGTGGTGACCATCATCGTGCTGGTGCTCTCCTCCATGCGCAACAAGCGCGAGAACCAGCCCCCCGCCTCCCTGGGCCTGGCCTATTTCCGCGAGGAACGGTAAACGATTGCATAAAAAATGTACGGCAAAAATGCCGTACATTTTTTATATCCGTTTTTCAGCAGAACTTTTTCACAGCGTTTGCAAAGCCGCCGTCGTTGCAGCTCTCGGTCACGTAATCCGCCGCCGCGCGCACCGACGGCGCGCCGTTTGCCATGGCCACGCCGATGCCCGCCTTGCGGATCATGTCGAGGTCGTTGGTCCCGTCGCCGAGGGCCATGCTGTCCTTCGGGTCTATCCCGAGCAGCCCACACAGCGTCAAAAGGGCGCAGCCCTTGGTGGCCTCGGGGGCGTTGACCTCGATATTGAAGGGCATGGAGGAGGAGAACGCAAGCTTCGGAAAGCGCCGCGGCAGCTCGTTCAGGAGCTCTGCGCGCAGAGCCATGTCGGTGAAATAGAGCTGGAGCTTCTGCACGTCGGCCCCCTTTTGGCGCAGGTATTCCTTCAGCTCCGGCACCGGAGTGCGCAGGGTCTGGATCATCTTTTTCACGGCGGCATCGGGAATGATGTCCGGGGCGATCTTGAGCATGTCCGCCGCCATATAGCCCCAGTTGTCCTGATAGCAGTCGTAGAGGCAGTCAAGGCCGTCGCAGTATGTAAAGAAGTCCAGGGCCTGCGCCAGCGGGATCTCGGCCCGGGCGGCGGAGCGGTCGGCGACGGCGTCATAGATATACGCGCCGTTTGCGGTGAGATACCAGCGCATGAAGGGAAGGGAGCGCAGCTCCTCCGGGATGCCCTGATAGACGCGCCCTGTGGCGGGCACGATGTACACACCCTTCGCGGCGGCATATTCAAGCGCCTCGAAGTTCTCCGGCGGGATGATCTTCTTGTCGTTTAACAGGGTATAGTCCAGATCAAAGGCGAGGATTTTGAGAGACATGGGAAACTCCTTGTAAAAAGTTATAAGTTAAAAGTGGAAAGTGAAGATGATGTGTCCCCTCCGGAGACGGATTTGAAAGTACAGTATCCGGTGAAAATTTGGGGCGGAGCTCTTTGTAGCTTACGGTGCAGCCGTTCCTTCTTTTCACTTTACACTTTTCATTTTCCACTTTTTTTACGCTCTCAGCTCGTACGTCCGGTACTGTATCGCCTCGGCGAGGTGGTCGGCGCGGATGGTGTCCGCGCCCTCGAGATCCGCAATCGTGCGGGCCACCCTGAGGATGCGGTCATAGCTGCGGGCAGTGAGGTGCATGGTGTCGAAGGCCGCCTTCATGAGGGCCTCGCCCTCGGCGTCGGGGGCGCAGAAGGCGCGCAGCTCCTTGGCCTGCATGCGGGCGTTCGACATGGCGCGGTCAGAAAAGCGCGCGCGCTGCTTTTCCCTGGCGGCGTTGACCCGCTCGCGGACGGCGGCAGAGCTCTCCGCCGGGGCGCGGCGCTTGAGCTCTTCGTAATCCAGGGCCGGGACCTCGACGATGAGGTCGATGCGGTCCAGCAGCGGGCCGGAGATGCGGGAATGATAGCGGTGCACTTCCGCCTCCGAGCACTTGCAGCGCCCGGACGGATGCCCGTACCAGCCGCATTTGCAGGGGTTCATGGCGCACACCAGCATGAAGCGGCTCGGAAAGCTCACGGAGCCCGCCACGCGCGAGACTGTGACGATCCCGTCCTCGAGCGGCTGGCGCAGGACCTCAAGGGCATCGGCGCGAAACTCGGGCAATTCGTCAAGGAAGAGGACCCCGTTGTGGGCAAGGCTGATCTCGCCGGGCCGCGGGATCGCGCCGCCGCCCGCAAGCCCCGCCGACGAAACGGTATGGTGCGGTGAGCGGAAGGGTCGGGACGTGACCAGGGGGTGGTCCTTGCCGGTCAGGCCTGCCACCGACCAGATCTCGGTGGCCTCGATGATCTCCTCCCGGCTCATGTCCGGCAGGATGCCTGGCAGGCGCTTGGCAAGCATGGACTTCCCCGCGCCGGGAGGGCCGACGATCAGTATGTTGTGTCCGCCCGCCGCGGCGATCTCAAAGGCGCGCTTGACGTTCTCCTGGCCCTTCACGTCCGAAAAGTCCAGAAGCTCCGCGCTGTCGGGCACAAGAGACGGGACAGGCGCGGGAGAGATTTCCTTCTCGCCGCGTAAGTGGCGCACCAGCTCTTGTACGCTCTCCACGCCGTAGACCGTGAGGCCATCGGCGAAGGCGGCTTCGGCGGCGTTCTCGGCGGGGACGAACAGCCGCTTGATCCCCTCGCGCTCGGCGGCAAGAGCCATGGGCAGCGTGCCCTGCACCGGGCGCAGCTCCCCGGAAAGGCCGAGCTCGCCGATGAAGGCGGTGTCGGGCGCGGGCCTGGGAAGGTCCCCGGCGGCGGCGAGGATGCCCACAAGAATGGGCAGATCATAGACCGTGCCGGTTTTCTTTTTATCCGCCGGGGCAAGATTGACGGTCAGGCGCGACACCGGGAAGCGAAAGCCGCTGTTTTTCACCGCCGCGTGCACGCGCTCCCGGGCCTCCTTGACGGCGGCGTCCGGCAGGCCCACCATGTCAAAGTGCGGCAGGCCGTTGGAGATATACACCTCCACGGACACGAGGTAGCCCCCGATGCCGCTGACCCCGAGACTTTTGATGGATGAAAACATGGGCGTTCCTCCAAATCCATATTCTTGGCTCCCCCTCTGGGGGAGCTGGCACGGCGCGATCTCACGGGAGCGTCGTGACTGAGAGGGCCCTCTCCGCCCCAGTTTGCGAACTGGGGCACCTCTCCCAGAGGGAGAGGCAAGAAAGATTGAAAAAACCGGAGACGCGGGGTCTCCGGGTTTTATGGTTTGTTATGAATTATTCTGCTTCGACTTCGCCGACAACTGCGATATGCAGCTCGTCGAGCTGCTTCTGGGTGACCTCGCTGGGGGCGCCCATGAGGATATCCTGGGCGTTCTTGTTCATCGGGAAGGGGATGACCTCGCGGATGGAGTCCTCGCCCGCGAGCAGCATGACCATGCGGTCCACGCCCGGGGCGATGCCCGCGTGCGGGGGAGCGCCGTAGCAGAAGGCGTTGTACATGGCGGGGAACTTTTTCTTCACGTCCTCCTCGCCGAGACGCACCATTTCAAAGGCCTTGATCATGATCTCGGGGTCGTGGTTACGCACGGCGCCGGAGCTCAGCTCCACGCCGTTGCAGACGAGGTCATACTGGTCGGCGGTGATGGTGAGGGGGTCGACCTCGCCGCGCTCGGCCTTGAGCAGGATATCGAGACCGCCCGCGGGCATGGAGAACGGGTTGTGGCAGAACTCCAGCTCGCCGGACTCCTCGCCGATCTCGTACATGGGGAAGTCCACGATCCAGCAGAACTCGTAGCGCTCCTTGTCCATGTGGCCGGGCACCGCGGCGCCCAGCATCTTGCGCATGACGCCGGCCACCTTGAGGGCCAGGTCGTGCTTGCCGGCAGCGACGCCGACGAGCGTGCCGGGCTTGAGGCCGAGGGCCTCGCCGACGGCGTCCTTCCTGTCGGCCAGGAACTTGGCCACGCCGCCTGCGAGCTCTCCCTTTTCGTCCACCTTGAACCAGAAGGGCTTGGCGCCCGCCTGGACCTCGACGTCGGCGCAGAGCTTGTCGATCTGCTTGCGGGTGAGGTCGCAGTCATGGACAACGATCGCCTTGACGGTGTTGCCCGCGGCGAAGGGTCCGAACTCGGAGCCTTCGACGAGCTTGGTCATATCCTGCAGCACAAGATCAATGCGCAGGTCGGGCTTGTCGGAGCCGTAGGTCTCCATGGCCTCCAGGTACGGAATGCGCCTGAAGGGCGCGGAGGAGGCGATGTCATAGGTGCCGAATTTGGCAAAGATCGGGGGCAGCACGTCCTCGAGCACGGCGAACACGTCGTCCTGGGTGGCGAAGGCCATCTCCATATCGAGCTGGTAGAACTCGCCGGGGGAGCGGTCGCCGCGGGCGTCCTCGTCCCTAAAGCAGGGGGCGATCTGGAAGTAGCGGTCAAAGCCGGAGGTCATCAAAAGCTGCTTGAACTGCTGCGGGGCCTGGGGCAGAGCGTAGAACTTGCCGGGGTGCTTTCTCGCGGGCACCAGGTAGTCGCGCGCGCCCTCGGGGCTGGATGCCGTGAGGATGGGGGTGGTGATCTCCAGAAAGCCGTGCTCGGTCATGGCCTGGCGCAGAGCTGCCACGACGTTGCAGCGGAGGATGATGTTCTTCTTGACGGCGGGGTTGCGGAGGTCGAGGTAGCGGTACTTGAGGCGCTGCGTCTCGTCGGCCTCGCGGCTGCGGTTGATTTCAAAGGGCAGCTCGTTGTAGCGGCAGCGGCCGAGGACCTCGATCTTCTCGGGCACGACCTCGATGTCGCCGGTGGGGAGCTTGGGGTTTTTGCTGTCGCGCTCACGCACGGTGCCCTCGACGGAGATGGTGGATTCCTTGTTGATGGACTTCACGGCGCGCATCATCTCTTCGTTTTCGATGACGACCTGGGTGGTGCCGTAGAAGTCGCGCACGACGACGAAGGCGAAGTTATTGCCGACCTCGCGCACGTTTTCCATCCAGCCGACGATCTTGACCTTCTGGCCGACGTGCTCAATGCGCAGCTCGTTGCAGGTATGGGTACGGGACTGTGTCATAGTAATCAAATCCTTTTCGTGTTTTGTATTAGACACGTAGGGGCGATTCATGAATCGCCCGGCGGTACAGCTCATGATATATACGTATGCGCCCGGGCGAACACGATAAACAAAGGCTTTGCTGCCGGGCCGTTCATGAACGGCCCCTACAATATATACCATGGTATATCATCATGCAGGGGCGCGCAATGACGCGCCGCACAGATGTTATTCCTTAATCACCGCGCCTGCGTTGAGCGCCGCGATCTTTTCGCTGATGTGCTTTGCCGCCTCGCTCGGGCTGAGCTTGACCTGCTCGCCGGTCTGCATGTCCTTGACGGACAGGACGCCTTCGTTGACCTCGTCCTCGCCGATGAGCACCGCGAAGGGGACCTGGATCTTGTCGGCGTAGCTCATCTTGGCCTTGAACTTTTTCTTCTCGCCGTAGAGCTGGGTGCGGATGCCCGCGTTACGGAGCGCGGTGGCGGCGGAGACGGCGAAGCTCATGTCCTCCGTCATCGGCAGCACCAGGGCGTCACAGGGGGCAGTGACCAGGTCATCGGACAGAAGGCCCTGTTCGTTGAGAACATAGAACAGCCTTGTCAGGCCGATGGAGATGCCGACGCCCGGCAGCTGCTTGTCGGTGTAATACTCGGCAAGGTTATCATAGCGCCCGCCGGAGCAGACCGAGCCGATCTCCGGGTGGTCGGTCATGACGGTCTCGTACACCGTGCCGGTGTAGTAGTCGAGGCCGCGCGCGATCGTGAGGTCGACGGCGAAGTTTTCCTCCGGTACGCCGAAGTCTCTGAGGTACTTCGTCACGGCGATGAGCTCCTCGAGGCCCTCGTCGAAGGTGGGGTCCATGCCGCGGTAGCGCTCCAGAGCCTCGATGACCTCGGCGTTCGTGCCGCAGATCGCCATGAAGTCCAGGACGTTTTCCGCCTTGCAGGGCAGCATCTTCACCTCGTCGATGAGAAGCTGGCGCACCTTCTCGGCGCCGATCTTGTCGAGCTTGTCCACCGTGCGCATGATTTCGCCCGCCTTCTCGCTCATGCCGTTCATGGCGTAGAAGCCGTTCAAGAGCTTGCGGTTGTTCACGCGGATCTTGAAGCGGGTGATGCCGAGCTTGGTGAAGGTGTTATAGATGATGGCGGGGATCTCGGCCTCGTTTAAGATGTCGAGCTTCCCGTCGCCGATGACGTCGATGTCGGCCTGGTAAAACTCGCGAAAGCGCCCTCTCTGGGCGCGCTCGCCCCGGTAGACCTTGCCGATCTGGTAGCGGCGGAAGGGGAAGGCCAGCTCGGAATAATGCCCGGCAACGTACTTTGCAAGCGGGACGGTGAGGTCAAAGCGCAATGCCAGATCGCTGTCGCCCTTGGTAAAGCGGTAGATCTGCTTCTCGGTCTCGCCGCCGCCCTTGGCAAGCAGCACCTCCGCCGATTCGATGATCGGGGTGTCGAGGGGCGTAAAGCCGTAGAGGGCGTAGCTTTCGCGCAGGACCTGCATCATGCGCTCCATCTTCTGCTGCTGCGCGGGCAGCAGCTCCATAAAGCCGGACAGCGTCCGGGGGGATACTTTCGGCATATTTCAAATCCTTTCCTTGTTGGCTCCCTCTTTGAGGGAGCTGTCATGGCCGATCTGACGTGAGGCCATGACTGAGGGAGTGTACGTTGACACACAAACCCCTTCCGTCGCTCCGCGACACCTCCCCCCTACCGCCGCAAGCGGCTGGGGGAGGCAAGAATATCTCAGTGCTTCTGGGGGTTGACGATGTTGCGCCAGTCGAGGTCGCCGCGCCGCAGACCCTGAACAAGCACCTCCGCCGTGGCGGCGTTCGTGGCAAAGGGGATCTGGTACTGGTCGCACAGGCGCTCGATCTTGTTGATGTCGTCAAAGCCCTTGGGGTTGGTGGGGTCGCAGAAGAAGAGGACAAGGTCGATCTCGTTGAAGGAGATGCGCGCCCCGATCTGCTGGGCTCCGCCCTGTTCGGCGTGGAGATAGAGCGTGATGGGCAGGCCCGTCGCCTCCGCCACGAGCTTGCCCGTGACGTGCGTCGCGCAGAGGGAATGTTCCGCCAGAATGCCGCAGTAGGCGATGCAGAACTGGACCATCAGTTCTTTTTTTCTGTCGTGTGCCATCAATGCAATGTTCATCCGAATTCTCCGTTTCTCATTCATCAGACTTTTTTGTTCCAATCGCTTTATTATATACACTCTTTGAGGAAACTTCAATACGGATTTTCCAATTAAAGCAAATTTTGTGCGTGAAATTATTATTATATATTCTGTTCAGTTTCCGCCGGCACACTTCGGATGTCGAGCATCCGCCACAGACTGCCCGCGGACAGAAAGCGAGAGTAGAGATCCGGGATCACGCGGTGGGCGACCGGGGTGAGATCGGTGCTGCCCCGGACGGGCTTTACCAGCAGATTGGCCTTCACGCCCCGGATGCTATAGTCGCTCCGGATCTCCTCGTACCCGAAGCGCTTGAAGAACCTGCGCAGCTTTTTGAGCCGGTCGGGGTCAGGATCGTCAAACTCGGTAAGCTCGGCGATGATGCCCTGGCAGTCGGCATAGCGGCGGTTTATCTCCCGCATGAGCTGAATACCGAAGCCGCGGCCCCGGAACCAGGGCATGACGGCAAAGTACTTGAGGTCCACATAGCCGTAGAGGCTTTTGGTCAGCACGACGGCGTAGCCCGCGTCGATGCCGCTTTCCTCGTCCCGGAGGAGCAGAAAGTCGATGCTGCCGTTGGAGATCCCCAGGTGCATGGGGATCCGGCCGATCAGCTCCTCGGAGTCAAAATCGGTCTCCAGCACGGGATAATAGCGCTGCATCTCCCGATGCCCGGCCTTGATAAGCTTGAGCATATAAATCTCCTTCCTTTTTGGCTCCCTCTCTGAGGGAGCTGTCATGGCCGATCCCACGCGAGGCCATGACTGAGGGAGTTGTACGTCGCCGCACAAACCCCTTCCACCGCTGAAGCGGTCCCCCTCTCCCAACCGCCGCATACGCGGCTGGGGGAGGCAAGAAAATTACAGCGCCTGTGCTTTGCAGAGCTTGGCGTATTCGCCGTCTTTTGCGATCAGCTCTTCGTGCGTGCCGGTCTCGACGATGCGGCCGTTTTCGACAACCGCGATCCTGTCCGCGTTTCGCACGGTCGAGAGGCGGTGGGCAATGATGACGCTGGAGCGGCCGCGGCTCAGCTCGTCCAGCGAAGCCTGGATGCGCTGCTCGGTCACGGTGTCGAGGGCCGAGGTGGCCTCGTCCAGTATCAAAATCTTCGGGTTTTTGAGGAAGACCCGCGCGATGGCGACCCTCTGTTTCTGCCCGCCGGAGAGCATCACGCCGCGCTCGCCGATATAGCTGTCGTAGCCGTTCGGCATGCGGAGGACCTCGTCGTGGATCTCGGCGCGCTTTGCCGCCTCCTCGATCTCGGCGTCGGTGGCATCGGGCCTGCCGTAGCGGATGTTCTCGCGGATGGTATCGGCAAAGAGGAAGACCTCCTGCGCTATCACGCCGATGTTCCGCCTGAGGCTCTGCTGCGTGACGCTGCGCACATCCTGTCCGTCCACCAGCACCGCGCCCTCCGTCACGTCGTAGAAACGGGGCAGGAGATTGGAGAGCGTGGTCTTGCCGCCGCCCGAGGGGCCGACCAGGGCCAGGCTCTCGCCGGGCTTGAGATTGAGATTGATGTTTCGCAGGATGACCCGGCCGTTATTGTAGGCAAAGCTCACATCCCGGTACTCTACCTCGCCGCGCACCGCTCCGAGCTCTTTGGCGTCGGGCGCGTCGGTGATGTCGGGCCTGGTGTTCATGATCTGCAAAAAGCGGGAGAAGCCCGCCATGCCCTGCATGTACTGTTCGGAAAACTGGCTGAGGCGGCGGATGGGATTGACAAAGGTGGTGATATAGAGGGAGAAGGTAATGAGGTCCACGTAGTCAAGCTCCCCGCCCATGATGAGAAGCCCGCCCACCGCGATGACCACCACCTGGGCGATGCCGGAGGAAAACTCCATCCCGCTCTGAAAGCCCGCCATGGCGCGGTAATACTCCACCTTCGCGCCGCGAAAGAGGTCGTTTGCGTCGTCGAATTTATGAAGCTCCGTGTCCTCGTTGGCGAAGGCCTTGGCCGTGCGGATGCCGGAGATGCTCGATTCGATGGCGGCAAAGATCTCGCCGGTCTTGCGCTTGACCTCGAGATTGGCCCGCCGCATGCGCACGCGCTGGCTGAGGGTAAACCAGATGCACACCGTGAGCACCAGCAGCAGCGCCAGCGCGAGTCTCCAGTTGATGGTGAGCATGACGATCATGGAGCCTAAAAAGGTCAGGCCGCAGATCAGCAGGTTTTCCGGCCCGTGGTGGCTCAACTCCGTCACGTCGAAGAGGTCGGAGGTGATGTGGCTCATGAGTACGCCTGTGCGGTTTCGGTCATAGAAGGAGAAGCTCAACTCCTGCATGTGGGTAAAGAGGTCGCGGCGCATGTCATACTCGGTCAGCACGCCCATGCGGTGGCCGAAGACCACGACAATGTAGTTGAGCGCGGCCTTGAGAACGTATGCCGCCGCCATGACCGCCATGACCGCGAAGAAGGCGGCGTAGCGCTTATCGGGCAAAAGCCTGTACATGGAAAGGCGCGACACGTAGGGGAACAGCAGGTCCACCAGCGCGATCGCCACCGAGCAGCCCATATCCAGCGCAAAAAGCCCCCGGTGCCGCGCGATATACTGCGCAAAGATTTTCAGCGGCGGGGCGGAATAGTCGATTTGTTGGTTCATGGGGATCACCGCTTTACATCGGTATATACTGTAGGGGCCGTTCACGAACGGCCCGCGGTATCGGTCTGGTATTTTATTTTCGCCCGGGCAAATTTGCAGAAAGCAGATTATTCAGCCGGGCGATTCATGAATCGCCCCTACGGTTGCTTTTATTGAAATTTTTCCCGCTCGGCTACCGCCATGGCGTCGCAGCGGTTGTTGTATTCGTTGTCCGCGTGGCCCTTGACCCAGTGATAGTGCATCTCGTGCTGGCTCGTGAGGTTTAAGAGCATCTCCCAGAGATCGGGGTTGAGGGCGGGCTTTTTGTCGGACTTGATCCAGCCCTTTTTGCGCCAGCCCCAGGCCCAGCCCTTTTCCAGGGCGTCGATGACATACTTGGAGTCGGAGTAGAGCTCGACGGCGCATTTTTCCCGCAGGCACAGCAGGGCAGAGATCACCGCGGTCAGCTCCATGCGGTTGTTGGTGGTCATAGCTTCGCCGCCGGAGATGCATTTTTCCGCGCCGTTATAGCGCAGGATGGCCCCCCAGCCGCCCGGCCCGGGGTTGCCGCTGCACGCGCCGTCGGTATAAATTTCAACTGTCTTCATGAAAATATTCCTTTTCTATTCGTTTTTGCCACAGCTCCGCCGTGGCAAAAACTCCCTGAGGCGAGCTCTGCGAGCCCTCGCGCCGATCAAACGAGGAGCGTCTCCCGTGCGACGAGTGCGATAAGCGCGAGAAATCTCGATTGCGAACGTGTTTGCAATCGAATCAATGGTAATCCTCCGGGATGTCCATTTTCTCGTACTTCTCCCGCAGGATCTTATACTCGGCGCGGTCGATGAGGCCATTCTTATAAAAGCCCTCCACCTGTTCGAGATACTTTTCCCTGCCGGTGTGGTGGGCGCAGGTGACGACCTCCTCCGCCTCATCCTTGTGCTGAAGGACGCGGGCGGGCTGCCTCGACTTCACCGCTGTGGGCTGGGGGAAGGGGCGGTGGAGCTCGACCGCGGCTTTCTTTTTCTCACCGCTTTTGCCCGCCCTTGCCTTTGAGAGCGCGACGACGATGAACGTGATGAACGCGACGACCATCGTGGAGATTACGACAACGGACATGTCCTCCTGCTTGAATCTTGCCGAGAGCAGATTGAACAGGAGCACCCCGGCCAGGATCACGACGGTCACGATGCCGGAGCTTTTGTTGTTCTGCCTGTTGTTGTTCATGCAAGCGCACCTCCTTATAGAGAGTGTGAAGTGTGGAGTTTTGCGTGTGGAGTTATTGTGTCTTTCGGCCTGATTTGAATTGTCTGCGAAGCAGACTCATTTTAACTCCAAACTCCTAACTCCACACTCCAAACTGAAATCAGTCTTCTTCTCCGCTTTCGGTTTCGCTTTCGGCTGTCTCTGCCGTCCCGTCCTCGGAAGCGGCCTTTTCGGTGCACTCGATGGAGATGACGCGGCTGCCTTCCGCAAGGCGCATGATGCGCACGCCCTGCGTGGCTCTCGACAGGAGGCTCACATGCTCCACCGCCATGCGGATGATCGTTGCGTCATCGGTGATAACAAGCAGATCCTCGTCCCCGCGCACGATCTTCACGTCAGCAATCAGCCCGGTCTTGTCGGTGCAGTTGTAGTTCTTCACGCCGATGCCGCCGCGGCCCTTGACCGCGTATTCCTCCAGAGCGGTACGCTTGCCGTAGCCCCTTTCGGTGACGGTGAGCACGGCGCCGCCCTGCTCGCTGGAGCCCGCGCCGATGACGTAGTCACCGTCACGCAGGCGAATGCCGCGCACGCCGACGGCCATGCGGCCCATGGTGCGCACGTCGGTCTCCTCAAAGCAGACGGCCATGCCGTTTCTCGTGGCGATAAAGATATTCTCATGTCCCGTGGTGGGGAGAACGGAGATGAGCTCGTCCCCCTCGTCGAGCGTGATGGCCCTGAGGCCGTTGGAGCGGATGTTGCGGAGCGCGGTCTGCTCGACACGCTTGACGGTGCCGTTTCTGGTGACGAAGAAGAGATAGCTTTCCTCCTCCATGCCGCGGCCCCTTATCATGGCACTGACCTTCTCGGGGTTCTCGCCGCCCTCCACGGGGATGATGTTGATGATATTGGTGCCCTTGGCGCTTCTGCCCGCCTCGGGGATGTTGTAGCCCTTCTTGATAAAGACGCGGCCCTTTGTGGTGAAGAAGAGGATATAGTCGTGGGTGGAGGCGGTAAAGACGGTGCTCACATAATCCTCGTCCTTCGTCGCCATGGCGCGAATGCCCCTGCCGCCGCGGCCCTGGGCGCGGTACTCGCTCACGGGCGTGCGCTTGATGTAGCCGCCGTGGGTGAGGGTGTAGACGCACTGTTCCTCCTCGATAAGATCCTCGATGTCGATCTCGTCGGCCACATCCTGGATCTCGGTCAGGCGGTCGTTGCCGTATTTGTCTCTGAGGGCGATGAGCTCGTCCTTGAGTACCGCCTTGACCTTCTCGGGATCGGCAAGCAGCTCCTGGTAATAAGCGATGCGCTCCTCGAGCTCCTTGTACTCGTTTTCAAGCTTCTCGCGGTTGAGGCCCTGCAGGGCGATCAGGCGCATGTCGCAGATGGCCTGGGCCTGCACGTCGTCAAGGCCGAAGCGCTCCATGAGTCTCTGCTTGGCGTTATCGTAGCTTGTGCGGATGATGTGGATGACCTCGTCGATATTGTCCTGGGCGATGAGCAGGCCCTCCAAGAGGTGGGCGCGCTCCTGGGCCTTTCTGAGGTCGAACTTTGTGCGCCGGACAATGATCTCCTCCTGGAAAGCCAGGTACTCGTCCAGGATGTGGCGCAGGGAGAGGATGCGCGGCTGGGTCTGGTTGTTGACCAGGGCCAGCATGTTGATGGAAAAGCTCGACTGCATGGCGGTCTGGGCGAAGAGCCGGTTCAGCACCACCTGGGGATTGGCGTCGCGCTTTAGCTCAATGACCATGCGCATGCCGTTGCGGTCGGTCTCGTCGCGCAGATCCGAAATGCCCTCGAGGCGCTTTTCGTGCACCTGGTCGGCGATATTCTTGATGAGCTGGCGCTTGTTGACCTGGTAGGGAAGCTCTGTCACGATGATGCGGGTGCGGCCCTGGCCGAACTCTTCAAACTCGGCGCGGGCTCTTACGATGATCTTGCCGCGGCCCGTGAGATACGCCTGGCGGATGCCGCTGCGGCCCATGATGATGCCCCTCGTGGGGAAGTCCGGGCCGGTGATGTGCTGCATCAGATCGGAGAGCGTGGCCTCGGGATTGTCCAGCACCTCGACGCAGGCGTTGATGACCTCGCGCAGATTGTGGGGCGGGATGTTGGTGGCCATGCCGACGGCGATGCCGCTTGATCCGTTGACCAGAAGGTTTGGGAACTTGGACGGCAGCACGCGGGGTTCCTTGCGGGTCTCGTCAAAGTTGGGGTCCCAGTCCACCGTCT
Organism: Oscillospiraceae bacterium; assembly: GCA_902791215.1. Classification (GTDB taxonomy): domain Bacteria; phylum Bacillota; class Clostridia; order Oscillospirales; family Oscillospiraceae; genus Limivicinus. Next base: position 35,963 of record CADAUZ010000012.1, on the reverse strand, counting down.
CCTTGTCGATGTCGCGCAGCATCTCGTTGGAGATCTTCGACAGCCGCGCCTCGGTGTAACGGTAGGCGGCGGGGGGGTCGCCGTCGACGGAGCCGAAGTTGCCGTGGCCGTCGATGAGCATTTCGCGCATGGAAAAGCTCTGGGCGAGTCTGACCATCGCGTCATAGACGGAGGCGTCGCCGTGGGGGTGGTAACGGCCCAGCACGTCGCCGACGCAGGTGGCGGACTTCTTAAAGGGCTTGTCGGCGGTCAGGCCGTCCTCGTAGAGCGTATAGAGAATGCGCCGGTGCACGGGTTTTAAACCGTCGCGCACGTCCGGCAGCGCACGTCCGACAATGACCGACATGGCATAGTCGATGTAGCTTGTCTGCATCTCGCCGACAAGCTCGGATTCGGTAATGACCTGATTCGGGAACGCAATGTCCTCAGGCTTGTAATCTCGTTTATGTGCCATTCAAATATTATCCTCCTTATAGGCTCCCCCGGAGGGGGAGCTGTCATGGCCGATCTCCCGCGAGGCCATGACTGAAGGGGTGTCCGTCTTCGCACAAACCCCTTCCACCGCTAAAGCGGTCCCCCTCCCCCAAACGCCGCTGCGCGGCTGGGGGAGGCAAGAGCATATCAAATATCCAGATTCACGACGTACTTCGCGTTCTGCTCGATCCACTCGCGCCTCGGTTCCACGTCCTCGCCCATCAGGATGGTGAAGACCTGGTCGGCCTCGATGGCGTCGTTTAAGGTGATGCGGCGGAGCGTCCTGGTCTCCGGGTCCATGGTGGTCTCCCACAGCTCGTGCGGGTCCATCTCGCCGAGACCTTTGAAGCGGGAGATGTCCACCTTCGCGTTCTGGTTGTCCGAGCGCAGCTCGGCGGAGATTTTGTCGCGCTCCTCATCGGAGTAGGCCACCTTCTGGGTCTTGCCGCGTGTCAGCTTATACAGCGGCGGCACGGCGGAGTAAACATAGCCGCGCTCGATGAGCGGGCGCATGTAGCGGAAGAAGAAGGTCAGCAGCAGCGTGCGGATATGACTGCCGTCCACATCGGCATCGGCCATGATGATGATTTTGTGATACCGCAGCTTCTCGATATTGAACTCATCCCCGATGCCGGCGCCGAGGGCCACAATGAGCGGATAGAGTTTGTCGTTGCCGTAGATCTTGTCGGCGCGCGCCTTCTCGACGTTGAGCATCTTGCCCCACATGGCGAGGATGGCCTGGAAGCGGGAGTCGCGGCCCTGGATGGCGGAGCCTGCGGCGCTGTCGCCCTCGACGATGTAGATCTCGCAGAGGGAGGGGTCACGCTCGTTGCAGTCCTGGAGCTTGTCGGGCATCTGGCCGGATTCAAGTCCGGTCTTGCGGCGGACGGAGTCTCTCGCCTTTCTTGCCGCCTCGCGGGCACGGTTCGCCATGAGGGCCTTGTCGAGGATCGCTTTCGCGACCTGGGGATGCTCCTCAAAGTAGGTGGTGAGCTGATCGTTGACCAGATTGTCCACCAGCGTTCTGATGTAGGCGTTGCCGAGCTTCTGCTTGGTCTGGCCCTCGAACTGGGCCTCGGGGAGCTTGACGCTGATGACGGCGGAAATGCCCTCGCGCACGTCGTCGCCGGAGACCTTGTCGTCGCCCTTGATGATGTTGTTTTTCTGTCCGTAGGCGTTGATAACGCGCGTCAGCGCCGTCTTGAAGCCGGTCTCGTGCATGCCGCCCTCGGGGGTGTGGATGTCGTTTGCAAACGATACCAGCGTATCCTTGAAGTCGTCGTTATACTGCAGCGCGATCTCGGCCACGGCGTCGCCCTTCTCGCCGGAGATGTAGATGACATCCTCGTGGATGGGGTTTTTGTGGCGGTTTAAGTAGCGCACGAACTCGCGGATGCCGCCTTCATATCGGAAGCGCTGGCTCTGCTCCTGACCCTCGCGCTTATCCTCGATCGTGATGGCGAGACCCGCGTTCAAAAATGCCTGCTCACGCATGCGGCGGCGCAGGATGTCGTAGTCGTAGACCGTCTCGTCGAACATCTCGGGATCGGGCTTGAATCTGACGGTGGTGCCGGTCTCGTCGGTCTCGCCGATGACGTGGATATGGTCGACAATGTCACCGCGGGAAAACTTCATGGCGTGGACCTTGCCGTCCTTTTTGACCTCGACCTCCAGCCATTCCGACAGGGCGTTCACGACCGAGGCGCCCACGCCGTGCAGGCCGCCGGAGACCTTGTAGCCCCCGCCGCCGAATTTGCCGCCCGCGTGCAGGACGGTGAAGACGACCTCGAGCGCGGACTTGCCGGTTTGCTCCTGGATATCCACGGGGATACCGCGGCCGTTATCCGAGACGCGGATGATGTCCCCGGGCTCGATGACGACCTCGATATGGGTGCAGTAGCCCGCGAGGGCCTCGTCGATGGAGTTGTCGACGATCTCATACACCAGATGGTGCAGGCCCGAGGATGAGGTCGAGCCGATGTACATGCCCGGCCGTTTGCGCACCGCCTCCAGGCCCTCGAGGACCTGGATCTGCGAGGCGTCATATTCCTGTGTGACTTTTTCGATATTGTCTGACATATGATTTCTCCTAGGAGTGTTATTAACTATTCACATTTGGTGAAGGGCATATCGATCATTTGCCCATTTGGCAGGATTTGTATCAATATAATTCCATATTTCCTGATAGTCATTATCATTACGAACGACATGATCGTGATAGGATCGCTGCCAAACTTTTCTCTCAGGGTATAAAGCATGAATTTCTTTACTGCTGTTCATTTTCAGATAACCTATCGCCTGAGATAAAAGTGCTCGTTTTCCCTCTTCTTGTAGGGGCGATTCATGAATCGCCCGTTCCCTGTCGATTTGAAGCAGGAGATGAACATGATTTGGCATAATGACATAATTATCTATCTTAATATCAGGATATCTTTCAGGCAATGACTCTATGACATTTTGAACGATTATCCCCGCTTTCGTCAGTTTCGCTGCGGGCGCTTCATGAAGCGCCCCTACAGTAATATCTGACAAAAAGCATGCCCTGTCCTGTGTACAAATCGTCACAAAATATGCTGCGTTCTCACTGTAATCCCAATATTTCAAACGGGTTATTTTTCTCTGGGGATAGTTCATGATTATTCTTAGCCATCCACACTTCTCTTCAGCAGCGTTGCGGTGTTCATCTGGCTGAGGACCAGCTTTCTCTTCCCGCCGCCCTCGATCACCACAAACGATCGCGGGATATCCTCGGCGACGTTTTCGACCTGGCCCGCCTTTTCGCAGGCGGAGAGAAATTTTCGCGTCAGGTGTGACTGGCTCGTGATGTCGAGGTCGAATACCCCCACAATTTCGTCGGTGCGGGCAACCGCGCCCTTGCCGAGGTGCAGGTATTTCACCGTATCCTTCCCCCTTCGACGAACAGCACGCGCCCGCCGGTGCGCTTTGAGATGCCCTCGTCCTCGCAGCAGGTGATGAGGGTCTGGCCGCCGCCGATGCGGTTTAAGACAAACTCCTGCCGTCTCTGGTCGAGCTCCGAGAGCACATCGTCCAAAAGCAGGATCGGGTATTCCCCCGTCTCTTTCAAAAAAATCTCGCGCTCGGCAAGCTTTAAGGACAGGGCAGCGGTCCTGGTCTGCCCCTGGGAGGCGAAGGAGCGGGCGTTTTTGCCGTTGACGCTGATCTCCAGATCGTCCTTGTGCGCCCCCGTTAAGCACTGGGCGCTGTCGAGCTCCGCCTGGCGGTGGCGCTCCTGGTGGTCGCAGATATCGTAATAGATTTCCTTGGCACTTGCAAAGGGATCGCGCACGGTGCTCACCGTCTTATAGGCGATCTCCAGCTCCTCCAGCCCGTCGGAGAAGTCCCGGTGTATGGGAGCCGCAGCCTCCTGCAGGCGTTGAGAAAAGGCGGCGCGGTAGCGTATGAGCTGGGCCGAGGCGCGGGCCATGCCGTCGGAAAACTCGTCCAGGGTGTCGAGCAGGCTGGGCTTATCGCGCCAGTCCTTCAAAATCCGCGTCTTGTTCTCGTAGAGCTTGTTGAAGTCGGACAGGATCTCCGCGTACCTTGGCCGGATCTGACTGATGGCGTTGTCCATGAGCTTACGCCTGACCGCCGCGCCCTCCTTGATGAGGTTCAAGTCGTCGGGGCAGAAGAGCACGGCGTTGACCGTATCGCTCAGCTCCCCGGCGTTTTTCTTCACGGAATTGACCAGGATGCGCTTGGGCCTGCCGGGGCTCAGACGGAGGTTCACCGTCTGCTCCCGCCCGTGGCTGTAGACATCGGCGAGGATATCCGCCCCGTCTGCCCCGAAGCTCACCAGCTCCCGGTCGAACCTTGTGCGGAAACTCCGACCCATGGCGAGCATGTACACCGCCTCCAGGAGATTGGTCTTCCCCTGAGCGTTCGGCCCGCAGATGACGTTGGTGCCAGCGTCGAAGTCGGCGGTCTCAAAGTCGTAGTTGCGAAAGCCGTTTAAGGCGATACGGCGAACGATCATGCCTTCGTCACTTCGAGCACGGTGCCCTGAAAGTCCACCCTGTCGCCGGGATAGATTTTCTTCCCGCGCATGGTGCAGGTCTCGCCGTTGACGCCCACGAGCCCGTCGGCAATGACCATTTTGGCCTCGCCTCCGGTCCCGACCAGCGCGGCAAATTTCAATAAGGCGTCAAGTTTGATAAAATCGGTCGTGATCGCGATTTGTTCCATAGTAATCCTCATAAATACAATCCGTAGGGGCGATTCACGAATCGCCCGGCATTGAAAGTCGAATTTTTACGTATTCGCCCGAACAAACACAAAAGAAATACGTATTGCCGCACGGGCGCTTCGTGAAGCGCCCCTACAGAATAAAACGTGGGCTTTCACTCAAGCGTGCAGCCTCACCGGCAGCACCATGTACGTAAAGTCCTCGCTGCCGTCGGCGGCTTTGATGATGCAGGGGGAGGAGGCCGTGTTGACGCAGAGCTTGAGTTCATCGCAGCCCGCGGCCTTGAGCGCGTCCTTCATGTATCGGTCGTTGAAGCCGATGAGTAGCCCCTCGCCGTTACCCTCGCAGGTGCACACGTCCTCGGCCCGACCGATAGGGGTCACGCACAGGCAGTCGATCGTGCCGTCGCCCACCGTCATGCGCACGGGACTGGAATTTTTCTCGCTGACGATCAGGGACACGCGGTCGATGGAGGCCATGAACTCGGACCTGTCCACCTTGATCTCATACTTAAACGTGTCCGGGATGGAGCGGCGGTAGTTGAGAAACTCACCCTCGAGACGGCGGGTGACGACCACGGTGTCGCCGATCTCAAAGGAGATGTGCTTCTGGCCGACGGAGATGGAGACATCGCCCTCGTCTTCGTCGCTGCAGATCTTCTCCACGTCGCTCAGCGCGCTGCCGGGTACGACGAAGGTGCAGCTTTCGAGCTTGGAGTTATCCAGCTTCTCGGTGCGCTTTGCAAGGCGGTAGCCGTCCACGGACACCAGCGTCAGCCGGTTCTCCTCAACCTCAAAGAGGGTGCCGGTATAGATGGGGCGCACCTCGTCGGTGGAGACGGCGAAAATGGTCTTGTTGATCATGTCCTTCAAAACCCGCTGGGGCAGGCGCATGGAGTTGACGGCGTCGAAGCTCGGCAGCTCCGGGTAATCCTCCGCGCTGATGCCGAGGATATTGAACTGGCTCTTGCCGCACTTGACGGAAATATTGTCCTTCTCGTCGGTGGAGACGGTGACGATGCCGTCGGGCAGGCGGCGGATCATCTCGCCGAAGAGACGCGCGCCCACGACGATGACGCCTCGCTGGGAGATATCGGCGTCGACGGCGGTGACGATGCCTTTTTTGAGATCGTAACCTTTGACGGTGAGCTTATCCTCACAGCTGATTTGCAGGCCTTCCAGAGCGGGGATGGGGCTCTTGGAAGCAGCGGCGCGGGAGGCGATATTGCAGGCCCCCTGCAGCAGGTATTTCTCACAGCTGAATTTCATAAAAAACCTCCGTTAAAAAAGTGAAAAGTGGAAAGTTGAAAGTGAAGATGCATTATCGTTTTGCGAAAGCTTCAAACTTTCTTTCCGTGGCTTACAAAGAAAAAATTTTTTGTATAGAAAGAAATAAATAATTTTTTTAGTAGCGATAGTAGTAGAGAAAAATATTGTGGAAAAGCGGCTCAAGCCCGCATGAGCGCACAATTTCGTCTGTGGACAAAATTGTGAAGAAATTTGCGGTTTCCAACAGCACCTGTGGACCTAAAAATTTTCCACATTTGCCTTTTAACATTTCAACAGGAAAATGTTTAAAAAGTAAATACGTCAGGTTCGCGGACGGATTGAAAGACAAAGCAGAAAATATCCGGCAAAAATATAGAGAATAATCCATATCTCCACTTTTCACTTTTTAATTTCCACTTTATAGAGAATTACTCTCTCTCACTGGAGTTGATGTTGGAGGTGATATCGCGCACCACGATGCCGGTATGCTGGTCGGTCTGCAGCAGGTTTTCAACCTTGCGGATGGAGCTTAAAACTGTTGCGTGGTTTCGGCCCTCGTACATCTCGCCGATGGACTGCAGCGAGAGATTGGTGAGCGTGCGGATGAGGTACATGGAGATCTGACGTGCCATGGCGACATTCTTGGAACGGCTTTGGCCCCTGAGCTCTGACTCCTCAATCTGAAAATACCGGGCCGTCTCGCGGATGATGGTATCGGGCGTGGGAGTGTAGATGCCCTCCTTGATGACGTCCTTGATGGCGCGCTTGACAGAGTCGATGTCAATGACCTCGTTGAGGATTTCCTTATAGGCTGTGAGCTTTTTGACTACGCCCTCAAGCCTTCGGATGTTGTCAGTGATGTTGTTTGCAATGTAGGTCACCGCGTCGTCGGAGAGCATGAGACCGAGCTGGGCAGCCTTGTTGCGGGTGATGGCCATGCGCGTCTCGAGATCGGGCGGCTGGATATCCGCCATCAGGCCCCACTCGAAGCGGGTGCGCAGGCGGTCGTCGAGGGTCGCCATTTCCTGGGGCGGCCGGTCGGAGGTGATGACGATCTGGTTGCCGGCTTCGTAAATGCTGTTGAAGGTGTGGAAGAACTCATTCTGTGTCTGCTGCTTGCCGGCAATGAACTGGATATCGTCCACCAGAAACAGATCCACATTGCGGTACTTGTTGTGAAATTCCTCCGTAGTGCCGGTCTTGATGGCCCACACAAGCTGGTTTGTAAACTCGTCACCCTTGATGTAAACGATGCGCTTTCTCGGGTCGCGCTGCTGGATGGCGTTGCCGATGGCAAGCAGCAGGTGGGTCTTGCCGAGACCGGAGTGGCCGTAAATAAAGAGGGGATTGTAGGTCTTGCCCGGATTGTCCGACACCGCCACGGCGGCGGCGTGGGCGAAGCGGTTGGAGTTGCCCACGATGAAGTGGTCAAAGGTGTAGCCTGCCATCTCCGGCAGGGCGTTTGCGTTGTCCTTGCCGCTTGGCAGATCGTCCCCTTCGGTCAGCACGATCACCTCAAAGTCGGAAGCGAAGAGATCATAGAGCGCGGCCTTGATGCGATCGCTGAAGCGCTTGGTGATGATTTCCTGCTTGAATTCCGAGCTGGTAAGCAGCACCAGGCGGCAGTCGTCCAGCTCCAGCGGGACGCAGTCGAGAAACCAGGTATCCATGGCTGTGGGTGTCAGCTGTGTGGCCAGAATGTCCAGCACCTTCTGCCATATATCCTTGACGGAATTCATGATCTTTACCCCCTCCGGTGCGCATTTTTCTAACCATACTATTATACCATAGACAGGAATAGCTTTCAAGGTTTTCCCCACTCTTTTTTGAAGAATTAAATATAAATAATGAAGACCTGTGAAAATGAGAGGGAGAGCGCTGTGCGGTATGCTGCCGCGGAAATGTTTCATGTGAAACGTTTTTAATGAGTGTGAAGTGTGGAGTGTGGAGTTGTAGTGTCCACTTCACGGACGGATTGAAATTTATAGATACGCTTCCTGGTTCCGGCCAGAGAACATTTAACTCTTTTTTTATGCTTTGTAAAAACGATCCCATTTTTCAGCAGCATCCTGTTGAATAATGGAAGCGCTTATATTATAATAAAAACATAGTTAAACTTTCTGACAGCAAGAAGGAGGGCATCCCATGCAGACGAGTATCTTTGAGATCGCGCAGCGCTGCGGCGTCTCTCCCGGGATCGTGAGCCGGGTGCTGGGCACATACCGGTCGGAGATCAGTGACGAAACACGGGATCTGGTTTTGCGCACGGCGAAAGAGCTCAACTTTGAGCCGTCCCCGCATACGCACAAGCTGGGCGTACTGTTTATGGATGAGAGCGCCAAGGGCCTGACCCATCCCTTTTTTGCCTCGGTGCTCGATGCCTTCAAGATCGCGGCGGAGGAGCGGGGCTACGATGTGACGTTTATCAACCAGCGCATCGGCGGTCAGGAGCTGAGCTATACAGCGTACAGCCAGTACCGCAATCTTGCGGGCGTGTGCATCGCGTGTGTGAATTTTACAGACCCGCAGGTCGCCGAGCTTGCGGCCAGCGGCATCCCCTGCGTCAAGGTGGATCATCTGTTCAAGAAAACCCCCGCGGTTCTGTCGGACAATGAGATGGGCGTGCAGAAGCTGGTGGAATACGCCATCTCCATGGGACATCGGAAGATCGCCTTCATCCACGGGCACAACAATTCCGTCGTCACCCGCACGCGCATCAAGCAGTTTTACCAGACCATGGAGTATTATAAGCTCCCGGTGCCGGAGGACTATGTGCGCGCGGGACTGTACAGCGATATTGGGCTTGCAAGATCGCTGGTGCTGGAGCTGCTGGATCTCGAGGACAGGCCGAGCTGCATTCTGCTGCCGGACGATCTGAGCTATTTCGGCGCGCAGGAGGCCGCCGCCGCGCGCGGGCTGAAAATCCCGCAGGACATCTCCTTCATGGGCTATGACGGCCTCTCCATCACCCAGGCCATCCATCCGAGGCTGACCACCATCCGACAGAATAGTGAGAAGATCGGCGAGGCCGCAGCGACAAGACTGATCAACATGATCGAAAATCCCGCCGGAAAAGCCCGTGTCCCGACCATCGTCCCGACGGAGCTGATCGAAGGCGAAACCGTTCAAAATATAAAGTGAAGAGTGAAAAGTGGAAAGTGAAGTTTCCGATGGACTTCGCTTTCCACTTTTTATACTATTCCCTGATAGAAAGCTGACTTGGCATTTCGAGCAGGAATAAGGCGGCTTTCGCAGAGCATAATGGAGATATATGGTCAAGAAAGCCAACACAGTATGGCACAATTCCTGCCGGAAGGACTGTCAGATTCCTATCAGGGAATAGTATTATATGGTGTGTCATCCTGAGCGTAAGCGAAGGATATTCTGGTCTGCTGCAATCTGCGGGGGATTCTTCGCTGCGCTCGGAATGACAGTAAACGATAATAAAAAAGTGGAAGGTGAAGACCTCATTATCTTCACTTTCCACTTTTCACTTTTAACTTTAGAAGTCTGCGTTTCCTGTGGTTCTGGGGTGCAGCTCCACGTCGCGGATATTGCTCACGCCGGTGAGGTACATGACCATGCGCTCGAAGCCGAGGCCGTAGCCCGCGTGACGGCAGGAGCCGTAGCGGCGCAGATCGAGATACCACCAGTAGTCCTCCTTGTTGAGGCCCAACTCGTCCATACGGGCTTCCAGCACGTCGAGACGCTCCTCGCGCTGGCTGCCACCAATGATCTCACCCACACCGGGCACCAGGCAGTCCGCCGCCGCGACGGTCTTGCCGTCATCGTTTAAGCGCATGTAGAAGGCTTTGATGTCCTTCGGGTAGTCGGTGACGAAGATGGGCTTTTTGAAGACCTGTTCGGTCAGGTAGCGCTCATGCTCGGTCTGGAGGTCGATGCCCCACTCGACCAGGTAGTCGAACTTATGGCCGCTCTTCTTGAGAATGTCGACCGCCTCGGTGTAGGTGATGCGGCCGAAGTCGTTGGAGACGACGTTGTGGAGCCTGTCGAGCAGGCCCTTGTCGACAAAGGCGTTGAAGAACTCCATCTCCTGGGGGCAGCGCTCGAGGGTGCGGTTGATGATGTATTTGACCATCGCCTCGGCGGTGTCCATGTAATCGTTTAAGTCGGCGAAGGCCATCTCGGGCTCAATCATCCAGAACTCGGCGGCATGGCGCTGAGTGTAGCTGACCTCGGCGCGGAAGGTGGGGCCGAAAGTATACACATCACCGAAGGCCATGGCAAAGTTCTCGGCGTTGAGCTGGCCGGAGACGGTGAGGTTCGTGGCCTTGCCGAAGAAGTCCTGGCTGAAATCGACACTGCCGTCCTCCTTCAGCGGGGGATTTTTGGGGTCGAGAGTCGTGACGCGGAACATCTGGCCTGCGCCCTCGGCATCGGAGCCGGTGATGAGGGGCGTGTGTACATAGACAAAGCCACGCTGCTGGAAAAACTCGTGCACCGCCTGGGCGGCCACGGAACGTACGCGGAAGATGGCGGAAAAGAGGTTGGTGCGGGGTCTGAGGTGCTGGATGGTGCGCAGAAACTCTACGCTGTGGCGCTTCTTCTGGAGAGGGTAATCGGGGGTGGAAACGCCCTCAACGGTGATTTCATCGGCCTTGAGCTCAAAGGGCTGCTTGGCCTCGGGGGTGCAGATCAGCGTGCCGTGCACGATCAGGGCCGCACCCACGTTCTGGTGGGCGATCTCGTCATAATTATCAAGCTTGCCGCGCTCAAAAACGACCTGCAGGGATTTAAAGCAGCTGCCGTCGTTGAGCTCGATAAAGCCGAAATTTTTCATGTCGCGGACGGTTCTGACCCAGCCGCAGACGGTCATGCTCTGGCCGTCAAAGGAGGCGGCATCGGCGTAGATGCCGGAAATTTTCTGACGCTTCATGGGGTTGCTTCCTTTCTATGTGAAACGATTTCATACAAAAATGCCCTAATATTATATATAGAACGTGATGTGATTGCAAGAGAATTTATAAAAAAGTGAAAAATGACGGTGTTCGCGACACGGACAAATATAATTTGTGCCGAAGGCACTCCATATCTTCACTTTTCACTTTCAACTTTTCACTTTAAAATATCAGCTTCACGGGGCAGTGGATGTTTCGGATCTCAATGTCTCGGTATTCGCCGCCGGCTTCCCCGTCGCGGGTCCAGGCGACGGGATAGTCGAAGCGGAAGCGGGCCTTCTTCGTGTGCAGGATCAGGAGCTTGTCGCTGTCGAAGCGCTCGGAGAGAACGGAGCTTACAAGCTCGGCAAAATTGGCCACGGTGCCGGGATCACGTACCAGAACCAGCTCGCTCACGCCGTCGCCGAGACTTACCATCGCCTCCGGCAGACGCACGATGCCTGCCACAGACGTGGAGTTGGAGACGCTTCCGTAGAGAAGATTTCCCTCAAAGCTGCCGCCGTCGTATTCGACCACGGTGTGGATGGGCTCGATTTTCGGAAGCGTCTGCATGCCCTGGAGTACGTATGCCAGATGGCCCAGCATCTTCTTCTGATCCTGCGGGGTGGCGTAGCTCACTTCGGTGAAGGCACCGAAGGCGGCAATATAGGAAAAGTAATCCTTTTCCCCAAAGCCGCCCACGTCAAAGGGGTGGGGCGTGCCGGTGAGGATGCGCCTTGCCGCGGCGACGGTATCGTTTTTCGGAAGACCCAGTGTGGTTGCGACATCGTTTGCCGTACCCATGGGGAAGTAGCCCACCGGGGGAGGATTGTCCAGCGTCATCAATCCCGCCAGCACCTCGCTGAGCGTACCGTCGCCGCCGATGCAGGCGACAACATCATACTGCGCGGCATGCTGCGCGGCAAAGCGGGTGGCATCACCGCGCCGGGCCGTAAAAAACAGCGTCGTGCGGTAACCGCCCTCGGAGAGCACCTGCATCGCATCGCCGAAACTGATGCGATACGATCCGCGCCCGGCCATGGGGTTGATGATGAGCATTAGGGATCTATCCATAAAGCATCCTCGCTTTACAAGGTGTTATTTACGATATACGGATTGTTATTTCATTATAGCGAAAATCAGAAAGAGAGTCAACTTTCAATAGAAAGCCAAAACCGGGATGTTTCCATCCCGGTTTATTAAACCATATTGTCGGCTCAGGCCAGCTCGTTGAGCTTGGTTGCCATCGCGGACTTCTTGTGGGCTGCGTTGTTCTTGTGCAGCAGGCCCTTCGCGGCCGCGCGGTCGACTGTCTTAACAGCAACTTTATAGGCATTGACGGCATTATCCTTGTTGCCTTCGGCAACAGCTGCGTCGAACTTCTTCACCATGGTCTTGAGCTCGGTCTTGTCAGCACGGTTCTTGGCTCTGAGTTCCTTGGACTTCAGGTCTCTCTTTGCAGAAGATTTAATGTTGGCCATGTTTCAATCGCCACCTCCTCCTATAAAATTGAGTTACATAACTTTAACTCGCGTTTAGTAAGTATAGCAAAGAAGAGTTTGAAAATCAAGCATTTTTTCAAATTTTTTTCCACTTTTTTTGAAGCCTCACCTATTGTGGCAAAATTGGGAGATACTATACCATATATTGAGTTTAATCAGGAGTGTGGAGTTTATGATGAAAACTGTTCGTACCGATATGGCTGGAGAGCTGCGGCGGCGTCATGCCGGAGAGCTGCGAGGTGTGCACTGTGAGAACGAGAAGCTGAACAGTCTCGATGTGTTTACCGTTGATATCTTAAATAAAGCTGGGGAAGATGCGCTCGGCAAACCCCGGGGCTGCTATTATACTCTGTCCCTCCCGCGCTGGTTCGATCGGGGAAGTGATCGCTTCCCGGATGCGGTTAACGCGCTCGCGTCGCTTATAACACGATGCCTTCCAAAGGAACACGAAAACGTTTTCGTTGCGGCTCTGGGCAATCCGGACATCACACCGGACGCGCTTGGATCTCTGGCAGCCTCACATATTCTTGTGACACGGCATTTGAAACAAGCTGAGGAGGAAAGTTTTCCGCAATTTTGTTCTCTTGCACTTTGCAGACCAGGGGTACTCGGCACATCCGGCATTGAATCCGCCGCGCAGATTGAGACTCTGTGCCGCAGTATATCTCCTGACGTGGTAGTGGTCATCGACGCCCTGGCTGGTTCCGAGGCGGAATCCCTTTGCCGGAGTGTGCAGGTCTCGAATGCGGGGATCTCTCCCGGCTCAGGCGTCGGCAATGACAGGCGAGAACTGAGTCGCGCGACCCTGGGCCTGCCAGTGATTTCTATAGGTATACCTACCGTCATAGATGCCGGCTTCCTCGGTGAGGGGAGTATGAGCGGCATGTTTGTCACGCCGCGGGATATAGACAGCATGGTGCGCCATGGAGCAAGACTCATTGCCTATGCGCTGAATCTTTCTCTGCACCATGGTCTTAGAATCGAAGACATTGACGCCTTGCTCGGTTAAATCATCGTTGCGACTGTTTTCGATTTGCAGAGAAAAGTTATGCGAAAAATAAAAAACATTACAGAACTACTGACCGTGTTTCACGTGAAACAACAGTTTAAAATATTAGTGAAGAATAGATATAATCAAAAATCTAACCATAACTATACTTTTCACTTTCTCAAAAATTGTTTCACATGAAACATTGCAAAGTGCAGGCAATGCTGTTATAATGTCGGCGCAGTAAGATGAAAAATAGAAAGGACATGCGTCCGATGGCTAAAATCATTGCAATCGCAAACCAGAAGGGCGGCGTCGGCAAGACCACCACGACCGTGAACCTCACCGCGGCCCTGAACCTCATGGGCAAGAAGGTGCTGCTGGTGGACTGCGACCCCCAGGGCAACGCAAGCTCCGGCATGGGTGTGAAAAAGAGTCACCGCCCCAACACATACGACATGCTGATTTCGGACACAAGCGCCGCCGAGTGCGTGGTGCAGACCGATTACGGCGACGTGATCCCGGCCTCCAAGGAGCTGGCCGCCGCGTCTGTGGAGCTCATCCACGAGGAGCGCCGCGAGTACGTGCTCAAGGACAAGATCACGGCGCTGTACAGCGAATACGACTACATATTCCTCGACTGCCCGCCCTCCCTGGAGCTGCTGACGGTCAACGCCCTGGTCGCGGCGGACAGCGTGCTCATCCCCATGCAGTGCGAGTACTACGCACTCGAGGGCATCGCCGACCTGCTGACGAGCATCAAGATGTGCTCCCGCCGTCTGAACAAGCGCCTCGGTATCGAGGGCATCGTGCTGACCATGTACGATGCGCGCGCCAATCTCACGACCCAGGTGGCAAACGAGCTGCGCCGCTACCTCGGGGACAAGGTGTACGAGACCGTGATCCCGCGCAGCGTGCGTCTGTCCGAAGCGCCGAGTCACGGTGTCCCCGGTGTGGTCTACGACCGCATCAACCGCGGCAGCAAGGGCTACATGGCGCTCGCGGCGGAATTTTTGAAGAGACACGAAAAATAAAAGCGAAAAGGGAAGTGTGAAATGCCAAAGGAAAAAAAGGGTCTCGGCATCGGGCTGGACGCGCTGTTCGGCGCGGACGAGCCGGAGGAGACCGAGCTTCAGAATCTCCCCATCGCGAAGGTGGAGCCGCGCCTGGAGCAGCCGCGCGAAATTTTTGACGAGCAGGCCCTGCAGGAGCTGGCCGATTCCATCGCCCAGTACGGCCTGATCCAGCCCATCACAGCGCGAAAGCTGGACAGCGGCTATTATCAGATCATCGCCGGCGAGCGCCGCTGGCGGGCCGCGCGGCTTGCGGGCCTGACGGAAGTGCCGGTGCGCGTCATCGAGGCCGACGACCGCCGCGTCGCCGAGCTTGCGCTGGTGGAAAACCTGCAGCGCGAGGACCTCAACCCTATCGAGGAGGCCCGGGGCTACCGGGCGCTGATCGACGAATACGGCCTGACCCAGGAGGAGGCGGCGAAGAGCGTGGGCCGTTCCCGCCCGGCGGTGGCGAACGCCATGCGGCTTTTGAGCCTGTGTCCGGCGGTGCTGGAGCTTACGGAGCAGGGAAAGCTCTCCGCCGGTCACGCGCGCGCCCTGGTGCCGATCCTGGATGAAAAGACCCAGACGGCGGCGGCGCAGGAGGTCGTGGACAAGGGCCTGTCGGTGCGCCAGACCGAGCAGCTCGCCGCCCGGCTCCTGAAGGCGCCGAAGCAGCCGCAGCGGGAGACGGACGAGATCAAGGTGGACTACGCCGCCGAGGTGGCAAACCGCCTCTCTGCGAGCCTGGGCCGCAAGGTCAAGCTCATCGACGGCAAAAAGACCGGCCGCATCGAGCTCGAGTTCTACGGCGCCGACGATCGCGAAGCACTGATTTCTGCCCTGGAAAGACTGAAATAAAAAAGTGAAAAGTGGAGAGTGAAAAGTGAAGATGAAAGGGACAACCGCTTCATCGCGTCAAAGACGCACTGTATGAGGTCATTTCTTTCCGTCTGTATTATCCTTTATAATCGTCCTCGAAGGGGACACCTCCACGCCGCTTTTCACTTTCAACTTTATGTGACAAATAATTTAAAAAGGAAAGGGTACATACATGCTCGACATCAAATTTGTCAGGGAGAACCCCGACATCGTCAAGGAGAACATCAAAAAGAAATTTCAGGACCAGAAGCTGCCCATGGTGGACGAGGTCATCGAGCTTGACCGCCTCAAGCGCGCGGCGATCACTGAGGCCAGCGACCTGCGCGCCCAGCGCAACAAGCTTTCCAAGGCAAACGGCCCCCTGTTCGGCAAGCTCAAGAAGGCTTCCGACGAGGAGAAGGCCGCCATCCAGGCCGAGATCGACGCGAACATCGCCGCCGTCAAGGCCGACGACGAGCGCCTTGCGGAGCTGGAGCGCCTCGAGGGCGAGTACGAAAAGAAGGTCCATCATCTCATGATGAACATTCCCAACATCATCGACCCCTCCGTGCCCATCGGGCCGGACGACTCCGCCAACGTCGAAGTCGAGCGCTTCGGCGAGCCTGTGGTCCCCGACTTTGAGATCCCCTACCACACTGACATCATGGAGCGCTTTAACGGCGTGGACATGGACGCGGCGGGCCGCGTGGCCGGCAACGGCTTTTATTATCTCATGGGCGACATCGCGCGCCTGCATTCCGCGGTCCTGGCCTATGCCCGCGACTTCATGATCGGCAAGGGCTTCATTTACTGCATCCCGCCCTTCATGATCCACGGCAACGTGGTCGAGGGCGTCATGAGCCAGACCGACATGGACGCCATGATGTACAAGATCGAGGGCGAGGACCTGTACCTGATCGGCACCAGCGAGCACTCCATGATCGGCAAATTCATCAACCAGCTCATCCCCGAGACGAGCTTGCCCCAGACCCTCACCAGCTACAGCCCGTGCTTCCGCAAGGAGAAGGGCGCCCACGGCATCGAGGAGCGCGGCGTCTACCGCATCCACCAGTTTGAAAAGCAGGAGATGATCGTGGTCTGCAGGCCCGAGGACTCCATGGCCTGGTACGAAAAGATGTGGCGCTACTCGGTCGAGCTCTTCCGCAGCATGGAGATCCCGGTGCGCCAGCTTGAGTGCTGCAGCGGCGACCTGGCCGACCTCAAGGTCAAGTCCTGCGACATTGAGGCATGGAGCCCCCGCCAGCAGAAGTACTTTGAAGTCTGCTCCTGCTCCAACCTGGGCGACGCCCAGGCGCGCAGACTCAACATGCGCGTCAAAGGTGAGGACGGCCGGACCTATCTGCCCCACACCCTCAATAACACCGTCGTTGCGCCCCCGCGCATGCTGATCGCTTTCCTGGAGAACCACCTCCAGGCCGACGGCAGTGTCACCATCCCCGAGGTGCTCTGGCCCTACATGGGCGGCACGAAGGTCCTCACGCCGAAGAAGTAAGAACGCGCTATGCCCCCCTTGCCTAAAGGGGGGTGCCCCAGTGTCGCAACACTGGGGCGGGGGGATTGCGGGCCGCCGCCCTAAAGGACTAGCTTCGCGTCGCTGCCTGTGGCAGAAAAAGGCGGCACGGAATCTCCGCAGCCGCACCGCTTTTCGGGCAGGCTCTAATGCCTGCACGGAAACGGTAAACGCGGCAAGGCGGGCTAATACCGTCTTCGTGACATGGTACGATGAACCGTATCCCCCAGTCATGGCCTCGCGTGAGATCGGCCATGACAGCAAGCTTGGATCGTCGCGCGCTTCCCGCGCGTCGCTATGCCCCCTTTAGACCCATAAAGGGCCCAGGTGCAAGGGGGCCTGTTGCAAGGAACCCCAAATTTTATATAAGAAAGGAAGTATCCCCATGAAGAAGTTCTTTGAAGAATTCAAGACCTTCATTTCCCGCGGCAACGTCATGGACATGGCCATCGGCGTTATCATCGGCGGCGCATTCGGCGCCATCACCAGCTCTCTTGTGGCCGACGTCGTCACGCCTCTGCTGGCAGCCCTGTTCCAGTCCCCGAACACCGACGCACTGAACATCACGCTGCGCGCTGCCTCCGAAGGTAAGGAGCCCATCGTTTTGGGTCTCGGCACCTTCCTCGGCGCGGTCATCAACTTCCTGGTCATTGCCCTGGTGCTGTTCTCTGTCATCAAGGCCATGAACAAGGCCAAGGAGCTTGCTGAAAAGGCGCTGAACAAGAAGAAGGAAGAGGAAGCCGCCGCCGCGGCCGAGGAGCCGAAGGGCCCCACCACCGAGGAGCTGCTGACCGAGATCCTGGCCGAGCTCAAGAAGAAAGCCTGATTTTTACATACGCGCACACGGGAGGGGAAAACCCCTCCCGTTTTTAATAGCCTCCCTCTCTGAGGGAGGGGGACCGCGAAGCGGTGGAAGGAGTACCCTCTCTGAGGGAGGGGGACCGCGGAGCGGTGGAAGGAGTTCCCCGGACGCCGTCTGTGCGGGAAAATAAAAGGAGAGTTGACATAAAAAATAAATTATTGTCAACAAAAGGCCTTGCGTGTTGCGGTTTGCTATGATATAATAGACGTTGTTAAAGAGTCAAAAAAGTTACGAAAGTTAACAACTTTCTCAAGATTGAGAGGTTTCACGCCATGAAGAAGAGCACAGTAAGAATCTTCGCCATCGTGCTTGTCGTGCTGATGTGCCTGTCACTGCTGCCGCTGGCGGCCGCGCACGCGATGGAGCTTCCCGCGGAGATGCCGGAGATCCCCGGCTTCACCTGGATGGGTGACCACTATGTGGAGACGGAGCATATCTACGGGGAGGTCCCGAACGAGGACTTCCTTGTCGACGCGAGCGAACCGGGCGACTGTGAGACGCCGGCTCTCTACTGGAGATCCTGCATCAACCGCAATCCGTATACGGAGGAGCGCTGCGGTGTGACGGCGGAGACTGCCTATCAGGAAGCGCTGCAGCGTGCGGCGAACGATCTGAGCGCGCAGAAGGGCAGCGGGGTCCAGCATACCGATTCCGAGTGGCAGGATATCTGGAACCGCACCGCCGAGGAGATCCTGAACAAATATACCTTTGAGTACGGCGGCTTCGGCCATCAGTGGGTCGAGGTCGAGTATCAGCCTGCCACCTGTGAGCAGGACGGCTGGGAGACCTACCATTACTGCGCCAAGTGCGGCGAAGGGCTGGACTATATCCCGCTGATCCCGGCCACGGGCCACCGCTACGAGGACGGCATCTGCGCCGTCTGCGGCAAGGCCGACCCGGACTATACCCCTGTGGCATCGAGCGATAACTCGACGTTTGCTCTGAGCGGCGGCGCCACGCTTGTCAGCGAGTTGCCGGGCGAAGAGCAGGACAATGAACCGCTTCCCAATAATGATGAAATTCCCGTCGCCAACGCCGATGGCGATGTTGTGATTACCTTTAACGCAAACGGCGGCGCTGAGGCTGACTATACCCAGACAATTTTAGCGGACGCCACCAATGATACCCTGACACCCTGTGGATTTACCAGAGAACATTATGAATTTATCGGATGGAATACGGCGGAAGACGGCAGCGGTGATTCATTTATCGATCAGCAGGATGTCACTGCGGCATCGTTTTCGGAAACTGCAGTAACGCTGTATGCGCAGTGGAGAAGAATTGAGGTAAGGATCATCTTCGACGGAAACGGCGCTGACGGCGGAACTGCAATGCCAGATCAACTTATCGAGCTTGGCGGCGGTGCCGATCTATCTGCAAATACCTATATGCTTTCCAACAATGCCTTCCTCGGTTGGTCGACAAGGCAGGACGGAAGCAGCACCGGCACCTATTTCAGCGATAATCAGCACGTGACAGTCGACAGCTTCGAAACGGCAGTCGTGACCTTGTATGCACAGTGGGATGCCATCATGGTGTCCTTTGACGCCAATGGAGGTACATTAAGTTCTCCGTTCACCACATCTTATCTGGTAACAGAAGCAGGAATTGATTTACCTAAATCCAATGGTACAAATGTCACCCGTAAAGGCCCATACAAATTTGTTGGCTGGAACACCTCTTCCGACGGTGTGGGCGGCAAGCACTTTGCAGACGGCGCACATGTGAGCACAGCGGATATCCCCGTGCGCACGACGCTTTACGCAGAGTGGCAGAAGGTCATTACAGTCTACTATAACGCTAACAACGGCGGCGAAAACTACAACGGCGGTGTTTTCCAGCCCGGCATAACCATCACCGTCAAAGCACTGAAGGATGTCGCTACACCTACACCTTCCAAGCCTGGCAGAACCTTCTCCGGCGAATGGAATACCATAGCCGACGGTTCAGGTGACACATACAAGCCTGGCGATCAAATTCCCTTGGAAGAAGAACCCGTTAAATGGACATTCTTTGCACAGTGGGACTTTGATGTTACACTCAATCAAAACGACGGCAGCGGCAACACCAAAAAAGTAACGGTAAGAGAAAACAAAGAATATACGATACCTGAACTGCCGGAAGAATTTACATACGACGAAGAGACTGTTGAGTTCAAGGGTTGGAACACGGAGAGTACCGGCAACGGCACATCCTATGCCCCCGGTGATACTATACCCGGCAATAAGATGACTCAGCCCTTTACGCTGTATGCGCGCTGGGCGGACAAGCATACTATTACCTTCAACGGCAACGGCGCGACGGAAGGTGTGCCTGATCCTATCGTTGCCGAAGAAAAGACTGATGTTACGCTTCCCTCCATGACCCGTGAAGGCTACAAATTTGTCGGCTGGGCCACAAGCGCCGACGGGGACATGAAGTACCCCGATACGCTCCCGGCCAAGGACTTCACCGGCGATATGACTCTCTATGCAGTATGGCAGGAGAATCCGAAGGTTACTCTTAACCCGCAAAACGATGAAGCTTCGCAGGTAGTTTCGATTAACGATGACGGGTCGATCACGCTGCCCAAGCCAGAACGTGACGGATACAAGTTCCTCGGCTGGGCGACCAGCTCCGACGGAGCCCCCGTTTATCATGAAACTGTCCCCGAGTCGGATGTAGCGACACTGGATGGCAAGACCCTCTATGGCAAGTGGGACAAAGAATACACGGTTACTTATCATCAGAACGCCAGTGACACTGATGCAACAGAAGCATCTGAAACCGTTTATGAAAGCGACTTGAGTAAAGGCCCCGTCGCGCTGACCACAATCGACGAGCTCGAGTTTACAAACCCCGGCAATGCTTTTACCGGTTGGGCAAAGACAGCGGACGGCGAAAAAGTCAAGGGAGTAAGTGATACGGTTTCCACTGCCGACTTCGGTACGGGTACAACGCTGGATCTTTTCGCAGTCTGGAAGGATTACGCCACCATCACCTTCAACAAAAACAGCAGCTCTGCCACCGGAACCATGGATTCTATGAAGGTGACCGACGAAAGCCAACAGCTCCCGGCAAACGCATTTACGCTCGAAGGCTACAGGTTTACGGGCTGGAACACCGATCCCACCGGCTACGGCACCCCTTATGCTGAGGATGCGTATGTGAGTAAAACTGTTATTGGTTCAGACACTACGCTATACGCACAGTGGACCAAGGTCATTAAAATCAAGTATCTGAGCAACGGCGGCACCGGCAGCTCGATGCCTGTTCAGGAGGCTTTGGCCGATAAAGAGATCGAGTTTAAAAATAATACCTATGCCAAGACAGATGCGACGTTTGCCAACTGGAATACAAAGCCCGACGGCAGCGGTACAACCTATAAGGCAGGCGATAAGCACACCTTCTCGGCGACCGATTCTGACCTGACCCTCTATGCCCAGTGGACCTACACTGTGACCTTTAACAACAATGAAGGCTCTGGATCTATGCCGGAGGGCAAGGCTTTTGAGAAGCAGGCGTATGACATCCCGGAGAACATGAGCGAAGGGGAAGATCCCAAGCCGCTCATCACGAGAACAGGATATGTCTTTACCGGCTGGAACACGCAGGCCGACGGTAAGGGAGACAAGTACACTGATGGCGGCACCATCCCCGCCTCCAAGGTCACCGGTCCTATCACTCTGTATGCCCAGTGGGATCAGGAGTACACTGTAAGCTTCAAAAACACTAAAGACGCCACCCAGACGATGGAGCCCCAGATCATTCTGAAAAGCGACTTTGACAAAGCAGAAAAAACCGGCGGCGTTGCGCTGAATCCTAACACGTTTACATACGAGGGTTACGTCTTCACCGGCTGGAGTAAAAATGATGCTGGCACCGATGGTCACTTCGACGACGAGGACAAGGTCATGGCAGCCGATTTCGACAGCTATGCCACCCTCACCCTCTACGCCCAGTGGGAGGAGGAAGTTATCATCACCTTCAAGCCCGGCTACGATTCCGCGCTGACGTATACCCAGTCCGTAGCCAAGAATAAAGAAGTCGAAGAACTGGACGCTAATCCGTTTAGCCGTGACGGGTATTTCTTCAAAAACTGGAAGACCGACGACGGAAGACAATACGCAGATAAGGACTCTATTCCCGCAGAGTATGTGAAGGAAAACTTCAACCTGACTGCCCAGTGGATCGGCCCGGTGAACGTCAGCGACACCACGATCAAGAGCGACAGCATTGCCTATGTAAATGATACCATGCAGGTCAGCATTTCGGGCGTTGAAGATGACAGCGAATACACTTACCAGTGGTACGCGAAATCATCACCCACGGGAACCGGTTACCCGATAAATAATAAAACAGCAAAAACAATTATTCTTACGTCAATTCCCAAATCGTCGTCAACAGGTACAGAATACCCATACATCTACTGCGTTGTCACAAAGGGCGACCAGGAAGTGCAAAGCACCAACTATCTGCTGCTCAAAGACTCCCTTGACACCGTGTACTGGATCCGGGATATCATCAACGACGGTAACACAACCAGATACCCCGCGTCCACCTACTACACGCAGACAGGCGAGATCGGCGGCCTGACCGCAGATATGTCCTACTCCCGCGACGGCGGCACTTGGACACCGCTCAAGGAATCCGAATTGAAACAAGGTGTCCTTACCGTGACGACACCCGGCATCTACATATTCCGCGTCGGCGGTATTGAGTCCGATCCCATCACCGTCTATAACTGGTATGTCGTCGGCTACCGGTACTCCTCCAACGGCGGAAACGGAACCGTGCGCATGACAGCCACCGGCAGCAGCTCCAGCTCCAGCACGAGCAGCACCGGCAGCGCCATGCCCAGTTCTCCTGTGCTGGCTAACGCTACAGAATCGCAGCGTGACAACAACACCATTATGAAACTCTCCAGCACGGTGGACAACATCTGGGTTGTTCGCAGCGACAACACCAGGACTATCACGCTGACGGTCGCCCCCGCCTCCAGCTCCTACGCTTTTGTCAGCCTCAACGGGACCAGCATCGACTCCTTCGGCAGCGTCAGAACTACGAGTAGCTCCTCCAGCTCGTCCAGTTCCTCCAGCTCCAGCACAATCAGCAGAAACTATAGCGTGAGCCCCGTGAGCACGCCAAAGCTGTACAGCATCGTCTTCTCCTCGTCCTCCACCAGTCCCCGCACGGCGGATGAATCCCATCTTGGTCTGTGGTCTGCCCTGTGCCTGATCTCCCTGACCGGCGCGGCGACCATCCTCGGCAAAACCTTCAAGCGCAAAAAGACCAGATAATCCCCAAACAACACAACCCCCATAGGACGTAAATCCTATGGGGGTGTTTTTTTGCCGCCGCCGTGAACCTTTCCTTGACAAGCGGTGCTGCATTCGATATAATAAACATAGAAAAGGCGTTGCCAAATAACGGCTCCGCCCGGATGTTTCTAAAAGATATTAGAAACCGTCACTTGGCCGAGTGGCGGTTTCCGCTTTTTACAGTAATCGTTACGGTGCATCCGAAGATGTGAAACGTTAATGTAATCGGCATTTTCAACACCTCCTCTCGGAGATGTGACGGAACCGCCATTTTTCGCTTGACAACGCCTTCTCCCCCTGTGGGGATTATAATTCTACATAATAACAGTAAAGTTGTCAATACTAAACACTATTGTATAAAGACAGCAGCACCCCCACAGGACATACATCCTATGGGGGTGTTTTTTCCTGCCGCGCCGCCTTACAGCAGCCGGAGCTTCATGCACTTGTCCTTGCCGAAGGTCTTCTCCATCTCGGCCTTGTAGTCGTCAAAGATCGCCGTCGGCATCAGCGCCTGCACGCACCCGGCAAAGCCGCCGCCCTGCACGCGCCACGCGCCCTTGCCCTCGAGCAGCTTCCGGCTCAGCTCCAGACCCTGCTGGAGCTTCGTGTCGCCCGTGGCGCTCGTGACAATGTTGTTCAGCAGCGTCTCGGACGAGCGGCCCGACTCGTTCATCAGGCGCATGTATTCCTCGCCGTCGCGCGCTTTCAGCGCGTCGCGCATCTGCGGCACGCGCTCGTTCTCGTCAAAAAAGTGCATCGCCCGCCGCACGGGACGGTTCGACGCGTCCCAGCCTCTGGCCCGGAACTCCTTCGGGTCCACGTCCGCCAGCACGCCCTTGTCAAAGAGGTTGGCAATATACACCATGTCCGCCGGGATGCGCGCATAGGACGTGGCAAGGCCCGCATGGCTGCCGCCCGTGTCCGTCAGGCACAGCGTCAGGCCCATGCCCTCAAAGTCCGCCGTCACCTGCTCCACCTCGCCGGTGGCGAGATCTGCGTACAGCGTCTGCCCCATCGCGCAGGTGAGATGGCTCATCAGCCCGCAGGGCTTGCCGAAGAAGCGGTTCTCTCCCTCCTGGGCCGCGCGCGCAATAACGATCGGCTCCACATTGCCGCCGTTGAAAAGCTCCGCCAGGATCTTGCCCATCAGCACCGAGAAGGCCGCCGACGAGCTCAGCCCCGCGCCGGAGGGCAGGGTGCTTTTGATCGTCGCGTCAAAGCCGCCGATGCTCAGGCCCAGAAAATCAAAGGACGCCAGCACCCCGCGCACCAGCGCCTTGGAGCTGCCGAACTCCGCCGTGCGCGGCTGAAGGTGGTCGATGCGCACCTCAAAGCTCTCGAGCCCCGGCCCGCCGATGCGCACAAGCTTCTCGCCGTTGGCCTCATATTCCGCGGTGATGCCCCGGTCAATGGCCGCGGCGAGCACGCGCCCGTTCTGGTGATCCGTATGGTTGCCGGCAAGCTCGGTCCTGCCGGGCGTAAAAAGCGTCTTTTTCATGGCGCCGTCTCCTTTTTTCGACACTTACAATTATACAAAGCATAACCCACAAAGCCTTGAAAGTCAATGGGGTTCCGAAAAATTACCAATTAATGGAACGCAAAATTTAAAGAACGTACATATTTGGCTTGCGTCGGACTGAAAGGCGGGATATAATAGAAACGATAAACCCGCACAAAAAGATAGGCGGCGCTTGTTTCGCGCGTTCCATGAAAATAAGGAAACAGGAGAATGCTATGAAAAGTGCAAACGGAATCAACCTGACCATGCTCTGCGACTTCTATGAGCTGACCATGGGCAACGGCTACTTTGCCGACGGGATGAAGGACCGCATCTGCTACTTCGACATGTTCTTCCGCAGCGTGCCGGACCAGGGCGGCTACGCGGTGGCGGCCGGGCTGGAGCAGATCGTGGACTACATCCAGAACCTGCATTTCAGCGACGAGGATATCGCGTACCTGCGCGGCCGCGGCATTTTCAGCGAGGAATTTCTCGACTACCTCAAACACTTCAAGTTCACCGGCGACATCTGGGCCATCCCCGAGGGTACGCCCATCTTCCCCATGGAGCCGGTGCTGACCGTGCGCGCCCCCGCCATCCAGGCCCAGCTTCTCGAGACCTACATGCTGCTGGAGTTCAACCACCAGAGCCTCATCGCCACCAAGGCAAGCCGCGTCTGCCGCGCCGCCGAGGGCAGGACCGTGCTGGAGTTCGGCTCGCGCCGCGCCCAGGGCATCGCGGGCGCTGTCACGGGCGCGAGAGCGGCCTTCATCGGCGGCTGCGCCGGTACGGCCTGCACCGTGTCCGACCAGCTCTACGGCGTCCCCGCCGCGGGCACCATGGCCCACTCCTGGGTCCAGATGTTCGACTCCGAGCTCGACGCCTTCCGCAGCTACTGCCGCACCTACCCCAATAACGCGGTGCTGCTGGTGGACACCTACAACACCCTCAAATCCGGCGTGCCGAACGCAATCAAAGCGTTTAATGAAATATTAAAACCGCTCGGCATCACCAAATGCGGCATCCGCCTCGACTCCGGCGACATGGCCTACCTCACCCAGAAGGCCCGCAAAATGCTCGACGACGCGGGCTGGACCGGCTGCACCATCACCGTCTCCAACTCCCTCGACGAGCGCCTGATCGCCAACATCATCCACCAGGGCGCGAAGATCGACTCCTTCGGCGTGGGCGAGCGCCTCATCACCTCCAAGAGCGAGCCCGTCTTCGGCGGCGTGTACAAGCTCTGCGCCGTGGAAAACGACGACGGCTCCGTCACCCCGAAAATCAAGGTCAGCGAGAACGTCGGCAAGATCACCAACCCCGGCTTCAAGAAGGTCTACCGCTTCTTCAACCGCGAGACCGGCATGGCCGAGGCCGACTATATCTGCATGCGCGACGAGGTGGTGGACGACACAAAGCCCCTCGAGATCTGCGACCCCTCCGAGCGCTGGAAGCGCAAGACCATGGAGAACTTCCGCGCGGTGGAGCTGCAGGTGCCCGTCTTCCTCGGCGGCAAGCTGGTGTACGAGCTGCCCACCCTCAAGGACATCAAGACCAACTGCGGCTACCAGATCTCCACCCTCTGGCCCGAGGTCAAGCGCTTCGACAACCCCCACACCTACTACGTGGACCTGTCCCCGAAGCTCATGGCCCTCAAGGACGAGATGCTGGAAAACCACGGGCGGAGAAAGATGTAATTGAAAGTGAAAAGCGGAAAGTGAAGTTCTTCCGTATGAGGAAACGCTTACACTTTGATGATCCTTTCAGCGCTGATAAAATATCCATATTATAAAAGGAGAGCACACATGAAAAAATTTCTGAGTTTTCTTCTGGCCCTTTGCATGCTGATCCCCCTCGCGGTAACCCCGGCCTTCGCCGCCGTCGGCTCCGCCGAGGAATTTGAACAGCTCAAACAGCGCGCCGAGGGCGGCGACGCCGCCGCTATGGCGGAGGTTGGCAACTGCTACTATATGGGCAACTACGCCGCCAATGTGGAGCGCGATTTCAACCAGGCTCTCTCCTGGTTCCTGCGCGCCGCCGAGGGCGGCGACACGAGCGTGTACATGAACATCGCCAACATCTACGAAAAGGGCTCCACCGGTGAGCGCAGCTACGAAAAAGCCTATGACTGGTTCCGGCGCGCCGCCGAGCTCGGCAGCAAGGAAGCCGAGGAACGCATGGCCGCGCCCGCGTATGCCTCCATGCGCTGGAAGGACGACGCCGCGGCGCTGACCGGCCAGCTCGGCGAGTACGGCAATCTCGGCGGGCGTTACGGCACGCCCTTCTATCTGGACAAGCCCGTGCTGGACTGCTCCCTGATCACCCTGCAGCTTGGCTTCATCCAGTACCGCGGCTGGCCCTTCGGCCAGTACGGGCTCTTTGCCCAGACCCTCAACGGCGACTGGGTGGAGGTCCAGCGCTTCCAGATCGAGAAGTTCCAGGCGGAGGAGGGCGCCGAGCCCAGGACCTACCAGTTTGAGCTGAGCGCTCCGCTGTCCTTCCGGGCGCTTGCCGTTGTGCTCCTAGAGGACGGCATGGACTTCAACCTCACCCATGAGGACACCTACTATGTGGACAAGACCTGCCTGGGCGAGTATTCCGATACCGTCCTCCCGGCCGTGTTCACGCCTTCGGACAAGGAGTACCCCGAGAACGCCGCCACTTTCAGCTCCGCGGCCTACGTCAATCCCTTCCCCGAAGGATACTTCGGCTGATATATGAACAGGGCAGCGCCTCCCCGAACGGGAGGCGCTGGCTTGTGAAAGCAAAAAAACACGCAAAATCCGTGAAATTTATACTTGACCTCTCATTTCGGCTGTGCTATAGTATGGATTACCTGTCGGATGAGAGGCTTTCTTTTTGTGCGCATTTTTCAAAACGGGCGCACAGCCCTCCGTCCACACAGGGAGGCAATGCCCGCCCCGCAGGGCGCGGGTAAATAAAATAGGAGGTGCCGAAAGAATGGCTGCAGGCGCAAGAGTAAAAATCACACTCAGATGCGATGAATGCAAGCAGAGGAACTACAACACGGTCAAAAACAAGAAGAATACTTCTGACCGTTTGGAGCGCAGCAAATATTGCCCCTTCTGCAGAAAGCACACCAAGCATGTCGAGAGCAAGTAAGACGGAAAGGAACGTGTAACATGGCAGAGGAAAAGAAAACAAACGCCGCCCCCGCAAAGGCCGTCACCGCCGTCAAGAAGGACGATACCGAGCTGAGCCTTTTCCAGAAGATCGGCAAATGGTTCCGCGAGATGAAGAGCGAGCTGAAGAAGGTCGTATGGCCCACGCCGAAGGCTCTTCGCAACAACACGCTCGTCTCCCTCGGCATGATGATGATTTCCGCGGTTGTGATCTGGGGCTTTGACGAATTTGCCCAGATGGTGGTCAGGCTCATCTTCCGTTTGGGTTGATCGAGATGGCTGAAGAGGCAAAATGGTACGTTGTTCATACCTATTCCGGGTATGAAAACGCAGTCGCCGCCGCTGTGATGAAGGCGGCGGAAAACCGCAGGATGACGGATCTGATCCATGAGGTCAACATCCCCATGGAGACGGTGACCGAGATCACCGACGCCGGCGAAAAAACCGTTGAGCGCAAGGTCTTCCCCGGCTACGTGCTGGTGAAGATGATCCTCACGGACGACAGCTGGCACCTGATCCACAACGTCCGCGGCGCAACAGGCTTCGTCGGGTCCGACGGCAAGGCCGTCCCCCTCACGGAGCAGGAGATCTACGATCTGGGCGTCGAGCGCAAGGAGATCGTCGTCGGCTACGGCCTGGGCGACGAGGTCAAGGTCATTGACGGACCGTTGGCCGGATTCTTCGGCATCGTCGACGAGCTGGAGCCCGAGAAGGATCGGGTGCGCGTCGTGGTCTCCATGTTCGGCCGCGAGACTCCGGTTGATCTGGAGCTCGATCAGGTCGAAGTTACTGAAAAATAATACGAAAGAGGTGCTTTCACTTGGCACAGAAAGTAGTTGGATACGTAAGATTCCAGGTTCCCGCCGGCAAAGCGACTCCGGCGCCCCCCGTCGGCCCCGCACTGGGCCAGTACGGCGTCAATATCGGTCAGTTCACCAAGGACTTCAACGAGCGCACCAAGGGCGACATGGGCATGATGATCCCCGTCGTCATCACCGTGTACTCCGACCGCAGCTTCACCTTCGTCACCAAGACCCCTCCTGCCGCTCTTCTTATCAAGAAGGCCTGCGGCATTGAGACCGCCTCCGGCGTGCCCCAGAGAGACAAGGTTGCGACCATCAGCAAGGAAGATGTCCGCAAGATCGCCGAGCAGAAGATGCCCGACCTCAACTGCACGGACATCGACTCCGCCATCAGCATGATCGCCGGTACCTGCCGCTCCATGGGCGTCATCGTCGGGGACTGAGTTCCCAAACGTGGGAGGATTTACTGCTTCGGAAGGCGTTTGATTGCCCCGCCGTCCCTATGGGTTTGAGGCAGTAATTATTGAAAATCCGACTCAACCACATTTTAGGAGGAAATAAAATTGTTTAGAGGAAAGAATTATAAAGAGAGCTCCAAGCTCATTGATAAACAGAACCTGTACGACCCCATGGACGCGCTGAACCTGGTGTGCCAGGCCAGCAAGGCCAAGTTCGACGAGACCGTCGAGCTGCACCTCAAGCTCGGTGTTGACGGCCGTCACGCCGACCAGCAGGTCCGCGGCGCCATCGTCCTGCCCAACGGCACCGGCAAGACCGTGCGCGTGCTGGTCTTCTGCCCGCCCGAGCAGGTGGACGAGGCCCTCGCAGCCGGCGCCGACTATGCCGGCGGCATGGACTACGTTGAGAAGATCCAGAAGGAGAACTGGTTCGAGTTCGATACCGTGATCGCCAACCCCAAGATGATGGGCACCGTCGGCCGTCTCGGTAAGATCCTCGGCCCGAAGGGCCTCATGCCTTCCCCCAAGGCCGGTACCGTCACCCCGAACGTGGCCCAGGCCGTCAAGGAAGCCAAAGCCGGTAAGGTCGAGTACCGTCTGGACAAGACCAACATCATCCACTGCCCCATCGGCAAGGTGAGCTTCGGCGCCGAGAAGCTGTACGAGAACTACGTGGCACTGGTCGCGGCCGTCAACAAGGCCAAGCCCGCCGCCGCGAAGGGCCAGTACATCCGCTCCTGCGTCACCGCCTCCACCATGGGCCCCGGCATCAAGATCAACGCTCAGAAGCAGCTCTGAGAAAATCAAAACCGCTCCGTCATCTGACGGGGCGGCTTTTGATTTTAAGGTGATGTTTGGAATAACAAAAGGGGCTGTGAGAAAAGTCCCCCTTCATCAAGAACACAGGAAGTTCAACACCGTAGGGGCCGACGCCCCCGGCCCGGCAGAGAAAAGCGCAAAACATGTATTCGCCCCCGGCAAATTCGTACAGCAGTACGTTTTTGCCGGGGGTTGCTTGCATGATTTTGGCCTGTACCGCACGGGCCGCCGAGGGGAAGGTGAATTGCCCCAAAGGGGCAAGAGAGGCCGGCTTGGGCCGCGTCGGCCCCTACATTGTCTATTGACTTTTTTCACAGCCCCTTTTGCAGAGCATGTTTTGAAAAGATCAGATGTCCAGCAGATCGCTGTAGGCCTTCAGGGCACCGTCGGTGTCGTGGGCCAGGACGCGCTTGGCGAGGACTTTGCCGAGCTGCACGCCTTCCTGGTCGAAGCTGTTGAGGTTCCAGCAGAAGCCCTGGAACATGACCTTGTTTTCAAAGTGGGCCAGCAGCGCGCCGAGGGATTCGGGGGTGAGCTGCTCGCCGATGATGATGCTGGAGGGGCGGCCGCCCTCAAAGCTCTTGTTGGGGTTCTCGTCAGACTTGCCGCAGGCGAAGGCCATGATCTGGGCGGCGACGTTGGCGCACAGCTTCTGCTGGCTGGTGCTGCCCTGGATGTCCACGTCCATGCCGGCCTGATTCTTACGGAAGCCCACAAACTGCAGCGGCACGATGTCGGTGCCCTGGTGCAGGAGCTGATAGAAGGAGTGCTGGCCGTTGGTGCCCGGCTCGCCGAAGATGACGGGGCCGGTGGGGTAGTCGACGGGCTCGCCGAAGCGGTTGACGTGCTTTCCGTTGGACTCCATGTCGAGCTGCTGGAGGTGGGCCGGGAAGCGGCTAAGAGCCTGGGAGTAGGGCAGGACCGCCGTGGCGGGGTAGCCCAGGACGTTGCGCTCGTACACACCGATGAGGGCGTCGAGCAGGGCGGGGTTCTTGAGGATGTCGGTCTCCTTCGCGGTCAGGTCCTCGGCGTGCGCGCCGTCGAGGAAGCGAGCGAAGACCTCGGGGCCGAAGGCCAAGGACAGCACCACGCCGCCCACGCAGGAGCAGGAGGAGTAGCGTCCGCCGATGTAGTCATCCATGAAGAAGGCTTCGAGATAATCGCTGGACTTGGCCAGGGGCGAGGTCTCGCTCGTGACGGCGACCATGTGCTTTGCCGGGTCAAGGCCCGCATTTTTGAGGGCGTCCTTGACAAAGCTCTCGTTGGTCAGGGTCTCGAGCGTCGTGCCGGACTTGGAAACCAGCACAAACAGGGAGTGTTTGAGGTCGATGGTCTTGAGCACGCTTGCCGCGTCGTCGGGGTCGACGTTTGAGATGAAGCGGGCATCCATCTTGAGGGTGCCGTTGGCTCTGGCCCAGTTCTCCAGGGCCAGGTACATGGCGCGGGGACCAAGATCGCTGCCGCCGATGCCGATCTGCACGACGGTGGTGAACTTCTCGCCGGAGGCGTTGGTGATCTCACCCGCGTGGACCTTGTTTGCAAAGGCGGCGGCCTTGGCCTGCTCGCCCGCGTAGAAGTCGCGCTTGTTTTTGCCGTCGGCCATGACGGCGTCGCCCAGCTGGCCGCGGGTCAGCTGGTGCAGGACCAGGCGCTTCTCGCCGGTGTTGATCATCTCGCCGTTATAGAGCGCGGCAAACTTCTCGGTCAGCTGCTGCTCGGCGGCAAGCTCAGAAAGAGCGGCGAGCACCTCGTCGTCGACGGCCTTGGCGGCAAAGTTGTACTGCAGGCCGCAGGCCATGGGGACACTGTACTTTTTAACGCGCTCGGCGCCCTTTTCGCCGCTCATGGCGTCGGGCAGGTTCACGCGCTTGAGCGCGGAAAGCTTTTTGTAAGAGGCCAGGGTGTCAAGATTTTTCCAGGCAATCATCGTTCGATCTATCCTTTCATTCATGGTGATATACGAGAGATTGCCTTTATTGTATCGCACGGCGCGCGGAATGTCCAGTGATTTCAGCACTTATTTCAGATCCATACCGCGGATGTAATAGCCCAGAGGCTTCCAAAGCAGCGCGCCGACGAGCAGGCAGAGCGCCATGTCGATGAGCATATAGCTGCCGTTATACAGGAAAGAGTAGAACCAGGGGGTGGTCATGGTCATGCCGAAGAAGGTCTCGGGCATGTACTCGCCCCAGACCCACACGCCCACCAGATAGTGGACGAGAAAGCGGGCCATGGAGCCGACGATCGTGCCGGTGAAGAAGCCGAAGAGCCGTGTGTGGAAAAGCCCCGCAAAGCCCAGCACCGTGAAGGCCACAATATAGTCGCCCAGCATCGACTGCCAGCCCCAGGCATAGGCGCCGTCGAGCAGCAGCTGCAGAAGGCTGAACACAAAGCTTGCGAGCATCCCGGGCCCGAAGCCCCAGCGGGCGCAGAAAATGAAGATCGGCAGCATGGACACCGTGATGGAGCCGCCCTGGGGCAGCTCAAAGAGCTTGAGGTAGCTGAGCACCTGGGCCAGCGCGACAAAGATCGCGCCCTCGGTCAGGCAGCGGAGTGTGAGTTTGGACTTGTTCTTGTTCATGATGTTTTCCTCCCATAACATGTTTTGGGAAGCAGTGTGCGCAAAAAAAAACGCAGGCTCAAAAATGAACCTGCGTCAAAGCGCTGCGCAAACTGTTTCCTACGCCGGCATTATCCGGATCAGGTTCCAGGGTTTCAAGGCGCGTTTACCTCGTCTCAGCCGGAAGCCTCCAGCACCCCTTTTGATTGTGTCTGCATTGTAGCACTGTATATGCGTATTGTCAAGAAAGGGCTTTTCACCAAGGCGCGGGGTGTGGTATAGTATGAACTGCGCAATATTTATTTTACAGCTCAGAAATCATTACCTGCGTAATGCGCCCCCCATTCTTTTCTTTTCGTCTTGCCGAAAAGAAAAGAACGCGCCGCGCCCGGTGTAAGAAAAGAAAAGGGCGCTCGCAAGTGGTATACGGTCCTGCGCTACGCCGACCGCGGAGGGCTTCGCTTACGCTCGCGCCGCTGCCTGGTAGTGAAGAGTTCATATTTGAAGGACAAGAGGTAAGACTTGTAAAACATGCAGTGCAGAGCGCGGACGGGAAGCTATGAAAGGCATACCTCTTGCACCCATAGCTGTACAATGTACCGAATCCGCGAGTGAAATGTTCAGACAAGTGCAATGATACCCGCGTCTGGCGTTCTTTTCTTTCTTACACCGGGCGCGGCGCATGCTTTCTTTTCTCACAAGAGAGAAAAGAAAGAATGGGGGGCGCATCTGCGCAGGTAAGTATCTATGAACACTTAATTATAATGATGCAAGACAGAAAGAGATGATCCCATGCATATTACAGACAGGCCTGTGGCGGTGCTGGCGGGGACGCCGGTGGACACGCAGATGGGCGCGGACGTGCTCGCGGCCCACGGCATCGCGGCTCTTAACTGCCCCGTGTCCCGGCACCCGCTGGAGCAGGCCGCCTTCCAGGTCAAATCCAGAGGCGAAAAGCACGCGGTGCTTACGTCCATCATCCGAAACGCCATGGACCGCGGCTGCGGCAGCGCCTTTATCTACTGCAACTCCCTGTCCGGCTCGGCGGACTTCCCGGCCCTGTCCGGAGAGCTCGGCATCCAAATCGTGACGCCCATGGACGCCTACGGCACGATCGCGAAAAACTACCGCCGCCTCGGAGTAGTGGCCTACAACGGCCAGGCCCTCGCAGGGATCGACACCGCCATGGTGCGCGCAAACCCGGATATCCTGCTCCAGCCCGCGGGCATCCCCGAGGTCACCATCGACATCGAGGCGGGCATCGCCCCGGACGAGATCATCCGACGCCGCCACCTCGACACGCTCATGACCTACTTCGAAGCCTGCGGCTGTGAGGCGCTGGTGCTGGGCTGCACGCACTTCCCCTATCTGACCGAAGCCATGCGGACGTACACGCGCCTGCCGCTGCTCGACCCGGCGGAGGAGATGGTGCGGCAGCTTACACAGGAGGAACACCATGTTTGAACATATGATCGTGGCGGTCAACGCCGTCCTGCCGAGCTTTCTGATCATCGCCCTGGGCCTCCTTGTCCGCCGCCGCGGCAAGCTGGACGATACGTCCCTCGGCAAATTCAACTCGGTCGCCTTCCGCGTCTTTCTCCCCTGCCAGGTCTTCCGCAGCATCTACGACGCCCCCATCGGCGAGGTCTTCGACGCAAAGCTCGTGATCTTCACCTTCGTCGGGCTCATCGCTTCGGGCGGCATCGCCCTTGCCACGGCCGTGCTCACCGAAAAGCGCGGCGACCGGCGCGGCGTCATGGCCCAGGGCATGTTTCGTGGAAACTACGTGCTGCTCGGTATCCCGCTGCTCGAGTCCCTGTTCGGCGGCAGCGCCACGGGCCTTGCCTCGCTGATGATCGCCGTCAACATCCCCATCTACAACGTGCTGTCGGTGATATTTCTGGAGATGTTCGCGGGCGGGAAGATCGACCTGCGCAAGATGCTCCGGGACATTGCCCTCAATCCCCTCATCGACGCCACCCTTGTCGCCCTCCTCGCCAAGGCGGTGAACCTGCCGGTTTACGCCTTCCCGGCCTTTGCCTCCGCGCTCAAGTCCCTGGCGGCCGTGGCGACGCCGCTGTGCCTGTTTATCCTGGGCGCGTCCTTCGCCCCGGCGGGGATCAAAGATTACGCGCGCAGCCTCTGGATCACGGTGGCCTTCAAGCTGGTGGTGATCCCGGCCCTGGCCCTCGCCTGCGCCGCCGCCATCGGCATACGGGGTGTGGCCCTCGGCGTGGTGATGATGAGCTTCGGCCCGCCCACGGCGGTCAACTCCTACACCATGGCCCGTGAGCTCGGCGGCGACGGCGAGCTTGCCGCCTCCATCGTGGTCGTCGACACGGCCCTGTCGTGCCTGACGCTCTTCGGCTGGATCGTCCTGCTGCGCACACTGGGACTGTTTTGAAAAGCAGCCGACGCCTCGGCGGTCTGAAATAAACACTGGCCCCCGGCAAATCCGTACACGGTACGTTTTTGCCGGGGGCCGTTTGCGTTCTTTTATTATCCTTGTTTGAATCAGCCGACATAGACAGGAACACCGTCGATCATGACGTAGCCGGGCATAAGATCCTCGTAGTCGTTCAGGTCGTAGACACGGGAGCCGTCCAGTTCGATCCAGTCGGGCTCAAAATCCTCGTAGTCGTTCAGGTCGTAGACACGGGAGCCGTCCAGCTCGATCCAATCGGGCTCACGATCCTCGGTGACGGTGTCGCTCAGGTCGTAGACGCGGGAGCCGTCCAGCTCGATCCAGTCAGGCTCAAAGTCCTCGTCGTCAACAACGTAGAGAGTCGTGCCGTCGGAGTAGTAGTACACATTGTCAATGATGTAGTAGCCAGGCTCGTAGTACACGTAGGGAACATAGGTGGTGTAAGTGGTGCTGGTGGGCGCGGTGCCGGGGATCAGGACGCTGATGTCGGCCACAGTGGTGGTGATGCAGGTGTTGCCGCGGTAGAAGCAGCAGTAGACTTCCCAGCCGTTCAGACCGGTCTGCAGATTGGTGATGCGAAGCTCGGTGGTGCCCTGGCCCTTTACGGTGCAGGCGGGGAACTGGGCCTTGAACGCGTCAAGGTTATACTCGGTGCCGTTGGGAGAGAGGAACATCCATTCGCTGCTGTCATAGTTGACGGCGCTTGCACGGAAGATGGCGGTTTCGCCGACGCAGCGGATCTCATCGGTGGGGTTCTTGGTGACGGTGGTATCGTTATCGGCAAAAGCCGCAGTGCCGAGGGCGCAGATCACGGTGAGGGCCAGCGCCAGGGCAAGGATCATTTTGAAAGTTCTTTTCATTTTTTTGTTCTCCTTTTCGTTTTACTTTATGTTGGTTAATTGTGTATATGTTTAAGTAAGCCGTTATCCCTTGCGGGTTTGTTTTTTGTATCTCTCTTGCTTACGGGCACATACTAACACACCATTCATCACACAAGCGTCACACGGAAAAAAGAATTTGAAAAACTTTTTGGGCCGCCTCCACGCAGCCCAAAGCAGCACATATAATAAGGGCTGTGAAAAAAGTCAATTGACAATGTAGGGGCCGACGCCAACGGCGGCCCGGCAGTAAAAGCCAACAAATGCATTTAACCCCGGCGAATCCGTAACATCGTACGTTTTCGCCGGGGGAATGTATGCTTTATTTGAATCTGTACCGCGCGGGCCGCCGAGGGCTGTATAGACTGGTAACATAGGTTACAGAACGTCCAAGGACATAGGTAACAGTTTTATAGTATAATTAGGGCATCAGTAA
>CADAUZ010000011.1 GCA_902791215.1 Oscillospiraceae bacterium | reverse complement strand
TCTAAGCGTGAAACTCCCCCTGAGATAAGATCTCCCATCCTTTATGGAGTAAGGGCTGAAGAAGACTACTTCGTTGATAGGCCGGCGGTGTAAGCACAGTAATGTGTTCAGCCAACCGGTACTAATAGCCCGAGGGCTTGACCTACATTATGCAGGCACTAAGCCTTGCCTCTTCCCTCTGTTTAGTTTTCAGGGTACAATCCCTGATATTCGGTTCAACGTCAGGCGAACGCGGGCTTGGATCGAAGATAATATAGTTGGTGTTTTGTCCACCTGTTCCCATTCCGAACACAGAAGTTAAGCTCACCAGTGGCGACAATACTTGTCTGGCGACGGACTGGAAAGATAGCTCAACGCCAACACAAACAGCTTCGAGAGTGATCTCGGAGCTGTTTTTATTTTCGCTTTTTGCTGTCGGCCTTGGGGAAAAGACTTGTAAATCCGGCCTTCTATGTTATAATAATTAATTGATACGCGCTTTTCGGAACAAATTTGACAAGTGCGCGTCCAAATGATAAACGATCCTTCGCTTCGCCATTATGAAAAAAGGGCGCGGCGTTTCATAGAAAGGAACAATGCCATGATCCCCTTCAACGTTCCGCCCTGCACGGGCAATGAGATGAAATATATTGCGGAGGCCATTGCTTCCCATAAGATCTGCGGTGACGGTGCGTTCACCAGACGCTGCAACGAGTGGATGGAAAAGCGTTTTCACGCCCATAAGGTTCTGCTTACCACCTCCGGCACGACAGCCCTGGATATGGCGAGCCTGCTGTGTGACTTAAAGCCGGGCGACGAGGTGATCCTGCCGAGCTTCACCTTTTCCAGCTCTGCCACCGCTTTCGCTATCTACGGCGCAAGGCTGGTATTTGTCGATGTGCGGCCCGACACCATGAACATAGACGAGACCAAGATCGAGGCCGCCATCACCGACAAAACCAGGGTCATCCTTGCCATGCACTACGCAGGTGTGGCCTGCGAGATGGATACCATCATGGACATCGCCCGTCGCCACAATCTGCTGGTCGTCGAGGACGCGGCTCAGGGTGTCATGAGCACCTACAAGGGCAAGGCCCTCGGCACCATCGGCGATTTCGGCTGCTACTCCTTCCACGAGACCAAAAACTATTCCATGGGCGAAGGCGGCGCCGTGCTGGTCAATAATCCGGCTTATGTCGAGCGCGCCGAAATCCTGCGCGAGAAGGGCACCAACCGCTCCAAGTTCTATCGCGGCCAGGTGGACAAGTACACCTGGGTCGATATCGGCGACAGCTTCCTGCCCTCCGAGCTCAATGCCGCCTATCTCTGGGCTCAGCTCGAGATGGCCGATGAGATCAACAACGATCGCCTGTCAAGCTGGCAGCGCTATTGGGACGCGTTTCAGGACCTCGCCGCGGCAGGCCGCCTGACACTGCCCACGATTCCGACCGACTGCGTACACAACGCGCACATGTTCTATATCAAGTGCAAGGACCTTGCGGAGCGCACCGAACTGATCTCCTTCCTCAAAGAGCGCGACATCCTCGCGGTGTTCCACTATGTGCCGCTGCACTCGGCCCCGGCGGGTCTGCGCTTCGGACGCTTCCACGGCGAGGACAGGTACACCACCGCGGAATCCGACAGACTGGTGCGTCTGCCGCTTTATTACAAGCTCACGACTGAGGATCAGGATCGCGTCATCAAAGCTGTACGCGACTTTTACGGAGTATAAGATGCTGCTTTTGCGAAACAAGGAGCTCCCTGTCATCAACGGCGAAAAGCTCAGCCTGCGGCCCATCACGGACGCGGACACCGACGATATTGTCCGCTGGCGCAACGACCCGGAGGTCTGGAAGTATTTCCTCTTCCGTGAGCCCTTTACGCCCGAGATGCACCGCGCATGGCTCAGAGATAAGGTGGAGACCGGCAAGGTCATCCAGTATATCATCGTCGAGCACGAATCGGGTAAGAGCGTCGGCAGCGTCTATTTCCGCGACATCGACGAGAAAAACGAGTCCGCCGAGTATGGCATCTTTATCGGCGAGGCCTTCGCGCGAGGCCGCGGCCTCGGCACCGAGACGGCAAGACTCTTTACCGCCTTCGGCCTGGACGTGCTGCGCCTGCACCGCATTTCCCTCAAGGTGCTGGGCGGCAACGACATCGCCCGCAGAAGCTACGAAAAGGCGGGCTTTGTCACCGAGGGCATTTTCCGCGACTATGTAAAGCTGGACGGCGTGTTCACCGATGTGGTATTCATGGCGCGGCTTGCGGAGGAGGGAGAATAAGATGAAGCTTGTATCCTTTGTGATCCCCTGCTACCGCTCCGCCCACACGATCGGCGGCGTCGTGGAGGAACTGAAAGGCGCAATGGCGCAGATGCCGGGCTATGAGTCGGAATTTGTGCTGGTCAACGACTGCTCCCCGGACAATACCTTTGAGGTGCTGCGCGACATGGCGGAAAACGACGAGCGCATCACCGCCATCGACCTTGCCAAGAACTTCGGCCAGCACGCGGCCATCATGGCGGGGCTTCGCCACAGCGCGGGGCAGATCGTGGTGTGCCTCGACGACGACGGCCAGACTCCCGGCGATGAGGTGGGGAAACTCATCAAAAAGCTCGAAGAGGGCTACGACGTGGTCTACGCCGAATACGCCCACAAGCAGCACGCTGCCTGGCGCAACATCGGCACGGTCATCAACAACCGCATGACCGAGATCATGCTGGGCAAACCCCGGGAGCTCACCATCACGAGCTATTTTGCCATGCAGCGCTTCATCGTCGATGAAATGCTCATCTATAAAAATTGCTACCCTTACGTGGAGGGCCTGATCCTCCGCGCAACGCGGCGTATTGGCACCGTGCCGGTCACGCACCGCGCCCGCGAGGAGGGCGAGAGCGGCTACACGCTTGTGAAGCTCTTTTCCCTGTGGATGAACGGCTTTACGTCGTTCTCGGTAAAACCCCTGCGCATTGCCACTTACTGCGGCGCATTCGCGGCGGTGCTCGGCTTTCTTTATCTGATCGTCATTCTCGTCAAGCACTTTGTGGACAGCTCCATCCCCGAGGGCTGGGCCTCGACCATGGCGCTGATGCTGCTGCTGGGCGGGATCATCCTGCTGGTGCTGGGCATGATCGGCGAGTACATCGGCCGCATCTACATGTGCATCAACGCCTCGCCCCAGTATGTGGAGCGGCAGGTCATCCGGAAGAAGGGCTGAGGCCATGAAAAAAACGGACCCCCGTGTCTTCCTGGCCCTGCATCTGCTGCTGCTGCTCTTCGCGTTTACTACGGTCCTGTCGAAGCTTGCCGCCGGGGAGGACTTCCTGAGCCTGCGCTTTTGCCTCTTCTTCGGGGGGGAGTTCGTGCTGCTGGGCATCTATGCCCTCGGCTGGCAGCAGATCTTAAAGCGCCTGCCGCTGACGGTGGCCTACGCCAACAAGGCCGTGACGCTCGTGTGGTCGCTGGTCTTCGGCGCACTGCTGTTTCATGAGCAGGTGCAGCTAAAGCAGGTGATCGGCTGCGCCCTCGCGGTGGCGGGGGTGGTGCTGTTTGTGAAGGCCGACGGGGAGGAGGGATCGCATGACGCGTGAAATGCTCCCGTATCTGGGCCTTGCGATCTTCAGCGTGTTCATCGCCTCCCTGAGCCAGACTTTACTGAAATGGGAAGCCGGCAAGGAGCACACGAGCCTTGCCCGCGAGTACTTGAATGTCGGCGTGATCGGCGGCTACGGGCTTCTCGCCCTGTCGATGCTGCTGACCATGTTCGCCTACAAAAAGCTCCCCCTGAGCATGACCCCCGCCTTCGAGTGCTTTTCCTATATCTTTGTCACCATCTTCGGCGTGACGGTGTTTCACGAGAGAGTGACAAAGAAAAAGCTTCTCGCCCTGGGGCTCATCGTCGCGGGAATATTGGTCTTTACGGTATAAAAAAGTGAAAAGTGGAAAGTGAAGTGTAGGAGCGGCTTTGCCGCGATGAACACAGTTCGCTTTACGGACGCTTGTCATCCTGAGCGTAAGCGAAGGACGACTCGTTTTTAATCCGTCCCCGAAGGGGACACCATAACTCCACTTTTCACTCTTCACTTTCCACTTTTCAAACTCCAAACTGAACAGGAGTCACTATGAAACCAGCCATCGCCATTATCGGCGCCAATGATTTTCAAAACCAGCTCATCCTCAGGGCGAAGGCCATGGGGTACGTTACCCATGTCTTCGCCTGGCAGTGCGGCGACGTGGGCGAGAGGACGGCGGATTACTTCTACCCGGTGAGCATCGTGGAGAAGGAGCGCATATTGGAAATCTGCCGTGCAATCCGCCCGGCGGGCGTGTGCTCGATTGCCTCCGACCTTGCCGCCATCACGGTAAACTACGTTGCCGAGGGGCTGGGCCTTGTGGGAAACGGCATGGAAAGCGCTATGACCGCCACCAACAAGCACCTCATGCGTCTGGCCTTCGAGAAGGCGGGGCTGCCGTCGTGCAGGAGCATCCTGGTAACGGAGGACACGGACCTTGCCGCTCTGCCGCTTTCTTATCCCGTGATCGTCAAGCCCACCGACCGCTCCGGCAGCCGCGGCATCCGCAAGGTGACGGACCCGAAGGAGCTGCCCGGGGCCATTGCCTTTGCCCGGGAGCCTTCGTTTGAGAAGAAGGTGCTGGTCGAGGAATTTGCCGAGGGGCGGGAGTACAGCGTGGAATACCTCTCCTGGGAGGGGGAGCATACCTTCCTCGCCGTGACGGAGAAGTTTACCACCGGCGCGCCGCTGTTTGTGGAGACGGGCCACCTCCAGCCGCCGAAGCATATGGACGACGGGACCCTGGCCAGAATCAAGGCCCTTGTCCCGCGGGTGCTGGACAGCCTGGGTGTGCGATACGGCGCGTCCCACACGGAGCTCAAGGTCGACGAGCGCGGCGACATCCGCCTCATCGAGTGCGGCGCGCGCATGGGCGGGGACTGCATCGGCTCGGACCTCGTGAAGCTCTCCGCCGGGGTGGATTTCGTGCAGGGCGTCATCGACGTATGCTGCGGCGTGAAGCCTTCGTTTGAACCGACAGGCGAGCCTTGCGTCGCGGCGGTACGCTTCATCTTCTCGGAGGCCGACCTCGCGGCGCTGGAAGCTATCCGGCGCGAAAGCCCCGAAAGCCTGTACCGCGTCAGCGACATCCTGCCCATCGACGGGCACGAGATCTGCGACAGCTCCACCCGCTACGGCTACTATATCCTGACGGCAAAAACGCAGGACGAGATGCAGAAGCTCTTAGATATGAGCGGGCTGGACAGCCTCCCTCTTTGAGGGAGGGGGACCGCGAAGCGGTGGAAGGAGTCAGCATGCGTCTTTTTGAATACTCGAGCAAACGCACCTCGACTCCCTCAGTCAGCCTCACGGCTGACAGCTCCCTCGGGGAGGGAGCCTGTAAGGAGTGAATACGATGAAAACTGTATCCTTTGTGATCCCCTGCTATCGCTCGGCCAAAACCATCGGCGCGGTCACGGCGGAGATTACCGACACCATGGCGAAGCTTCCGCAGTACGACTATGAGATCGTGCTGGTCAACGACTGCTCACCCGATGATACCTTCGGCGTGATCCGCTCGCTTGCCGAAAAGAACAGGCACATCGCGGCGGTGGATCTGGCCAAGAACTTCGGCCAGCACGCGGCGCTCATGTGCGGCATGCGAAAGTCGCGGGGTGACTATATCGTCTGCCTCGACGACGACGGGCAGACCCCCGCCGACGAAGTCGGCAAGCTGCTGGAGAAGCTGGAGGAGGGCTATGATGTGGTCTATGCCTCCTACGAGAACAAGCAGGAAAACGGCTTTCGCCTGCTCGGCAGCAGCATGAACCGCCGCATGACCGAGATCATGCTGGGAAAGCCGAAGGAGCTGGAGCTCAACAGCTATTTTGCCGCCCGGCGCTTCATCGTCGATGAGATGCTGCGCTATGAGCACTGCTACCCATACGTGATGGGCCTGGTGCTTCGATCCACCAAGCGTATATGCAATGTCCCGGTACAGCACCGGGCACGGGAGGAGGGGCGCTCGGGCTATACGCTGTCGAAGCTCCTGGGGCTCTGGATGAACGGCTTTACCTCCTTCTCGGTAAAGCCCCTGCGCATTGCCACCTACACCGGGGCGGTCATGGCCTTTATCGGCTTTCTCTACGCCCTTGTCGTGGTGATCCGCTATTTCATCGTGCACATGGCCCCCATGGGCTGGACCACTACCACGGTGCTCATCCTCATCGTCGGCGGCATCAATCTGCTGCTGCTGGGCCTGGTGGGCGAATATGTGGGCCGGGTCTTTATGTGCGTCAACGCAACGCCTCAATATGTTGAGCGGGAGTACATCCCCGCCGGAAACGAGAAATAACGAACCCCCTGCGAACAAACGAAGCGTGTTCACAGGGGGCTTTTTTATCTGTGCGGTCCGCCGCCGGGATTGCCGCCGCCGGGGGCGAAACCACCGCCGCCGTGTCCGCTGTCCGGGACGCTGCCTGCGTCACGGGGGCTGTCGGCTTGCATCTCTCCGGGGCTGCCGCTGTCCGGCCGGGGCTGCTGCGCGCCGGGGGCCTGCGCCCCGGTATCACGCTGGGGCTGCTGTGCTTGCGGCTGTTCGGCCTGTTGTGCCTGGGGCTGCGCGGCCTGCTGGTTCTGCGGCTGGCCGGGCTGCTGTGCTTGCGGCTGTTCGCCGGAAGGCTGCGCATAGTGGGATCCCGGGCTGCCTGCGCCTTCACCGCTCATGGCGGGGAGCGCGTCAATACGGCTGATTTGCGGCTGTTCCGGCCGGGCGCTGTGTGCGTCCTCCTGCGAGGGCACGTCCGTCGGACCGCTTTCGAGCCGGTGCAGGATGTCGCGGATCGGCCTGTCCTTCCACTCCTCGGCGGAGAAGTCTTCGCCCTCGCTCTCTCTGAGCTCGCCGAGCACCCGGTGACGCCCGGCACTCATGCCTTCCCGGTGGGCGGCGTCAATATCCGCCTCGCTCACGGCGACGGCACGGACCTCCAGGTCCTCCCGGCTGCCGCTCAGGCCGCTTTCCAGGGCGCTCACGAGCTTTTCGGCGTGGGTCGGCTCTTTTGTCCCGGCGGAGATCAGGATCTCGTCGGACTCTCCCCCGAGCCAGTCCCCCGCCTCAAGCTGCTGTACGGAGGCCGTGAGCGCATCGCCGATGGGGCGGTGCACAAGCTTCGAACTGTCCATCTGGTCGAGCAGCTCCCTGCCGTCCTCGTTTACGCCCTCGACTTTGAGCACATAGTCAAAGCGGTTGATGGTGTATTCCAGGGAGGGGTTCACGTCCAGACTCACCACGCCGTAGGGCATGGCGTAAGCGGCGGCCCCGCCCGCGCCGACCAGCAGCAGGGCGGCCGCCGCGGCGGTGGAGGCCCAGCGCACCCAGAGGGGCGTGCGGCGTTTGTGTTCGTGCACCTCCACGATCTGACCGAGGGAGTAGCCCGCGTCCTGAAGCTTTACCACGCGCCCGTCGTCGCATAAAGCGGCGGCCTGTCCGTTTACAAGGTCCACGATCACGCCGTTCACGATGCCTCTCCCTCCTTTACAAACTTGAGATATCCCGCAAGCTGCGGGTAGTCGTCGCTGAGGATCAGCGCTGCCATGATGATGTATTTGCGGTAGCGGTCCAGGGTCTTGCGCGACACGCCGCTGAGTTTGTACAGCTCCGTC
This sequence comes from Oscillospiraceae bacterium, assembly GCA_902791215.1. Lineage (GTDB taxonomy): Bacteria > Bacillota > Clostridia > Oscillospirales > Oscillospiraceae > Limivicinus. The sequence goes on along the minus strand of CADAUZ010000011.1, from coordinate 67,520 downwards.
ATCGGGAGCTTGTGGTTTTGCCGCAGGAGCTTCACCAGCAGCGGCGGGTCCTTGAGCAGTCCGCGGATGGCGACGGCGCACTCGCGCCGCGTCTTCTCCTGCTGCGGAGAACACTCGGTCAGGTCAAAAAAGCGAAAGCCGTATTCCTGCAGCATGGCGTTTGCCGCCACGATCTCGTCGCGCAGGCTGCGCTCTGCAGCCTGCACGCTCTCGCGCACCACGGCAAGGTAGACGCTTTTGTCGTCGTCCTCGTCCTCCGCCGTGCCGTCGAAGACCTCCGGGGCCACGCTCAGCTCGGCGGCGTGCTTCGACTCCTGCCGCCAGGCGTCCACCAGCTCCCGCCGGATAAGCATCTGGGCGAAGGGGAGAAAGTCCCCCTTTGTGCCGTCGTACCGGTCAATGGCGCGGTTAAAGGCGCACAGAGCCACGGACCATTCGTCGTCGCTCCGGCTGACATAGCGCCGGCTCACCGTGGAAGCGGTGCGGAGAATGGTCTGCTCGTTTGCCTGTATCAATTCCTCCCGCGCGCGCTCGTCGTTCTTGGCGCGCAGGGCCGCGTCATTGACTGCCTGCTGCATGCTTACTCCTGCTGCCTCTCATCATCCTTCGCTGACGCTCGGGATGACGTTTTCATTTATGCCTCGTTGTTCCCGGTGTCCTGGGAGAGCCTCATGCCGTTCCCGCCCTCGGGACGGGCAAAGGGCAGCTCGCCGTCGGGCTTTGCGGGCGGCTCGCTTACAGAGACCTCGATCCCCGCCGCTGTGAGCGCCTCGTTCAGCGCGTCGCGGGCTTCCTTAACGGCTGTCTCGGCTGCCTCGCGGGAATCGCTGTCGGCCTGCATCAGTGCCTCCATCGCACTGTGGAGCTTATCGTACAGGCTTTGGAGTTCGGTCTTGGTCTCGCCGTCCTCGAGCGCCTCTATGGCCGTGAGGATCTCGGCATCCATGCCGTGACCATCCATGCCGCCGCGGCCGCCGAAGCCGTGCTGAGGAGCAGAGCCGTCGAAGCCGTCAGGAGGAAGCTCCCCGTCGGCGGGCTTAAAATCGCCCTGGGGGCCGCCGGGAAAAAATTCCCCGTCGGGCATTTCGGGCGGCGTCTCGCCGTCAGAAAGAAAGTCGTGCTGGCCCATGGGCCCTTTCATATGATCGGGCCTTGCGGCGCCCGTGCCCACCACGCAAAAGCCAAGCGTGAGGATCACCAGCATGATGCCGACAACAATGTGTTTTAAGGTATAAGTCTTCATGGTTTTGTCTCCTTTCGCGGGAAGTGTTTTCCCTTTCATTTAGTAATACGAAAGGAGCGGCAAAAAAGTGGGGTCGGGCGAAAAAATTTTTGAAGAAATAACCGCCGTACACTTTTCAAAGTTACGGCGGTTACTCCAAAACAATATAAGGGGCCGGGCTTAAAACTTTCCGCTGTGGTGGGAGCCGCCGTGGCTGCCGCTGATGGTGGTGCCGCCGAAGTGCCCGCCGCCCGGCCGGCCTCCCGAGGAGCCGGTGTTCTGCGGCATGATGCGCGTGCGGGTGACGGAGCGGTTCAAAAACTCGTCGCGCTCGGTGCGCAAGGTCACACCGCCGCGGCCCACATAGTTTTCCGCCCGGGTCTGCTTGACGGCGGTCTTCATGGAGCGCTTCATGGTGCCGACGGCGCCGCCGCCGAAAAGCGTCCCGAGGGCAAGGCACATCATCGCCTTGACAGCGTTAAAGCGCGGCCTCTCCACGGGGTCGGGGATGAAGGTGTCCACGGGGTTGCCTTCTTCGGCTTTCTGCAGCATGACGGCGCTGGTTTCCAGGAAGTCCCGGAAGCCGCCCGCCCAGTCGTTGCGGCGGAAATTATCCAGGAAGTTGTTGGCAAGCTGCTTTTTGCCGTAGTCGGTGAAGGCGTAGTTGCCGAAATTCCCGTGGGCATAGATGTCGTAGTCGCGCTCGTTCATGCTCATGGCGAGGATCACGCCCGCTTCGTCGCTGCGCCTGCCGAGGCCGTAGCTGTGGAAGAGCTCCTCGGCAAAGGTCTCAATATTGCCCTTGACGTAGTCGCGGTAATCGTTCACGACCACGATGTAAACGCCGAAGTCATACTGGTCGGAAATCTGTTCTGCCCGGTCACGAAGCTCCTGCTTTTCACCGGCGCTGAGGATGTTCGCAGCGTCGGTGACATAGTCGATCCTTGCCTCGGTAAAGGCGCAGGCGGACAGACTGAGCAGCAGCGCGAACATGAGCAGCAGGGAGACAAATCCTTTTTTCATTGCCGTCCCCCTCCTCACAGGAAATACATCAGCACCGCAAGCGCCATGGCAACGCCCCCCGCGATCCCGGCAAACCATTCCAGGCTGCGCCAGTTCGAGACGGGCAGATCGCCGATGAGCTTGCCAGTCTGACCGTTCATGGCGAAGAGATAATTCTCCCCGTTCCACTGGGTCGAGAGCATCCACACCGGCATAAGCGCATAGCTGACGCGCCCGCGCCGAATGCGGATCTGGCTGCCCTGGGGGATAACGCTGCTGTAGCCCTTTACGGTCTGGGCCACAATCTCGGCGGCGGTGTTCCCGGCACGCTCGTCGGCGCGGGAGTAGCAGGCCTCCGGCTCCATGTCGTAGCGCTCTGCCAGAAAGCCCGGCAGATAGGCGTTGGAGAAGGGCTTGAGCTCACTGTAGTCAAAGGGCTCGATGGCGTCCATGTGCGCATCGGGCATCTTGCTGGAGGCATCCACGGGGATCTTCTCAAACTTCACCGTGCCCGAGCGACGTATGCGGTAGTAGTCGGTGGCGGTGACCATGTAGTCCCCCTGGGGCATGCTGGTGACGCGGGTGCCCTGAAACTGCATGTCCGCCTCCGCCGTCCCGTCAATGAGCCAGAAGGGCACGTACACGCCCTTGACTTCCTGAATGTGGTTCTTGTTGGAAAAGGCGCGGGGCAGCAGCTTTTTTCCGTTATAGTATTTCTTCAGCGCCGCGACGGCGTCCTCCTTGCTCAGCTTGAAGGGAATGACAAAGTCGGGTTTGAGCATGTTGCTCAGCTGTCCCGGCACGATGGAGGGGTTGCCGCAGTAGGGGCAGGAGGTGGCGGCGGTGGTCGCGTCGCAGATGAGCTCCGCCCCGCAGCTGGGGCAGTTGTATGCCTTGAGGCCCTGCTCCCTGGCCCAGTCGGAGCCGGTGCCCCACTCGCCCTCGAGACTGACGTTGTCCGGCTCCATCTCCGCCTGCTGGGCGGCGGCCGCCGCGGCCTCGTCCTTCTCCTTATACAGCGCCTCGATCTCTTGTACACTGAAGCTGGAGCCGCAGTAATCGCACTGGAGCCTGCCCGTTTTGCCGTCAAAGCGCAGAGGCCCGGTACACGATGGGCACTGATAATTGCTGATTTGTTCTGCCAAAGGAAATCACTTCCTTCCAGGTCAATTGCACGCATTGCTCTCTCCGATGCGGGAAAGTCCGGAAACATACGGGACACGGACGTCGATGCGGGCTTACTGCCCGATCGACATCTCACGGACCCGTGACAGAGCGGGAACGTGCAGCCCTCTCCGTCGCTTCGCGACACCTCCCCCAAACGCCGCGGGCGGCTGGGGGAGGCAAGCAGTCATTGTGATTTGCGTACTTACTTTACGATGTCTTCCTCGGTGAAGGGGTCGCCGCACTCGGGGCAGAATTTGGGCGGGTGCGCGGGATCTTCCGGCTCCCAGCCGCACTTTTCGCACTTGTAAACCGGCGCGTCGGCGGGCTTTTTGGTGCCGCACTCGGCGCAGAACTTGCCCTTGTTCACCTTGCCGCAGCTCGGGCAGGTCCAGCCGTCGACGGGCTTTTTGGTGCCGCACTCGGTGCAGAACTTGCCGAAGGCCTTCTTGCCGCAGCCGGGGCAGGTCCAGGTGTCGGCCGCGGGGGCGGCGGGTGCTGCCGGGGTCTGAGGCTGGGAGCCCATGGCGTAGAGGTTTGCCGCGTTCACGCCGCCGGCCTGGGCGGCCATGTTCATGCCCATGAAGCCCATGGCGGCGCCGTTTGCGTTGTTGGCCGCGTCCTGCATGGCCGCCGCCTGCGCGCCCACGAGGTGCGCCGCCGCCATGTTGGGATCGCGGAAGGCAGCGTTGCGCTGCAGCTCCTTGATCATCTGCTCGTCTTCCTCGCTGGCCTTGACGCTGGATACGCCGAAGGCGACGATCTCAAGACCGCGCAGGTCGCGCCACTTGTTGGAGAGCACGTCGTTGAGAGCGTCGGCGATCTCGTTGGTGTGGCCGGGCAGGCTGGAGTAACGGATGCCCTGGTCGGAGATCTTCGCGAAGGCGGGCTGGAGGGCGGTCAGCAGCTCGGTCTTGAGCTGGTTATCCAGCATGTCGCGGGTGTAGGCGCCCGAAACGTTGCCGGAGACGTTGGTATAGAAGAGAATGGGGTTTGCAACCCGGTAGGAGTACTCGCCGAAGCAGCGGATGCCGATGTCGATGTCGATGCCGGCGCGCTGGTCGACCACACGGAAGGGGACAGGGGAGGGCGTGCCGTACTTGTTGCCGGTGATTTCCTTGGTGTTGAAGTAGTACACGCGCTGATCCTTGGGGGCAACGCCGCCGAAGGTGAAGCGCTTGCCGATCTGGGCAAAGACCTGGCCGATGCCCTCGCCCAGGCTGCCGGAGAAGATGGACGGCTCGGTGGAGGCGTCGTAGACAAACTCGCCCGGCTCGGCGCACAGCTCCGCAATCTTGCCCTGCTCGACGATGATCATGCACTGGCCGTCGGCCACGGCGATGACGGAGCCGCTGGAGATGATGTTGTCGCTGCCGTTGTTGGAGCGGCCGCGCTTCTGGCCGCGCACCATGATGGTGTTGGCATCAAGAGCGTCGCAGTAAAAGTATTCCTTCCACTGATCGGCTGCAACGCCGCTTGCGGCGTTCAAAGCTGCACTGATAAGACCCATGTTGTATATCTCCTTTCAATCTGCGGGCTTTCGCCCGTTCGTGTATGTACAATAAACCTTAACCAGTATAACAGCCCTTGTCAAAAAAATCTACTGCAAGTTTATGAACGAAAAAATCAGTGACAAAGGACTTGCAAAACAGATAAAAATATTATATGATAAACATGTATCCATGCACTCTTATTACGAGTCAGCCGGACTGTACTGGAGAACAGGAGAACATGATGAAGAAGGATAAGAAGAAACGGGAAAAGATCCTGAACCTGATCGGCGGGGGCTGCGGCGCGTTCCTGGCTTTGCTGCTGGTGATCAACATCGGCACCGGGATCGTGGCGCAGGCGGCCTCCGCCAACGCCCAGACCCTGACGGCCAGCGCCCCCGGCAAGGTGGGGGACGTGACGGTCGAGGTCAAGGCCGACGACAAGAAAATCTATGAGGTCAAGGTCACCGACCACAGCGAGACCGAGGGCATCGGCACCATGGCGGTCGACCAGCTCCCCGGTAAGATCGTCGAGAGCCAGAGCCTGACGGTCGACTCCGTCTCCGGTGCGACCGTTACCTCCGAGGCGATCAAGAACGCGGTCGCCCTGGCACTGCAGAGCGGCGGGCTTTCGAGCGAAGCCTACGGCTACACCGCGCCCGCGGTCGAGGAAAAGCCGGTCGCCCACAAGGTGCAGACCATGTCCGGCGTGACGGTCCTGCACGCGGTGGACTGGAAGGACCAGTACCCCGACCAGTACAACACCTGGTGCATGACCAAGGAGAGCCAAGAGGCCGAGGATTACCTCGAGCTCTATCCGATGCTGCGCGGCCTGTATGAGGGCTACGGCTTTGCCAAGGACTACAAGGCTGCCCGCGGCCACTACTACGACGTGGAGGACATCGAGGCCACCGGCCGTCCGCACCCGCTGGCCAACTGCTGGACCTGCAAGACCCCCGACTTTACCAACATGGTAAACGAGGAGGGCATCTCCGCCTACCAGAAGGATTGGACCGAGGTCCAGGCACAGATCACCGAGGGCATCAGCTGCTACACCTGCCACGCCAACACCCCCGGCGACATCACCATCACCCACACCTACTGGATCGACGCTGTCGGCGACGACTTTGACAAGATCGCGCCCGCAAACCTCGCCTGCGGCCAGTGCCACAACGAGTACTACTTCGCCCCCGACACGAAGGCCACCACCATCGCCCACCATGACCTTGCTTCCATGGCCCCCGAGACGATGCTGGCCTACTTCAACGACGGCTCGAACTTCCCCACCGGCGAGCCCTTTGCCGACTGGACCAACCCCCGCACCGGCGTCAAGCAGATCAAGGTGCAGCACCCCGAGTTTGAGACCTTCCTGGGTGCCGGCAGCCCCCACGCCGACACCTTCACCTGCGCCGACTGCCATATGCCCGACGCGGTCAACGCCAATGGCGAGGCCTACCACAGCCACAATCTCATCAGCCCCCTGGACAATCCCGAGCTCATCGCCAACACCTGCTCTCAGTGCCACTATGATCTGGTGAGCGAGGTCCGCGGTGTGCAGGAAAAGATCGAGACGCGCACCTACACCGTGGGCTACCGCCTCGAGTACCTGACGGAGCTGCTGGCCAAGGCGGTGGCTGACGGGCAGTACACCGACGAGCAGCTCGATCCCGTCCGCTCTCTCGCCCGTGACGCCCAGTTCTACTGGGACTTCGTCTTCGTCGAGAATGCCGAGGGCGCGCACAATCCTGCCCTCACCAACCAGTGCCTCGACAAGGCCGACGAGCTGTGCGGCCAGGCCACGGATATGATCCTGAAGCTGACAAGACAGCAAGCGGCATAACGCAGCAATCTAAGCGGCCCGCCCGGTTGGGCGGGCCGTTTTTCATGAAGGGGACATGCCCATGAAAAAAGTATTTAACTTCCTGCGCTCCATGCGCTTCGGGATCATCCTGCTGGTGCTGATCGCGGCTTGCTCCATCGTGGGCACCGTGATCCCCCAGGGCCGCGAGATCGCCTGGTACGCGCAGACCTACCGCTCCTTCCACGGCTATATCCTCCTGCTGCGCTTAAACCGCGTATTTGAGAGCTGGTATTTTATCGCCCTGCTCGTGCTGCTGTGCCTGAATCTGAGCCTGTGCTCCATCCTGCGCATCCGCTCGGTGGTGAAGGCGGCGAAGGGCGATACCGAGCGCGCCGCCAAAACGCCCGACACCGTGCACCTTACGCCCGAGGGCACGGAAAAGCTGCGGGAGTATCTCACGGACATGCACTGCAGGGCGGAGAGCGTGGGCGAGGCCACCGTCTGGCGCAGGCACAGCTTCGGCCGCTACGGGACCTTCATCACGCATCTGTCCATCCTGCTGACTGTCATCTTCGGCGCGCTCGCCCTCTACTCGCCCACGGTCACGGACCGGGACTGCATGCCGGGCGAGTCCATCTTCATGGACGACGGCACCGAGATCCACGTGCACGACTTCCGCATGGCCGACGACACGGGCAGGCTCGACTATCAGAGCCATGTGCAGATCACCCTGCCGGACGGCAGGCGCAGCGAAATCGCCGAGCTCAAGGTCAACCACCCCTTCTCCTTCGGCCCCTGGAAGCTCTTCCAGCAGACCTTCGGCACGGCGGGCTCGGTCACGGTGACGGATCTGGAAAACGGCGGCAGCGACGACTTCCTGCTCACCGAACAGTCCTACCTCTCCGCCGACGGCAAGAGCGGCATCCTCTACGATACGCTTTACCCCGATTTCATCCGCGACCCCGGCGGCGAGGTCACGCTCATCACCATCACCCAGGGCAGCTATCCCCACCCCATCTATCAGGCGGAGACCTTCTCCGACGGGGTCTTCACCCCTGTGCTGGCAGAGCCGGGGGACGAGCTCACGGTGAACAATCTGCGCTTTCGCTTCAACGCCCCGGTGGACTACCCCGGCATCCGCATCAAGCACGTGTCGCGCCTCTGGAACGGGGCGCTGGTGGCGGCCTTTACGCTGATGATCGCGGGGCTGTACATCACGTTCTTCTATGAGCCGGTGCTGGTGAAGACCGACAGAGAGGGCTACGCGGTCCTCGGCCCCAAGCCCGAGCGCATGCGCATCGAGCTGGGAGAAGAGCTGAAAGAGTACGAAAGTGAAAAGTGAAAAGTGAAAAGTGAAAAGCGGAAAGCGGAAAGTGAAAAGCGGAAAGTGAAAAGCGGAAAGTGAAAAGCGGAAAGTGAAAAGCGGAAAGTGATAAAATGGCTCCCCTGCAAGGGGAGCTGGCCGGACGCGAAGCGGCCGGACTGAGGGGTTCGGTCCGTCGCAGCATGACCCCTCCGGTTTCTCCGCAAGCGGCGAAACCACCTCCCCTTTCAGGGGAGGCAAGTATAAAGCGAAAGAGTGATCATTCATGAAAGCATTGTTTTTTATCGCGCTGGTGTTGTACGGTGTCGCCGTGATCCTTGAGTTTACGGGGACGGCGTTCAAGAAAGACAAGCTGCTTAAGGGTGCATGGTATGTGTTTCTGGCCGCTTTCGCGGTGCACACGGTGTTTCTCGTCGTGCGCGGCATTGTGGCAAAGCGCCTGCCGCTTTCCAACCAGTTTGAGTTTGCCAACGCCTTCGCCTGGGGCGTGGCGCTGATGCTCATTGTCATGCGCAGAAAGCTCAGGACCGACTGGCTGTCGGTGGTGGCCATGCCGGCGGCGCTGCTGGTCATGACCTACGCGGCGCTCCAGCCCATGGAGATCCGTGACCTGATGCCCGCCCTGCGCAGCGCCTGGTTCGGCGTGCACATCGGATCGGCGGTTTTGAGCTACGCGGCCTTCGTGATTGCGGGCTGCATCGCACTGCGCTATTTGCTGGCGGTCAGGAAGGGAAACGCGGACAAGAAAGCCCTGGACCAGATGGATTATCTAAGTTACCGTATGGTGGCCTTCGGCTTCCTGTTTCTCACCGTTGTCATCCTCTCGGGCGCGATCTGGGCCGAGCAGGCCTGGTCCGCCTTCTGGACCTGGGACCCCAAGGAGGTCTGGGCGCTCATCACCTGGATCATCTACGCGGTGTACCTGCATCTGCGGCTTCGCAGCAGGCGGAAGGGAACCTTCATGGCCTGGTATCTCGTGATCGCGGTGCCGGTGGTGTTCTTCACCTTCGCGGGCGTGAACACCTTCATGCACGGGCTGCATACATATGGGTAAAACGTGGGCGGCAAATTGCTCCTTTGAATTTACAGTGCAAAAGACATTACCTGCGTAATGCGCCCCCCGTTCTTTCTTTTCGCCTTGCCGAAAAGAAAGAACGCGCCGCGCCCGGTGTAAGAAAGAAAAGGGCGCCCGCAGGTGGTATACGGTCCTGCGCCACGCCGACCGCGGAGGGCTTCGCTTACGCTCGCGCCGCTAACTGGCAGTGAAGCGGTAACACCTGTCATCCTGAGCGAAGCGAAGGATCTTTTCCTGATATATAAAGGAAAACAATAATTCCTTTTTTCAATTGTGACAATGCGCAAAAAAATGACGCTGCGAATTTGCAGCGTCATTTTTTATGAAAGCTTTTTTTACTGGAGCTTTTCCAGATAGTCGACGATCCGTCTGACAGTGTAGAGCTGGGCCGCTTCCTCGTCGGAGATGGAGATGCCGTACATATCCTCCAGGGACATGATCAGCTCCACCACGTCGAGGGAATCAGCGCCCAGATCGTCGATGAGGCTGGTGTCCATGGTGATGGTCTCAGGGTCGACCTCAAACTGCTGCGCGAGAGCGTCTCTTACATTTTCAAAGATCATATGCTTATCCTCCGCTATTTCCTGTTGCTCTTGCATCGTACTACAAATACTGTCAACATGCAAGAGGGGAATTAAGATTTTATAAAAGTGAAAAGCGGAAAGTGAAAAGTGAAGATACGGTGTCCGCTCAGGGACAAATCAAAAGAAATAAAAACGAGAGGAGTCTTTCGGCTTCTCTCGTTTATTGCAAGTATTACGCTTCTGATACAAGGCTGCCGCCTTGCATCATGCCCATTCTCTGCTCTTGGGCTTGTTGTCGGGCTTGGACTGCTCGGGCTTCTCCGGGCGGACGTAGGAGACGACCACGCGGCGATTCGGCTCAACGCCGGTGGAGCTGGTGGTGACGCCCTCGTAGTTCTGCAGCGCGGTGTGGATGACGTGGCGCTCGTAGGAGTTCATGGGCTCGAGGGCCATGCTGCGCTTATACTTGATGGCCTTCTCCGCCATCTTCTCAGCCAGGTGCGTCAGGGACTCCTCGCGCTTGGAGCGGTAGGCCTCGGCATCGACGGAGATGTGCAGGTGCTTCTCGCTGTCCTTGTTGACGACGTAGTTTGTCAGGTGCTGGATGGCGTCCAGCGTCTCGCCGCGGCGGCCGATGATGGCGCCCATGGCGGGGCCGGTGAGATTGACGTTGATGCCGCCGTTGTCGCGGGGGCTGATCTCCATGTCGGCATTGACGCCCATGCGCTCGAGCAGACCCGTGAGGAAAGCGCGGATGGAGGCATAGTCGGCGTTCTCGTCGGTGACGGCGGGAGCGGCGGGCTTGGGCTCAGCCTTGGGAGCCTCCGCCTTCTCAGCCTTGGGCTTGTCCGCCTTGGCGGGCTTTTCTGCCTTCTCGGCCTTCGCGGGGGCGGGCTTCTTCTCCGCTTTGGGGGCGGGTGCGGGCTTTGCGGGCTTGACAGGCTCGGGATCGGGGGTCTCGTAGCTCACGCGCACGCGCGCGGGCTGCGCGCCGAAGCCGAGAAAGCCGGTCTTGCCCATGTCCAGGATCTCCACCGACACGTCGTCGCGGCTCATCCCCAGCTCCTTGAGGGCCTCTTCAATGGCGGCGTCCACCGTGCGGGCGGACTTTTCCAGTGTATTGATCATAGTTTATCAGACTCTCCTGTTTACTCTTGTTCGGTCTCGGGGGTCTCTGCAGCGCCGGATTCCTCCGCGGCGGTCTCGACAGCGGCTTCGGTGTCTTCGACAGCAGTCTCGACAGCGGCGTCGATGTTCTCGGCAGCGGTCTCAACGGCGGTGTCCACAGTCTCGGTAGCGGCGTCCATGGTCTCGTCGATGGACGGGGCGTCCTCGGAGGCCTCGGCTGCCGCGATGGTCGCGGCCTCGGCGTTCTCGGGATTGGAGAAGCGGTCGGGCACGTAGGCACGGCCCCTGGCATAGCGGCGGTTGCCCACCTGGGAAGCGGGCTTTTCCGCCTCCTTGATGCCCAGACGCTCGCGCCTCGCGGCGCGGTCGGCCCGGTCAAGGGCGGCCTTGCGCTCATCAAGCTTCTGCTTCTCGCTGGCCTGGAGCTTCTTCTTGCTGGTGTTGGTGTTCTGGGCGGTCTTGCCCTCGGCCTTCAGGCGCTCGTACTCGGCCTTCTTGGCCTCCATCTCGGCGTCGCGCTCGGCGCGGGCGGCGGCCTTCACCGCGTCCTCCTTGTCGAGCTCTGCCTTGTACTTTTTGGTCAGCAGGTAGTCGCGGGCCATGCCGAAAATGGAGTTTGCGATCCAGTAGATACCCATGGCGGCGGGCATGACAAAGCAGATCCACACGCTCATGAGGGGCATCATCAGGTTCATGGTGTTCATGGTGGCCTGCTGCTGTGCGTCTCCGCCCGGGGTGGGGTTGGAGGCGGAGCTGACCTTCATCGACAGGTAGGAAAGACCGGCCGAAATGAAGGGGATCAGGAACAGACCGATGGCCGCCCAGGTGTAGGGGCCTTCCCAGAGGGTGCTGATCTTGGGCTGGTCGCCCAGGTTCAGACCGAGAAAGCTGAAGTCCAGATCAAAAAGATTGGGGTCCAGCTTGTCGGCGAGATCCGCGGTCATGGAGCTCCAGTTGGCGTGATTCAGCTTTGCAAGCTCGATCTCCTGGTAGGCGCTGGCGCGACCGGCGGCGGCCTCGTAGAGGCCCTTGCCCACAAAGTAGTCCTGCAGCACGGTCACAAAGTCCTTGGCCACAAACATCATGCGCGTCAGGGGCTGGCGGACGACGGAGTACAGGGCGATCAGGATGGGGAAGGGAATCAGGGACCAGAGGCAGCCGGACATGGGGCTGATGCCTTCTTCCTGATACAGCTTCTGCATCTCGGCGTTGAGCTTCTGGGGGTTGCCCTCATGCCGCCGCTGCAGCTCCTGGATCTTGGGCTGGAGGCGGGAGGAGCGCATCATGCTCTTCTTGCTCTTGGCCATGAAGGGCGTCATGATGAGGTTGACGGCCAGGGCGAACAGGGTCAGGGCCAGGCCGTAGTTGCCGGTCAGGTTGTACAGCCAGACCATCAGCTTGGCGAAGGGCCAGGTAATGATTTCCCCAAATGACATAGTTCATTCCTCAGTTCATAAAAGATAGGGGATGTACCCGTCAGGGTACGGGGTCGTAAAAGCCGCGCCGCCCGTGATAGAAGGGGTGGCAGCAGCAGATACGGCGGAGGGCCATCCAGCCGCCTTTGAGGGCGCCGTATTTTTCGATGGCCTCCATGGCGTACTGGGAACAGGTCGGGGTGAAGCGGCAGCAGGGCTGACGCAGGGGGGAGATGCCGCGGCGGTAAAAGCGGATCAGGGCTAGGAGAAGATGTTTCATTTTCCTTCCTCCTGCCGGATGCCGAGCTTTCCGCAGGCTTTCAAATAAGCCTGCTCGAGCTGGCGGTACTGCGCGTCCACGGCGCGCGAGCGGGCAACCAGCACCAGATCATAGCCGGGCTTGACGGCCCCGGCGTTGAGACGCACGATCTCCCGCAGGCGGCGGCGCACACGGTTTCTCACCACCGCGTGGCCGAGCTTGGTGGACACGGTGTAGCCCGCCCGGTTGCGGTCGAGCCGGTTTTTCCGGCAGTAGACCACGAGGTAGGGCGTGGCCGCGCTTTTGCCCTTGGCATAGAGGCGGCGGAAGTCGCTGTTCTTTTTTAAGGTGTTCCGGACGTTCACGTCGCTCTGCCTCCCGGTGCCTGCAAAAAGGTCCGCAAGCACCTAAAGGGCGGATCGCTCCGCCCTGAAAAGTTATTCCCGATTCCTGTTCACGGTGCGCCTCAGGCGCTGAGCTGCGCTCTGCCTTTTGCTCTGCGGCGGGCAAGAACCTTGCGGCCGTTGGCGGTCTTCATTCTCTTGCGGAAGCCGTGCTCTTTCTTGCGCTGGAGCTTCTTGGGCTGATAAGTACGAAGCATGGGGTGCACTCCTTTCTCTGAACCGTCTATGGGTTCGGTTGATACTCAACATCCCCGGGGGAAGCCGGGAAAGTAGTTGATAGGATCTGAGGGTGAAAAAACACCCGGCGGCGGTGCCGCCGAGTGCTTATTATAAAGGAAATGATTGCGATTTGTCAACAAAAATCTTTTGTTATGTTTACGGGTCCCTTTTTCCGCCCGACGAGCACGACACCGACGGCAAACAGGGCGATGACGATCACGGAGCTCAGTGTCCCTTCAATGCCGAAGACGACATCATAAAACAGGCTGTCCTTGGCTGCCTCCAGATGGAGGAAGGAGCTCTCGGACACAATGCCGGAGTTGGGCAGGCCGAACAGGAAATTCTGCGTAAAGTTCCATGCGGTGTGAACAGCGATGCACATCCAGATGCTGCCAAAGTAGTACATGACCAGACTCAGCGCCACGGCGATGGCCACAATATTCAGAAACGACAGCACTGTGATGCCGGGATTCGTCAGATGGAGCGCGCCGAAAAGCAGCGCATTTGTCGCGATGGCGACCCATACGGGATAGCGCTTTTGCAGCGCCCCCATCATATAGCCGCGCGTGACCAGCTCTTCCGCGCCGGACTGGATGCACACGCACACGAGCGCGCAGAGCATGTACAGCAGCTGAAAGCGCCCCGCATAAAAATGTATGTCCCCGTGCAGCCAGGCAAGCAAAATACACAGCGCGTTCATACCAAAGCCGATGAGCAGGCCGAGAGCAAAGTGCTTACCGGTGTTTCCGGGCGAGCCGCCCTGCCCCGGGTGCAGGAAGCTGCGGAAAATGTCCTTTTCAAACAGGGCGCAGTATGCGAGCACGAGTATGTCGACCCCAATAAAGGACAAATATTGAAGCAGAAATGCGCTGCCGCCGCTCATGTTTGGGAAAAGCTTTTGGAGCAGAATGACAGGCAATTCACCGATAGCCGAGCCGACAAAAATGAGAAGCAGCGTGATCGCGATCACGGCCAGAATAAAATGCCGCTTCAGCTTTACAGGCTTTGCGGGCACGGATAGATCTTTTTCTTCCATAATTTAGGCCTCCACGAATAATATGTATGTATTATATACCTGTCGGGAAGCCTTTTCAAGTATGGGCTTATACCTGCAAAAGCCGCGTCACATCCCGGCGCAGGCGCTCGAGGATACGCTTTTCGAGACGCGATATGTAGCTCTGGGAGATGCCCAGCATGTCGGCCACCTCCTTCTGGGTGTACTCGCGCCCGCCCGCAAGGCCGAAGCGCAGCAGGATGATCTCCTTCTCCCGGCCCTCCAGACCGTCCACCGCCTCCAGCAGCACGCGCTTTTCCGCGTCGTCCTCGAGGGCGCGGCAGACCTCGTCCTCCTCGGTGCCGAGAATGTCGCTTAAAAGCAGCTCGTTGCCGTCCCAGTCGGTGTTCAGCGGCTCGTCGAAGCTCACCTCGGTCTTCTGCCCGCTGAGCTTTCTGAGGTACATCAAAATCTCGTTTTCGATGCAGCGGCTGGAGTAGGTGGCAAGCTTGATCTTCTTGTCGGCGTTGAAGGTGTTGATGCCCTTGATGAGGCCGATGGTGCCGATGGAGATGAGGTCCTCGATGTTTACGCCGGTGTTTTCAAAGCGCTTGGCGATATAGACCACAAGGCGCAGGTTATGTTCGATGAGCGTCTTGCGCGCTGTCTCGTCCCCGGCCTCCAGAGCCGCGATGGCGGCGGCCTCCTCCTCGCGCTCCAGCGGCGGGGGCAGGGTGTCGCTGCCCCCGATGTAAAAAACCGGCGGCGGCTCGATCCCCAGGATCTGAAGCAGCTGACGGCGAAGAAAAAAGATCTGCGGCCTGCAAAGCATGATAACTTCCTCCTTTCACATAAGGGCAGCAAAATTGAAAGTGAAAAGTGAAAAATGGAAAGTGGAGAGAAGGAGCGCCTGCGGCGCGATTAAATAATCCGCTGCACGGTTAGATTTTATGAGCAAAGGCAACGATCCCCTCCGTTTCACAAAAGATGAAACCATATCTTCACTTTTCGCTTTCAACTTTTCACTTTTTTAAAAGATTCCCTCAAACCCGTCTCCCCTTGCGTTTTCGCTTACCGCGACGAGAAGGGGGCGCTTTTCTCCGTCCACCGTGACCGCGTCCGGGCGGAAGGCGGCGAGGAGCGCGGGACCGCCGATGCTCCCGCACTGCAGCAGACGAAAGCGGCAGGGCGCGGCCACACTCTGTACCAGTTCCACCGCGCCGAGTTCCAGCAGCGCCTCCTGTCCGGGAAAGAGCGGGCGCAGCGCCGCGGGGCTTGCCAGCAGCACCCGGTCGCAGGTGATAGGATCGGTGAGACAGTTGCCGCTGTCCTCCAGGGCGGTGAAGGCAGCTCTGCGCGGCCCGAGGGTGAGCGTGACCCCGACCCGGTGCTCGCGTGCCCTGCGCCTGCGGGTGCAGGACAAAAGCGTCAGCACGGCGTAGCTGCCGAGAAAGACGGCGGCGAGCAGGCGGATGTCGGGCGTGCCGTCACCGCTTCGCATACACACCGCCCAGGCGGCGCCGCCGAAGCTTGCCGACACCGCGAGAAAGGCCGCGCAGCAGCGAAAGAGCTTTTCCTCGCCGCCGAAGGCCAGAAGGCCCATGAACCCAGCCGTGCAGAGCTCACAAAGCGGGTGGGCGAGCCACGAAAGCCCCGGCAGGAACACCGCCACCGCGTACACCCCGCCGAGCACCGCCGCCGCGAGATAGCGCCATCGCCGGAGCCGGAGCGAACAAAAGCGCGCCGTCACCACGAGCAGCAGGTAATCCGTAAACACGCTGAGGGCAAAGAGCGTATCCGCGTAGATGATGTTCATGCACGCATTGTAGCACGCGGAGGCCGCGAGATGTGTCGCTTGAAAGGCAACGCAAAACTTGTAATTGTCAAACGCGCCATCCTGTGGTATTATCAATCATGGTGCGTTTTGCACATACTGTAAAGAAAGAGAATAAGCAATCCATGTGGTTTACCTTCGCAATCATCGCGCTCCTGTGCTGGAGCGGCTCAGACCTGTTTTCCAAAATCGGCTGCCAGGACCAGAAAGACAAGTACAGTCACCTGAAAATGGTCATGGCCGTGGGCCTGGTGATGGGCCTGCACGCGGCCTACGAAATCTTCGCAAACGGCGTCGAAATGAACTGGCACGTCATCATCACCTATCTGCCCGTCTCAATGCTCTATATCCTCTCCATGGCCATCGGCTATCTTGGCCTGCGGTATATTGAGCTGTCGATATCTTCTCCCATCTGCAACAGCTCCGGCGCGATCGTGGCGCTGCTGACCTTTGCCACCAAAGGTATCAGTGAAGACCTGCCCCCCGTGGCACTGCTCGCCGTGGCCCTGGTCGCAGGCGGCGTCATTGCCCTCGGCTTCGTTGAGGCCAACGAGGATGAGGAACTCAGAAAAGCGCGTCAGGACGCCTCCAACCATCACTATGCCAAGAGCTGGATCGCCATTGCGATCCCCGTCGTCTACTGCCTGCTGGACGCGCTGGGCACCTTTGCCGACAGCATCGTGCTCGAAACACTCAACGAGGACAGCGCCAACTGCGCCTATGAGCTGACCTTCCTCGTCGTGGGCATCTGCTGCGCGATCTATGTGCTGGGCATCAAGAAGCAGAAGCTCATCGCCAGACAGGAGCTGCCGAAGTACACCGGTGCCGTCTTTGAGACCGTCGGACAGTTCTTTTATATTTATGCCATCGCCGACAGCGCCCATGTGGCTTTCGCCGCGCCCATCATCTCCAGCTACTGCGTGGCAAGCGTGCTGTGGAGCCACATTTTCCTCAAGGAAAGACTCTCCGCCAAGCACTACTTAAGCATCGCGACCGTCGTTGCGGGCATCATCATTCTGGGAATTTTGGATATTTAAAGTACATATTTGATTTCGACAGCAAGCAATCAGCTCCACCCATTTTTTTGACAGGCCCTCCGTACCATGAGCTACGGTACATCGCTTGAACGTTTCAAAATCATCGAGCATGAGGATAACAGGATAATACCGTACAGGTTTTTCAAGCCGGAAAGTGTGAAAGAATGACACAGTTTCAAGTGTGGAGCGAAGAAGACGATACTCGCCGCTGCTTTAAGTGCGGCAGCAGTATACTCCCCGGTTGGGATTACTGTCCAAAGTGTGGTGCCCCTGCTGATGTTGAAGAATATGTCAGGGCAGACATGGCGGCGCGTGCTACCATGAAACGAGCGGAAGAAAAAGCAAGGGCACAGAGAAAAGCACGTCTTGTGGAAATCTGTATTGCCTTAGCAGGACTGGCTGCGTTTGCGTATTTATTTTTCGGTCAAAGCTCGGATTTGCCAGCCAATATCAGCCCTGCGCCTGTTCACACTGCGCAGCCTGCAAAGATATCAGCACCCGAACCTTCGGTCTATCTCTCTCCTGTTCCCATCAAAAACGGAGATCAACTATCGTGGCCTACTTATGTAAGAAATTGCCCTTTTACTGTGTCGGTCCCGTCTGGCAGTAATAATTATTATATATACCTGCGCTATCTATATGCCCCATCAAATTCTATAGAAGCAAGAAAACCAATCACAGACATAAATGGCATTCCGGTCAGGTCCGCTACAGAGGATATATCTTTTTATGTGGAAGCAGGGAAAACGGTCGACATTGAGGTTCCTATCGGCGTTTACAAGTTATCGTATGCGTGTGGCAAAACGTGGTATGGAACAAGGCACTATTTTGGACCGGATACGCTGTACTATTCTTCTGATAAAACGCTTTCTTTTTATGCCGATAACCAATACTATAATGGGCACACTCTTGAATTGTGGCTACAATCAGACGGAAATCTGGACAGAAAACTAATAACAGAATCTCAGTTTCCCGCGTAAATAGGGAGCGCCTGCAAAACAAGCATTAAGACTTCGCCATCCAGAGGGCTGCCTCCTCCACACGGGGAGGACACCATAATTTCACTTTCCATACGCCACACTCAAACCGAAAGGATTTGTACCATGAAAAAGTTCAACCGTGTCGTTATCAAGATCAGCGGTGAGGCGCTGGCCGGGGAGAAGAAGACCGGCTTTGACTTTGACCTCATCTCCACCGTGTGCGAGGTGCTGAAAAAGGCCTCCGAGCAGGGCACCCAGATCGGCATCGTCATCGGCGGCGGCAACTTCTGGCGCGGCGTCAAGGACGGAGCCGGAAAGGTCGAGCGCGTCAACGCCGACCGCATGGGCATGCTCGCCACCTGTATGAACTGCATCGCCGTGTGCGATGTGCTGCGTCAGCTCGGCGCGAAGGCGCGCGTCATGACCGCCGTGGACATCATGGGCGTGGGCGAGCGCTACGATACCCGCCGCGCCATCGAGTACCTTGAGGCGGGCGAGATCGTCCTCTTCGCCGGCGGCAGCGGCGCGCCCTTCTTCTCCACCGATACCGCGGCCGCTCTGCGCGCGGCCGAGATCCACGCCGACGGTATCCTGCTTGCCAAGAACATCGACGGCGTCTACTCCGCCGATCCGAGAAAGGACCCGACGGCGGTCAAATTCGACGCCATCAGCTATGACGAAGTCCTGGCGAGACACCTCGCCGTCATGGACACCACCGCCACGGCCCTTGCCATGGAGAACAACATCCCCGCCGCGGTCTTCGCCCTGGCCCGGCCCGAGAACATCCTGAAGGTTCTCGCGGGCGAGAACGTGGGAACCATTGTGGAGTAAAAAACCATGTCATCCTGAGCGAAGCGAAGGATCTTTTCCCGGTACAAGCTGAAAAAGATTCTTCGCTGACGCTCAGAATGACGTATCAAAAACGTAAAATATAAAAACGGAGGTACGAACATGTCTGACTATCCTGAAATCGAACGCAAGATGCAGAAGACCTGCGACGCGCTCACCTCTGACCTCGACGCCATCCGCGCGGGCAGAGCCAACACCGCTGTGCTCAATCCCATCACCGTCAATTACTACGGCGTGGACACGCCCCTGCTCCAGGTGGCGTCCGTCTCTACCCCCGACCCCCGTTCCCTGATGATCCAGCCCTGGGACGCAAGCCTCCTCAAGCCCATCGAGAAGGCGATTCTTGCCTCCGATCTCGGCATCAACCCCCAGAACGACGGCCGCGCCATCCGCCTGGTATTCCCGCCGCTCACCGAGGAGCGCCGCAAGGACCTTGTCAAGCAGACCAAGAAGTACGGCGAGACCTCCAAGGTCGCCATCCGCAACATCCGCCGCGACGCGGTCGAGAAAATGAAGAAGCAGCAGAAGGCCTCCGAGATCACCGAGGACGACTACAAGATCGCCGAGAAGGACATCCAGAAGCTGACCGACGACTTCATCAAGGAGATCGACAAGATCTGCGAGAAGAAGGAAAAGGAACTGACGGAGATTTGACCCTCTCAGTCGCTTCGCGACAGCTCCCCCAGAGGGGGAGCCAAGATAAATAACCGCACCCAATTCCTTGCCTCCCCCTTTGGGGGAGGTGCTCCAGTGCGCACACTGGGGCGGAGAGGGTCCAACGACAGGAGCAGCATATGCCTAACAACAATCCGGCGGGGGAGCGGGCGCAGACCCGCGTTCCCCGCCATATTGCCATTATTCTCGACGGCAACGGCCGCTGGGCCAAAAAGCGCGGCCTGCCCCGGACCGCGGGCCACGCCGTCGGCGCGGAGACCTTCCGCAAAATCGCCACCTACTGCAAAAATATCGGCGTGGAGTACCTGACGGTCTACGCTTTCTCCACCGAAAACTGGAAGCGCCCGGAGGGCGAGGTCTCCACCATCATGAAGCTGCTGGGCAAGTACCTCCATGAGGCCATCGACACCATGGAGCGGGACCATATCCGCATGAAGGTCTTCGGCGATCTGGAGGGTCTGAGCCCGGATCTGCAGGCGCTGGTGGAAAAGACCGACGAGATCTCCAAGCGCTACGAGGGCTTCCAGGCCAACATCTGCCTCAACTACGGCGGGAGGGACGAGATCCTGCACGCCGCGCGCCGCTATGCCCGGGATTATGCCGAGGGCAGGGCGGACGAAAACCTGAGCGAAGATGACTTTTCGGGCTACCTGTATTCCGCGGGCATCCCCGACCCCGATCTGCTCATCCGCCCGGGCGGGGAGCAGCGCATCTCCAACTTTCTCCTCTGGCAGTGCGCCTATGCCGAGTTTTACTTCACGGATGTGCTCTGGCCCGACTTCAGCCCCGAGGAGCTGGACAAGGCCATCGCGGTCTTCAACGCCCGCGACAGAAGGTACGGGGGAGTCAAATAAAAGTGGAAAGTGAAAAGTGAAAAGTGGAGCTGCGCCGTCGTTTTGCGGACGGATGAAACGACACTGTCATCATATTTCCAATCAAAACCGCGTAAGCTACAGACTATAGAAATACCGAGGTAAGATACCATGGTCAACGCCATTTCCGTTCTGGGCAGCACAGGCTCCATCGGGCGGCAGACACTGGGCGCCGCCGAGCACCTGGGACTGCGTGTCGCGGCCCTGACCGCCCAGCGCAAGATCGACCTGCTGGAAGAGCAGGCCCGCAAATTCAGGCCCGCTTTTGCCGCGGTCTACGACGAGCAGGCGGCGAAGGCTTTCAAGGTCGCCGTCGCCGATACCGACATCCGCGTCGGCTCGGGCATCGAGGGCCTGATGGAGGCCGCGACCTTTTCGGAGTCCGACTGTGTTGTAACAGCCGTCTCCGGCGCGATCGGCTTAAAGCCCACCCTCGCCGCCATTGACGAAAAAAAGCGCATTGCCCTTGCCAACAAGGAGACGCTGGTCTGCGCGGGCGAGATTGTCATGAAACGCGCGAAGGACAAGGGCGCGGAGATCGTGCCGGTGGACTCCGAGCACTCGGCCATCTTCCAGTGCCTCATGGGCAGAAAGCCCGGGGAACTCCACAAAATCCTGCTCACCGGCTCCGGCGGACCCTTCCGCGGCAAAGCGCGCGCAGAGCTTGAAAACGTCACGCCCGAGCAGGCGGTGGCGCACCCGAACTGGAGCATGGGCGCGAAGATCTCGGTGGACAGCGCGACCATGATGAACAAGGGCCTGGAGTTTATCGAGGCCATGCACCTGTTTTCGGTCACGCCCGATGATATCACGGTCGTGGTCCACCCCCAGAGCGTGATCCACTCGATGGTGGAGCTGTGCGACGGGACCGTGATCGCCCAGTTAGGCGTTCCCGACATGGGCCTTCCTATCCAGCTGGCCCTGACCTATCCCGAGCGCTGCCCGTCGATGTTTGAGCATCTGGACTTCTACAAGCTGCGCGATCTCACGTTTGAAGCGCCCGACTACGAGAAGACCCCCTGCCTCAGGCTCGCCATGGACTGCGCGAGAAAAGGCGGCACCGCGGCCTGCGTCATGTCGGCGGCCAACGAGGTGGCGGTACACAAGTTCCTCAGAAAAGAGCTGGGCTACAACCGCATCTATGACGCCGCAGCCGGGGCGGTCGAGGCCATCCCCTTCACCGCACACCCGGACCTCGACACCATCCTTGCCGCCGACGAGGCCGCGAGGGCCTACGTGAGGGAAAAATATTGAAAACATGTAGGGGCGATTCACGAATCGCCCGGTACCATCATATGCATTTGTCCAGCATATAACGTATACCTTACCATATATTGCGGGCGCTTCGTGAAGCGCCCCTACGGAGAACAACACTCCACTTTCTCTTGAAGGAGACATCCGCATGACCACCGCACTTTACGCAATTCTTGCGATCCTGCTTTTCGGCCTGCTTGTGGGCATCCATGAGTTCGGCCACTTCGCCGTGGCAAAGCTCTGCGGCGTGAAGGTACTGGAATTTGCTCTCGGCATGGGCCCCGCCATCTGGCAGAAGCAGGGCAGGGAGACCCTCTACTCCCTGCGCATCGTGCCCTTCGGGGGCTACTGCGCCATGATGGGCGAGGACGAGGAATCAAACGATCCCCGGGCCTTCACCAACCAGGCCCCCTGGAAGCGGATTTTGATTCTCGCGGCCGGGGCCGCCATGAACTTCCTGCTGGGCCTTGTCATCGTCATCATCCTCTACTCCGGCGCTTACGGCTTTCGCACGAGCGTGATCGAGGACTTCATGCCCGGCTGCCCCTATCAGAGCGAGGAGGGCCTGCACAAGGGCGACGAGTTTTTGAAGATCGACGGTAAGCGCATTTTCATGCAGATGGACGTGGGCGACTTCCTCGACCAGGGCAGCGGGGTGTATGACCTCGTGCTCAAGCGGGACGGGGAGAAGATCCGGCTCAAGGACTTCCCGATGGAGCGCATCCTCTACGAGGGCCAGAGCCAGAAGATGTACGGCTTCTACTTCGGCTATGAGAAGGCAACGCCGCTGACGGTACTGAAAAACGCCTGGAACACCTGCATGGAGTTTTCCCGCTGGGTGAAGCTGGGCCTTGACGAGCTCATCCACGGCAAGGTCAGCGTGGAGGAGATGAGCGGGCCGGTGGGCATCGTGGATCTCATGGCCGAGACCGGCGAGTCCGCCCCGACCACCGGAGACGCGTTTTACAACATCTTCTACCTCACGGCCTTCATCGCGGTCAACCTCGCCATCATGAACCTGCTGCCCCTTCCGGCGCTGGACGGCGGCAGGATCTTCCTGGTGCTGGTGACCTGGGTCATCGAGACCGTGACGGGCAAAAAGCTCAACCCCAAGTACGAGGGCTACATCCACGCCGCCGGCATGGTGCTCCTGCTGGCCCTGATGGCCTTTGTTATGCTCCATGATATCTGGAGGATCTTTACGAAATAAAAAAGTGAAAAGTGGAAAGTGAAAAGTGAAAATACCGTGCTAACGGCACGCCATAACTTCACTCTCCACTTTTCACTTTCCACTTTGATATGAGGTGCTGCCATGAAAGACAGAACGAAAACGAAACAGATCACCCTCGGCACGCTGCCGGTCGGCGGCGGCGCGCCCGTTACGGTACAGACCATGTGCTCCACCAAGACCTGGGACGTGGAGGCCACCGTAAAGCAGATCCGCGCCATGCAGGCGGCAGGCGCCGACATCGTGCGCATCGCCATCCCCGATATGGAGGCGGCGAAGACTGTCTCCGCCATCAAGGAGCAGGTAAGCGTGCCGCTGGTGGCGGATATCCATTTTGACTACCGCCTCGCGCTCGAGGCGGCCGCGCGCGGCATCGACAAGATCCGCATCAACCCCGGCAACATCGGCGGCGAGGAAAACGTCAAGGCCGTGGCCGAGGCCTGCAGGGCGCGGCACATCCCCATCCGCATCGGCGTAAACGCGGGCTCGCTCGAAAAGCGGCTCGTGGAAAAATACGGCCACCCCTGCCCGGAGGCCATGGTGGAGAGCGCGCAGGGCCATGTGGAGCTTCTGAACAAGTTCGGCTTTGACGATATCTGCCTGTCCCTCAAAACCTCCTCCGTGCCGCTGACCATTGCCAGCTACCGCCTCGCCGCCGAGACCTTCCCCTACCCCCTGCATCTCGGCGTCACCGAGACGGGCACCGAGTGGAACGGCACCATTCAGTCCGCCGTCGGCATCGGCACGCTTCTCTCTGAGGGCATCGGCGACACCATCCGCGTCTCCCTCACCGCCGATCCCGTGCGCGAGGTCTCGGTCGGCATCGCCATTTTGAAGGCCGCGGGCCTCAGACCCGGCGGGGTGAAGTTCGTGTCCTGCCCCACCTGCGGCAGGACGGAGATCGACCTCATCTCCCTTGCCTCCGGGGTGGAGGCGAGAGTCAGGGACATGAAGCGCGACATCACCGTGGCCGTCATGGGCTGCGTGGTCAACGGACCCGGCGAAGCGCGGGAGGCCGACTACGGCATCGCGGGCGGCAAGGGCCGGGGCCTGCTCTTCAAGAAGGGCGTGGTGCTCGGTACATATCCCTATGAGGAGCTCAGTGACCGGCTGATTGACCTCATTGAAAGCGACGGGGCTGACGCATGAGCGACCATACCCCGTTTCTGACCATCTTCCCCGGCTGTGAGAATTTATCCGCGGCGGCGGGAGGACTGGACAAGGCATACGTCACCGACGTGCAGGTGGATGTCAGGCAGCGAAGCCTCTCCATCGCGGCGTGGTTTGCGTCCATGCCTTCGCCGGTGGATATCCAGCGCATCAGCGAAAACATACGCTCGGACTACGCCCTGGACACCGTCGGAATCCTCCCGGAGTATCCGCGTGTAAAAGCCAGCGCCGCAGCGGTGGACACGCGTATGAGTTCCAATTTCTCCAAGCCGACGGGCAATGTGCTCATGGGGCGGCAGATCAAGATGAAGCCCGTGCCCATGAACACCCTGAACCTTGAGAGCGGGCGCGTGGCGGTGGAGGGCGACGTGGTCGCGGTCACGAGCCGCACCATCCAGAAAAGCGGCGGGGCGGTATTGTGCTTTGACATGACCGACCGCACCAATTCCATCCGCATTTCCCGCTTCCTGCGCTCGGACGACGACAAAAGCATCATCGACGAGATCAAGCCCGGCGATCATCTCGTCGTCCAGGGGGAGATCATCTACTCCAAGTACGATGACGATATGGTCCTCGACCCCAGAAACATCATGAAATCCAAGCGCGTCATCCGCCCGGACAACGCCCCCGAAAAGCGCGTGGAGCTGCACCTGCACACCCGCTTTTCCGCCCTCGATGCCCTCACCGATCCCGCCGCCGTCGTTAAGCGCGCGGCTTACTGGGGCATGCCCGCCATCGCGGTCACCGACCACGGCGTGGCCCAGGCCTTCCCCGACATGTGGAAGGCGGGCAAGAAGGAGGGCGTCAAGATCATCTACGGCATGGAGGCCTACTATCTCAACGACATGGACGGCAACAGCGCCGTCATCGGCAAGTCGAGCCTCCCGCTGGACACCGAGTTTGTGGCCTTCGACATTGAGACCACCGGCCTCAACGCCCAGACCGACCGCATGACCGAGATCGGCGCCATCCTCTTTTCCGGCACCGAGATCATCGACACCTTCAACACTTTCGTCGACCCCCAGCGTCACATCCCGCCGGACATCACGAACCTCACCGGTATCCGCGACAGCGACGTACAGGGCGCGCCGCTGGAGAAGGAGGCCATGCAGATGTTCATGGAGTTTGTCGGGGACCGGCCCATCATCGCCCACAACGCCCACTTTGACGTGGGCTTCATGACCGCGGCGTCGATCCGTCAGGGCCTGCGCTTTAATCCCGTCTTTCTCGATACCCTCGCCCTGAGCCAGGCCCTGTGCCCGGAGCTTAAAAAATTCAAGCTGGATATCGTCTCCAACCATCTGGGGCTGCCGAAGTTCAACCACCACCGCGCAAGCGACGACGCCATGGTCGTGGCACGCATGATGGGAAAATTCATCCCCATGCTAAAGCAGCAGGGCGCGAAGACCGTGGACGATATCGAGAACGTCTACCACACCCTTAGGCGCACGGACGTGGCAAAGACCCATCACATGATTCTGCTTGTCAAGAACAAGGTGGGCCTTAAAAACCTCTATGAGATGATTTCCCAGTCGTATCTGAAATATTTCCACCGTGTGCCCACCATCCCGAAGAGCCTTTTATTGCAGCACCGGGAGGGCATCCTGGTCGGCTCCGCCTGCGGCATGGGTGAGCTCTACGGCGCGGTCATGACCGGAGCCAGCCACGAGGAGCTCAAAAAGATCGCGTCGCTGTACGACTATCTGGAAATCCAGCCGATCTGCAACAACGGCTTTCTGGTGGATAACGGCAGGGTGAGCGGTGTGGAGGTTTTGCAGGACTATAACCGCACAATCTATAATCTTGGCCGCGAGATGGGCAAGCCCGTCATCGCCGCCTCGGACGTGCACTTCCTCGACGCCGAGGACGAGCAGTACCGCAAGATTTTACAGGCGGCGAAGAAATTCTCCGATGCTGACCGCGACTGCCCCATCTTCTTCCGCAACACCGAAGAGATGCTGGCCGAGTTCATGTACCTCGGCAAGGAGACGGCCTATGAGGTCGTCGTCACCAACACCCGCGCCATCGCCGACCAGGTGGAGGAGATCGAGCTTCTGCCCAAGGACCTCTTTGCCCCGAAGATCGAAAACTCCGCCGAGGACTTAAAGCGCCTCGTGTATGAGAAGATGCACCGCATCTACGGCGATCCCGCACCGGAGATCGTGCAGAAGCGTGTGGACGTGGAGCTCAACACTATCCTCGACCACCAGTACGACGTGATTTACATGTCCGCCCAGAAGCTGGTGCAGAACTCCCTGGAAAACGGCTACCTCGTCGGTTCGCGAGGCAGCGTCGGCTCCTCCATTGTCGCCTACATGTCCGGCATCACGGAGGTCAACTCCCTGCCGCCCCACTATGTCTGCCCCAAGTGCAAGCGCTCGGAGTTCATCACCGACGGCAGCTACGGCTGCGGCGCGGACATGCCGGAAAAGGACTGCCCGGACTGCGGCACGCGCATGCGGCGCGACGGCTTTGACATCCCCTTTGAGACCTTCCTGGGCTATCCCGGCAACGAGAAGACCCCCGATATCGACCTAAACTTCTCCGGCGAGTACCAGGCCAAGGCCCACAAATACACCGAGACACTCTTCGGCTCGGACCACGTCTTTCGCGCCGGCACCATCGGCACGCTGGCCGAAAAGACCGCCTACGGCTACGTGAAAAAGTATCTGGAGGAGCGCGGCATCACCGCCACCAAGGCGGAGGAAAACCGCCTCGCCCTCGGCCTCGTGGGCATCAAGCGCACCACTGGCCAGCACCCCGGCGGCCTCGTCGTCATTCCCCAGGACAAGGACGTGACGGACTTCTGCCCGGTCCAGCACCCGGCGGATGACCCCAACTCGGACATCATCACCACCCACTTTGAATACCACTGCATGGAGTCGAACCTTCTGAAGCTCGACGAACTGGGCCACGATGACCCCACCATGATCCGCATGATGGAGGACATGACCGGCGTGGACGCCAAGGAGATTTCCCTTTCCGACCCCGAGACCATGTCCATCTACACCTCGCCCGCGGCCCTGGGACTTCCCGACGACGACCCCATCATCGGCAAGACCGGCACCATCGGCGTGCCGGAATTCGGCACTCCCTTCACCCGCCAGATGCTGGTGGACACCCAGCCCAAGGGCTTTGACACCCTGATCAGGCTTTCCGGCTTCTCCCACGGCACCGACGTGTGGGCGGGCAACATCCACGACCTCATCGTCAACGGCGTGGCTTCGGTCAACGAGACCATCGGCTGCCGCGACGATATCATGCTCTATCTTATCCAGGTCGGCATCGAGCCGTCGCTCGCCTTCAAAACCATGGAGGCCGTGCGTAAGGGCAAGGTCAAAAAGTCCGGCGAGTTTCCCGGCGACGCCGAGCAGCAGATGCGCGACAAGGGCGTGCCAGACTGGTACATTGAATCCGCGCGCAAGATCGCCTACCTCTTCCCCAAGGCCCACGCGGTGGCCTATGTTATGATGGCTTTCCGCATCGCCTGGTTCAAGGTACACGAGCCCCTGGCCTTCTACTCCGCCTACTTCTACCGCCGCAGCCAGAAGGGCGGCTTCGACGCGGGCAGCATGTGCGGCGGGGCCGACGATGTGCGCAGAAGGATCAACGAGATGCACCGCCGCCCGAACCTCACCGCAAACGAGGAGGATCTGCTGGTCACGATGGAGGCGGTGTACGAGATGAATATGCGCGGCTTTCTCTTCGCGCCCATCGACCTGTATAAATCCCACGCCACGAAGTTCCTCATCACCGAGGACGGGAAGCTCCGTCCGCCGTTCGTGGCCATCTCCGGCCTCGGCGAGACGGCGGCCTGGGACCTCATGCGCGCGGGCGAGAGCGGGCAGAAGTTCATCTCCGTGCAGGAGCTGTCGAGTGCCTGCCCCAAGGTCTCCCAGGCGCACATCGAGCAGCTCAAAGCCCTCGGCGCCCTCGGCGAGCTGCCCGACAGCAACCAGATCAATCTCTTTGAAATGTAAAGAAGACCACCGGAACCGTGCAGATCACGATTCCGGTGGTTTTTCACAAAAGACTGGCTTTGTCAAGCGAAACGCCCGCGGCGTTTTCGGCGCAGAGCCGGCATTATTCGTTGGTGTAGTTGTCGAAGTAGCCCTGGATATAGACGATGGGGGTGCCCTTGTCGCCGGAGCCGGAGGTCAGGTCGCACAGGGAGCCGATGAGGTCCGTCAGGCGGCGGGGCGTGGTGCCCTCGGACACCATATGGCCCACCAGGCTGTCGCCGGTCTTGGCGCGGATGCGCGCCTCAATGGCGGCCTTGAGCGCGTCGCCCGAGAGATCGCCGAAGTCGTTGTCGGCCAGGTACTTGAGCTTGAGCTCGTTCGGCGTGCCGACGAGGCCCGCGGTGTAGCCGGGGGAGACCACGGGGTCGGCCAGCTCCCAGATCTTGCCGACGGGGTCCTTGAAAGCGCCGTCGCCGTAGACCATGGCCTCGATGCGCTTGCCGGATGCCTCGCTCAAAAGCGCGGACAGGCGCTCGGCAACGGCGGTGCAGTCGCGGGGGAAGAGCTTGACGGTCTCTTCGGTGGCCTTGTTGGAGCCCAGCAGGCCGTAGGTTTCGTTATAGCCGCTGCCATTGACAGGCGCGCAGAGGATGTCATCCAAACCCAGGACGCACTTGGCCCCGGCGTTTTTCAGCAGGCGCTTGGAGCGCTCGCGGGTGTGGATGTCGCAGGTGAGCACCGTGTCGGTGTAGTCCAGAAGCGTCGTGACCTTATTGCCGAAGAGCACCTCGACCTCGCAGTTCTCGGCGCGGATGAGGTCGGAATAGAAGTCGATATAGTCAACGCCCGTGAAGGGGTGCACGATGTGGCCGAACTTTTCACGGAACTCGGACAGCGTCAGGGTGTCGCTGTAGGGGTTGACGCCCGCCTCGTCCAGCCGGTCCCAGTCCACCAGGTGGTTGCCCACCTCGTCGGAGGGGTAGGAGAGCAGCAGCACGATCTTCTCACAGCCGCGGGCAAAGCCCTTGAGCAGCAGGGAGAAGCGGTTGCGGCTGAGGATGGGGAAGGCGACGCCGACGGTGCCGCCGCCGGTCTTTTGGCGCAGATCCGCCGCGATCTGGTCGACGGAGGCGTAGTTGCCCTGGGCGCGGGCGACCACCGACTCGGTCACCGCCACCACGTCCCTGTCGCAGGGGGTGAAGCCCGCTTCCTTCCAGGCGGCCATGACAGAATCCGCCGCGATGCGGGCAATGTCGTCACCCTGGCGGATGATGGGCGCGCGCACGCCGCGTACAACAGTTCCGATTGTTCTCATGTGTGGATTTCCCCTTTTGCCGAAAGGCATAGATTTGATTTATTACTGCAAGATTATACAGCGCTGTCCGGTAGAAGTAAAGATTTTTTGAAGGATATGCGCGAAAAAATATTGCCTTTCATTTTTTCGCCTGCGGCTCAGGGCGACCGCCGGAAACATACACGATCTCGGTCGGGTTAAAAAGGCGAGGCACGCGCTGGCGGTTGGCCAGCCCCCGGCTGATGACGAGGCGGTCGTCCCTCACGCCGCTTGTGAGCCGCGGGAAAATGCCCTGGTCCGGTGCGTAGAGGCCCTGACCGAAAATACGGATCTGGCCGCCGTGGGCGTGCCCGCTGAGGATGAGCGGGATGTCGCGCCCCTTGAGATAGCGGGGGTAATACTCCGGGTGGTGGCACAGGAGGATGCGGTAGCCGGGCGTGGCGCAGTAAGCGTCCAGCCACGAGAGCAGCGGCACGGATCTGGCCTTGCGGGTATAGCGGTTTGCGTCGAGCAGGCGGAAGCTTGCCCGCTGGAGGCGGGTGCAGGCGGTGACGCGGCCGGAGGTCAGACCGCCGATCACAAGCCTGGCCCCCGCAATGCAGCAGGAGACAAAGCTGTTATCCAGAATTTTGGCACCGGTCCCGTTTATCAGGGCAAAGTCCTCCGGCTGGATCATCCACTCGTGGTTGCCGAGGGAGACATAGCAGGGGGCGAGGGCCGCGCAGGCGGAGAAAAAGGGCAGCATGCCCGCCTCCTCCGCCTTTATGCCGGCTTTCGGCAGGCAGCCGTAAAAGAAGTCCCCCGTCACGCAGATGAGGTCGGGCCGCTGCTTTTCCAGCGAAGCGAGCACCGCGTCATAGGGACGCTCGTGCAGGTCGGACACCTGCGCAATGCGCACCGGACAGCCCGGGATCGTATAAAAGGTCTCCTGCATGGCAGCACCTCCCCTGACAGATTTTTTATTATCCTACTATAAGGCTTCCGGCGCTTCAAGGGGAAAAATGTAAACAAGCCCGGCGGGAAACCGCCGGGCTCGAAATCGGTATTGCGTTGTCTTCTTACTTCTTTGCCACGATCTTGGCGGCGCGGCGGCCGAAGGTCATGGTGCGGCCGCAGGCAAGGCCGGTGAAGAGGTTGGGGTAGTTGTTGGCAAAGAAGCCGCCGGTGCAGTCGCCGGTGGCGTACAGGCCCTCGATGGGGGTGCCGTCCTCGCGGATGACCTGCATGTCGGTGTTGATGCGGCAGCCGTCGAGCGTGGTCAGGTGCCAGGCACCGGTGCGGATGCCGTAGTAGGGGGCGGTGTCGACCGGGGTCAAGCGGTGGGCGGGCTTGCCGTAATCCTCGTCCTCACCCTTGGCGCAGAGGACATTGTAGCGGGCCACGGTCTTCTCCAGCTCGTCAGCGGGGATGTTCAGCTTCTCGGCCAACTCTGCGATGGTGTCGGCCTTCTGCAGGTAGCCCAGCGCCAGGTGGGAGTTCTCACCCTCGGTCATTTCCTTCCAGCAGGCGTCAAAGCCGCGGTTGGAGAGGGCGCCGTTCGGGAACGGGAAGAGGCGGCAGCAGCCGACCTCGTCAAACTGCTCGGCATACTGCTTGCAGTTGGAGTCAAAGATGTCGACATAGGTGTGGTTGGGCTGCATGTACATGGAGTGCAGCATGAACTCGTAGGGGCCGGACTCGTTGCAGAAGCGCTGGCCCTTGAGGTTGACCTTGAGGAAGGGCTGCTCGCCAAACCAGTACCACTTGCCGTTGGTCTTGTAGCCGGCGGTCTCGGTGGGCAGGCAGGAGCAGCGGTTGAACATCATGGAGGCGTGGCAGGGATCCATCTGACCACCGGCCCAGAGCATCGCCTTGATGCCGGCGCCGTCGGACTTGGAGCCCATGGGGACGTTGATCTTCATCTTCATGGTCTGGGGCTGGAGCGCCAGCATCATGTCGCCGTTGGAGGCATAGCCGCCGGTAGCCATGATGACGCCCTTGGAGGCGTTGATGCGGATGTAATGCTCGTCCTTCATATCCTGGGCGATGATGCCGGTGACCTTGCCGTCCGCATCCTGGTCGAGCTTGACGAGGCAGGTGTTGCAGCGGATCTCACCGCCGTGGCTCGTGACAAACTCGGTCATGTCGGAGTTGAGGTCAACGTCGTCGGGCTTGCCGTCCACGGGATGGGGGCTGTGGCCGGTGGCGTAGGCCTTGTCGCGCTCAGGGTGGTTGAGGTCGCCCACGCCGCCCTCGAGGCTCATGTACCAGTGGCCGGTGCCCTCAAGCAGATCGGTGAGCCAGTCGACAGTCTCGCCGGAGTTGTCGATCCAGACCTTGACAAGGTCGGAATCGACATAGCCGCTGGCATAGCGGACGATGTCCTGCAGGGCCTCGATCTTGTTGATTTTGAACTCGGGGTACTGGTCGAAGCTCTCAAGCTGGAGCTTCGAGTTGATGGCGCCGATGTCCTCCTTGATCTTGGTGGGGGTCTCTGCCTTCTCGACGACGAGGACCTTTGCGCCCTCCTCGGCGGCGGTCATGGCAGCAATCCAGCCGCCGGTGCCGCAGCCGACCACCAGCACCTCGGTATCGAGGGTCTCGGTGATGTCGGCCTCTGCGACCTCGGGAGCCTCGCCCAGCCAGTCGGAGACGACGGGAGCGGCCTCCTGCACGACGACGGCCTTGCCGCTTGCCTGGGAGATACAGTCGGCGACGGCCTTCTTGACCGCGTCGGAGGTGACGGTCGCGCCGGAGACGGCGTCCACGTCCACGCCCTGGGCGGCGAGGATGGCTTCCTGGAGCTTGGGAGCGGCAGCGCCGCCGAGCTCGGGGGTCTCACCGGCGGCGTCGATGATGACGTCGGTGATCTCGGTCTCGCTGAAGGTCATGGTGACCTTGACATCGCTTGCGATGCCCTTGGCGGTGGCGGAGTAGGTGCCGGGGGTGTAGATGGCTTCGGCGTGGGCCTTGGGGACCTCAACCGTGCCGAGCACGCCTGCGGCGGCAATGCCCATCGCGCCTGCGGCCATGCCCTTCAAAAAATCTCTGCGGGAAAGTTCTTTTGCCATAGTCATGTCTCCTTTTCATTTTTTCAATTGTGAAACGATTCCCAAATGATACCTTATTTTACCGCAAGCGGCGCAGTACGTCAATTATTTTTCAGCCCGGAGAATAAAATGAGAGACCGGAGCTTCGGTCTCTCATTTGGGGTTATTTTATGATGCGGCTTCCGCAGCGCCCTTTCTTGCTCTGCCGACCACACGGCTGAGGGCGATGCTGATCTCGTAGAGTCCCAGCATCGGCACGGCGACCATGATCTGGGAGACAATGTCCGGCGGGGTGATGATGGCGGCGAGGACAAAGATAATGACGATCATCACCTTGCGGCCCTTGACCAGCCACTCCGCCTTTACTAGGCCGAGTCCCGTGAGCAGCACGGAAACCACCGGCAGCTCGAACACCAGGCCGAAAATCACGAACACCGTCAGCAGAAAGCTCACATACTGCTGGATGCTGATGGAGGCGGCGACATCCACCTCACCGGTAAACTGGATCAGAAAGCGCAGCATGAAGGGCAGGCTGATAAAATAGGCAAAGGCCACGCCCACGAGAAAGCACAGCCCGCCCGCAATCAGCGCGCCGGAGATGTACCCGCGCTCCTTGCCGCTGAGCCCGGGGCTGCAGAAGGCGTAGACCTGGTAGGCCAGCACCGGGAAGCACACCACCACCGCGCCCACCAGGGCCACGTTCATGTACACGAGGAAAAGCTCCTGCGGCGCGATGTAGACATAGACATAGTCATAGCGCCGACCCATGTCCGTCAGCAGCGTCACAAGGCGGGGGGCAAAGCTCAGGCATATGCCGAAGACCACCACCAGCAGTATCACGCAGATCAGGATGCGGTTTCTCAGCTCCCGCAGGTGCCCCGACAGACTCATGCTCCCGTCGGGGGAGACGGGCTCTTTAGCTTTCTTTTTCATCGGCGGCGGCTGCGCTGTCGGCGGCCTTGGCCTTCTGCGCCTTCGCTGCCTTCTTCTCGTCGGCGATGTCCTCAGACGCCTCGTCCATGCCGTCCTTGAAGCTCTTCACGCTCTTGCCGAACATCTTCGTCAGCTTCGGGATCTGCGTGGGTCCAAAAATGATGATGACAACGATCAGAATGATGATCAGTTCCTGTGTACCGATTCTCATGCGGTTTCTCCTTCCTGTTTCTCTTCGCTGTCCGCGGCGGGGTCGCTCACCTGTGCGCTGTCCGCCTGCGCCTCATCGGTGGGCGCGGCAGCTTCTGCGGGCGCGGGCTTTTCCTCCGCCGGCGCGGTTTTCTCGTCCGCCGGAGCGGCGGGCTTTGTCTCCTGGGGCTTGCTCTTGCCGATGTTCTTGAGGTCCTTTTCCACGGCGTTGAGATCCGACTTGAGGCCCTTTGAAATGTCCTCCAGCGGCTCCATCGCCTCACGCAGCGGCTTCTGGGCCTCTTCCAGCGGGTCGATGACGCTCTCGCGCAGCTCCTGCGTCACCCCCTGGGAGGCCTTGCGGAACTCCCGCATCGCAGCGCCGAACTTGCGCGCGTACTGCGGCAGCTTGTCGGGGCCGATCACCAGCAGCGCCACGATAAAGATGACGACCAGCTCCATCGCGCCGATCTTCATGCCGGAACCCTCCTTTCCGACGGCAGGGCGAACGCGCCCTGTCCGGTACTCTGCTAAAGGAGATAATACATGATTCCGCCGCGACTGTCAATAATCCGCTTGTTAAGAATCACGGTAAAAAAGGGCGCGTTGCAAAATGCTTACCGTTTTGTCATCCTGAGGAATGAAGTGACGAAGGATCTTTCTTTTGAAGGTTTTGCATAATTTTAGAGAAAGATCCTTCGCTTACGCTCAGGATGACATGCATTTTGCAACGCGCCCAAAAATGGTTTTATTTTCCCTCGTCGTCGAAAAACTCGCTCATGTCGGCGCTGAAGTCGAAGCGGTCGACGGGGTCGGCGCTCTGGAGGGTCGTGCCCTGGCGGCGCTTTTGCAGCTCCTCCTCGCGCCTGCGCTTCTCGGCGCGGCGGCGCTCGCGCAGGTGCTTCTTGCGAAGGCGGCGGTAGCGGGTGATGAGGATGAGATAGACGATGGTAAAGAAGAGCAGGACGCTGATAAGCGCGATGACCCAGCCCTTGCTGAGGATCTCGCCGACGCGCCTCGTGAGGTAGGCGTTGCGCGACAGCTCAATGGCGGAGCTGTTGACGAGACGGGAGGTGCCGAAGAGAGTGCTGTTCACATACACGCGCACCTCGCCGAGCACCGTGCCCGCGCCGATGGGGGCGCGCAGGGTCTCGTTGTAGAGAATAACCTCGCGGCGGATATCCTCGTCCTTCACCTCATTGGGCATCAGGGCGCGCAGCTCCTCCTGCGGGCGGAGCATGGCCACGGCATTGCCCTCGGCAAGCTCGACGTCCTGGCGCTCCACGACCTCATTGGCACTGACCAGGGTACGGTAGGAGAAATTATTAAAACCCCAATCGTAGAGAGTGCGGCTGTCGATGAAGTTGTAATAGTCCTCGATCTGGGCGTTGAGCGCGCCGTCGCAGCCCATGGCCACGGCCAGCAGCCGCACGCCGTTTCGCTGGGCGGTGGAGACGAGGCAGTAGCCCGCCGCGCGGGTGTAGCCGGTTTTGCCGCCGCTGGCCCCCTCGTAGAGGTAGCGGCCGCCGTTGGAGTAGATGGAGGTGATGTTGATGAGGGCGTTGGAATTGCCGATGGGCTCGCCGTTATTGACGGCGGTGCAGTCGGCCGAGTAGGAGGCGGTGTTGGAGATCTCCATGAACAGCGGGTGCTTCATGGCCTCGGCAAAAATGAGGTATTGGTCGTAGGCCGAGGAGTAATGGTTCTCGGCGGGCAGGCCGTTGGTGTTGACAAAGTGGGTGTGCTGGCAGCCGAGCTGCTCGGCCTTGCGGTTCATCTGGTCCACAAAGCCGGAAATGCTGCCGGATATGTAGCGGCCGATGATATTGCAGGCCTCGTTTGCCGACTGCAAAAGCGCGCAGTATAAAAGATCCTTCATGGAGATCGAGACCCCCGGCCCGATGCCCGAGGTGCTGGAATCCTCCTCCAGACCCTCCAGACAGTCGTCCTGCGCCACGATCATCTCGTCGAGACTGACGCGCCCGGAGTCCACCGCTTCGAGCGCCAGCAGCACGGTCATGACCTTGGTGAGGCTTGCGGGTGCGCGCTCGGCGTCCATGTTGTAGCCGTAGAGGACCCGCCCCGCGTCCAGGTCCACCAGCACGGCGGCCTGGCCGTTGAGCTGGGGCACCTCCAGCGCCAGGGCTGCCGGGGCGAACATACTCATCACCAGACTTAAAAGCAGGATAAGGGGGAAAATTCTGCGTTTTTTCATTTGGTTCTCCCGTTGTTTTCCGAAATGGAGTATGGTATAATATCTATCTGTGAATCAATTAATAGGCGTGGATACAGGACATGGATAAAAACCGTACTGGTTATTATACCGGGTCACAGAGAAAAATGCAAGGCCTCTGGAAAGGAAGCTTTTATGAATATTTTGGTCGTTGATGACGAAAAATTGCTGGTTAAGGGCATTAAATTCAATCTGGAGAACGAGGGCTACACCGTCGATACGGCCCACGACGGCGAGACCGCCGTCGAGATGGCCCGGGAGGGGGACTACGCCCTTATCATCCTGGACCTCATGATGCCGAAGAAGGACGGGCTGGAGGCCTGCCAGGAGATCCGGGGCTTCTCTACCGTACCCATCATCATGCTCACGGCGCGCAGCGAGGACGCCGACAAGCTCATGGGCTTTGAGTCCGGCGCGGACGACTATATCACCAAACCCTTCAACATCCTCGAGCTCAAGGCGCGCGTGCGGGCGCTCATCCGCCGCTCGTCCATCACGGCTCCCGCCGCACCGGCGAAGGCCGAGGAGGCGGACGTGCTCAGGTGCGGGCACATCACGCTCGACGAAAAGCGCCGCAGCGCCTTCAAGGACGGGCAGGAGGTGGAGCTTACGATGAAGGAATTCGACCTCATGCTCTTCCTGATGAAAAACCCGGGCAAGGTCTTTTCCCGCGAGAAGCTGCTGGACCTGGTGTGGGGCTATGATTATCTGGGCGATACACGCACGGTGGACGTGCACATCCGAAGGCTTCGCGAAAAGCTGGAGATGAACCCGGCGCAGCCGGAGCACATCATCACCAAATGGGGAGTGGGGTATTACCTTGCCGAATGAAGCATCCGCGCCGAAGACCGGCGCCAAACGGGGCATCAACACCGGCAGCATCAGCTTTCAGTTCTTCTCGTTCATCGGGATGCTGCTGCTGATCCTGCTGCTGATGCTGAATATCTTCCCCTATGTCTCCACGCGGGACGCGGTGTACCAGGAGAAGGAAAAGGCCATGGAGAGCCAGGCGTCGACACTGGCCTCGGCCCTTGCGGGGCTTGAGAAGCCGGACGAGGAGAACGTGGCGGAGGTGCTGCGCCTGCTGGATATGCAGGGCTTCGAGCGCGTCACCGTGGCGGACAGGAACGGCGTGGCCGTCTACGATTCCGACGAGGGCCTGAGCGGCTCTGATACGGAGCCGGATATGCTCCTGGCCCTGAGCGGGAAGACGGTGTTTCGCTCCGTGTTCCGGGACGCAAGCTTTCTCTCAAGCTATGCCATCCCCGTCTCGAACCGCCTCAAGATCACCGGGGCCGTGTTCCTGCGGGAAAACGACGCCGAGCGCGGCCAGATCCTGCGGGAGCTGAAGCTGCAGATCCGGGTCATCTCGGTGGTGATCGCCCTGGCCGCCCTGGGACTGACCGCCATCTACGCCACCACCGTACTCGGAAAGCTCCGCCAGCTTTCCAACGCTATCCGCGTAGTCTCGGGCGGCGACTATAAATACCGTATAGAGGTCTCCGGCAAGGACGAGCTGTCCGAGCTCAGCCGGGAGTTCAACGCCCTCACCGCCTATCTCGAAGATACCGAGCGGCAGCGCCGCCGCTTCGTGTCCGACGCCTCCCATGAGCTCAAGACCCCGCTTGCCTCCATCCGGCTGCTGGCCGACAGCATCGTGCAGACCGAGAACATGGACACCGACACCATGCGTGAGTTCGTCTCAGACATCGGCAACGAGGCCGAGCGTCTGCAGCACATGACGGAGGACCTGCTGAGCCTGTCGCGCATGGACGACGACATTCAGATCGTGCCGGAGCCCGTGGACGTGAAGAAGTCGGTGGAGGACGCGATGACCCTCCTGCGCCCGGTGGCGGCGGAAAAGCAGGTCACGCTCAACGCCGAGCTCGAGGACGGCTGCATGGTGCTTGCCACGAAGAGCAACATGCACCATATCGTCTTCAACCTCCTGGAGAACGCCGTCAAGTACAACTTCCCCGGCGGCAGCGTCACGGCGAAGCTCCGCGCCGAAAACGGCAATGTGCAGCTGACCGTGGAGGACACCGGCGTCGGCATCCCCGAGGACGAGCGCTACAACATCTTCGGCCGCTTCTACCGCATCGACAAGGCGCGCTCCCGCGAGGCGGGCGGCAGCGGCTTGGGCTTAAGCATCGTGCACGACGCGGTCAAGGCCCACGGCGGCAGCATCGCCGTCGGCGCCAACGAGCCGCGAGGGTCACGCTTTATCGTGACGTTTCCCCAGTATAAGGGATAATTTTCAAGAAGAAGGACAAGACACATGAATCAAATCGCAAGAATCCGGGAAGAACTCATCAAGCGCGGCCTGGACGCGCTGCTTATCACCGACGAGAAGAACCAGCGCTATGCCGCGGGCTTCCCCTTTACCGACGGCGCGGTGCTCGTCGGCCGGGAGAAGGCCTTCCTTATCACCGACTCCCGCTACATCGAGGCGGCCGAACAGCAGGCCGAGGGCGCTGAGGTGCGCATGTTCGACAGGGCATGCCCGCTGGCTGCCAAGCTCAAAGAGGCCCTCGCGGAGATGGGCGCCGAAAAGATCGCGGCGGAGGACCAGAGCCTCAGCCACGCGGCCTTCCTCGGCTGGGAGCAGAAGCTCGGCGTGAAGCTCGAGAGCGCGGGCGAGCTGTTTCGGAACCTCCGGGTGGTCAAGACCGAGGAGGAGATCGCCTCCATGATCCACGCCCAGCGCATCAGCGAGGCGGCGCTGGAGGAGGTCCTGCACATCATAAAGCCCGGCATGACCGAACGTGAGATCGCGGCGGAGCTTGTCTACCGCATGCTCCGCCACGGCAGCGAGGGCAATTCCTTCGACCCCATTGTGGTCACCGGCTCCAAGACCAGCATGCCCCACGGCGTGCCCGGCGACAAGGTGGTCCAAAAAGGCGACTTCGTGACCATGGACTTCGGCAGCCTCAAGGACGGCTACTGCTCCGACATGACGCGCACCGTCGCGGTCGGCTCGGCCACCGACGAGATGAAGAACGTCTACTACACCGTTCTCAAGGCCCAGCTTGCGGGCATCGCCGCGGCGCACGCGGGTGTCCTGGGCAAGGACATCGATGCCGCCTCCCGCAAGGTCATCGCGGATGCGGGCTACGGCGAATACTTCGGCCACGGCTTCGGCCACTGCCTGGGCCTCGACATCCACGAGCCGCCCTTCGCCGGCCCCACCGGAAACGTGCCGCTGCCGGCGGGCTCCCTCTCCTCCGCCGAGCCCGGTATCTATCTGCCCGGCCGCTTCGGCGTGCGCATCGAGGACGTTATGATCATCCGCGAGACCTGCGCCGAGGTCATCACAAAAGCGCCCAAAAACGAACTGATCGTTCTGTAAAAAGTGTAAATTGAAGAGTGAAAAGTGGAGTTATGGTGTCCGCTTCGCGGACAGATGATAAAGAGTAAAACAAACTTTATCTTCACTTTTCACTTTCCGCTTTTCACTTTCTCAAAAAATGCTTGCATTATGCGTGCATATCCTGTAAAATAACGTAGATAACTGGATTTATCTATTCAACTAATCTTTCGGGAGGTCCCTTTATATGATTACTGCAGGCGATTTCAGAAACGGCGTTACCTTTGAGATGGACGGCCAGGTCATGCAGGTCGTCGAGTTCCAGCACGTCAAGCCCGGCAAGGGCGCGGCCTTTGTCCGCACCAAGATGAAGAACGTCATCACCGGCGCCGTCACCGAAACTTCCTTCAACCCCACCGCCAAGTTCGAGAACGCCACCGTCGACCGCGTCACCATGGAGTACCTGTACAACGACGGTGATCTCTACTACTTCATGAACCCCGAGACCTACGACCAGGAGCCGGTCAACGCGTCCGTGCTGAACGACAACTTCAAGTTCGTCAAGGAAAACATGGAGTGCACGATCTACTCCTACAAGGGGAAGGTCTTCAACGTCGAGCCCCCCTTCTTCGTGGAGCTTGAGGTCACCGAGACCGATCCGGGCTTTGCCGGCAACACCGCCACCAACGCCACCAAGCCCGCCATCGTCGAGACCGGCGCCGAGATCAAGGTGCCGCTCTTCATCGAGCGCGGCGAGCGCATCAAGATCGACACCCGCACCGGCGAGTATCTGTCCAGAGCGTAAGAACGAACAAAACCAATCAAGGGAAGGCCAGGCGGTCTTCCCTTGTTTTGACGCAGAAAATAAGGAGGTATTATCATGACGATTTCCGAAAAAACCGCGTATCTCAAGGGCCTGACTGACGGCCTGGACCTGGACCCCGCCTCGAAGGAGGGCAAGCTCTGGAACGCGCTCAACGATCTGCTGGGCGACATCGCCCATGAGCTGGAAGACCTGCGCGAGACCGACCGCGGACAGGCACAGGCCATCGACGGCGTGGCCGATGAGCTGAGCTACCTGGAAGAGCTTTGCGGCGGCTTTGACTCCGAGGAAGACGAGGACGAGGGCCGCGCACCCTATTGCGGCGGCTGCTGCCAGCGCGGCGGCGACATGCCCGCGGAGGACGACGAGGACGAGGAGCTTCAGTACGACGGCGTGATCTACGACGCCACCTGCCCGGTCTGCGGCGAGGAGATCAGCTTCGACGAGGAGACGCTGGAGAAGGGCTCCATCCTCTGCCCCAAGTGCGGGGAAAAGCTGGAGTTTGACCTCGGCGGCGAGGAAGAC
Organism: Oscillospiraceae bacterium; assembly: GCA_902791215.1. Classification (GTDB taxonomy): domain Bacteria; phylum Bacillota; class Clostridia; order Oscillospirales; family Oscillospiraceae; genus Limivicinus. Next base: position 27,305 of record CADAUZ010000011.1, on the reverse strand, counting down.
GGCGCGGAAAAGGCCAAGGACAACAACGAGGAACTGCCGTTTTGAGTATGCGCAGGAGGAGACATTCAAGCCTGATATCCCTGCTGCTTGCCCTGACGCTGCTGCTGTCGCTGAGCGCCGCGGCCTTTGCCGGGGAGCCGGCACCCGGGGCGAAGATCGAGCTCAAGGGCGAGGCGGAGCTGACCTGGGTCTGCGGCGAGCCCTGGCATGACCCGGGCTTCAGCGCTGTGGACGCGGAAGGGAAGGGCAGGACCGGAGACGTCACGGTCGAGGGTGAGGTCATCCCCTGGCGGCCCGGCGATTACGAGCTGCGCTATGTGCTCGGCGAGGGGGACGAGGTGCTTGCCGAGGCTGTGCGCCTGGTGCACGTCGAGGCCCAGACCCTGCCGGAGACCGTGCAGCCGCCGAAGGGCACGATATGTCTGACCTTTGACGACGGCCCCTGCGCGTATACCGAGGAGGCGCTGGAGGTCCTGGGGCGCTACGGCGTGAAGGCTACCTTCTTTGTCGTCACCAACCAGACCAAATATCTCCACCTGCTGCCGAAGATCGTGGAGCAGGGCCACACCCTGGGCATCCACTGCAACGATCATGGCTCCTACGAGTGGCTGTATAAGAGCGAGAAGAACTACTTCACCGACCTCATGACCGCTCAGGAGATCGTCCATCAGTACACGGGGCAGTACGCCCATGTGGTGCGCTTTCCCGGCGGCAGCCGCACGGCGAGCTTCCTCGCGGCCAACTTCCCCGACGGCTATGAGGAGATGTACCGGGTCATGCACGACGCGGGCGTGCGGGCCTACGACTGGAACGTGCAGCCCGAGTCGAGCACCAAGACCACCGAGGGGACCTTCATCGACTTTTCAAACCCGAGGGAGCCGTACGAATACGCGGTGGTGCTCCAGCACGACGCGCGGCTTTTCAGCGTCAAAGCTCTGGAGCGCATGATCGAGTGGGCACTCGGGGAGGGCTACACCTTCGCCGCCCTGGACGAGACCTACCCGGAAGTACACTTTCAATAAGACAAACACCCCGGACTTTCGTCCGGGGTGTGCTGATAATCGGATGTTTATTCGGCGTCTGCGGGCTCGAGGCGGTCGCGGATGTACTCCTCCACCTGCCCGACATCCATGCCGAGCGCAATGGACAGCTCGCCGTGCAGGATGTCCTTGGCGCGCTTCATGGTGGTCTCGGCCCGGCTGGAGCGGGACTTTTTCTCGCTCATGCGCAGGTGCAGGCCCTTGACGATGGACACCAGCGCCTCGCAGCTGTGCTGGCGGAACAGCTCCTTATAAAAGGCGTCCACATGGTTGAAGCGGTTGTCGCGGCAGATGGCGGGCTCGATGCTGGGAATGGCGTCGATGAGCGCCTCCGCCTCCTCGCGGCTGATGACGGGGCGCATGAAGGCCCCGGAGTCCACCGGCGCGAAATACACCCCGCTGCCGATCAGGGGCTCCAGATGATAAAACAGCTTGTCCGACGCGCCGGAGGACTCCAGCGGTGCGACCTTGGCGACGGTGCAGACACCGTTTTCGCCGTAAATGATTTTTTCACCGATCGTATACATACATTCACCCTCACACGGCAAAACAATTCAACATACCCTCAACCCTATAATACACCAAAACGGAGAAAAATGCCAGCCCTATTTTACTAAAATTTTTTCAAATAATGGCCTGTCATGCGCCTTTGCGGGAATACTCCCAGATTCTGGTGCACGCCTGTTTTGCCAAAACAGTGATTGTCAGGAAGTGATGTATCTGTTATAATCTTAAAAAAAGACTGTACGTAAAAAATTGAAAAGTGAAAAGATAAAGGTGAAGTGAAGGTATCGCTTCGCGGTCATTTTAAAATTGCGCCGAAGGCGCTCTATATTTTCACTTTCCACTCTTCACTTTTCACTTTAAGAATACCCCCCGCCTCTCCGGGGGCTCGGAGAAAAGCATGAAGCTGTACCTGTACGGACACGAATATAAATACGCGGTGGAGCAGATGCTGCTCACCCTCTTTCCCGACGAGCGGCCCGAATACCCGGACGCGCCGCCCGAGGGGGAGCGCATGGAAGTAAGCCTCACGCGCGGCGAAAGCCTCACCACCGGCAGCTGCGCCCTCTATCGGGGCGGGCAGGTCTGGCGGGGCGCGGCGCGCGCGGAGAACGCCGCCATGGGCGATCCCCTGCAGCGGGACCGGATCTGCCAGCGCCTGGTCAAAAACGCCATGTACCGCGCGGTGCTGCGCTCGGGCGTCAAAAAACCCGCCTGGGGGGCGCTAACCGGCGTGCGGCCCGGCAAGCTCCTGGCGGGGCTGATGAACGCGGGCCTCGACGAAAAGCAGGCGGCAAAGCGCTTTGCAAAGGAATACGACGTGAGCCCTGCGCGGGTAAAGCTCTGCCTTGCCACCACGCGCGAGACTTTGAGGGCGGAGGCCTCGCTGGAGGCGCGGGACGTGTGCCTTTATGTGGGCATTCCCTTCTGCCCCACGCGCTGCGCCTATTGCAGCTTTGTCAGCCAGTCGGTGGAAAAGAGCATGAAGCTCGTGCCGCCCTTCTGCGACGCGCTGGAAAAGGAGATCGCCGCCACGGCGGCCCAGGTGAAGAAGCTGGGGCTCAGGCCCGTGTCGCTGTACATGGGCGGCGGCACGCCCACGACGCTCGAGGCCCCGCAGCTCGACCGGCTGTGTACGGTGCTGGCGGAGAGCTTCGACTTCTCCGCCCTGCGGGAGTACACCGTGGAGGCGGGCAGGCCCGACACCATCACGGAGGAAAAGCTCCGCGTCCTGCGCGCCTACGGCGTGGACCGGGTCAGCGTAAACCCCCAGACCATGTCCGACCGGGTGCTGGAGCTCATCGGCCGCAGGCACACGGCGGCGGACATCGTCTCGGCGCTGGAGAAGGTGCGCCGGGTCGGCGGCTTCGATGTGAACATGGACCTCATCGCGGGCCTCCCCGGCGACAGCGCCGAGGGCTTCCGGGAGACACTGGAAAAGGTGCTCACCCTTGGGGCGGAGAATGTGACGGTACACACCCTGTCACTCAAGAAGGGCTCGCGCATCACGCTGGACCAAACCCCCATCCCCGGCGCGGAGGAGGTGGCCGCCATGCTGGACTACGCGGACGGACGCCTGACGGCGGCGGGCTACGCGCCCTATTACCTCTACCGGCAGAAGTTCATGTCCGGAGGCTTTGAAAACGTCGGCTGGGCGAAGGACGGGCGCGTCAACCTCTATAACATCGTCATCATGGAGGAGCTCAGGAGCATCCTGGCCATGGGCGGGGGCGGCTCGACCAAGCTGGTGCGCCCGGACGGCGGGCGCAATATCCGCCTGATGGCTCCCAAGTACCCGCTGGAATATATCGAAAAGATCAACGAAACCTGCGCGGAAAAAGAGAAGATCAGCGACTTCTACAGGCAGTTTTCAATCTCTGCCGCTTCGGGCGGAAAAACGGAATTTGTATAAATGGGAGGATTATCATGGCCTATAAACTTGACGAGATCAATCTGAAAACCGTGAGCGACCCCATAGGCTTCATGGAAGAGTGCGACCAGCTCTACCGCGACCGGGTGGAGGAGGCGGTGGACCTCATCCTGGAAAACAAGAAGCAAAGCCCCATCATCCTGCTGTCCGGCCCGTCCGGCTCGGGCAAGACCACGACCTCGATGAAGATCGCCGAGGCGCTGGAAGTGCGCGGCGTGCGCACCTACTACGTGGGCATGGACGACTATTTCAAGACCGTGGACCACACCACCCCGCGCACGCCGGAGGGCGACCTGGATCTGGAGTCGCCCCTGTGCCTGGACATGGAGCTGTTAAACCGCCACTTTGAGCAGCTTGCAAAGGGGGAGCGCATATATGTGCCCAAGTACGAGTTCTCCCGCCGCATGCGCATCCAGGAGCCGTCCAAAGCCATCAAGCTCGGCAGGGACGAGATGGTGGTGTTCGAGGGCATCCACGCGCTCAACTCCATGATCACCGACGTGCACCCCGAGGCCTTTAAGCTCTACATCTCCGCCCGCAGCGATGTGGAGTACCAGGGCCGCCTGGTCTTTAAGCGCACCTGGTTCCGCCTTGTGCGGCGCATGGTGCGCGACTACAAGTTCCGCGGCTCCGACCCGCAGGATACCATGAGCATGTGGGCCAACGTCCGCCGGGGCGAGCTGAGCTACATATCGCCCTTCAAGGACAAGGCAAACTTCCGCTTCGACACCTCCTTTGCCTACGAGCTGCCGGTCTTCAACAGCACAGCCACGGAGCTTTTCAGATCCGTGCCGGAGGGGATCGAGCGCTTTGAGGAGCTCAGAAGGGTGCTCCCCGCCTTACAGATGTTCGGCCACATCCCGGAGGAGGACGTGGCCCCCGACGCCCTGATCCGCGAGTTCATCGGCGGCGGCATTTACGGATAAAACGATCACATGACCCGGCCCGGGACGCCCTGCGCGCCCCGGGCGTTTTTCTTTAAAAAAGTAAAAAAACACTTGCAAAAGCCAGCCGGGGGGAGGTAAACTGTAGGAGGTAAAATTCGGCTGAAATTCCAGAAAACGGAAAAATATATACGGAGGTACGGTACCATGTCCAAACACGTTCGCAAAATCCTGCCCCTGCTTTTGTGCCTGCTCCTGATGGCCTGCCTGCTCCCGGCGGCGTATGCCGACGGGGAATTGAAATTGACATGGCCGTCAAAGGTTGTTGTTCCGCCCACGCGGCAGGATATCTCGGTCAGGCACATGGTCGGCGATTATGAGATCAACCAGGACGGCATCCTTGATCTTTTATTTGACGGTTATACGATCAGTTGTTTTTACGATGAGGATGGTCTGTTTTCGGGCGGCAACATTCACTGGCTTCCCAATAACGAATCAGGTGTGTATTATAATGCCTGGACGCCGAACGGAGACCTGAGTGCCGTCGACAGCTACATGGGCTCATACGCTCTGAGTTCAGTCGGTTCGGATTTATATCGTACCTGCGATTACTTCTTCGATTTGGACGGCAATGTAACGGAAGTCAGATTTCTCGACGAAGACGGAACGGACTATCATTGGAAACCAGCCTACAACGGCCAGCCTGCAGAAGGATGGTTTTATTACGACCAAAAGAACAATTTTGAGAAGGTATACGTCGACCTCGACAAGGAGATGCGTACCGACGAAATCCCGGGCTACGCCATTCAAATTACCAATGAAACGGCAAAATTTTGGGTCGAAGAGGCTCTGCCCCAGGAAACTTCTGTTGACGGCTTGCTGGCCGCGATTGCCAACAACAAGACCGAATATGTTTTGAATGACGCGGATGAAATCACCGGAACACTGGTAATCCCCGAGGGCTTCCGACTCCAGGTCAACAAAATGCTGCTCGTCAACGGAACAGGCCATCTTACAAATAACGGCGTAATAAACCTGGGTACCAGCGGCGTGCTCCATATCGGGGGCGTCTTCCAGGGTAATCCCGGCAGCCGTATTGAAGTGCTTAACGCGGACCTTGCCAATATTCGGCCCCGCGTGATCATCGAAAAAGGCGGCAAGTTCAACGGCATGGGCGGCGTCGCGATCAGCAAGGCGCTCCTTGAAGATTACAGCAGCAGCGGCGGCGTTGACCGCTCGCAGATTATTGATGTTCCCAATATGGGAGCATGGAGCGAGATAGAAGCAGAAGATGCGGTCTGCTACTTCCCCGGCAAGGATATAGACCCGGCTATCTTCCAGTCCATGTGCGGATCCGGACAGTTCAGCCAGATCAGACTCCGCGGCACGGGAGATCTTACCCTTACCGCCAATCTGCCCATTCCGGAAGGCTTCATCCTGAAAGTCAGAAACGACAGCAGGCTGATCGTGCCGGAGGGCAAGATCCTCGGGGTCGACGGTGAGATCGAGATAAGCGAAGGGGGAGAAATCTACGTTGCCGGTAAACTGGAAACCAAACCTCATGAGGGCGAAATCAGCATGTACGAAGGCGGCATGCTCCGCGTAACGGGCGAGTTTAATAATAACAACTTTGTTGTGTTCGGCAAAAACAAACTCAATGACAAGGTCGCACCGAAGCTGATTATAGAAAACGGGGCGAGCTATAAGGACGGCGGTCTCCGTGTTCGTCGGAACCTGGATGTGAATGCGGTCGTTCAGGGCATCGACATGAGCGATTATTGCCGGCACGTCGATCACCAGGGCCCGGAAAATGTCTATTATCCCGGCAGCATGCTGAACTTCGAGGGGATGTTCCCGGTTGGAGGAAAAGATATCGAAAGGCTTGAAGTACATGGCCTCGACACCTTAACGCTTTCCAGCAGTGTGGAGATCCCAGTGTTTGACGACGGGACTGCGGCAACGGTGGACATGAGCGAGACCACCCTCGTCGTACCGAACGGCAAAACGCTGCATGTCAGGGGCGAGCTGTCTATCAAGGATCTTGTTGTCGAGAATGGCGGCGGACTTTTGCTGCACGGAAACGGCACTGTTGCAGTTGCCGGCGAGCTTAACAACAGCAGTGCTGTTGTTGTAATGGACAACAGTGTGCTCAATGTCAGCGGAGAAATGGTCAACCGTGATGCACTGCGCGTGGAAGGAAACAGTAGTGTTACCGTATCCGGCAAGCTTACCAACAACGCCACCATCGGCATAGGCGAAAATGCCCAGATCGCGGTAATGGGTGTGCTGATCAACAACGGCAGCATAGACCTGATGGGAGCGACCGATCTGGCGCTGGTCAACGGCGGCGTATACAGCGGCGGCGGCACGGTCACACGCGGCGGCGAGCCGTATACAATCTGGAACGATCCCGCGAACGCGGACATCAGACTCCCTGCCGGATTGAAGACACTCGAATCCCAGGCCCTGGCAAACGGTGACTTCTTCTCCGTCTACATCCCCGCCGGGACAACGACGATCGTGTCTGACGCTTTCGGAAACAAAGCGGGCATGATCATTTACGGTGTACCCGGGAGCGAGGCGGAAACCTTCGCGGACAACAACAACTATCTCTTCGCGCCTGTTGCCCCCGCGGCCTGATACAGTTTACAAGAGCTGTGAAGAAAGACGATTGACAGTGTAGGGGCCGACGCCCTCTGCGGCCCGTGCGGTATAGACTCAAATAAATCAAACTGCCTCCGGCGAAAACGTACAGTGTTACGGATTCGCCGGGGGCAATGCATATTTTTAGGATTCTCTCTGCCGGGCCGCGTGATAAGCGTCGGCCCCTACGGTGTTGATAGTACTGTGTTCTTGATGAAGGAAGCTTTTTTGCAGCGCGCCTTTTCTATTTCCTGTCCGGCACGTCGAAGGCTTCCGGCGGCAGACACGGGGCGAGGCCCGTGAGGATGCGGTCGTAGCTTTTGTCGTATTCCGCCGCGGGGCTGTGCAGGGCCCCCTGCGGGACCGCGGCCCGGCTCAGGGACACGCGCACCGCCGTCCCAATGCCCTCGCGGCTTTCCAGCAGCAGCGTCCCGCCATGCAGGCGCGCGATCTCCCGCGCCGCCGTGAGTCCGAGCCCCGGCCCGCGGTCGGCGTCCGCAAGCGAACCGCCGAAGCGGTAGCGCTCAAGCACCGTATGGAGCCTGTCGCCGGGAATGCCGCAGCCGTCGTCGTCCACGGACAGGATCACCTGATCCCCGGCCCCGCGCAGGGAGACGCGCACCCTTGTGCAGCCCCCGGCGTGGCGCAGACAGTTTGACAGCAGATTCAGCACCAGCGCCTCCAGAAGCTCCGGGTCGCCGTGGATGGGCAGACTTTCCGGCGCGGTGAAAACGATCTCCGGCGTCTGCACGTTCAGGCGCACAGCGTCCAGCAGGTCGCGCAGAAGCCCGCACAGCTCCAGCGGCTGGGGCCGGAAAAAGAGCGTGCCCTGCTCCGCTCCCCGGATGACCGACAGGTTCTGCAGCGTGCGGTTGACGCGGTAGAGGCTCTGCATCACGCCGCGCAAGGCCCGAAGGCTCTGGGCGTCCTCCGGATCGAGCCTTGCGCGGATGAGCTGCACGCTCACGTTCAGCTGCATCAGCTCCGAGCGCAGCGCGTAGAGAAAGCTGTCGCCCAGCAGCTCCCCCGCCGCCTCGCAGGGGGAGAGGAACACCGCGCGCATGCCGTCCATCGCCCGGATGCGCAGGAGAAAGCGCCTGCCCGCCACCTCCGACTCGCCCACAAAGGCGGGCGCCTGCATCCCGGCAATGTCCCGCCCGAAGAGAGCGGCGAAGCTTTTGTCCGGGCAGTCCGGTCCCAGCAGCGCCCGGGCCGCGTCGTTGGCATAGAGAAGCCTGCCGCCCCGCACAAGCAGGGCAGGCTCGGAGGTGAGGGCAAGAAGCTCGGCAGAGATCTGGATCATACGGCGTCCTCCCATAACAGCAAGATATGAACCCGGCAAAAATACCCCGGATTTGGGTAATTATAGCAGATATATACAAAATGAACAATACTTACACGAAATAATCGGGCGATTGCGGCAAAACTTTGTCACGTTCCGAACCAAATTCCCTTGCAGTTAAACTTGATTTTTGAGAATAGTATATGTTATTATGAGTAAGCTATGACAGGCGTTTTTCGCGCGCATGCGCGCAGGATGTCTTGTCGGCAGATTCTGTACTATCTTTATAATTGGAGGATAAAAAACATGATCAAAGTTGGCATCAATGGTTTCGGCCGCATCGGCTCCCTGGCATTCCGCGCTGCTATCCAGTCTGACGATATCGAGGTCGTTGCCATCAGCGCTCCCGGCCATCCCGCTTCCCACGTCGCTTACTGCGTGAAGTACGATTCCGTCCACGGCCGCTTCAACGGCGAAGTCTCCGGCAACGACGAGGACAGCACCATCACCGTCAACGGCAAGACCGTCAAGGTCCTCTCCGACAAGACCTACCGCGACGCTACCCTCATCCCCTGGGGTGAGCTGGGTGTTGAGTACGTGCTCGAGTGCACCGGTGTTTACCTGACCAAGGAGAAGGCCCAGGCTCATGTCGATGCCGGCGCCAAGGTCGTCATCATGTCCGGCCCCGCAAAGGACGACACCCCCATGTTCGTCTGCGGCGTCAACCTGGACAAGTACACCCCCGACATGCAGTTCGTGTCCAACGCTTCCTGCACCACCAACTGCCTGGCCCCGATCACCAAGGTCGTCAATGACAACTTCGGCGTTGTCGAAGGCCTCATGACCACCGTGCACGCCTCCACCGCCACCCAGGCCATCGTCGACGGCTTCCCCAAGAAGAAGGATCTGCGCGGCGCACGCTCCATCTACAACAACATCATCCCCTCCTCCACCGGCGCTGCCAAGGCTGTCGGCAAGGTCATCCCCGAGCTCAACGGCAAGCTCACCGGTATGTCCATGCGTATCCCCGCTCCGGACGTGTCCGTTGTTGACGTGACCTTCCGCCTCGAGAAGGCTGCCACCTATGACGAGATCTGCGCTGCCATGAAGGCCGCCTCCGAAGGCCCCATGAAGGGTGTTCTGGAGTACGTTGATGACGATGTCGTCTCCTCCGACTTCCGCACCGACGCCCACACCTCCATCTTCGACGCCCGTGCCGGTATCGCTCTGAACGATCACTTTGTCAAGCTCGTCGCCTGGTACGACAACGAGTGGGGCTTCTCCAACAAGATGATCGACCTCACCCGTCACATCGACAAGGTCCGCAAGGCCTGAGTTGTACGGTATTTGAAACAAAAAATCCCGAAAGACGTGTCTTTCGGGATTTTTTATTCCTTGTACGATTTTCGCAGAAGCGGTGGTCTGGTACGAAAACCCCGCCGTGGTAGCATCATCACCCCGCCTGTAATGTAGCACACCGACAGCAAAAACAAAAGGGCGGGATGGTATCATTTAGCAACATAAAGTGAGATGGAGAGACTTTTACATCTCTCCATCATATTTCCTTTATTTTATAAACTACTATTTCTGGTAGACGATTGATGAGGTCCTAAAATACTTTATCTCATTGTAGACTCGTTCAATGAAATTATAGTATTCATTTGCCGGGTAGTCGCCGTATCCTTTGCTAAACCCCTCTTTTATCCACGCAAATTCTTTGTTCTTCCAGAGTGAGTCAGCATATTCTTTCCTCAAAGCCTTGTTCGTTGAAATTTTGAATTGAGCATCATTTTTTAGATGCTTTTTAAGTCTTTCTCTAATGTCAGTTTTTTTGTTCTCCGCAGACTCTTTATTCTGTTCTACTAAATCTTTATGAACACTCAATATTGAGTATAACTTTTCCTCCGCAATGGACCAAGTTTCAGTCTCCTTATTCTTATACACACCAATGAAGCAGCCGCAATCAACATAAAACGCCATAAACCGGCGAGGAATAGTAAGATTTTCTTTGTTTACCTGAGCATTATATACTAAAATTTCATTTTTTAACTTTTCTTCAAGAGAAGTGGGCTTATAGGGCTCTAATGTTCCATCGTCTTCATATTCGTCATCTTCATCGTCCTCCATATCGGGGTATATTTCCCTGTCAAGGTCCCATAGAAAGTCTTCGGAAATATCAAGATACTCAATCATCTCTTGTATCCTATCATTCGCAAAGTCAAAGGTATCTCCCGTAATAAGGACTTCATAGTCTTCGGGATACTCAAAAAAGTAAAACACTTCGGAAGATTTTGCCGCCGCAAGTTTTAGGAATGCCTCTTCATTACAGGTCAATTGAACTGATAATTTCACATCAGGAACAACCTCAATAGGTGTAAGGTTGTTCTTCCGTGCCATATCTAAAAAAGCACCCTTTTCAATAATATTATTTTTACCTTTCATAGTATCCTCCCCGCACAGAATGTGTAAAATTATTATAACATCAGAAAGAGCAGGGTTCAATAAAGAATTGCGGTATTTTACTGTTCCAGTAGCCCAATATACTTATATGCCGTTGTCCGGCTAATCCCGCACAGCCTCGCAAGTTCGGCAAAATGATTCCGTCCGCAGGGGCGGGTTCATACAGCAATTGATTCAAAAAACCGAAAGGTTCATTTCATCCCTTAGAGATTTTCTTAATCTCGCATTTTCACTTGCTCTCGCCGCTATAATGCGGTAAAATAACAAGCAGAAAAGCAGAACGGATATGTAAGGAGGGAAATGCTATGGTCTATCCATTTATGACACTGGACGACGGCACGGAGATCGTCCATTCGGAAATGAAGGAGGACGGTTCTGTCAAGGTTTTTATTGAAAAACCTGTTATACTCGGTTTTCACTCTGTCGAATGCTGGCTTCCACGGTACGAGTGGAAGAATAACGACGGCTTCTCCGACGAAGAACTTGCTTTCTTTGATGAGTTTGTCCACTCCCTCGCACATATAATCATGGATTTGGCGCAAAAGGGAGGCTTCGACAGTGCCTCAGATTTTTAAGGTATCTGGATATCTTGTTTTCCTTTGGACGCAAGAGGGAGACCCGCTTGAGCCGATTCATTTTCACATTACAGACGGCGTGCCGTCTGCCAACAGCACGAAGGTTTGGCTGACCTCTACCGGGCATTGCCTTCTCTGCCATAACAAATCCAGAATTCCAGAAGAAAAACTTCGGAGAATCATGATGATCGCTGAAGCCAGGCATAAGACGATTGAGGAAAAATGGTCATCGTATTTTGGAAAGATTAGTTATTACGTGTGACAACCAGTGAGGCTTCTCCAACGAGATGATCGACCTCACCCGTCACATCGACAAGGTCCGCAAGGCCTGAGTTGTACACCAATTGAATCAAAAAAATCCCGAAAGGTCCGCCTTTCGGGATTTTTTTGCACCATTTGATGCGATTTATTTATGCCTGTCACATCCCCAGCTTTTCGGCCACGTCCTTTGCCGAGAGGCACAGCGCACGGGCGAGTTCCGCGTCCTCGGCCCGGACCGCGATGCGCACCGCCGAGCGGACTGCGCTGGGGCTGATGTGCAGCTCAAAGTCTTTGCCGCTCAGACGGATGCCGTCGTCAAAGCTTGCGCCCAGGTCCAGCATCAGCTCCGACAGCGTCCCCATCAGCCGCGCCCGGTCCTCACAGTCACAGCTGAGCACATAGCCCTCCTCGCCTTCATCCGCGGGCTCGGGGTGGCCGGTGAGCTGAAACGCCGCGCCCGGGGTCAGACGCAGCTTGCCGTCCAGGGCGTCGGCACAGCAGCGGTAGTAGTCCTGCGGCGTGCCGATGTCCCGCCAGTAGCCGCCCATCACCTGGCCGTAGAGCGCCGCACCCTCTTTGAGAAGCTTCGGGAACAGGTCGCGCCCGAAGTCAAAGGGGCCATCCGGCACCCGCTCCATGGCGGCGGGGGAGAGTACGTAGATGCCCGTGTTCACAAGATCCGTCACCACCCGCGGCCACGACGGCTTTTCGATGAAGCTGCGGATGTGCCCCTCGCTGTCCGTCACCGCAAGGCCGTAGCGAAGCGGGATCTTCTCCGCCGACAGCGCCAGGGTCGCCGCCGCGCCGCGCTCCTTGTGTACCTGCATCAGAAGCCCCAGATCGTAGTCGCAGGCCGCGTCCCCGGAGATCACCAGAAAGTCCTCGTCCTTATAAAAATCCCGGCAGTTTTTCACGCTGCCCGCCGTGCCGAGATTCTCCGTCTCGATGCGGTATTCCAGCTCCACGCCGAATTTGCGCCCGTCGCCGAAGTGGGCCATGATCTCTCCGGCCCGATAGTGCAGCGCCGCGCAGATGTGTGTGTAGCCGTTTTGACGCAGCAGCTCCACAATATGCTCCATCACCGGTCTGCCCAGAAGCGGCACCATGGGCTTCGGATGCTCCCCCGTCACCGGGCGCAGCCGCGTCCCAAGCCCGCCCGCAAGGATCACTGCCTTCATAAATCTTCCTCCCGTGTCAACATCCTGAGTGTATTATTGCGCACGGCGCGCATTTTATGATTGTAAACAGGCGGGAAATTTGGTATAATGATACATCGTATTGTGGAGTACTGTGTTTTGACTGCGCCGAAAAGGGGGTGCCCGCTTGAATAAGACGCTGCGCGAGCTGGTCGAGCCCGACCTGCTGTCATATATTCTGCTGCTGCTTTTCGCGGCGGCCGCCATTTATTACCAGCAATTTCCCTTCGCGCTGGGCGCCGGCGCGGCGCTGATGCTGCTGCTGATCGTGGATGTGATCCAGTGGCGCAAACGGGAAAAGCGTCTGCGGGACTTTGTGGAATCGCGCATCTACGAGGCGGAGAGCGCCAAGAGCAGCACGCTCATCAATTTTCCGCTGCCCATCGCCATTTTCAAGCTGGCCGATTCCCGCATCGTCTGGGGCAACGAGCAGTTCTTCCAGATGTGCGGCGAGACCGGCACACGCCTGGACGCCAGCATCTCCCAGCTCGTGCCGCAGTTCAACGGCAGCTGGATACTGGAGGGCAAGACCACCTATCCGACCCTGCTGGAGATCGGCGGGCGCAAGTACCAGCTGCATGGCAGTCTCATCCACTCCGACCAGGAGACGGAGAGCACCGGCAATATCTTCATGGGCATCACCTACTGGGTGGATGTCACCGACTACGACGATATCCGTATCAAGTACGAAAACAGCCGCCCCGTGGCCGGCATCATCATCATCGACAACGTGGATGAGCTGATGAAAAACCAGCCAGACCGCGTCAAGAACGATCTGCGCGACGCCATCGAGGACAGACTCAACCACTGGTGCGCGGAGTTCAAGGGCTTCCTGCGCCGCTACGACCGCGACCGCTATCTGCTGCTGCTGGAGCAGGAGCATCTGGAAAAGCTCAAGGAAGAAAAATTCAAAATCACCGAGGAGATCCACGAGGTGGTCAGCCCCGCCGGGATCGCCGCCACCATCTCCATCGGACTCGGCGCCGGGGCTGAGAATTTCCCCGATACCCTCCAGGCGGCCGACAACGCGGTAGAGCTGGCCCTCTCCCGCGGCGGCGACCAGACCGTCATCAAAAACCGCGTGGACTTTGAATTCTACGGCGGCCGCGGCGGTGAGGTGGAAAAACGTACCAAGGTGCGCTCCCGCGTGACGGCAAACTCCTTCTCAAACCTCATCCAGGAGGCCTCCGGCCTTCTCATCATGGGCCACCGAAACGGCGATATGGACAGCTACGGCGCGGCTGTGGGCGTTTACAGCATCGCAAGGCAGCGCGGCGTACGGGCCGCGATCGTGGCCGATATCCAGCGCTCGGCGGCAAAGTCCCTGGCTGACATGCTCCGGCGCGAGCAGGAATATAAGGATGCCTTCCTCGACCCCGCGGATCTGCCCGCCAAAATCGAGCCGGGGACGCTGCTGGTCGTGGTGGATACCAACCGGCCCGAGCAGGTGGAGGTGCCGGCGCTGCTGACCCAGTGCGAGCGCGTGGCGGTCATTGACCACCACCGCGTGGCGGCAACCTTTATCCAGAACGCGGCGCTCAACTACATTGAGCCCTACGCCTCCTCAGCCTGCGAGCTGGTGGCGGAGATCCTGCAGGAGCTGCCGGATGTGGAGCATATCCTGCCATGCGAGGCGGAGGCGCTGCTGGCGGGCATCGTGCTCGACACCAAAAACTTCACCCTCCGCACCGGCGAGCGCACCTTCAACGCGGCCTCCTGGCTGCGCAGCGAGAAGGCGGACACCAGCGCCGTCAAGCGCCTGTTCCAGTCAGACCTTGCCCAGACCGTGGCCAAGTACAAGATTCTGCAGCAGGCGGATATCTACAAGGGCATCGCGGTCGCAGCGCCCACGGAGCCCCAGGAGCGTGTGGTCGCCGCAAAGGCGGCCGACGAGCTTTTGAACATCTCCGGCGTGGACGCGTCCATCGTCGTGGCGCCCGACGGCACCGGCGGCTCCTTTGCCTCGGCGCGGTCCATCGGGGAGATCAATGTGCAGATCCTGATGGAAAAGCTGGGCGGCGGCGGCAACCGCAGCGCCGCTGCGGTGCAGTTCCCCAACATCCCCCGCGAGGACGCGATCGTGAAGGTGAGAGAAGCGATAGACGACTATCTGTCTTAGTCAATTTATTATCAAAAAAGTATAATCGTTTTTGGCGGGGCTTTGCCTCGGCAAAAACACATTAAGCCGAGTAAAGCGAGGCCTCGCGCCGACCAAATGCGGCGTGTTACGGTCCGCCGCATGCGATAAGCGCGAGTATCTCAATTGCGAATCGCATTCGCAATTGATGAAATGAAAGGAGATTATCATAATGAAAGTTATCTTCAATACCGACGTAAAGGGTCAGGGCAAAAAGGGCGAGCTGAAGGAGGTCTCCATCGGCTACGCGAGAAACTACCTCATCCCCCGCGGCCTCGCCGCTGAGGCCACCACCGATAACATCAACGCCCTCAAGCTCAAGGAGAAGGCCAAGGCCGCGCAAGCCGCGCGCGAGAAGGCCGAGGCCGAGGAAAACGCCAAGAAGCTCGAAGGTGTGCAGGTGGTCGTGCGGGCCAAGGCCGGCGGCGCGGGCAAGCTCTTCGGCGCGGTCACCTCGCAGGAGATCTGCGACGCGCTCAAGGAGCAGTTTGGCATCGAGATCGAGAAGAACAAGATCGTCCAGACCGACCCCATCAAGACCTTCGGCAGCTACCAGGTCAAGGCCAAGCTCGGCTACGAGGTCAGCGGCACGGTCAATGTGCTGGTCATCGAAGACAAGTATTTTTGAGGTCTGCTTGTCAAACGATCAGGCAGCGGCGCCGTGGCGCAGGACCGTATACCACTTGCGGGCGGCCCTTTTCTTTCTTACACCGGGCGCGGCGCGTTCTTTCTTTTCGGGCAAGAGCCGAAAAGAAAGAACGGGGGGCGCAATAAGCAGGTAACGTCCTGCAAACAGGCAATAACGATTGCAGCATCCGCGAGGTAACAAAATGGACGAACTGCTGGGCAGAAAGGTGCCCCACTCCGCCCCGGCGGAGCAGGCGGTCATCGGCTCCATGCTCATCGACTCCAAGTGCATCCCGGAGGTCCTTGAGAAGCTGAAGCCGGACGAATTTTATATCCAGCTCAACCGCGACATCTACGAGACCATCTACCACATGTTCTCCTACAGCATGGTCATCGACCCGGTCACCGTGCTGGGACAGATGAAGGTGCGCGGGGTGTACACGGACACCTGCGAGGAATACGTGGCGGAGCTCATGCGCATCACGCCCACGGCGGCAAACGTCATGGAATACGCCGCCATCGTGCGCGACCGGGCGCTGCTGCGGCGCCTGGGCGAGGCGGCGGATGAGATCAACACCATGGTCTACGAGGGCAACGGCGAGGCCGAGGCCATGCTCGAGGCGGCGGAGCGCAAGATCTACGCCCTGCGCCAGGGCCGCAACATCGGCGGGCTGATGCCCATGGCGTCGGTGGTGCAGAACGTGTTCGACGACATGAACGAGGCGGCCTCCTCCGGAAACGCCATCCCGGGTCTGCCGACGGGCTTTCCCGATCTGGACCGGACCATCCTCGGCCTGAACGATTCGGAGCTGATCCTTGTGGCGGGCCGACCCGGCATGGGCAAGACCAGTATCGCGCTGAACATGGCGCTGCATGTTGGGCTGATGCTCCACAAGACGGTGGCGATCTTCTCCCTGGAGATGAGCCGCGAGCAGCTGGCAACGCGCCTTCTGTCGCGCGCCTCGCTGGTGCCGCTGCAGAATCTTCTCACCGGCCAGCTCTCCGAGCAGCAGTGGCGCAGCGTCACCGACGCCGCCCAGTCCCTGAGCATGACCGAGATCCTCATCGACGATAACCCCACCCTCACAGTCTCGGAGATGAACGCCCAGTGCCGCAGGGTCGCAAACCTCGGCCTTGTGGTCATCGACTACCTGCAGCTGATGCAGTCGGCGGGCAGCGGCCACAGCTGGTCCAACGAGAGCCGCACCCAGGCCGTCAGCGACATCAGCCGCATGCTCAAGATCATGGCCAAGGAACTGAACGTGCC
Source organism: Oscillospiraceae bacterium (assembly GCA_902791215.1). Taxonomy (GTDB): domain Bacteria; phylum Bacillota; class Clostridia; order Oscillospirales; family Oscillospiraceae; genus Limivicinus. The sequence continues at coordinate 10,499 of CADAUZ010000011.1, read as the reverse complement.
CGTCATCACGGCCTCTCAGCTCTCCCGTGCAAACGAGTCCAGACAGGACAAGCGCCCCATGCTCTCCGACCTGCGCGAATCCGGCTCCATCGAGCAGGACGCGGATGTTGTGATAGGACTCTACCGGGATGGGTATTATAACAAGGAGGTCGAGAACCCCAACCTGGCCGAGGCCATTGTGCTGAAAAACCGCAAGGGCCAGACCGGCACGGTGGAGCTCAACTGGCTGGGCGAGTATACCTCCTTCTCCTCCCTGGAGCGTCGGCATGAGGATGACTGATGCCCTGCCGCCCCGGGGAGAGCGCGTCGTGTGCGCGGTGTCCGGCGGGGCCGACTCCATGTGCCTGCTGCACCTTGTCTGGGCGCAGGGGTATGACGTGACGTGTGCCCACTTCGAGCACGGCATACGCGGCGAGGAATCCCTGCGGGACGCGCGCTTCGTGGAGTCCTGGTGTCTGGAGCACGGCATCCCCTTCGTCCTCGGGCACGGCGACGCGCCTGAGTACGCTGAGCAAAACGGCCTGAGCCTCGAGGAGGCGGCCCGTGAGCTGCGCTATGACTTCCTGTATAAAACGGCGGAGGCTTACGGCGCCGACCGCATCCTCACCGCCCACAACCTGGACGACAACGCCGAGACGCTGCTTTTCAATCTCATCCGCGGCAGCGGCACGGCGGGGCTGTGCGGCATCCCCCAGAGCCGGGGAAAGCTCCTGCGGCCTTTGCTGCATGTCTCCCGCGCCGAGATCGAGGCGTATCTGCGGGAAAACAAGGTCCCTCATGTGGAGGACAGCAGCAACGAAAGCGACGATTATACCCGAAACCTCATCCGCCACCGCGTGATGCCGCTGTTAAAGGAAATCAACCCCCGCTTTTCCGAGGCGGCGGAGCGGACAGCGAGACTTGCGGAGCGGGACGAGGCGTATTTCTCGACGCTTGCGCGGGAGTATCTCGGGCGGGAGCTGCAAGACGAAAGCCTGCCGCTCGATTCCCTCCGCGCCCTGCACCCGGCTGTCGCCTCGCGGGTGATCCGGGCACTGTTCCCCGGTCTCAGCATGGAGCGCTGCGACGCCGTGCTGGACTTTGCCCGGGGCAGCGAGTACGGGCTTCTGGAGATTCCGGGCCGCGTTTTTCGGCGGGAGCAGGGACGGCTGTATATGAACGGAGAGGAAGCCTTTTCCATCCCCGAGCGGCGGCTCATTCCGGGCGGGAGCCTGGAAATCCCCGAGCTCGGGCTTCGCATCGAGACGCGGGAATGCGTTTATAACGGAGAAATTCACGACCTGTTCAAGACTTTTTATCTGAAATATGAGATAGTAGGGACCGATCTCCTGTGCTCGGGCAGACGAGCGGGCGACAGCATCCGTCCGAAGGGACGCGGTGTGAGCAAGCGCCTGAGCGCGTTGTTCAAGGAGGCGGGCTATACCCGCCGCATGCGTGATGCGTGCCTCATCCTGCGCGATCATGACGGACCGCTTTTCGTTTGCGGCCTCGCCCTCGACGAGCGCGCCGTGCCGGAACCGGGCGACCGGGCCCTGAAAATAAGGATTACCCCACTCTGTCATCCTGAGCGAAACGAAGGATCTAATAAAGATTCTTCGGCATTTCATGCCTCAGAATGACATGGGTGATAAAACAATTCAGGAGATACCAGATGAATAAAGACATCGAAAGAGTGCTCATCAGTGAGGAAGAGATCGAGAAGCATGTGGCCGAGGTCGGCCGCAAAATCACCGAGGACTTCAAGGACAAGGACCCCATCTTCGTCGGCGTCCTCAAGGGCTGCTTCATCTTCATGGCGGACCTGATGCGCCATGTGGACATCAAGTGCTCCATGGACTTCATGGCCGTCTCCTCCTACAGCGGCACAAGCTCCACGGGCGCGGTGAAGATCAACAAGGACCTGAGCGAGGACATCGAGGGCCGCCACATCATCATCGTGGAGGACATTCTGGACTCCGGCGTGACGCTGAGCTACCTCAAGGGCTACCTCATGAACCGCCGCCCCGCCTCCATCACTATCGCGACGCTGATGGACAAGCCCTCCCGCCGCAAGGCCGACATCTACGCCGACTACTCCTGCTTCGAGGTGCCGGACGCCTTCGTGGTGGGTTACGGCCTCGACTACAACGAGCACTACCGGAACCTGCCCTACATCGGCATTTTGAAGCCGGAGATTTATTCGTAAACCGCATTCCCCTTTCCCCAGCTATATATAAGGAAGTGACTATAATTTGAATCCGAAACGCGCCAGAGACCTTGGCTTTTACGTCCTGCTCATCGCGATCATGATCGCCGTCATCTTCACCATGACCGGGAACAAAGAGACCAAGGAGCTGAAAAACTATTCCGATCTTGTTGACCTCTTCCAGAAGGAGAAGGTCAAGTCCTTCACCACCGAGGGCAACACCATCATCCTCCAGGTCAGAACCGACAGCGGCGAGCCGCCCACGGAGGAGATGACCTACGACCTGTACAGCTTCAGTGTGTTCTACAACGACTTCGGCGAGCTCATCAAGGAGCAGTACGAGAAGGGCATCTTGGAGAAGTATGACTATGACGAGGGCTTCGTGGTGCCCTGGTGGGCCAGCATGCTGCCCTACATCCTCGTCATGGGCGGCGCGATGGCGCTGTGGTACTTCATGATGAGCCGTGCCGGCGGCGGCGCGGGCGGCTTCGCCAAGTTCTCCAAGGCCCGCACAAGACTCGGCTCCGATGAGAAGAACAAGAAAACCTTCGCCGATGTCGCAGGCTGTGACGAGGAGAAGGAGGAGCTTTCGGAGATCGTCGACTTCCTCAAGGACCCCAAGGCCTATACCTCCATGGGCGCGCGCATCCCCAAGGGCGTGCTGCTGGTCGGCCCTCCGGGCACCGGCAAGACCCTGCTTGCCAAGGCTGTCGCGGGTGAGGCGGGCGTGCAGTTTCTGTCCATCTCCGGTTCTGACTTTGTCGAGCTCTATGTCGGCGTCGGCGCGGGCCGTGTGCGCGACTTGTTCGAGCAGGCCAAGAAGGCCGCACCCGCCATCATCTTTATCGACGAGATCGACGCCGTCGGCCGTCAGAGAGGCAGCGGCCTCGGCGGCGGACACGACGAGCGCGAGCAAACCCTCAACCAGCTGCTGGTGGAGATGGACGGCTTCGGCAACAACGAGGGCGTCATCGTCATGGCGGCCACCAACCGCGCGGACATCCTGGACAACGCCCTGCTGCGTCCGGGCCGCTTCGACCGCCAGGTATACGTGGGCCTGCCCGATATCCGCGGGCGCGAGGCCATTTTGAAGATCCACTCCCGCGACAAGCAGCTTGCCGAGGACGTGGACCTCAACTCCATCGCCAAGGGCACACCGGGCTTTTCGGGCGCGGACCTCGAAAACCTCATGAACGAGGCGGCACTGCTGGCCGTGCGCCGCAAGCACCGCTTCATCAACATGGAGGATATCGACGAGGCTATCCTCAAGGTCCAGATGGGCCCCGAGAAGAAGAGCCGCAAGATGAGCGAGAAGGCCAGAAAGCTCACCGCCTATCACGAATCCGGCCACGCCATCGCGGGCAAATTCCTCGAGCATGTGGACCCCGTCCACTATATCACCATCATCCCCCGCGGCGCGGCGGGCGGCTTCACGCTCTTCCGGCCCCAGGAGGATCTGGAAAACTTCAAGTCCAGATCCGAGATGTTTGAGAGCATCGTCATGGCCCTCGGCGGCCGCACGGCGGAAAGGCTCTTTCTGGACGATATCTCCAGCGGCGCCTCGGGCGACATCCAGCAGGCAAGCTCGATTGCCCGCGACATGGTCATGCGCTACGGCATGAGCGAGCGCCTCGGCCCCATCTCCTACGACAACTCCGGCCACTCCATCTTCATCGGCCGCGACTTCGGCCAGACCAAGAGCTATTCCGAGGAGACCGCCGGCATCATCGACGAGGAGGTCAAGAAAATCTTCGACGAGGCCAGCGCCAGGTGCGAAAAGATCCTCACCGAGCACGCAAAGGAGCTTTGCGCCATCGCGGAGTATCTGCTGGAGCATGAGACCATGGAGGCCGAGGAGTTCAACTACTTCTTCGAGCACGGCGAGTTTATGCCCATGCCGCCGAGAGAGGCCCGCAAGGCCCGCGAGGACGCCAGCATCGAGCGCCCGGCAAAGAAGATCTCCATGACCGATGGCTATGCCGAAGAGGGGGAGATCCCCACGGAAGCCCCCGCAGAGACCGAAGCCTCTGCGGAGACCGAGACCCCGGCCCCTGCCGAGGATGCCCCCACAGCCGAGCGGCATACGGAAGAGAAAAAAGACGAAGAATAACACAGACGTTTTGGCGCCCCGGATTTCCGGGGCGCATTTTTTGTGGGGAAATCCGCCGATCATACTGGTAATGCGCGGGGAAATATGGTATGCTGTTATTTGTAAAAATGTACCCTTCGCAACTGGACGGAGGAAAAACAAAATGTTTAAAAGTCATGAATAATTTCACTCTGCCAACGGCAAGCGGCAAATCCTGATCGCCGACGACGAGAGCATCAACCGCGAGCTGCTGGGCCATATACTGGAGGAGGACTACGAGCTGCTCTATGCCTGCGACGGCGTGGAGGCGCTGGAGCTGATGCGGCGGCACGGGCAGACCCTGTCCATGGTGCTGCTGGACCTGATGATGCCGGGCATGAACGGCATCGAGCTTCTGCGCGTGAAAAAGGAGGACCCCGCCATCGCGCAGATCCCCATTATCGTCGTCACCGCCGACCACGCGGCGGAGGCGGAGTGCCTCATCCTCGGCGCCATCGATTTTATCTCCAAGCCCTACCCCCAGCCGGACGTGATCCGGGCGAGGGTGCTGCGCACCATCGAGCTTGTCGAGGACAGACAGATCATCCTCTCCACCGAGCGGGATGTGCTCACGGGCCTTTACAGCCGGGAGTATTTCTATCGCTACGCCGAGCAGCTCGACCAGTACCACCCGGAAACGCCCATGGACGCCATCGTCATCGACATCAATCACTTCCGCATGATCAACGAGCGCTTCGGCACCGCGTACGGTGACGCCGTCCTGCGCTGCGTCGGCGGGCGGGTGCGGGATATGGTGCGCGACGAGGGCGGCATCGTGTGCCGGCGCGAATCGGACACCTTCCTGGTCTACTGCCCCCATGGCCGTGACTACCGCGCCATCCTGAACGGGGCCTCCGACAGCCTCGCGGCCAGCGACGGGCCGGGCAGCCGCATCCGCCTGCGCATGGGCGTATATGAAAACGTGGACAAGGCCCTCAACATCGAGCGCCGCTTCGACCGGGCCCAGATCGCCGCCGACTCCGTGCGCCTGAGCTTCAGCCACGCCATCGGCTTTTACGACGAGAAGCTGCATAAAAAGGAGCTTTATGACGAGCAGCTGATCGAGGACTTCCACGCCGCCGTCGACGAGCGGCAGTTTGAGGTCTGGTATCAGCCCAAGTTCGATATCCGCCGGAAGACCCCCTTCCTCACCAGCGCCGAGGCCCTGGTGCGCTGGCGGCATCCGAAGCTCGGCATGGTCAGCCCGGGCGTGTTTATTCCGCTTTTTGAGGCAAACGGCCTCATCGAGACCCTGGACCGCTTCGTCTGGCGGGAGACCGCCGCGCAGCTTCGGGACTGGAAGGAACGCCTCGGCTTCTGCGTGCCGGTGTCGGTGAACGTGTCGCGGGTGGACATGCTCGACCCCGGCCTTGTGGATATCTTCACCGAACTTCTGCGGGAATACGGGCTGACGGCGCAGGAGCTGCTGCTGGAGATCACGGAGTCTGCCTATACGCAGGACTCCGACCAGATCATCCAGACCGTCACGGCCCTGCGCAGGCTGGGCTTCCGGGTGGAGATGGACGACTTCGGCACGGGCTATTCGTCCCTGAATATGCTCTCCACCCTGCCCATCGACGCCTTGAAACTGGACATGCAGTTTATCCGCAACGCCTTTGCCCAGCGCCGCGACACCCGCATGCTGGAGCTTATCATCGAGCTTGCCGGGTCTCTCGCCGTGCCCGTTATCGCCGAGGGCGTGGAGACCGCCGAGCAGCTCCATGCCCTGCGGGCCATGGGCTGTGATATCGTGCAGGGCTACTATTTCTCAAAGCCCGTCCCCGCCGGGGAGTTCGAGCGCTTTCTGATCGAGCGGCGGGACCGGCCCGCCGGTCTCGAGGCGGCGCTGCCGGGCGGCATCACGCCGGACTTCGCCGCGCTTGCCAAGGCCCTGGCCCAGGACTACTTCATCATCTACTATGTGGATGTGGAGACGGACTACTTCATCGAGTACAGGGCCGGGGACGATTTCAACAAGATCGGCATCGAAAAGCAGGGCGAGGACTTCTTCAATCTCAGCCGCCGCAATATCCCGCGCTTTACCAGCGCCGAGGATGTGCCCGGCTTCCTGGAGGTTTTTACAAAAGAAAACGTCCTGCATGAGGTGGACAACAACGGCAGCTTCTCCATTACTTACCGCATGCTCATGGAGGGCGGGCCGAAGTACGTCATGATGAAGGCCGCGCGCCTGGACGACCGCCACATCGTCATCGGCACCAGCAACATCAACGCCGAGGTGCAGCGCCGAAAGGCGGCGATGGTGCGTTCGTCGGTGGCGCAGGCGCTCTCGTCGGACTATTTCCTCATCTTCTACATCGACACCAAAACCGACCGCTATATCGAGTACCGGCCCACCGAATCCGACATGGAGCTGTATCTGGAGCAGGGGCGTGAAAATTTCTTCGACACCAGCCGTGAGAGCATCTTCGCAAACGTCTGCGAGGAGAGCCGCGAGCAGGTGAGAAAGCTGTTCGACAAGGAGCATCTGCTGGAGCTGCTGCGGGAAAACGGCAGCTATACCATGGATTACCGCTACCTGATGAACGGCGTGCCCACCTATATCCACATGAAGGCCAGCCGCATGGCGGACCGGGACGATACGCACATCGTCCTCGGCCTGCGAAACATCGACGAGCACGTCCGCCGCGAGCAGGCCCAGGCCAGGGCCCTGCAGAAGGCCACCGAGCTTGCCAGCCGCGACGGGCTCACCGGCGTCAAGAGCAAGCGCGTCTTTGTGGAGGCGGAAATGCAGTGGGATGCCGGCATCGAGGAAAACAAAGCCGCGCCCTTCGCCGTGGCGGTCTTTGACCTCAACGACCTCAAGACCATCAACGACACCATGGGCCACGCGGCGGGGGACAGCTACATCTGCGACGGCTGCACGCTCGTCTGCAAGACCTTCCAGCACAGCCCGGTCTACCGCATCGGCGGGGACGAGTTTGCCGCCGTCCTCACCGGCCAGGACTATGAGCACCGCCGGGAGCTGAAGGAGAGCTTCCGTGCCCTCAATGCCGCGCGCCGCGCCCCGGAGGAGGCGGTGGTCGCCTGCGGCATGGCGGACTATGTCCCCGGCCGGGACACCCGCTTCCAGGATGTCTTCGAGCGCGCCGACGCGGATATGTACGAGAACAAGAAATTTTTGAAAAATAACAATAAAATCGGAGGAATCAAACCATGAGGAAGACCAAGATCATCTGCACCATCGGCCCGTCCAGCGAAGATCCCGCCGTGTTCCGGGCCATGTGCCAGCAGGGCCTGAACGTCGCCCGCCTGAATTTCTCCCACGGAACCCATGAGGAGCACCAGAAAAAGATCGACATGATCAAGGCGGTCCGCGCCGAGCTCAAGCTGCCCATCGCCATCATGCTCGACACCAAGGGCCCCGAGTACCGCATCCGCACCTTCAAAAACGGCAAGATCACCCTCAGGGACGGGGACGACTTCACCTTCACCACCCGCGAGGTCGAGGGCGACGAGACCATCGTCTCCGTAAGCTACGCCGGGCTTGCCGACGACCTCAATGTCGGCGACCGCGTCCTCGTCAACAACGGCCTTGTCATCTTCGAGGTCACCGCCATCGAGGGCACGGAGATCCGCTGCAAGGTCATCACCGGGGGCGTGCTGTCCGACCGCAAGAGCATGAGCTTCCCCGGCAAGGTCATGCGCCAGGCCTACATGAGCGATCAGGACCGGGCGGACCTCCTGTTCGGCATCGAAAACGGCGTGGACTTCGTCGCCGCCTCCTTCGTCTCCTGCAAGCAGGACATCGTCGATCTCAAGAAGTTCCTCAAGGCAAACGGCGGCGGGGACATCGACGTCATCGCCAAGATCGAGAACCAGTCGGGCGTGGACAACATCGACGAGATCTGCTCGGTGTGCGAGGGCATCATGGTCGCCCGCGGCGACCTCGGCGTCGAGGTGCCGTTTACGGAGCTGCCCGCCATTCAGAAGTACCTCATCACCAAGTGCCGCATGCTCGGCAAGCGCGTCATCACCGCGACCGAAATGCTCGAGAGCATGATCACGAACCCCCGTCCCACCCGCGCCGAGATCAGCGACGTGGCAAACGCCGTCTACGACGGCACGAGCGCCATCATGCTCTCGGGCGAGTCCGCCGCCGGCAAGTACCCCGTCGACGCCGTGCGCGTCATGAGCGAGATCGCCGAGGAGACCGAGCGCCACATCGACTACTGCCGTCTCTTCCAGACCCAGAGCTTCGCCATCCACAACCGCGTCGACGCCATCTCCCACGCGGCCTGCACCATGGCCATCGACCTGGAGGCCAAGGCCATCGTCGTCACCTCCATCAGCGGCCTGACCGTGCGCATGGTCTCCCGCTTCCGCGCGCCCATCACCATCCTCGGCCTTGCCACCGGCGAGCGCGCCTGGTACAAGCTGGCCCTCTCCTGGGGCGTGCTGCCGCTTCTGACGGAGCAGTTTCCGAGCATGGACGTGCTCAACTACTTTGCCCTCAAGGAGGCAAAGCGCGTGCTGAACCTCAATGACGGCGACACGGTCGTCATGACCGGCGGCAACACCTCCGGCCAGAGCGGGAATACCAACGTCATCCGGATCGAGACGATTTCGTAAAAAACGGAAATCCGTAAACAAAACGGCAGTCCGAAATGACTGCCGTTTTGATGCTGTAATTTCATGTTACTGTTGCACGGTTTCTTGTCTTTCAACGGAAGGGCTTCTTATCGTATCAACCGGCGGAAGACGTCTGCCTGAGAGAATGCACACGCTGTCGAAAAGCCGCGGAGAAACTCGAAAAAGGACGAATATCATTTTTTTCTTCCAGGTCCAACCCGACGGAAACCGGCGTATGCGGCGCAGCGTCTCCATGTGGAGTGCGGAGTCTTCCGCAAAGCGCCCGAGCCGGATCAGATATATGAGACTGAGGTTCTGCATAGACTCCCGGGCAAGATCGGCATAGCCCCAGCACGAAAGATCACGAATCTGCGCACTTTTCATAACGAGATAATCCCTTCGCGAACGGGGCTCTCTGGCATGGCAGATGCTGTCGGCCCGGTAAGCGTAGTGATACAGACAGGCATCCAGACGGTAAACGGATCGGGCAGCGTGGACGAGTTTTGGTGTGACGAAGATGTCCTCAAATACGTAGCCCTCCGGAAAGCGTATTTCACGAAAAAGCGAGCTGTGATAAAGCTTTTTCCATACCGCAATGCTTTTCTTTACCGCGTATGTGATTGCGTCATCTTTGCTGAGGAGGCCTTCTTCCACATGAGAAAAAACGATTTCCCCGGTTTTCTTATGCGATATGGTTCCAAACATCACCAGATCTGCTTGGTGCGCGAGAGCTGCCTCGTAGGGCAGACGGCAGAAATCCAGCTCGACCCAGTCGTCGCTGTCGACGAACATGATCCATTCGCCTTGCGCGCGGTCCAGCCCCGCATTTCGTGCTGCAGACAGCCCGGCGTTCTCCTGATGGATGACGCGCACTCTTGTGTCCTGCGCGGCATAGCGGTCACAGATCGTACCGCATTTGTCGGGCGAGCCGTCATCAATCAGTATGATTTCAATCTCGCGCATACTCTGATTGAGAAGACTGTCGACACAGCGCTCCAAATACGCGTCTACCCTATAGACAGGCACAATAACACTGATAAGCGGCACGCAAAACCACTCCTTTGAGTCAACGCAGCTTATTCGACCATTTCAGTATACTATTTGCGTTGGAAAATAGCAAGCCATGCTTGCTTGTCTCAGCGCACTGCATGACCATCTTTTTTGGAGGTAATTCATATGGCTCACGACACCGACCGCGGCTTGCAGACGCAGGTCATTTATTCCGTATACGTCCGCGCGCACACGCCGGAGGGGACCTTCCGCGCCGTGATCCCCGATCTCGACCGCATCCGCTCCCTCGGCACGGACATCATCTGGTTCATGCCCATCCATCCCATCGGCGTGGAGGGCAAGAAGGGGAGCCTCGGCTGCCCCTACGCAAACCGGGATTACCGCGATGTAAACCCCGCCTACGGCACCATGGAAGACTTTAAGGCCCTCGTCGACGAGATCCACGCGCGCGGTATGAAGGTCATGATCGACGTGGTGTATAACCACACCTCGCCCGACTCGGTGCTGTACAAAACCCACCCGGAATACTTCTACCACGACGAAAACGGCAGGCCCGGCAACCGATACGGCGACTGGGCGGACGTG
>CADAUZ010000010.1 GCA_902791215.1 Oscillospiraceae bacterium | reverse complement strand
CTCAATGCCCTGTCGCTTGTAAGATCGGTTATCAACCTTTACGGCCAATTGCTTTTCTTCAAATTTTGCATTGCAGCAGTCCGCCCACGCCTTGCGCCATGCCTCCAATCTTTCAGAGCTTCCCCAATCGGTGGTGGGTACGGCGTTGAATTCATAATCGCCTTTGCCGTTCGGGATACGGTTGCCATGCTCGTCCAGGATGTATTCCCGCCGCTGCTTTGCGCCCCAACTGCCGTCAGGATTGAGAGGCCGGATCGGACACATCACATGGAAGTGTGGGTTCTCAATCCCGTTTTCACCGGCATCCTTTTCGTGGATCGCGTAATCTGCAATCATACCCCGACTGACAAATTCATCTTGAAGAAATTGCCGGACAAGCTCCATGTTTTCTTCGCGTGTGAATTCGTTTTGCAAGGCAATGTCGAAGCTGTATGCGAGTTGAGCTTTGGGATGCTTCTCAGTTTTCTCGACTTCGTTCCAGAGCGTCTCACGATCTTTGAATCTTTCCGGCGCGTGCGGCGGCAAAAGAATCTCCGAATGAATCACGCCGTTCTTGCGTCGGTAGTCCGGATCGTTGCCGTAATATTCACTGTGGAGTTTTTCTCCGGCTCGATAGGCCGCCGCTGCGATAGCGGATTTTCCCTCGCTGCGTTTGATTTGGGTAACGCTGAAATGATAAAGTGCTATTCTGCGTCCTCCTTTGGCAGCAGGGCAAGCGCATCAGGAAGCGCGAAGATCTTTTCCATCAAGGAAAAGAATTCTGTTTCGCCCATCTCCTTTGTGGCCGGGGCCAGAGATTCAATCGCCGCACCTTTTGTGATCAGTCGGTGCGCGCGTTTCTGCCGTTCACCTTTCTCCAGATAGGCAAGACGATTTTGTAAACGCTGTAAATCGTGTTGAAGATACTCCAGTTCTTGGATGTCTCTTGCTTGCTGTTCTCTCAGTTTTTTTAGTTCTTTGTTCAGTTTCATACCTCCGTTTCAAAATAATGTTCATGTTCTTTACATCCTGTTATTTATTATCTTTGATTGCCGCCCTCCTTCGTCTTGCATATTCCGCCTGCTGTTGGCGTTGAGCAACTACCTTACATGCAGTGCAATATTTCGCACGATTACCTTTTGCACAGAAGGTTTTGCCGCATACCGCACAGCGTTTTCTGGTGCCTGATGTAAAAATCTCTGCCTCCAGTGTGCCGGCCTCCGGATCTTTCAGGAGAACATTACGAAAGAATCGGCAGCAAACAGAAGCAGAGAGCATTTGCGGACAAGGGACTTCTTCGCTTTGATCGAGACGGATACAATTGTCGTTCACACAATTGCTGCACAGCCTGCGGATGATTTTTCTTGCATCTCGCTGCTGTGCAGGTGTCATGCGATAGAGAGAACCGTCAGGTTTTCTTTTGATGGGTACGAGTGCGTTTTGGATAATACTGATCCAGACTTGCGCGGCTCATGCCTCCATATAGTTTTGATATTTCTTCTTGATGCTTTTCATCCGTTTGATTACGCTGCTGTGATTGGCAAAACCAAGCTCAGCAGCAATTTCCATATAGGAATAGCCTTCATCCCGCATTTGGATGATGCGGCGCTCTTTCCACGGCAGCGATTTGATGAAACGTTCCGCGTCTACCCTGGCGCAGACATATTCCTCAAGATGCAATCGGGGATCGGGAAAGTAAAACAACCTGTCATCATCTGAATCCCAATTCTCTGTACGGAACCTTTCCAGCGAAACAGACTGCACCTTCTTGGATCGCGTGTGATACCATTTGCGGATAAAATCTGTTCGGACGCTTGTGCGTTGTTTCTCGAAATCTTCATCGCAGGGCAGCTCATGCAGCGCATCCAGCATTGGCTGCCATCCCTGTTCCGCGATCACCTTTTTGACGATCTTCTCAAAGAGCTCTTTGATCTGTTTTTCCGGCAAAAAGACGATCTCCGCATTGCGAGGAAGCTGAAACAAACGCTGCAGGTTCCAACCGATCTCCTGCTCAACACCTTTCGCCCACAGCGGCATGGAGTAGGAGAGCCTCCACACAGGGAAGTCTCCTGTATAATGCTCCTTCCAACCGCGAAAGCCGAAAAAGGGAAAGACGAGTGAAGATACCGCGTCCATGATCTCATCGAGGAACTGATCGCTGTCGATGAGGTCCAGCCACTCATTGGATTGGAGTACCTGATAAGGATTGCGGGGAATCTTCATCAGTGTGGGGCATCTCGCCATCAGCTCTTCGGGAAGCAGGTAGACGAGGGGCATATAGCGAAGGTTGCTGTCATACGGGATTCTGATTTTCTGAGGAGGCATAAGATAATCTCCAATTATTAACGACATTACAACTAATAAAATGTTACTGCCGATAATAGGGTTTACAGAAATTTCAAATAATTTTAGCGCGTCTGTATGGCGCTGTCCAGCAAAACCTGCTGAGTAGAAGAATTTTGATTACTCATGAAGGACATAGTATCTACATTTATTAACGACATTGTAAATAGCAAATTGTTACTATGATCTGCTGGCTTTACAGAAAGTTCATATGATTATACTGCATCCGTTTAGCATTGTCCAGTGAAGCCCGTCGAATAAGAAGAAAAAGCCATGAAGAAAGGAGCCTGGCATCCAGACTGCTTTCCTTCTTGGCTGCGCAAGGATAGCACAGGGGTCCCCGCAAAGCCATCTGGCTTTGTGGGGAGAGGAGGCACAACGGAATGGATGAGCTTTCGGCTTTAGGCGGAAGCGAAGGATATAAAGTTTGTGCCGACGATGCGCAAGGGGTGCAGCCCCTTGTACGGAGCAGCGCGACGCAAAGGATGACTGTTCGGACAGGCATCCAGGCTCCGCAGGACGCACTACGGGGCAGCTCACGCTACCCCGTATAGAAGTGCGCCCTTCGGATAATTGAATTTTTCAGATGCTCAAAAAACAAACTAATTGCTCTGTATTTGTCGGGGATAGCGTGTTATAATCATTTTTAAGGAAATGATGCCGTCGGTAATACTATTAAGACTGCACTTGGTGATGGGGTGAGAATGTGGCAACTTTAAATCACGTTAGTATGTGGTCAGAACACGGTTGGACGCGCGTTACAGCAGCAGAGGCAGCTAAGATTCATCCCGGTGGAACGGTCTCTGCACATAGTGGCCTTTTCATGTGTGAGCTTTGCGGTCAATATGTAACCTTGACCGAAGGCTATGAAAAAGCCCGACATTTTCGGCACAGTGCCCATGAGGAAAGCAAAAACTGCCCGGAGAGGACCTTTGGGCCGCTGTACACACCTACTTATAAGGCAAATGAACACGAACTACCTATCAGATTAATCAAGGAAAAAAATACGTTTAGATTGGAGCTCGGTCTCTTATATGTTCAACAAGATATTATAAGAAACGAGCAAACACAAAGTGTAACGATTATAGCCTCTGACGTTGCCCACTACACATACTCCTTCGAGCGTTTTAGCGAAAAGGCAATTACATATCTACCGGTTGGCAATGTCCCTTCTGAAAAATATGAGGTTCTGACATCAAATCGACTGATGTCATTTTGGCCAAGACAAGTGAAAGGAATTAATCGAAAAGGAAGTCTATTTCAAGTACAGAACGGCAAAATGATGACAGTAGATTCTGATATCCTCGTTGAAAGAGAGTACTATCTGCTGACGACAAGACCATTGTACCATCTGACTTCCAGCATCACTTTTTCTTTACAATGTGAAATACGTTCAGGTTGGGATACATGGCGGCTGTATCTTATAAAAGCAACCGCATTGGATCAAGACGCTGCGAAGTTTTTCTTATCTATGCACTATAGGCTAACGGATTCTCCTCTACAGGTAAACCCGATTTGGCCAATACATATAAAAACTCCCTACGTACTTAAACTTCCAGACGATTATATTATCGTACATTTATATGGACGGCGCGAAAAAAGAATAACAACTTTTCCATATGCTCCAGTCCGATCTCAAATTTGTTCAAAATATGGTCAGATTTATAAAATAGATTGTAATGGAAGGCAGCAGCTTATCTCTTCAGGGCAGGCAAACGTCCTACAATATCTTTATCTTTGGAAAGAGCCGTTAACGGAAGCTGGAGAAATCCCAACATTTCAAGTGCAAGATATAAATTGTCATGAGATTTCTGCTGGTGTGCACACAACCTTGCCTGCACGAGAAACAGTAAAGATTCTACTCCCATATGATGGAAAAGCAGTCATTAGTAGAAACGGAATTATCGTAGATAAACGAGATATTGCTGCACAATCATATTATATAATTGAAAACATTTCTTATGGAATGGAAATCGAGCTCCACATTGCTTTAGATGTTGTTTGGGCTGCATCATTTATAAGAGCTAAAGAAAAAACGATTACAAATGATGATGCTTTGTTTGCCTCATTGCTGGCATCGTTCCATGGAAACGAAATTTCAATTCCACATGGTTTAGGATCGCTTATCCAAAAGCTAGATGACTACCCACAGACAAAGCGATGGCTTTATAGAGCCATACGGCGTGGGGCTGTCTCAGAGGAAGCTATAAAGTATCTTAAAAAGCAGATTTATACAATTCAAAAGAAATAAAGGAGATCTGTTATGACTAACTATGTATCTCTTCTTAACGACGATCAGCTTCTGTCTATTTGCAGAATCATAACAGCACGAAATTTCAAGGAAATCTTCAATAATAATCCCAACGACTTTAACCGAGTAAAGCGTAGTTGCGGATATAACATAAAAAAAGCTTCTGACGAAGAAACATATTTTTTCGTTATAAAAATCAGAGACGAAGAATTTATTTGCAGGGCTATCAATACTGGTATATACAATTGGCTCAAAGAGATTCATGAACACATAGATAAATACATCTCAGAAGGAAAAAACGCAGAAGATGCATTAACTGAAACACTATCAAAGAGTGTGTTCTCTGAACATATCGAATTATATTTTTTGCTTTCTGGGAAACATTACCCGGAAGAATACATATCCATGGTCCAATATGCTATTCAGTTGAGAGAAAATCTTGCCCAAGCTGAAGAAGAAGCAAATGAAGCTCAGCAAAAGTCTGAGCAGATTGAAACGAATTCAAATGCAAGATATTTAGAGTCAATTAATGAACTTTCTGCATTGCAGAAAAAATTTGATGGGCTTCTTGCATTATGGGATACCAGCAAGAAAGAGAAGTCAGAACGTGAAAAACAGCTTTCAGAAATGCAAAGTGAGTTAGATGAGTATAGGAACCTTGCAAAATATGCAGTTATTGAAAAAGACTTTTCTCCCGCTGCGGGATACACTGTCCTTTCACTGTGCCGTAAGTACATCGATGATAATGAAAGAGATCGACTTTATAGATGCGCTGATGTTACAGCAGAAGGAGAGCTTACTAGTACGTTTCTTGAAAATACTCCTACGCGGGCACGCCTCTATCAAAAAGATGGACCGTCCCAGATAGGGGCGTTCGGGATTTGGGACTGGACAATTCGCGCAGAAAATGGAAGAATAGAAACCGCATATAACGCTAATTTTATTCCTATTGAAATAGTCCTAAGAGATGATTGCAGTAGCATTTATGATTTGATAGACCGGTTGAAGTCAGGGGTAAGTTTTCCTGTTCTCCCGGGAAGAATGCTTTTTTCATTCTTTAATGGAGCAGAATATGAAGGGCTTCTATGTAGCTCGGAGCATTTTCACGAATATGCAGGGACTTATATACTAAATCAAAATATAATGTCACTTGCAGAGTTTATCTTTACGTATAATGATATTGTACGCATCGATAGCAGCATGTTCTACAAGTTTCTTACCACAGGGCTTCCTGCAAGAATAATAAAAGTGAAGAATCCTATTGAGGTCACTAAAGATATTATCTTACGGCGAGTCACACAGGCGGTCATTAAACAAAATGGCTTTACCACGAACGAAGCTCGCAGAGTAAGAAGCTTTCTTTTAGACTTGAACACAGAGACACTGGGGGATGAAGTGTCATCCGAATGTGACTGTAGCCAGGAAGAGGCTAGACAGTATGTTGCATTATTTATAAATCAGGCAGTCAACGTTCTTAATGGCACTACGCCGGAGAATCAAGTGATGGCGCGGATCATACGCAATGATGAATCTTTACTTAAAGAATGCTATGAGGAATTGCAACAAGAGTGGGAGGAACACAATCAGGAGTTGCTCACCGCAGCTAAACAACATTTAGCAGACACAGAAGCTGAAGATTCCCGTATACAGGCCATGTTAGATAGGAAGAAAAAAGAATGTGCAACACTTGACGGACAAGTCCATTTATTGCAAGAGCAGATAGAGAAAAAACAACAGCTTGCAAACGATGTGGAAGAGCAAGTAAATGCTAAGATAGATCAGGCCAGAAAAAATGCAGCAGCTTTTATAGCTGAATATGCCTTTACACGCCCGCTCAGCGATTCATCAAATGTAGCCACCTCTCCTGTACTCACGAACTCCCATTATACAGAAGGGACGTATCGTGATATTGCTGAACTCGAGCAAAATGACAATTGGGAGAAATTGCTTCAAACAGTGCAAGCTGAGTTACAAGAAGCGGGCGTTTCAAGCGATAAAGTGATCGGATTATCGGGTATTTTATATGCAGCTTATCTGAGCAAGGTGCCGCTCCTTTTAGCGGGGCCAAATGGGCTCGAGATCGCGAACGCTTTTTCCCTGGCTTTATATGGATGTACACCTGGAACGCTACATTGCGATGGAGATTTCAATGAAAGCGATCTTCAGAAAGCTACAAATTCAAATACAGAGATTGTTGTTATAGAAAACATGTTTGAACATAGTTGGTATTCCGGCATATTAAGACTGCTTTCACAAAGGCGCCGCTTCTATATGGTGGTTCATCCATTTGGAGAAGACCTTGCGATTGAACCGAATAGCCTTATCAATTATTGCTTCCCGTTATACACAGATTCTCTCGTCGATTCAGCGCCGACCATGAACTATGTCGGTGGATACATGGTTGAGCCTTTTACCGAATTTGTACAAGAAAAAATTAACGAGAGAAAATGTTATAACAAGCTCCTTAAAGAGATGAAGCTGGGCCTATATGCTAAGAAAGCTGTTCAGAGAGTGCTAACCGATTATCATGTGTTGCTACCTGGCAATACAACAGAAGAGGACTATACATTCGTACTTGAACCGCTCGCATGCTTTCTCGGATTGAGCGATGAATTAGAAGAATATAAAAAGGATCATACAACGCAGCCTGTGGGTGAGACTCAATGACAGATTATTTTGAGCTTCTCAAATCAATCAGCCAGGAATTTAATATTAAGAGAGGAACTCACGAAGATGAATTGTCTTGGATGGCACGGGTGATTTATAGTTTCCTTGGCCAGACAGGGTACTCGTCCTTATGGGATATTCAAGAGGATCTTCAGCCTGCAAGCATTACCCATTTTAAGGCTCGCATTGAAAAGGCTCTTGAGTCTATCATCGATATCTATCCAGAAATGATATCCGCGTTTTTATTAGGGTACGAGCAGCAAAGTGAAGAAATCTACCAAATATTAAAGGACTCTGGCGTGGTTTATCACAGTCCTTATAGATTGATAGTTCCTCCACGCAAAACCGGCATTGGCGTCAATAATACATATATAAGAGGTAACTCGCTATCTGAAAAGCGATGGGTCAGTGGACTGGGTTGTTATTATCCATTACGACCTGCGCAGGATGCGAACAGCATCTCTCTCTCCGAAATGTTTCAGCTTCAAAAGCCAGCGCTAACTGATATATGGAAATCGGTCCTATCCCAAGCACAATGGACAACATATATTGGTTCAACGGATTTTGAGTATCTTCGTTTAAGACCACCATTTAGATCTGGTTATTGGACTGAGGCGCCGGATTATGATGGGACAATATCGCTTGCACGGCAAAGAATTCCTGGCTCGGATTTATATTATCTTTACAAGCAAGATAACAACACAATTTATTTTTCACAGCTTCCTGCATGGATGACTTCAGATAATGACTATCGCGCGTTATCAAATGCATGTCTCAGTACACAGAAAACGCTTCCGCCGACTTCATATAAAATAGATGGAGATATCGTTTTTCTCCACATTGGCTATCTTTATCCACCGGAAGAAATGAATGTAATTCGTCTCTACAGTTGGCCAAACACCTATATTAATTATCCCCATAATTTCAACAGGGTGATGACTACAAACGTTTTTTATGACATCAGGCATGTGTTGGAAATGTTAGGATATCAATTTGTGGAGGAATAGATCATGTCAAACGGCGCAAACTCTATTCATTTCAAACTCAGAAGTGAACTTGAAAACTACATACAGTCTCAATACTTTGGAAAATCACCTGTTCTACTGAATGCAATTAAAGGCGCTTTGGATAATGAGGGCTTACTATACAAAAAGCCTTATATTGAATCTGCTCCCGCTTATAAGACAACAGTTAACGGAATAAGCTATGCCCAGATTCCGGATTGGTTGAAAGAATACTTTATAAAGCTTTCTGATGCGGGCCTCGGTGTTTATCCGGCGCCATTCAATCATCAGATTACAGCCTTGGAGCGCGCATATAAGGGAGAAGACTTGTTCGTTTCTACAGGCACAGGTTCCGGTAAAACTGAGTGTTTTATGTGGCCGCTCCTTGCCAAACTGACAGCGGAAGCACATGATTGCCCGGATACATGGGAGAAGAGAGGCATCCGGAGTATTATCATGTATCCCATGAATGCGCTTGTTTCAGATCAGGTAAGTCGCTTACGGCGATTGATAGGTGATCCTAAAAATGCGTTTGTTCACATTTTCCGGGAAACTTGCAGCTCCGATACTCGCAGGCCACAATTTGGAATGTATACTGGTCGTACCCCTTATCCGGGTATAGAGCCGAAGAGCAGTGAGGATCATAAGCTTGAACGAACACTTACCAAAATGACTTCTCCTCAAAGCGAGGAGGAAATAGAGTATTACAATAATCTGCTATCCGAAGGCAAAATACCTGCTAAAGCAGATATGAAAAGTTTTTTGGAAAGACTTCATAACAGTCAGCATATTCCGGACGATGAAGATGCTGAGTTAATAACTCGATTTGAAATCCAGCAGTTTTGCCCTGATATTCTGATAACGAACTATTCTATGCTGGAGTATATGCTCTTGAGGCCACAAGAAGAGAAAATATGGGATCATACAAAGGAATGGCTTAAGGCAGATAGGAAAAACAAACTACTGTTTATTATTGATGAAGCGCATATGTATCGTGGCTCATCTGGCGGTGAAGTGGCCCTTCTTATCCGGCGCCTTTTTCATAAGCTGGAGATTACCCGCGATCAAGTGCAGTTTATTTTGACAACAGCCAGTATGCCAAATAATACCCCGGAAGACAAAGATGCTGTTAAACGATTTGCTTCTGAGTTAACCGCTTCGGATGATGGCGTACAATTTTGCTACTTGACAGGCGAACGTGAGGATGTCAGCGGGAGACTTTTGTACGATATCCCATTTGAAAGAATAATCAAGTCGAATCCGGATAGTTTTGAAACTGAATCGACGTGCTTGCAGGCCCTGAATGACTTTTGGAATGGAATAGAAAACGCTTCTGCGCCTTTTTCAGAATTATCTGAAGCGTACAAGTGGATGTACGACAGATTGGTTGAATATAGGCCCTTCCATGTTCTGATTAATAAATGTCGCGGAACTGCGGTTTCATTAGCAGAGCTGGCTTCCAGCATATTTCCCGAGCAGCCGATGGAAAACGCGCTCTATGCCGTCGGGGTATTGCTTGCTATTGCACCATTGGCAAAAAACGATAAAAACGCTGTTCTCTTCCCTGCACGTATGCATATGCTCTTTCGAGGAATCAAAGGAGTTTATGCGTGTGCAAATGAAAAATGCCCACATTCTCATACGGACGGTAGTTTGACATTGGGAGAAGTTTTCTTGTCAGATGGACATTTAACGTGTCCCCATTGCCACAGCGTCGTATATGAGCTTTATAATGATCGAAGATGCGGTGCATTGTTTTACAAAGGTTATATATTAGAGGACGATCTTACCGGACGAAATCACACATATCTTTGGCATTACTCAGGTCAACTGATGGATCGTCAAATGAAGGAAATACATTTATTTATTCCCTCCAATGGATACCAGTTAACAAAACGACAGGGAAAAAACCCGATTCGGCCATGCTACTTAGATGTCAACAGCGGCTTCGTTGATTTTTATGATGATTCAAAAGCCGGGAAGCCGGGAATCAGAAAACTATATTATTGTGATTATTCTGCAAAAGGTCGTCCACAGATTCTGACTTTCCCAACTTGCCCACATTGCCTTCATCAGCTTTCAAAATCACAACTCACATCATTCAGCACACGGGGAAACCAATCTTTCTTCAACTTAATTAAATCTCAGTTTCTATCACAACCACCGGTTGCTGGAAAAACAGACAAACCGGACACCCTTCCTAACGAAGGGAGAAAAGTACTTCTGTTTTCTGACAGCCGACAGAGAGCGGCAAAGCTGGCACGAGATATGTCAGAAGCATCAGACGATACAGCGGCACGGCAACTGTTTGCTCTTGCAATAAATAGTATGGAACAATCTACTAAAGAGCGTTCCATGAATGATCTTTATGATTATTTCTGCCTTGCGGCGGCTTTAAATCATGTTCAAATCTTTCATGAGCCAGAAAGGAAGAAGTTTTCTGAAGACTGCAATACTGCGCTTGGAAGCTATGAGCGGAGTAGACGCAGAAGCCGGGAGTATGAGCCTCGATTTGGTATATCAAATGCTCCTATCCAAATGCAAAAACATCTCCTCCGCTTGTTCTGCGGAGGGTATAACACGTTACAAGATTCTGCAATATCCTGGATAGAACCCACAGATAGTGCGCTGCTTGATGCAATAGATATACTTGAGGAGCGCGGAATAGAGATAACTGAAGGAGATTTCATTTCGTTTTTTAACGCGTGGATTCTGAACATTCTTGATTCCGCCGTTGCGTTAGGACAGACTATTTCTGATCTGGTACGCTATGATGTGCGGGCAAACTATGGCGGGTACGGATTGGATAGGAACTGGTCTTTTTCAAAAAACATAAAGGATATCTGTGGTTGGAATGATCGCTCGGAGGATATGGCAATATGGAGAGATGTGCTTCGCGCTGTTTTCCTGGATGCAGCCCAGCCAGATAATGGGAAGCTGTACGTTGATCTAACTCGTATCAAGCCTCGCTTTGATCCTGAGCATGTTTGGTTTCGCTGTGAGCAATGTTCCGAGCTTACACCGTTTCTGTTGCACGAAAAATGCCCAAGTTGTGGGTCAAATAAGATTCACTGCATGGGCGCAGAAGAATTACGTTCTCTTAATTTCTGGAGAAAACCAATAGAAGACGCACTTCACGGAGATAAAATTCGTGTTATCGATACCGAGGAGCATACAGCTCAATTATCACATAAAGACCAACGAGATAATCTGTGGTCCAAAACAGAGGAATATGAGCTTCGCTTTCAAGACATGATTCAAGACGGCGAAAGCCCTGTAGATATTCTGAGTAGTACCACGACCATGGAGGTAGGCATAGATATTGGTTCTCTGGTTGCTGTTGGACTTCGTAATATCCCCCCTATGCGTGAAAACTATCAGCAAAGAGCAGGCCGCGCTGGCAGACGAGGTTCAAGCTTATCCACTATAGTAACATTTTGTGAAGATGGGCCACATGATACCTTGTATTTTTCTGATCCTGTCCCCATGTTTCGCGGCGATCCAAGAAGACCGTGGATCGATATTTCCAGTGAAAAATTGATTCATAGACATTTAAGTATGGTTCTACTTCAGTCGTATCTAAAGAGCTGTACTGAGAGTATGGACAGGATACCAACTGCAAAATTTGTGGACGAAATGCTGCCTGAGTTTCTGGAGTATTTAGAAAACGTTAAGTCTGTACAGGATAGTATCTTAATTCCACATGAAGTTCGGAACTACAATTTTCACGTATGTAAGCAGGAACTGATAAGTGCGTTAAAGCTGCTCAAGAAGAAACGGGATTCTCATCCTGAACTATACGGCGTGTTGGACAGCGGAAAACTTGCTGATGATGCAAAAGCCCTTCTCGATGCGCTTTACGAAGAAGGCGTAATACCAACATATTCTTTTCCCAAAAATGTTGTGAGTACATATATTCTGAACAACGAAGGGAAACTGGACTATCAGGTAGAGAGAGGGCTTGATGTTGCCATTGGTGAGTATGCACCAGGACGCGCTATTGTTGTGGACAAGCGTACTTATCAGATTGGCGGCCTGTACTATCCGGGGAGTGAACGTAGAAATGGCCGTGCTGCGATGCCAGCGCGGGCATTTATTGACGATCCCAACTATCTAAAGGATATACAAACCTGTACAGAGTGTGGATGGTTTGGCTTGGATGAGGATCATGTTGATACTTGCCCGTTCTGCGGTAATGTGGATTTGAAGTATACAAGACAGATGCTTCGCCCATGGGGATTTGCGCCCAGAAACGGCGAAGCAATACCTGATGCACAACTATCCGAAGAATATACTGCAGTTCAGCAGCCTTTATATTCAACACTTCCCGATGCGGATGAGATGCAGGCCATACCTGGTTGGAAAAATGTAAGGATTGCATCTCGAAAAAATCAACGGATTATTATGATGAATAAAGGCGCAGAAGATCATGGCTTTATGATTTGCAGAGACTGTGGTGCAGCTTTTCCGGGGAATGACCCTTCGGTGCTAGATGATATTCGACGGCCATATAAAAATAAATTCCTCCGTACCCCGTGCCGACACACGAACACATTAAATGCAAATCTTGGATATGATTTTATTACTGATATGCTCGTCCTGGAATTTGCTTTAGACGACAATGTTATTGATACTCATCGAAAAGATAATCCGTGGCTCAGCCGTGCGGCGCAGTCTTTTGCGGAAGCTTTGCGCTTAACTGCCAGCAAGGAATTAGACATTGAATTCGCTGAACTTGTTACAGGGTATCGTCTGAGGAGCAATTCTTCTGGTTCTTTTCTGGACGTTTATTTATACGATAGCTTGTCGAGCGGCGCAGGGTATGCTGTCAGCGTAGCAGAAGATATACAGAATTTATTAGCTGGTGTCGAGGGAGTGCTTATGAACTGTGACTGTGAAAATGCCTGTCATAAGTGCTTGAAGCATTATCGTAACCAATATGTTCACGGTATGCTTGATCGCACTGCTGCTGCCCAATTGTTAAGGTGGGGGCGAGATGGAGCAATTGCTCCGTCATTGTCTGTTTCACGTCAAAAAGACTTGCTTCTTCCTTTAAACCGCATACTGGAGGAATCTAAGTGCCCCATATTTGTCTCTGATGATATTATTACTTCCCAAAAAGGTGGAAAGAAAAAACAAATTGTAGTCTATCCAGCCATGTGGGTTGAGCCTCACAGTAATGGGACAGTTTATATAAGTGATGCATACTTAAAATATGCAAAACCTTATGCGGTTCGTAAAATCGAGCATGAAATGAATTAGCGCGTAGCTTCTTTTTAAGTCGGTTTGTTATGTAATTACCCGCCTTACCAAAACGGTAGGGCGGGTAATTATTTGGGATTATGATTCATCTGGGAATGGGGAGCTCCTCTGCGACAGCGAGAAGCTTGCCGATCAGTTGCCCCCTTTGCTTTATCCAATAATCATAGTCACAGACGATAATAAGATTCTTCTTCGCACGACTGACTGCGGTGTTAATGACCTTTTTCCCGTCGCTTGCGGGATTTAGTGAATTTGTAAAAAACTTATCCGTCGTGTCTGTTACGCTAAGAAGAATGTTATTCCATTCTCGTCCCTGAGACTGGTGAACTGTAATAATACAATCAAGCGGAAAACGATTTCTTTTCGCCATCTGCTTTAACAAAGCCACTTGATTCTTATAAGGAGCAATTATACCTGTAGACCCATATTTCCCATTATATTGGTTAAGAAAGGATTCTATTGCATCACACTCCGAGGAACTAATTCGATTTTGCTTTTCTGGGCGTTTAGGCGCGTTAATGTAGAAAATCTTGGTGTTTTTCCCATCGTTTCCGTGAAAACTCCTGTCGTACACGTCATCGGCGAGAACGCGGGCTAAGCTTTCTCCGAAACGATAAGAGTTAACTAAGTCATACTTGACCATAGCTCTAAAAGGAACATGCGTTTTGTTTAGATAATCTTGACAGAGCAGTTCTGGAGATTCTGAAAAAATGGTTTCCAAAGCCAAAGAAGACTGAGCCCAAAGCGCAAGAAGATGGTAATCCTCAGTTGCAATGATACGATCATCTGCTTCACACACAGGTGGAAGTTGCATATGATCGCCCAAAAAAGTAAGCCGATCGCCATAGGCGGTCAACGTTGCGGCTTTGATTAGTGAGCTGTAACCTGCTTCGTCTGAAAAAACATGAGCAAAATGGTTTTCTTCAGAGAGAGAAAGTCGGTTAAGACAAACATCGATTGTACAGGCAATGACTAGACTTTCCTTAGTTCGTTTATTGGCATCATTTTGCTCAAGATCAGTCTTTCTCTGCTCATATATTTGTATTTGTTGGCTGATTTGGTGACGCTCTTCTTCAAAGAAAAGGTCTGTTTTATCTAATACAGATGAATATTTGGCACGCTCGCTGAGTAGCTCCTGCATTGTATCATCATAAATGCATTTTAATTTGTGAAGATCAACTTCAGCGGAGGTTTCTTTAACTGCCAACACCGACTGTTTTAATTCAAGAGAAAACGCAAGGTCAGCGGAAAACTCATGCAGCAAATTTTCAAATCCCAGTATCTTCTCCGATAAATCATGTTGAAGCCGGTCTTTCTTATCTATAAGTGAAGCTAACTCCTCTTTCAGGGGAGACTCTTTCTCCTCGTAATAGCGAGCCTTCTCTAATGCCTCATCTATCTTTCGCTTCTGTTCTTCTTTGTTAAACCAAGAAAGCGCAATATATATTGGATTTTGTAACCTTTTCAGTAAATCTTGAGCCTGATTATTGAAAAAGCCATAGTTATTTCTGACTTCTTCCAGTTTTTTCTTTCTATCGGAAATATCGAATGATACCTGTTCAATTGAATCTCGAAGTGATGTTATTACTTGTTTTTTCTCAAGTAATTGATACGTATAATGTTCGATACTGCCTTTTGCGCTTTCAAATGTTTCAAATCTCTCTTTATACTGGATATACTCTTTGTATAGCCTCTTTGATTGCACATTTTCAGAAAGAGCCATCATCAAAGAAGAAAGATGATCCTGTATTTCTGCAATCACTTTGCTATACTCGGTATCTTCACATACTCCCGGATATTTTTCTACAAAATATGTGCTAGCAGTACCGAGGCGAATAACCAACTTGTTGTAATCCAACCCAGCCTCTGCCAAGACAGGAAGAAGTCCGTGTAAGGTTTGCTCAACAGCATTATTTGTAGGCGCAGTAACAAGTACTTTCTTTCCTTCTTGAATATATGATAAAACAGTTCTTGCAAGAACAAATTGAGTTTTTCCTGTCCCTGGTGCGCCCCAAACATATGAAAAGGGGTGAGATAAGACGCCTGCTATTGCCGTCATCTGATCGGCTGATGGTATGCTTTTCAGTGCACTGCAATCTGCAAGCGAAACAAGCTGCTGCCCTTTGGGGAGCATCACCGCACCGCCAAATTGCTTATACCATGCTTCAACTCTGCGAACAAGAAACTTTAAATCAGAAAAAACGCTTACAGATTCGGGATTACAGTGATCAAATACGCCGAGCGTTTTTTCGTTCAAGCTTACTTTTAGTCTACGGCGGTAGGCATCAAATGTGAGTGGTTTGATTTGCTCATCGCTGTACTCATAATTCTCAATACGAATTTGGAGCCCATCTAAGTTTCTTGGACGTTGCTCGAGATACAGCCAATATTCGTTTTTCTTAAAAGCGTTCTCACTCGGCAAAATACGTAAAACACGATAAGTAACCAGACCACCGCCGTTTTTTTCAAGATAATCGTAGTATAAATGTGCACTTTCAATAGCTGCCTCTTGAAATGTCATCTGTTACTCACCACCTTTGTCTGTTCTTATAGATTATGAACCATGTCACAGAGCATTTTGATAATGGAAGAAGATGGCAAATCAATCCATTTTAGATACCAATAATATACAAGGTTTATAATCATGCGTCAAGCAAGTAGATAGATGGTTCTCAAAGGTATGTCTTTTGCAAACGACTGGAGTGCCCCCACAGATTGATAGGCAGATTATCAATCTGCGCCTCTGTTTTGTTTTATAACTGCGAGGGAAATCTGTCTTGCTTTAACGCACTCCCTACCAGGCAAAGAAAGCATGATAGGAAAAATGATATAATTACACTGTAAAATTTTTACGTATTGTGCTATGATTATAATGTTGAAGTTTATCTATCTTTGTAGTAAATAGGAGAGAACATTATGCTGCACGATGGTCTTTACGAGCAGGTCATCAACAAGGGATTGGACAGCGAGCTTGCCAATGCGGACAAGCTCAGCCAAACTGCGCCTATTGATACTGCCGAAGCGTCCAAAGTGCTGGCAAAGTACGTGGCCGAGGTGGTGGAGCGCGGGCTGGACAATCTGCGCGACAATGGCGGAGATTTGAATGATCAGGTTGCGCTGGCCAATCAGATTATCACCACAATCCAAGCAGAAACAAAAGAAGCTGACTTCGACTCGCTCTCGGTTGCAGAGCGGGCGGAGCAGCTTCTTGCGCTTTTTGACCGGCAAAACAGCATCTGGGCGGTAGACGAAAAGGCCCAGGTTGTCCGCCCGGAGACCTCTATTGCACAATCCAGCCTGTTCACTGGTGCGGTTCACGAGCCGCAGATGTACACGGAACTGAAAAAAGAGATTGTCTCCTGTAACCGGATCGACATGCTGGTTTCCTTCATCAAGTGGAGCGGGCTGCGTCTCATCATGGACGAGCTGACCACCTTTACCCAAAACGGCGGCGTGCTGCGGATCATCACGACCTCTTACATGGGCGCGACCGATGTGAAGGCGATCGAAGAATTACGCAAGCTCCCCAATACGCAGATCAAGGTCAGTTATAATACAAAGATTACGCGCCTCCATGCGAAGGCATATATCTTCTACCGGGACACCGGCTTCACGACAGCCTATGTGGGTTCGTCCAACCTTTCTAATGCGGCCCTGACCAGCGGCCTCGAGTGGAATACAAAGATCACGAAGAAGGATCTGCCGGAGACTATCGACAAGGTTGCGGCTACCTTCGAGTTTTACTGGAACGACAAAGAGTTCGAATACTACGACGAAGGACAGCGGGAGCGCCTTGCCCGCGCACTGCAGGCGGAGAAGTATTTCGAAAGCAACAAGGACGAGATCTTCAATATGGAGATCCGGCCGTACTCTTATCAACAGGAGATTCTGGATAAGCTGGAAGCGGAACGCACTGTCCGTGGCTATACCCGCAATCTTGTGGTTGCCGCAACAGGCACGGGAAAAACAGTTATTTCTGCACTGGACTATAAATCATTCGAGAAAAAGAATCTTGGCAAACCCTGCCGCCTGCTGTTTGTTGCCCACCGGGAAGAGATACTCAAACAGAGCCTGTATACGTTCCGGGCTGTGTTGAGAAATGCCAATTTCGGAGATATGTTTGTTGGGGGGTATCGGCCGGACAGCATCGACCATCTTTTCATGTCCATCCAGACTTTTAACAGCCAAGACTTTACAGCGAAGACCTCGCCGGATTTCTATGATTACATCGTCGTGGACGAGTTCCACCATGCAGCCGCGCCAACTTATCAGAAGCTGCTGGAATACTACCAGCCTAAGATCTTGCTTGGCCTGACCGCTACCCCGGAACGAATGGACGGTAAGAGCATCCTTGGCTACTTCAACAACCGTATAGCAGCCGAAATTCGCTTGCCGGAGGCCATTGATCGCAAGCTCCTGTGCCCCTTCCAGTATTTTGGCGTGACAGATTCTGTGGACCTGGACAAGCTGAAATGGTCGGCCGGTGGTTATGATAAATCGGAGCTGTCGAAGGTTTATACGCTCAGCGGCATGATTGCAGAACGCCGCGCTGATCTGGTCGTGTCCTCACTCCTGAAATATGTGACGGATATTGATGATGTGAAGGGTCTTGGCTTTTGCGTCACGGTGGATCACGCGGAGTTTGTGTGCCGGTATTTCAATGAGCATGGGATTCCGTCCATGTTTCTGACCGGAAAATCTCCTGATGAGGAACGACGCAGCGCGAAGGACAGTCTGGCGTCCGGTAAGGTGCGTTTTATCTTCGTCGTGGATATCTATAACGAAGGCGTGGACATTCCGGAGGTCAACACTGTCCTGTTCCTACGTCCGACGGAATCGCTGACGATCTTTTTACAGCAGCTGGGCCGCGGCCTGCGACTGGCGGAAGACAAAGAGTGCCTGACCGTTCTCGACTTCATTGGTCAGGCGAATAGAAAGTATAACTTTGAGGATAAGTTTGCCGCATTGCTCTCCAGCACCACCCGCAGCGTAACCAGGGAGATCAAGGACGGTTTTGTGTCCGCGCCGAAAGGCTGCTATATCCAGTTGGAGAAAAAGGCGGCTAAGTACATATTGGATAACATCCGGGCATCCTATGGCAATACCTCTAGCTTGGTGACGAGAGTGGCTTCTTTTGAGGAAGATACCGGTATGAAGCTGAGCCTTGGCAACTTTCTGGACTATTATCATCTCGATCCGCGGAGCATTTACAAGTTTGCCACGTTCTCTCGGCTGTGTGCCCGTGCTGACGTGATCGACGATTTCACGGAGCCACTGGAAGAGACGATGACAAAGGCGCTGGCTAGGCTGGCGGTAATCGACTCTCGGCGGTGGATCACCTTCCTGCTGGATCTTCTGCCGCGGCTGGACGATGTGGATTTCGACAAGCTCTCCGACATTGAAAAGCGGATGCTGCAGATGTTCTATATCACCGTCTGGGGCAAGGCGGCGGAAGACTGGAGCATTGATGAAGTCTGGGATAATCTCTATGCCTTGGCGGATAGTCCGGTGCTTCTGGGCGAGCTGATCGATCTGCTGAAATACCAGTATAATCGCATCGACTTCATAGATGCCCCGGTGGATGTGGGCTTTGACTGCCCGCTGGACCTGCATTGTACCTATACCCGAGACCAGCTGCTGGTGGCGCTGGACTTCCTGAAGCCTGCAACTGTGCGTGAGGGTGTGAAGTGGCTGCCGGATCAGAAGCTGGACGTGTTCTTTGTAACGCTGAATAAGGCCGACAAGGACTATTCGCCCACGACCATGTACAACGACTATTCGATCAACGAATGGCTGTTCCACTGGCAGAGCCAGAGCACCACGGCGGAGCGCTCCTCCACCGGCCAGCGGTATATCCACCATAAGGAGCAGGGCAGCCGCGTGCTGTTATTCGTCCGCGAATTCAAAGCCGACCGGATTACTAACGGCGCTGAGGCCTATACCTATCTTGGCACAGCCAACTACGTGAAGCACGAGGGTGAAAAGCCCATGAACATCACCTGGCGGCTGGATGCGCCGATCCCGGCGAAGTATTTGAAGAAGACAAACAAGCTGGTGGTGGGATAAGGTTTTTTTAGAAAAGACCTCCATGCTCTTTTAACTAGAATCGGAGGGTAAAAATGAATAGCCAATTTCCTGATTCTTTTTGGAACTATAAGAATTTTAATATGGTTAATGAATTGAATATTGCCGGCGAATTTATTTACGATGGGATTGATGCTCTCAACCGGATGAACACAATAGATGAAATCCCGTTGCTGTTTTCATTTTTATATCACGTATCTGTCGGAATCGAAAGAATTCAAAAGATCATCCTCGTTTTGTTCGGGCTTAATGAGCAAGATGATTATCAGGCTTTTGAAAAAAGCCTGATATCACATAGTCATGATGACCTGAACAGAAGAATTAAAGAACTGTGTTCATCTTTTTCTAGCACGTCCAGAGAGAATGCATTCCTTGCAGTGTTATCACAATTCTATATAACTGCAAGATATTCGAGGTTTAATGTTGGAACGGAGTATGACCTCGAAAGACGGCTTGTATCAGAGTATATTCAGAGTAATCTAGCAAGCGAAAGGATAGAACATCATTTTATAACTGGCCAAATAATCATTAACCATGATGTAAAAGAATTGTTTGGTAGGGTGATTGGTTCACTTTCAAAGAAATACTATTGTGCTATTCGGGAAGGCTGTGATAAGGCAGGCACTTTTTCATATGAGTTACAGCCCAATTCAAAAGCCGAACGAATATTCTATTCAACCGAACAAAAGAATTCCCTCTACAGAGAAAAAGTCAATGAAAGCATAGCACTCAAAGAATTTTTCGTGTATTTACGAAATACGTCGGACAGCAACGCATTCATTAGGTTTATTGAAAGCATCAACCCATTGGAAATGGATCCGGGAATGACTAATGAATACATATCTGATTTCTGTAACGGTATTATTCCTCAGGCACTCATAGATGAGATAGAAACACTATATGAGGGAATATCAATTAAGGATCGAATCCAACTTATAAATGGTCTGGGTGAAATGAATGCTGATTTTGAGTGGATCGATGTAAATCAGTGTTTTTTGCTGCTGAAAGATTTAAGGGAACAGAAGCGTGATTGCAAGGATTTTATAAAATTGATTCTTCCGATTGTTGAAAGGATCAAAGAGGATGAAACATACTTTGAGTTGGTTGACGGGATTCCCGCGCTCTGTCAACAACTGCTGTTACATTCAATGGGCGAAATCGACTTCTTAAAACACATGGAATGCTATTATGAGAAACTAGACCAGTTTTACAAAGAAGTTTGATCAATCTCCATTATTGCCTGAAGGAGGCGTCAATGGAACGATTTATAGTTGTTGTCGGAAAGACAATACTGTCTACATTGGATGACAGAATCCTATTCACAAGAAAAGATGATTCCTGCAGTATTGAAGAGTGGCTGTCTAACACTTTTCAGGCACGCTTACTAAGACAGGAAGCACACCATCAGCTCAACATAAGTTTCTTATATACTTCTGATATTAAATCTCCCGGCTACAAACTGATTTCTGTTCCAATGGCAAGAAAACTTGTTGAAATCTCGACTCCACGTGGGAGAGATATTTCAGAGCTTCTTTCAGATTTGCAAACAGGACTAACTATTCAATTGAAGTATGGGCTACGCGACGACAGGATAATATCCATCTTGGAAATCAAACCAGAAGAACGAGGGCTCAAATGTAATTGTACATGCCCTGGGTGTGGCCTCCCGCTTGTCGCAAGGCTGGGTAAGAAAAAACAGTGGCATTTTGCCCATCAAGGTGAAGCATGTGATATTGCTGCTGCCCAACAAACTGCTTTGCACATGCTCGCGAAAGAAATCATCGAGGACAGCAAGAAACTGTTGTTCCCCGGCATTTTTATAGAGAAAGACGATTATACCGATGACATAGAAGACTACCGATTACAAACAAGGATTCCTCAAACCATTGAGTACAGAAAGGCGACTATTGTAAAATGCGACTCTGTCTCGCTTGAAAAAAGGATATCCAATATAGTTCCAGACATTATGGTCACAGCCAAAGGGCGCGGGTGCTTGATTGAAGTTGCGGTGACACATTTTGTCGATGAAGAAAAAGAACAAAAGATAAAAGAGCTCGGTCTTCCATTATTTGAGATAGATTTGAGTGATCTTTACAATTCAGAATTCTCAAGAATAGAATTAGCAGAAGCAGTATTATTCAATCCTAGTAATCGTACATGGATTTTTAATCCACTCTATGACGACGCAAGAAGATGGGCCAAAGAACAATACTCACAGTACATCCATTCAGCGGAGGAAGAACTGGAAAGACAGGATGAAAAGGAGGCCATCAAGGCAGAAAAGAAGCAGCAGCGACGAGAAATCGGAGAAAAAAAGATTAAAGAGATTTTCGAGCCAGACAATTATCAAAAAACTGTCGCAGCCCTTGCGAACGGAGAGGAAGCGGCAAAGCAAATAAAACTGCTTCACATGAAAACGGATATAGATAAGCTCCCTTTTTTCCTAAATATTCCGATAACCGGAGAAATGGTGTTTCCATGTGATCGACGTATATGGCAAAGTGCGCTGTTTGACAAATTCGTGTTCAATCGAAATTCTGAAGATGAGAACAAACCATCTGTACATATTAAGAGAGTCCAAAAATGGATTGAGAAATACAACAAACAATTCCCGATTGATTGGACACTAACATATAAGACAGTAGTTTCTGTTTCTCGAGGAGAAAAAAAGACGATTTCATTATTGTATGACGTCGTGGTCACATTTTTCAATTATCTCGTATATCTGGGTTTCCTTGAGCCTTTTGTCTTTCAAGAAGCAGATGTTAGACAATCGCATTCCCTTGAACCGCCAAACAGAGAGCATGCCGAAATCCTTTATGATGCGATCAATAAAGTGGACTGGTACGACCCTGCTGTTGATGATAGAATAATGCAATTTCTAACACCGATTGGGTGTGCCTCAAATTACTATTTGCCGAGAAACAGGACAAAGCTCCTAAATGAAATAGAAAACCAAGAGATTATTGTCCCAAAAACGAACTGGGAGGACAGGAAAAAAGAAATTGAAAATGACCGGGCTACTGGTTTTGCAGATGTTCAAGGCAAAGACTTTGACGGAAACGAGCCCATCTTCGATAGGTTCAATTGGAGATGGCTCAAATGTGCAAATTGCGAGAAACTGTACCGAGCAGATCAAATGGCCAGCTATGGAGGTCGTGGCAACATAAACAAAGGGATTTGCAGAAAGTGCAGTAATGATCGGAGAAGCTAAATGGTAAAGACATACAATAAACTTGTTCGTGATCGAATCCCGGAAATCATCAAATCCTCTGGCAAGTCCTATACAACAGAAATACTATCCGCCGAAGACTATCTACGTATGCTCGATGCAAAGCTGGATGAAGAGCTTGCAGAATATCATAAGGATCAGAATATCGAGGAATTAGCCGATCTTCTGGAAGTGATACGAGCGGCAGCTATTGCTCGGGGCTATACGATAGAAGATTTGGAGCGGGTACGCGCAGAAAAAGCCGCCAAACGCGGCGGATTTGAAAAGCGGATTCTGCTGAGGGCTGTAGTTGATCCCATGGAGACGGATTCGATCACGGACAGAATCTGCCAAAACAAGGCTGCAATTCTGGAAAAGGTCAGCGTGCCCATGTTAGAGAAATACTGCTGGCTTGAAGATAATTTGTATAAATGCGATGTCTCCACAAATACGGAGTATCAGCGCAAGTTTTCTCATTACTATCGCATGCGTTTTGTCTCTCCCCAATACCGTGAGGCGTTTTTTGTCCTGTTTGAAGAGATAAAAGAGAATCCAGATATCTCTTTCGAAAAAGTTGCACGGCAGCTCTATTCTGTCGACCAAAAACATGAATTCTCATTTATCTCAAAAATGCTCCACACAATTAACACCTCCAGGCCTATCTATGATAGCCAAGTCAACGCGGCCTTGAAGCTCCGTACATATCAACCTGATTTCGAGAAAAGACTAAAAAAAGACAAGGAGATTCTAGATCGCATCTCAGATCAGTATCGCATTTTAATGTCATCCCCGGAAGTCATAGAGCTTCAAGAGAAAATAGATTTAAAAATCGCTCCTAAAACGATTTCCACCGAGAAAAAACTCGATTTTATCCTGTGGGCACTTGGAGATAAATAAGAGGTGATCCACCATGCCTGAATACAGATCGGCCTCCGGCAGCGCAGCCGAGGATCTGTTCATAGACCTTTTCGCAGATACCTTTGGGGCAGAAAAAGCCGGGTATCTGTATTCACAGTACCCGTTTTACGACATCTATCAAAATGCCCGCTTTGCCGATTTCGTGCTGGAAAATGGCGCGACCCGTGTGGCTATTGAGATCGACGATGAGGCCTCTCACAATCCGCGGCTGGTTTCTCAGGACAAGTTCTATGATGATCTGCTGAAACAGAACAGCATGATCCACCTGGGCTGGGATGTGTACCGCTGGGCGGTCCGGCAGATGCAGAAGCAGCCGGAGACCGTGAAGGACGAGTTGCGCGTGTTCCTCGGCAGCGACCCGCGCTTTAAGGAGATTGAGGACTACCTGCCTACCCAGCAGGGGCGGGCGCTGAAAGCCGATCAGCTGGAGCTGCGGGAATATCAACAGGAGGCGCTGGATTCGCTGCAGGTCATGCGGCAGAATCGGGAGACCATCGCCCTGCTCTATCATGCAACAGGCACGGGCAAAACCGTTACTGCGGTCATGGACGCCAAACGCTGCGGCGGTCGGGTGCTGTTCGTGGCGCACACAATGGAGCTGGTGAATCAGGCATACAACACCTTCCGCGACCTGTGGCCAGAGGTGACCATCGGCAAGTTCGCGGACAACCTCAAGGAGCCGGACGCCCATGTGGTGTGCGGCAGCATCCAGAGTGTTGCACTGAATCTGGATCAGTTCCGGGAGGACGCTTTCGACTATCTGATCATTGACGAGGCTCACCACGCCTCCGCAGATACATATCAGAAGGTGCTGGCCTATTTCAAGCCGCAGTTTACGCTTGGCCTCACGGCCACGCCGGAGCGGGCGGATGATGTAAATATCCTGGAGATCTTCAAGAATACCGCCCACAAGCTGGATATCCAGACCGCTGTGGAGATCGGTGCGCTGGTTCCGGTCCGATGCATCCGCATCCATACCAACATCGACATGACCAAGGTGCGCTTCAACAGCGTCCAGTACAACATCCGCGATCTGGACGTGAAGATCTGTGTGACCGAGCGCAATCAGCTCATTGTGGATACCTGGCTGGACTATGTGAAGGACAAGCGCACTGTCGTGTTCTGCGCCTCCGTGAAGCACGCCGAGCAGATTGCGGAGCTGTTCCGGACAGCTGGCGTCGCGGCGATTGCGGTTTCGGGCAGCATGAAAACCTCCGAGCGAAACGAGCAGCTTGCCAAGTTTGCCAGCGGAGAGATCAAGGTGCTCTGTGCCTGTGATCTGCTGAATGAGGGCTGGGACTGCCCACAGACCGAAGTGTTGTTCATGGCGCGGCCCACCATGTCAAAGGTGCTGTATACGCAGCAGCTTGGCCGCGGCATGCGCACAGCGGAGGGTAAAGATCATCTGATGGTCTTCGACTTTGTGGACAATGCCAGCCAATACAATATGCCCTATTCGTTGCACCGCCTGTTTAAGCTGAACGAGTATCACGCAGGCGGCACAGTGGTCGGCAAAAGAGGACAGCGAGAGGCAGAGGAAGATCTGTATCGCAAAGGCGAGAAACCGGATGCCATCATCGATTATCCTGTGGACGCTACCGATTATGAGCTGGTGGATATCTTCAACTGGCAGGAAGAAGCTGCCGGGATGATCTCGCAAATGGAGTTCGTGCGCCGGGTGGATGTGCAGACCGAAACCATCGAGCGTTATGTGCGCGAGGGGAAGCTGGTGCCGGATCTGATCGTGCCCATGAGCGAGCACCGCACCTTCAAGTATTTCAAAGAGGAAACCCTGCAGGCCTATGCCGAGCAGTATGGCTGGAAGCTCATCGACGACAGCAACCGCAAGCAGCTCTTCATGGAAATGGTCGAGCAGATGGATATGAGCTATTCCTATAAGCCGGTGCTGTTGAAAGCGATCCTGACCTATGCGGATGCGGCCGGGCGGGTGAAGATCAGCGATATCGTCTCCTATTTCCGCGGCTTCTATGAAGCCCGCCGCGCTGCCGACCTAAAGGTGGAAAAGGCCAACAGCATCTTTGCCAAGGGCGGCTACACCGACAAGGAAGCTGAGCGGAATATTCTCGCCAATCCCTTCAGACGTTTCGAAGACATGAACATGATGCGCCACACCAAGACGCTGGGGATCATTGAGGTGGACGGGACTGTATGGAAGAAGCTGAGCGAGGATGAGAAGAAGCGGATCGAGGAGATCTGTGAGAGTATGCTAGAAAGATACTTTGAAAGACGATAGTCTTTTATGAGTTCTCGATAAAACGAATGATAATAGAGGGAAAGATGGGAAAGACAAAGAAGGAACATTTTATTCCACGCGCAGCGTTTCTTAGAAGGTTTTCGGACACAAGATTTCAAGATGATCGGAAGAACAAGCTTTTAGCTTATTCAAAAGCTGAGGCCCGAGTTATTCAGACAAATGTTTATGATAGCGCGGCCGTTAATTCGATTTATGAGAACACGATATTTGAAGAAAATCAAATTGAAAAAACATTTTCAGAGCTAGAGACGGATCTGTCTGTCTTTTTTGATTTGCTGGAAAAGATTTGCACGAATCCAGCAAACAAGGATGCATTAGTCCTGCGCAGTTTTGATGAAAGAGATAACTTAAAGTTCTTTGTGGTATGGCAGTTCTTTAGGACCGAGAAAAGAAAAAAAGAAACTCAGGAGAAGAGTGACAGTTTAAACGCGGGAACCTTAGATTTTTTGTGGCGTCTTGTTGGTATCGACTCAGATAATACATCTGTACTTGTGAAGTGGAAAGACACGCTAGCAAGTCATTATTTTGTATTTGAACGAAATCTAACGGAGATTCCGTTTGTTCTCCCAGATGATCCTGTTTTTGTTTTTCGTTCTGAACTTGATGCACCAAAGGCAGTTAGTTTTCGATTCCCATTAACTCCACTAGTTCAAGTCCTGTTAATTGATCCATCGGGTTCTGAGCATGAAAAAATGAAGCACTATCGAAATAGAATAAGATATTGTGACGACGAATCATATATCAATCAATGGAATAACATGAGCATTAGTGAATCATACAGACATGTTTATATTACACCAGGAAAAGAAAAAAAGGTGCTACAGGAAATAAGAACACGTGCAAGAAAAGGATTGATTGCCGCAAATAATTGATTATGATAATCATTGTTGAAGATTGATTTTCAAACAATAAGCAGCACCGAGACCATCCCAAAATTTGTGTAAACCTCCGATGTGGTGTAGAATAGGAGCACCACATTGGAGGTTTATACAATGAGTAGCAGAAAGAATCGAAGCCCCGAGGAGCAGGCCCGGCGAGCAAAGATCCGGGAACTGCTGCGAGAAAGCAACATCAGCAGCATGGAGGACATCCAGGATCTCTTCAAAGAAACGATTGCCGAGTTTATGGAGAACGGGCTGGACGCTGAGTTGGATGATGAGCTTGGGTACAGCAAGTACGACTACAAGAACAAAGACACAGACAACAGCCGAAACGGCCACAGCAGTAAAACATTACGCACCAGCTTCGGAGATGTGGAGGTCTCTGTGCCGCGAGACAGGAAGGGCGAGTTTGAACCGCAGCTTCTGAAGAAAAACCAGACCAGCGTCAGTCAGGATATTGAGGAGAAGATTCTGTCGATGTATGCCAAAGGCATGACGACAGGCGACATTGAGACCCATATCCGAGATATATACGGCATAGAGGTCTCAGACAGCACGGTAAGCCGGATCACGGATAAGATTCTGCCCATAGCAAAAGAATGGCAGCAGCGCCCGTTGGAGAGCGTCTACGCGGTAGTATTCCTGGATGCAATCCACTACCATGTCCGCAGCGAGGGCCAGATCGTGAAGAAAGCGGTGTACATTGCCATAGGGATCAATCTGGACGGCAAAAAGGATGTTCTCGGTATGTGGGTAGGCGAAAATGAGAGCGCCAAATTCTGGGCTTCTGTCCTGAACAGTCTTAGGAACCGGGGCGTCCAGGATGTCTTCATCGCGTGCACAGATAATCTGACCGGGTTTTCTGCCGCGATTGAGGCTGTATTTCCAAAGACAGAGATTCAGAACTGTATCATTCACCAACTGCGCAATTCCAGCAAATATGTCTCCTACAAGGATTTGAAAGAGCTTATGGCGGATTTGAAGGCGGTCTATGCCGCAGTAGACGAACAGACCGCTTTGGATGCACTGGACACTTTCGCCGAGCGCTGGGATATGAAATATCCAAAGATTTCCCAGTCCTGGCGGGAGAATTGGGCCAATCTCAGTACATATTTCAAGTACCCCCAAGAGGTACGGAGGCTGATCTATACCACGAACGCCATCGAAGGTTTCAACCGTCAGCTCCGTAAGGTGACCAAATCTAAATCTGTCTTTCCTACGGACGACAGCCTTTTCAAGATGCTCTATCTGGCCATGATGGATATTACGAAAAAATGGACTGGACGACGCCAGGACTGGAGCATGATCTATGCCCAACTGGTCATCTTCTTCGGCGACCGTATCCCCGAATAGCAGAAACCGGCCCGCACGTCAAGGGTAAATGCACGGCGGCTTAGGCCGCCGCCCTTGACATGCGTTCCGTTTCCTGCTTATATTGTTGGCAAGGCGGGCGGCATTGGCCGCCCACCTATACCATAGATTTTGCCCTGCTTTACATCACTGTTTGGACTTTACACAAAATTTTGGATACTACCGCAGCACCGCAGGATCTCCCTGCGGTGCTGTCATTTTACTTCCGGCTCTATGTCTTTGAACAAATCATCGTTGAAGAAATCGATGATCGTGATCCCAAGGCCGTCGCATAGCTTTTGTAGCGTGGAGACGGTTGTGCTGTTGTTTCGGCCGCCGACCACATTGTTCACCGTGGACTGCGTGACGCCGCTGATCGTGCTCAGCTTGTTAATAGTCAGGTCTCGCTCTGCGCATAATTGTAATATCCGTTCTTTGACGGCTTCGCCTATCGTCATGATATCACCTCTTGCTACGAGGATAGCGAAAGCCACTTGAAAAGTTTAACCCTTTTGAGTTAAGATAACTCAAAAGGGTTATTTCTTCGAAGGAGACAGGGACATGACCAAGACTTGTGCCATTATTGGCTGTTCCCCAATGTGCTTCCCATGGGGATTTGACGAGGAAGACGAGGGCTGTGCGGCTCTGAAGCTGATCCTGATGAACCAGGTCACCAAGCTGAAAGGGGAGGGCTGCACGCGCTTTGCCGTCAGTATGGACTGCGGCGCGGGGATGTATGCGGCGGAGATCATCTACGGGCTGAAAGCTTCGGACAAGGAGCTTGAGGCTATTTGCTATATTCCCTTTGAAGAGCAAGCGACTAAGTGGACACCGGAGCTGCGAGATCGGTATTTCAATGTTCTGGCTGCCTGCACGGAAGTCGTGAACGTCGCCTATGAGAAAACTGTAGGCTGCGAGTTCAAAGCGCATCTGGAGGCCATAAGCGCAGCCGATACCGTAATCGCAGTCTATGATCCTGATGATCCGCGCTGCGAGCGGGAAGCAGCAGCCGTGGCTGTTGCGGAATGGCAATCAAAGAGGCTCTTTACAATTGATCCCCAAACGATCCGCTTTTCGTGACGGCAAGTTTATTATAAGCTTTCTAACTATGACAGCATCCGAGGCGCATACTCCTGACGGCGGATGATTTCAGAGCCTTTGCCGCCGAGGGAATCATCAACGCGGCAGAAGCGGCAGATATTCTGAATTGTTCCCGGCAGTATATCAATGACCTTGTTAAGACCGGAAAGCTGCATCCGATTAAGGCAACAGGTAAAAACACCCTGTTTCTGAAAAGCGAAGTGCTAAGAAGAAACTGGCAATGAATGCAGCATCCGCTACGGCAGTACAACAATCCCGGATCAGGCTGTGTGAGGTTCAAGAAGCCTGGTTTGAAAGATAGTGCTGTTTCTTGTAATAATACGTCGGAAAATGATGTAATTTTTCGTTGTTTATTGCATCGTTTTCTTTCTTGCGTTATAATACAGCATATCAAAGAACAAGGGGGCCTGAATATGTACCGCCTGATCGACGACTATCTTGCACAATGGCATGAGGATAAATACCGCAAGCCCTTGGTGATCCAAGGCGCAAGACAGGTTGGAAAGACGTATGCCGTGTTGGAGTTCGGCAGAAAGCATTACGATAATGTGGCCTATTTCAATTTTCAGACCAGCCCGATTCTGGTAAAAACGTTTGCTGAAGATTTGAGCCCCGCTTACCTTCTTCCGATTCTGAGCCATATCAGCAGACAGACGATCACAAAAGGCCGGACGCTGATCGTGTTTGATGAGGTCCAGCTCTGCGAGCGTGCGCTCACCTGTCTGAAATACTTTTGTGAAGAGGCGCCGGAATACCATGTCATAGCGGCAGGCAGTCTTCTCGGCGTGGCGGTCAATCGGGAAAAATATGCTTTTTCTGTTGGAAAAGTGAATCGCTATACCATGTACCCTATGAACATGGAGGAGTTTCTGATCGCACTGGGCGAGCAGGATCTTGTCGCGCAGATCAAGGTCTGCTTTACTGATCACAAACCGATGCCAGCCGCGCTGCACGAGCTTGGGCTCAAGCTGTATCGACAGTATCTTGTGATCGGTGGTCTGCCGGAGGTTGTGGCACGCTTTGTCGAGACCGGGGATTTCACCCAGGTGCGTCATGTTCAGGATACCATTCAAATGGACTATCTGGGCGATATGTCAAAATATCAGGACAACGCCAACGAGATCAAAAAGACCCGGTTGACCTACGGGACGATTGCGGTGCAGCTCTCCAAGAAGAACACCCGTTTTCAGTACAAGCTGATCAAGAAAGGGGCCAGAGCGGCGGAGTACGAGAATGCAATCCAATGGCTGGTGACGGCCAATCTGGTGCATCAGGTCTACCGCGCGGAGCAAATCATGAAGCCGCTTGATAACTACAAAGACATTGACGATTTCAAAATCTTCCTCTCGGACATGGGACTCCTCTGCGCCCAAAAGGATATTCGTCCGGATGACGTGTTCTTCATGGAAGAGGAACTGGTTGAATTCAAAGGCGGTATGATCGAGAATTATGTGGACAACCAGCTTACCATAAATGGCCTACGCACTACCTTCTGGCGGAACGAAAAAGGGACGAAGGAAGTCGATTTTGTCGTTTCTCTTGATGGAAAGCTAATCCCAATTGAGGCAAAGAACGGCGACCGAGTCACCTCTGTCAGTCTCAACGATTATATAAAGGAACTCAAGCCTGCGTATGCGATCCGGATCTCTCGGCGGAACTTCGGCTTTGAGAACGGGATTATGCTGGTTCCGCTGTACGCGGTGTTTTGCATCAAGTGATTTTGGGCCGAATTCCAAACCTGAGCAGGGGAATTATGGATGTGCCAGAGAAATGCTGCGTCTTGATTCGGCATTAAATTGGCACATCAATAACCTTGAAAAGCAAAAGACCTCCCGGAATATGAATACACTCCCCACGCACTCGCTCGGCCCAAACCTATTGCAAATACTGGATCTTCTGGCCTCTATTTTTCGACGCGAAAAGCGTACTGTATGCTTATCATGGCAGCCTGATCTTTTACGCCGAACAGAGAAGCTATACTTAGTCCAGCGCGAGTCAAACAGTTAAATGCCGAAAAACGTGTTTCGCTCACGCTTTTCCATATATAAAAACGTGAAGCTGTTGACATTTCCCTTTGATATAGCTACAATGGTCTTACTTCCCGATCAGGAGGTTACGTCATGAAACGAGATATTTCAAATGAGCTGCTTGTATGGAAGGAGCAGCCAAAGCGTAAGCCCTTGGTATTGAAGGGCGTGCGTCAATGCGGAAAAACGTACATTCTCAAAGCGTTCGGGAAAGAAAACTATTCCCACGTTGCCTATTTCAATTTTGAGGAAACGAAATCGTTGAGCTCCATTTTTGAGCAGGACTATGATGTAAAACGAATCTTATTTGAATTGGGTCTGTTCCTCGGTCAAACGATTACGCCCGGCAGCACACTAATCATTTTTGATGAGATCCAGGAATGTCCCAGGGCGATCACAGCGCTGAAATACTTCTGTGAGAACGCGCCGGAGTACCATGTGGCTTGTGCCGGCTCCCTGCTCGGTCTCGCCATCCATGAGAACCAGTCCTTCCCGGTGGGCAAGGTAGATATCCGTACGCTGTACCCCATGTCCTTCTATGAGTTCCTTTCGGCAACGGGGAACGAGGCCCTGGCGGACTATCTGACCGGCTTTCAGCAGGGCTCGTCTGTTTCGGAACTGATCGGGGGGAAGCTCCGCACGGCATTGAAGCAATATTATGTGATTGGCGGGATGCCAGAGGCGGTCTCCGTCTGGTGCGAGACAGGGGATTTGGAAAAGGTCGAGGGCGTCCAGCAGGATATCCTCGCAAGCTACGAGCTGGACTTTGCCAAGCATGCTCCGCCGAGCGAGTTTCCCAAACTCTCCGCAATTTGGGCTTCTGTACCGCAGCAGCTGGCCAAGCCCAACAGCAAGTTCATTTTCAGCCATGTGAAGAAAGGCTGGCGCTCCAAGGATTTGGAAGATGCGCTGCAGTGGCTGATCCGGGCAGGGCTGGTGTATCAGGTCTGTAAGGTGGAGAAGCCGTTTATGCCGCTTTCTTCCTATGCGGATGCCACGAGCTTTAAGCTCTATCTCTGCGATGTCGGGCTGCTGCGCCGATTGGCACGACTTCCGGCCGGGGTGGTGCTGGACGCTTC
The DNA here is from genome assembly GCA_902791215.1 of Oscillospiraceae bacterium. GTDB lineage: Bacteria > Bacillota > Clostridia > Oscillospirales > Oscillospiraceae > Limivicinus. The sequence goes on along the minus strand of CADAUZ010000010.1, from coordinate 87,541 downwards.
TGAAATCTATACCGAGTTCAAGGGTGCCATGACTGAAAACTATGTACTCGGTGAATTGGTCAAGCACGTGGATGAGAATGCCTATTATTGGGTTTCCGGCAATAGCGCTGAGGTCGATTTCATTATTCAATGCGGTATTCACATTGTACCGATTGAAGTAAAGGCTGAAAGCAATGTGAGGGCTCGTTCGCTGGCTGAATACCGCAAAAAATACGCGCCGCCCGTTTCGGTAAAAACCTCCATGTTGGACGAGGTCAGCGGAAATGAGGTGCGTTTGATCCCGCTGTATCTGATCGGGTCGATGCGGACGATGATAGGTGACTGAGTCCAAACAACTTGCTTTTTCATATATCGAGCGGGGAATGCTGTTCTTGATGCAGCATCCTCTGCTCAGTCTAATTGTTGATTCTGAGTTTCGTTGTAAATAATATACGGTTTTTACAACTGGCCATCAAGCTGTAACATTAGATTCCGTAAATAAGTATCGCAATACCGACTACGAGATGATATACTTTATATACTGGACAAAACACTGCTTCGGATAGGAGGGCTTATATGGCACTCATTCATCTTGCCAGCTATGCTTCTCAATGGCGTGGGTATGAATATTATGAAAGCGGAAAAGTAAAAACTTGTCAGCGGACAGATGACGATCAGTACGAAGGCATGGTCTCCGGCAGCAATGGCATGATCTATCAAGTCAGAATCAATCTGGCACACCCACGTACATCTCAGTGCACCTGCCCACATGCCGCAGGAAAAAGAATCGTCTGCAAGCACATGGTCGCATTATACTTTGCTGCATTCCCGGACGAGGCAGAGAATTACCGCGAAGAGGTCATTGAGGCGGAAGAGGAAGCCGAACGTGAACGGGAAGAAGAGGAGAACGCAGTAATTGACTATGTTTCCAAAATGAAGAAGGCTGATTTGCAACAGGCGCTTCTTCAGCTTTTATTTGATGGCCCGGAGTGGCAGTACGATCATTTTATCGAGGAACACCTGCACCGATAGGGAGCAGACCAATAACACGTGAGCCTACTTGCCGATTATATGATTTAACAACTCACGTGCGAAATAATGGCGTTGTCTCAAAATAGCAAAACACGCTATTGAGAGGCAGCGCCTCTTTCAATTGGCGTAGATTGTGGAAAACAAGGCTTTACGAAGCGCAATTGCCGCCAAAAATGTGGAAAACCATCCAGAGAGTGCCATAAAATAGTGGCGCTCCCGGATGGCTTTTCCATATTCAGTTGCCTGGTATACTACAACCCCGCCGGAAAACTCGTGGGAACCACGAGGCCCGTTCCCAAGCGGTCTTTTTGAATTTTATGATGAAGTTTGAGGACGTTGTATGCCAAGCTGAGCAAAGTCCATTCCACTTCAACTTTGACCGCGCTGCGCAGAAGAAATCTACGAAACCCCATGTCTTCCTTGGTCATGGCAAAAACACCCTCGGCCTGGATGCTGCGATTCACTCGGACCAGCTTTCCTTCGTCGGTGCTGATGCGCTTTTCCATCTCTTCTCTCTGCCTGGCAAAGCGCTTGGAGACATAGATAACCTTGTTTCTTTCTTCCAACGGCTTTTTACTTCCACAGGCGCGGATACATTTTCCCTTCATTGGGCAGCCCGCACAGTCTTTGCAACTGTATACTGAGGTTTCCATTTTAAAGCCACTTTGAGAAGTGGTTTTCTTAATGCCGTCAAACGTGATCGCCTTTCCGTTTGCACAGGTATATGTGTCTGTCTCAGCATTGTATGCCATGTTTTCCCGGCGACTGATGTCTGTACGGTACTTTTTTGTCTTCCTTTGTTCGTAATTGGAAGGCTTTACAAACAGAGTAATATCCTCTAATTCCTCAAAGTAGCAATAGTTTTCTTCACTCTCATAGCCGGAGTCCACGCAAATCTGCTTGATCTTGTTGTACTGCCTTAAATACTTTGTGAATGGGATCAATGTATGTACGTCATTTCGGTCATCGCTGATGTAATTGCCGATGATGAATTCTTCCGAGGTCGCCACATTCACATTGTAGCCGGGCTTGAGCTGACCGTTGCGCATATGGTCTTCCTTCATGTGCATGAAGGTTGCATCATGGTCTGTTTTGCAATAGCTGTTCCGATCTCCGCAGATGTGCAGATCCTGTGTGTACTTCTTCCACTTCTCCAACCATGCGTTCACGGTTTCTATGGCTTTTTGCAGCGGCTTTTTTCGGTGGCCTTTTCCTGTTACCCAGTCAAGATTTTCTGCTTTTGCTTTCGTATACAAATTCTTGCGAAGCTTCTTCAGATGGTGTATCTGAGGCGTTTCCGGAACATGCCATTTTAATGCAAGGCTCTTTTTCAGAACGGGAAGTTCCTTCTTGATCTGTTCTTTCAACTTCGCAATCTTCTTTTCTGTGCTCTTTCTCCACACAAAGCTGTATCTGTTGGCATTTGCTTCGATCTTTGTCCCGTCGATGAACACGGTTGCCAGACTTACAAAACCCCATTCCACCAACATAGCTACAAACTGCTCCAACAGGTCTTTTTCGCATTCCTGCAGATGTTGTGAACGGAACCTCGCAATTGTATTGTGATCCGGTGCTGGATTGTCTTCCAGCAGATACATAAAACATATGTTTTCCCGGCAGGCACGCTCTATCTCACGCGAACTGTAGATCAGCCGCATGTAAGCGTAGATCATGACCTTCAGCAGAATCCTCGGCGGATATTCGTTTCTCCCTTCCTGAGAGTAGGAGCGCTCGATCTTTCGTATATCCATCCTTGTATTATAGAGTAGTAGTTTTTAGTGACCCTCTCCAAGGTCATGTGCTACACTGCAAGGGATGCTGTGGACACAGCCCTTTGCAGTTTTGTTAATCAGTTAGATACCGCCAGACGGTTTATGTGGAACAAGGTTACAAGGCAAAGTGTTCTGTGGATGCAGCATCATAATTCTTTACCCTGGAGGTATCATCATGGTTTGTGTTGGAATTGATGTGGCGAAGGACAAGCACGACTGCTTCATTCTCAGCTCGGACGGAGAGGTTCTGGCCGATGTGTTCACCGTTGCCAACAACCGGGAAGGCTTCGAGACCTTGCTGCAGCGTATCCGTTCCTGTGCCCGCCCTACAGACAACATAAAAGTAGGGCTTGAGGCTACCGGACACTACAGCTACAACATCCTTGGGTTTCTTCTTGACAAAGGTCTGGCCACCTACGTCATTAACCCTCTGCACACAAATCTGTATCGAAAAAGCCTCAGCCTTCGTCAAACTCAAACTAAGACCGACCGGATCGACGCGCGGACGATTGCATCTATGCTCATGTCTGATGTGGACCTCAAGTCCTACACAGACACAGCATACCACAACGAAGAGCTAAAGTCACTCACAAGATACAGATTCGACAAGGTTCAAGACAGAGCCAGACTCAAGCAATCCGTTTCCCGCCTGGTCAACATCCTGTTCCCCGAGCTGGAAACGCTGGTGCCGACGCTTCACATGGTGTCTGTCTACGCCATGCTTAGTGAGTTTCCCGGGGCAAAGCAGATCGCCGACGCCCATCTAACACACTTCAAGACCATCCTCTCCGACGCCTCAAGAGGCCGCTATGATCGGGACAAGGCTGTTGAGATCCGTGAGGCTGCCAGGCGCTCCATTGGTTCCGCCATGCCCGCCAAGTCTCTTGAGCTTCAGCACACCATCCGCTTGATCCGTGAGCTTGACAAGGAGATTGACGAGATCGAAGCTGCCATCAAGGCCATTGTAGATGAAATGGCCCCGCCGATCCTTACTATCCCTGGCATCAAATACCGCACGGGTGCTATGATCCTGGCCGAGATCGGCGATTTCTCGCGCTTTGATTCGCCGGACAAACTCCTGGCCTATGCGGGCCTCTCACCGTCTACTTACGAGTCTGGAAAGCTAAAGGCTACAGGTTCTTATGCTCACATGGAGAAACGTGGTTCGCGCTACCTGCGCTACGCTCTTTTCAATGCCACTAAATATGTCTGCATGTGGGAACCGTCCTTCAAGGCTTATCTCGCCAAGAAGCGAGCCGAGGGCAAGCATTACAACGTCGCTATCTCTCACGCAGCCAAGAAGCTCGTGCGTCTGATCTTTGCCTTACAAACATCTGGCAAGGCCTTTCAGCCCGCTTAACCTTTCCTTGTGCTTTTCTTTCAGAGCGCCCTTCTGGACGCTCGGTTTGTTATACCCTTTTTTCGCTATTCACCAATTCACATCCAATCCCACTTTGGGGCTTGACTTTTAATAGTTAGTCTTTCCACTACGGCGCTTACCAATCTCACCGGATCGTCTGCTGCTATATATATTTCTGTTTCCATAGGTAGTTTCAGTTGACGCCCTGCCTCATACAGGGTATAATCTACCTGCTTTTTATTGTGCTTCACGACCTAATATTAAGCCGACAGCCGCCCCTCTTTCAAGGGACGGCTGCCGTTATTTTACTCTTTTTTTCCAGGCTGCCTTTTGAGACAGCCCCTTCTTCAGTTATGTTCCTCCATCGGGCGGCAGGTCGTGACCTTGTCCAGATAATACCGGATACAGCCGTTGAGCACCAGATCGGCGTAGCCCACCGAGTCGTAATGCAGCAGCCAGGTCAGCTCGGACCGTTCAGCGCTGTTCCGGGCGACTTCATCTTCGACGCCAAGGCAGTCGATGTCGATCAGTGTTCCGTCTGTGTAGCGCAGCTCCACGCTCTCGGAATCTTCATGATAATCACAGCAAATCAGTCTCCGCATTGTGCGTCCTCCTTCTATATTTTCCCAATTTTTGCTGTTTCACCCCCCTCGCGGATATGCATGGTTGAACTGGCAATTTCCGTCAATATGTACTATTCGAGCCCCATCCTTTTGGCCAAATCCAACATAGAAAAGCTGAATTTCTGCCAGTTTTCCAATGTTGTCTGTGACAGGTCTTGATTCTGGATCTATCTGGTAGCGCAGGAAAAGTCCCCCTATTCATCGCCAGTCTCCAAATCCAGCAACTCTCCGGCCAGCTCCGGGCTTTCGAGACGGATGGCAGTGTCCTCTGGTTTTGCAGCGGACAGGAAGTTAATATCGCCGTACCAGACAATCGTGCCATCTATCACAGCGTATCGCTGCGTGAGCTTCGGCTGCATAACGATCTCAACATCGGCCTCTTCCAAAAGCTTGATTGCAGCCAGTACCCTCGCCTGCTGCTCGACAGAATATCCTTCCACACTGCGCGTGATGACCCGGAGCTTGACGTTTTCGAGTCTCTTGCCAAGCACAGCCTGGATCCGTGACCTCGCCAGTGTGGGTGCTGAGATAACAAGCTCCCGGCTCGCAGCGAGAACATCCATCCCAAACGCGTCTCCGTAGGTTTTCCCCGTATAGATCAGGCCCGGAGTACTCTCTGCATCGTCGGACAGCGTCTGATAGCCGAGCTCGGCATAGCCCTTGAGCCTTCGCTGGTACATCCGCTCCAGCATCGGGACATGGACATCCACATAGTCGTAGACACGAACCTCTCGCTTTCCTTCATAGTTCCGATGCAGGCGACCGACATACTGCGCCAGCGTCCCCTTCCAGGAAAAGGGCATGGCGAGAAAGAGCGTGTCCAGCCGCGGTTCATCAAAGCCCTCTCCGATATATTTCCCGGTTGCGATGATCAGGAGAGGTTCTCCTTCCGGCACTGCGCGAAGGGCGTCCAGTTTCTCCCGTTTCTCCTTGGCAGAGTCACTGCCCAGAAGAAGAAAAACATTCTCAGCGCTGTTTTGAAGCGCGGCATACAGTGCTTCCGCGTGGTCTCTCCGCTCTGTCAAAACAATCGGCGTCCGCTCGTTCCTGACCGCCGAGATGGTATCACGAATGATCTGCGTATTTCGCAGTTCGCTTTTGACAATGGCTGTGTACACATCCTGAACACGCTGCGTATCCGGCAGTCGCGTCTTTGTTAGTCTGGGGATCAGAAAGTGCGAAAAGCTGCGCTTCTTGGCCTGCTCTTTGGCATCAACCAGATAGCGCACCGGCCCGCATTGCATAAATATGACGGGGTGATGTCCGTCCTGCCGCGTGGGAGTCGCAGAGAGGCCATAGACATATCGTGCATGGGTCGCCTTCAGAACCTTTTCAAAGCTGAACGCCGCCACATGGTGGCACTCGTCGCAAATCACCATACCGTAGTTCGCCACCAGCTCCTTAACATGTTTATCCTCGCCTTCAAACAGAGATTGAATAATGGCGATATCCACAATCCCACTCAAGCTGTTCTTACCGCCGCCCAGCTGACCGATCAGCTGGCGTTTCTTTTTTCGACCACGTTTTTTCGGTTCCTCCGGCAGTGTTTCGTCAATGGGCAAAAAACGCTCCAAAGCCTGCTTCCACTGGGCTAGCAGTGCGGTGGAGTGGACAAGGATCAGCGTATTGGTTTTGCGCTCGCCGATCAGATAGGCCCCGATCACTGTTTTGCCGAAGGCTGTCGTCGCGGAGAGTACACCCATGTCATGGGCAAGCAAAGCTTCTGCTGCGGGCGCCTGTTCCGGCCGCAGTGTTCCATTGAACTGGACGGTGATCTTCCTACCGCTATTGCGCAGGTCGGAGCAGGTATAGGGGACACCAATCTCGTCCAACAGCTCGCAAACCATCATCAGGCAGCCGCGGGGCAGAATAAGATAGTCGTCCGTTTCTTCCCCGCAGTCGATGACGCGGGGCTTGTCATAGATTGGAAGGCGCATGGCCTGCGACTTGTAGAAGTCGGGGTTACGGAAAGCTGCCAATCGCTTGATGCGGTTGAGCGCATGTTGAGATATACCTGCCTTCTCCACATAGAGCCTGTCTGCCAACGTCAAAGTGACCGTCAGCGGGAAATCCAGCTTTGTCAGCGCCTTTTCCTGCCTCGAACCTCTTTCCCAGGGCTTTTCTTTGCTGTCCGCCAGCGTGCCGGTATCCGCTGCGCCGCGGAAGGAGGACAGGGCTTTTTCCAGTTCCGCCTCGGTAATCCGCGGCAGGGCGGAGAGATAGGCCCATTGATCCGGATAGGGCACGAAGTGCTCATCCACAAACAGGCTGTTGCCGTTTTTCTGCGCCTGCCCTTGAAACGGCAGGGCGATCAGATTTCCAAAGCCGCCTTTCGGCATGGTGTCCTGACTGGGAAACAGGCGGTCGTAGGAGCGGAAGCTCAGCTCATGGCGCTTCGCCATAGCGCCGGTCAACAGCAGGCTGCCCAGCTTGCGTGCGTCTGCGGCGGGAACCGGAGCTTCAAAGAAAAACCAGACATGCGCGCCTTCACCGGAGCGGGAGCGTTCCACGGCCGGCGTCAGTCCGCAGTTTCTGGCGACATCACAAAAGGCGCGAACATCCTCCTGCCAACCGCCGTCGTCAAAATCGGCGCACAGGAGCCGGGTCGTGTCGTCCGGCAGCAGCGGGTAGACGCCAACCACATCACGGCAGAATTCGTCCCTCCCGATCAGGTGAGCGCGGACGATCTCGGGAGACAGAGAGATGAATTCCCGGTTGGGGCAGTCGGCACAGCGGTGTTTTCTCTTGTCGCAGATTCCACGCGCCCACTCATTCCGGCAGGCGGGAGAGTACCCGGATTTTTGTGTTTTAAAATTGTACCAGCGCTTGGCGTACACATCCTCACGCCCATGAAACAGCTCCAAAAAAAGTGCGATTTTGTCCTGCGATGAGCTTTTTGCATGAACCTTTGTCGCTGGGGCGGGAGCTGCATTCTCCCAACGGTTCAGCGGGCAAACGAAGCGGTCGCCATTCTCGCTTTCGCAGAGGACATAGCTCGCATCGTCCAGTCCGGGTATTATTTCTAGCAGTTGGTATGTGGATCCGGAAAGAATAGCGACTTGATTCATGGCTCTTTATCAAGATTTGTTATGATTTTCCCGCTTTGCTTGGCTTCGAGATATAGTTGCTTAAAACTCTCCTTGTATCCGGGCCCCAGGGAGACCCGAAGCGGTGCTACAAGGCCGTCCGATATGATGCAGCCGCAGAACGGAATGAGTGTTGCTTCCAGAACAATAGGCGGTTTCGCCCAGGGAAACATCTCGCTCCATTTTTGTGTAAGTCCTTTGACTAAATAGACCTTTCCGGTTTCGGGGTTGATAAAAATCGATCCTTTGGAGAGGTGCCGCTCCAAGACAAACGTCGCGCTGACCGGATGCTTCCAACTCTCCAGAACCAGGCGATCCTCTTCTGGCAGCCCGCATTGCTCTGAAACTGCTTTTATGTATTCGTCCAAGATACCCGTATCTTCCCACAAGGCAGTTGCTACTTCCTTGAGATCCCTCATACTGGGGCGTCCCGCGCGAAGTTGTTCCTCCAACGTGTCACTAATCTCATAGTTGTAATTGACCGCTTGCAGCAAGGGGAAGAACAGACGGAAAAAGTTACTGCTTTCTTCAGACGACAAAGTTGCTCCGTTTTCTTTCTTCATGCTTTTCCTCCTTCCTGCGTCAGCCCTAGCTTTTTCAGCCTCGCGCGGACGGCCGCCCGGGTGCGCTTGAGCTCGGCGGACATGTCCTTGACGTCCTCGCCCGCCTGAACAGCCTGCCGCAGATACGCGTCCTCTTCCGGTTCCCAGGGCTTACCCTGGTTTTCATGCAGCGGAGTCGCGTTGATCGCGATGATTGCGTCCAGATTGTCCAAAATGAACTGCTGGGCCTGCTGATCATAGACCACGGCGGTATAATCTCCGTTTTGCCCGCTGCGCTGCTGCGTAGAAATGCCCAGCTTCCAGCCGGCTTCTGTCGGTCGCTTGTTCTTGTTGCCGCTTGGGGCTTCTTCCTCGAACAGCAACCCGGATTGCAGCAGAAACTTGGTAATGCTGGTGGTTTTCAGCTTCTGCATGGCGCTTAGATCCACCAGCTCATTGAGCCGCTGGGCTACCTGGCTTGCACTGAGCGGCCACTCGCCAAATGTGTAGCGGCTGCGTTCCCCATAGGGCAGGGCATAAGGGACAAGAGCTCTCTTCTTCGTGGGAGTGCCGATCACGCCGCCGTTTTCGATCACCTGCCGCAGTATATCCGACACATAGAATAAGCAGCGGGAGATGCGGACATTGTTGATGACATCATCCTCCGGCACCTCTCGACCCGTCAGCGGGTCGATGCCCTTTGCCAGCTTGTCCAAATAGTCCTTGGCGTGCTGCATGATTTCCAGCTCTGTCATTTTCTGATCCTCCCGTTTTACTCCATGCAAATCTCAACGTTTTTGCCGCTGAAGGCAGCTCCGTATTTGAGGATTTGCTTCACACCGTGAGTACGCAGCTCGGTCTCGTAGTGCTTTTCGTTGATTTGCCGGATCGCGCTTTGCGCAAGTGCTGCAAGATCCTGCTGACTGGCATTCTTCATCCATTTCACTTCGATCAGGATGCCGGGCAGATTGTTTGTTTTCGGCATAAGCTGGATATCAAAGCGTCCCTCGCCGGATTCCCGGTTCGAACTGATATAGTAGCGGTTATCCATCATGGCGCAAAGACCGAGCAGCAGTCCATGATAAAAAACCTCGTGAGAGGTATCGAAAGAGCTGACCGATTGCAGCAAAAGCTGCCGCATTTGTTTTTGCAGAGAATCAGCATTGCCGGAATAGATCGCCTTCTGGATGGCGATGGACATAGACTGCGGAATAAACACGCTGAGCTTATCCAGGATCTCTTTCTTATAAACGAAAGCAATTTCCTGATTGGGTAAAGCAACCTCACACAGTGCGCCCTCTCCCAGCGGCGGCACGACATTGACCAACTTCAAATACCCGGTGACCAGCAGAAAGCTATAGACGGAGGAAGGATCGCTGCCGATCTGCGGGTATACGACTCCGGTGTCGATATAGGTGGTGATTGTTTCTCCCCGCAAGAGAGCATACAGTTCTTCGTAAAGATCGGGTGATGTCACGGCCAGCACCTCGCCAATAACATCGTTGGAGCTGGTGGATACCCAGTAAGCTTGCAGCTTACACTTTCGCTGAAAGTAGTTGATCACCGACCAGGGATTGAAGATGTCGCTCTCTCCAAAGCGATAGCCGTCATACCACTCGCACAGCTCGCTGTAGTTACCGCCCGCACCATAGTAGGCAGCCATATGCTTTACCTCGTCGTGGGTAAAGCCGAAATACTGGCTGAAGTTGTTATCCATAATGGAATACACTGAAAGATTGTTCAGCCCGCTGAAAATGCTCTCCTTGGCCACACGAAGAATCCCAGTGAGGAAGCCAAAGGTCAGATGGCTGTTGTCCTTCAGGCCGCCGGAGAAGAGATTTCGCATAAACAGGATGACCTGATCGTAAAAATCACGGGTGTGTCCCTGCTGGATCGGGGTGTCATATTCATCAATGATGATAATAGGTGCGATCTTATGATGCTCATGGAGCATTCTGGTCAAGGTCAGCAAGGCGCTGGAGAGTTCCACATCGCTTGCTGCCCGCTCCATAATGCGGCGGAAGGTTGCCTTGTCCACATCGTTGCAAGCTTCCGTTGTGAGCAACTCTGTATGCCGGGCAAATTCGCTGCCGATGATCTCGGCCAACTTCTGGAGCGTTTCCTGCCATGTCTCACATTTGACATCCTTGAAGCTGAGGAAGATCACGGGGTATTTCCCCTGATAGGCCCGATATTTCTCTCCCTGCTTCCAGATCGCCTTATCCCGGAAATAGACAGAGGTATCCTCGTCTGTTTTCTCAAAGAAGGTTCGCAGCATGTCCATGTTCAGGGTTTTGCCAAAGCGCCGAGGGCGGGTAAACAGTGCCACCTGCGGCCGCTCATCCAGGAAGTCCTTGATCATCAGGGTCTTGTCCACATAGTAGTATTCCGTTGACGCGACCCGGTAGTCGGAAATGCCAACCGGGAGAGGCAGCTTTATTTTGCTCGACGCTTTCTTGTAGGCGCCGGTGCGCACACGCCCATCAACGGGCTTTTCCGCATCAGCCGGGATATACCATGTTCCGCCTTCTTTGTATGCGCCGGGGATCCGGCCATCCTTGCACATACTTGCAACACGCCGCTCTGTCAAGCCCCATTGTGCCGCTGCATCTTTTACGAGGATTCTATCCGGCATAAGCATTCTCCTTTTCATAAGGTTCGCATATAGTATAACCAACAAAAAGAAGAAAGTCAAATGTAAAAAGAAGAATGTCGAGCTGTTCGATATTCTTCTTTTTAAGGAAGACATTCTTCGGAGGTCTTCTTGCTGCGCAGTTTTGAACACCCCTTGCAGATGTGCATGGAAGACGTGTCGCATTCCGTCATTATGTGCTAATCCGTCTCCGTCCTTTCAGCTAAATCCAACATGGAAAGGCTGAATAATTGCCATATTTCCAATGTCATTGCTGCGGGTCGACATTTTGGACCTTTATGGTATTGCAGGCAGAATAAGGTAGTACCACAGTATACGAGCAATGAAAACTCAACACGCACCCAGCACTTAGACTTATGTTGGATGCGTGTTGAGCTTATATTGCTTTAGTTATTTACCTTGTTATCCTCCAGTATCAAATTCCTTCGCCACAACCAACAGCATTCCTATCAACCATCTAAATGTATTATTCTACCCCTTCAAGCAGCTTAGAGATCGCCGAGTCTGTTAAAACCCGCTTCCGATAAATCTCATCTAAAATATCTAGACAGCATTCTGTTAGCGCATTATCCCCATTAGCTGAATCAATTAACCGAATAACAGCATGGACAAGGCCATCTTCAATACGATATCTCTGCCAAGCCCTCGTTCCTTCAGCAACACTTTCGACAGCTGTTTTTATGATTTCGGCAAAAGCGGACAACTCGCCGTTCTGTGTTTTAATGAAATCAATAAAGGCATTTGTAGTGTCGATATCAGCGCGCTTTTTCAAAATAAGAGAAATAAAACCTTCATCGCGCCGCAAATCAAGTCGTTTATCATGGAACAGCCGGTTTATACTATGAAGGCTGGCCGCATCGGTCTCAAGAAAGTGTTCGAGGATTGCCTGACTGATTGTACGATATTCGTCATTTTCAAATGCATATGTTGCTTCTAGACATATCTTATCCATGGTTTCTTTAGACCAAGAATGAGAATATAGATAATCTATCACTTGCCTACTTGATGTAAGAATCGCTGTAATGCAAACCATCTGAGCTGCGCGCACGACCAGTTTCGGATTTGGAGAATCACATGCCACTTTAAGGTATGGGAAGTACTGTTCTTCCAAGGTATGCAAATCTTTTCTCATAAGCCAGAAGGAATGCCTGGCGCACATCGCAAGAAGGTCTTTCTCGATTACGGTGTCAAAGATTTGCTTGGAAAAAGAGGGGTTTGGCTCATAATATGCAGCGGCACACTTTACTAAGGCAAAACGGATCACATCGCTTTCGTCCTGGGCAAGTGTTTCCATTAAGGGTGCAAAAGTCTCAGTTAAATCCGGATGGCTTATGAGAATATCTCCAACCGTATCGACGGCAGCCCCTCGGGGACAATTGAGCACAGCTGTTGCCATGTCATCTGGTGACAGGAATGGGTCATCTTCACGTGAAGAAAAGATTCTTTCGTTGCCGACTGGTTTCAATGGCCCTGTAGCTGTTTGGGCCAAATAGGACAGGATGTCTTCAGGCCAATCCTCATCCTGACGTTCGGAAACAATTCGGGCGATTGCTGTTGGAACACCGTCAGAATCAATGCTCGTGCAATGGCGAATTACATCACAGAGAAGAGTAAAATCAATTCTGTTTGTCTCCGAATTGTTCAAGCCGTAAAGAACAGCCGAATAATAGCCCGGAAAACACTTTTGAGGAAATTTGAGCAGTAGCTTGGCGTAGCGCGTTGGATTGCTTTTCACACAGGATCCCAGGTCTTGGGAAAACGCCCAATGCGTTGACTCGTAATAATAGTCTCCGTCATCTTTTTCGCGCATCCTGGAATGCTGTTCGTCAACATGGGAATTGATGATTTCCAGCCAGGTATTGTCGCTTAATCGTGCCGCATTCTTATGTATCGTCGATACGACAGATCTTGCGGGGCCAGATAGGATCCCAGCGTGGTAGCTATCTGAACGCACCCATTCATTTCTGTTCAGCACCGCACGGAGTTCTTTTGCCTTTTGAGTTGTACGCGTCGAATCGAGAAACGGGAGCAGCGCTTTCTGTAAGTGTCCCCATGCAGGCCAGAAAACAGGTTCTTGCTCTTTTGTCCGATTAAGTTCAATTCTGTATTTGTAGCTACTTATGAACCTCTCTCGATCCCCCTTCCAGGTGCAGATTCTTTCTTCCAATCGCGCAAATAATTCATCGGAACAAGAGGTGGAATGTTTTTTCAACACGTCCTTGCATGTCGCAAGATAGTCATACTCATTGCTGATGCAGTCAAGAATATGATTATCAAAATCGGTTAGAAGCCATTCTATGGCAGAGTCGCTGTAATCGGTGGGGAGTGCAAGCAACGTTGACAATGCCAATTCGTTTGAAATCCCATTCCGAAAACTCCCGGCTTTCTCAATGTAAGCCAGGGCTTCCTCCGGGTTATTTCGAGCCAGAATTCCGAGAGATGTTTTTACAAGCTCAACCGTCTCTCTAGCTATACTTGTTTCATGCTGTCGAGGAAGCCAGTATCTTCCCTTGAAATCAATCCCGGGATGAAGTGACAGCGGCGTGTCTTTTGCGCTGTTGCACAGGAGATCAAACAACGAGCGAATAATACTGATATAGTTTTCCTCGCAGAATTTAGGGCGGTCTTTATCATCTATATAGACATGCTGCGCTCCATATGTATCTGCATTACCGAGAACGCGGTTCAACACCTGAATGATATGGTCCGGCTGAGTTCGCTCCAAATTGACAAAGTGAATACCCGAGAGAAAAGAACTGTCACTATCGTATATTTCCATGCGAAGAGCAAAAAGCTCCTCGCTTTCTCTGTCGATCTCTGTGCCAAGAACTGTTATCGCTTTTTCGGGACTTGCCTCGCCGGTTTCCATCATCTTTCGTAATATTGAGGCAACAAAGCCCGGGGAATAGTACCTCATCGAAACCAGAAGCGGGAATCCTTCTTCGCTTAACCAGTCGAAGCCAGGCTTCTTTGCCAAATGTTCAATAAATACCGGATGGCGTTCATAGACAGTCTGTAAGATAAAGTTGTGCCAGTCAGCGGTTTCAAAGAATTCATCTAGGAGCTTATAGGTTGCAAATACTGGTGTTAATAGTTGGCCAATAGTCTCAAACACTGCTGCCTTGAAATAATAATGGATCTGGTCGGACCCCAACAGGTCTTTTGCTTGCTTTGAAAACAGGGCTTGATTCGTTTCAGCAATGTTTTGAAAAAGAGCCGAAAGTCTATATCGAAACATCGGCATTTGAGTGCCCCAAGATAAAGCCAAGGAAAGCAGATCCTGCCTGCCGGTGAAAATGGCGTTCAGGTCATTCGCAAGCAAAAATGAATCCAAAAAGCTCTGATGAACAAAAGAAACGGTATTATTCTCCGGTCGCAAAACTCCACAGGAAGCCAAAAAATCTATCTCATGTGTATATTTAGGAAACATTGCATAAGGGAGCGAAAAAGAGGCTGAATTGCTGATTGCTGCAACGAATTCATCAATACAACTTGCAAGAGAGTCTCCATTGTGCCCCGCAGCGGCATAATTATCCTGTATCTGAGACCACCATGAACGGACCATCTCTTGTGAGGATGCGATCTGATTCGTCCGCCTCTTTGAATCAAGCTTTAGCCATACATACAGGGATGATGGAACACGTATAAGTTCTTTTACTCTTCCAGTAAGCTTGTCATACTCATCTCCGACAATTTGCTTAACCTCATCATCTGTGAGGCTTCCAACATTTATTTCGGACCAGGAAGATTCTCTTTCTTCTTGTTCTTCTTCGCTAAATAGTGATTGAATACCGGCGTCATTCTCATAATCAAAAGTTCTGACAGAAAAGACGACCGAAATGTGCCCGCTGGCGTGTTTGTTGATCGCACGCGCTTGCTCAATCATTTCTTTACATATATCAAGAGCTGAAGACGAGTGCATGGCTGTCCATCGAAGAGCATCTAACTGGTCAAGTATAAGGACACATGGCTTTGATCCTGATATGGCGGACAAACAGCTAACTGGGGATCCCGGTAATCCAAGTGACTCACCATATTTATCTGCGAAATCATGAGGGATGTGCTTGTCCAGCTGAATGGCCAGATAATCAATATGATTGCTCTCCAAATAGTTTATAAGTTCGCGAACACATCCACTTTTTCCTACACCAGCTTTCCCGTGCAGAACAACTGACTTGCCCGCATCTATTTCATGAATTAATCTTTCGGTGCTTTCTCTATGAAACAAGCTTCCTTGGATAGGATCATAGGAATCAACAAAACGCTTGTTAAGTCGATGGATAACGGGAACAATGCGGGTATCGCCCATACGAACTCGAGGGGATACTCCATTCTCGCGGAGATACTTAACAACATCTGAAACTGTTATTTCTTTTCCATATAAAGCCTTATCGTTCACATAGTTTTCCAAGAGAACGCGAGAGGTCTCCGCTATGCCGAAGAAGTATATACTAACTAGTTGCTCAAGATCTTGAATCGTCTCGGAATTATTTGGACGAACAAGAAATTCACACCTAGATAAAGTGTTAATAAGTTCGTTTAGTTGATCGACATCGTCTCGCCTTAAATTAAAATGTTTTTCACAGTCTTTGAAAGCAGCTCGCAATTCTTTGTTGGTCAAGGCATTTTTGATAAAACTTTCGGCCGAAGAATATGTTTTTGCTCTAACACATAAATCCTCTAATCCGCCGTAATAAAGGGGAGAAATGAAACAGAATTTGCAATCTGGATCGCTTCTTAATAGTGATTGTACTCTCGAGAAAACATTATATCCCTGCAAATCACTGGGCCGACAATGATCGTTCATTCCGTTGCTGCCTTTGCACTGGTAGTATGTTTTTCTTCCGTCCTTTGCAACGGTATAGAACTCACAAATATCAGAGTTTTCTTCGACTGGCTCGACTACGACAGAGGTAATCTCCTCAGCGACAAGACGAATCAATATCCGAGCTAGACATCTATTCTCATAAACGTTTCCTTGCTTATCCGCTCTTCCGCCTTTTTCGAAAGACATAGAATCACCCCTTTGTCTAATCTCTTGTTATTTATTGTATCACAACACTCTGCAATTGCAAAACGTAATAGAACCTTGTTGAAGAAACTATCAAGGGGACAATATGATTTTCCTGCTTTGTCCACTATCGATATCAATGGCTGCCCATTATTTGTTGAAACAGAAGCAAAGTATTGACATTAGGGGATTTATCCCCTATACTGATGGTAGATCATCAGAGAGGAGCGACCATATGCCCACAATTAGTTATTTTTACGGAATAATCATTGTTATGTATTTGCGCAACAAAGAACACAATCCTCCGCATATTCATGCTATCACACAGGACTTTGATGCGCCATTCTTGATTGAAACAGGAGAGATCATGGAAGGGGAATTTCCGCCAAAGGCAAAAAGTTTGGTAAAAGAGTTTATTTTGAAGTATCAGAATGAACTTCTGGAAATGTGGGAAACTGAAACTTATAAAAAACTGCCTCCGCTTAATTAAACCATTGCCGGATGACGAAAGGAGGTGCTGGCGATGTTTCATAAAGCGATAGATTTAAAACTTTTGGAAGGCACTTCTTTGGAAGTAAGCTTCCAGGATGGAATTGTCAAACGATATGATATGCGCGTACTGTTTTCTAAGTATCCCCAGTTAAAGCAATTGGAGGATAGATCCTTGTTCTTGTCTGGAAAGATGATGGGGGTATACGGCATTGTTTGGAGCGATGAGCTCGATATCGAGACAGAAACGATCTATGAAGACGGAGAAACTGTTCGCCATGAAAAACCGATCGTTCATCAAGCATCTGCACATGCCGTTGCCGCAGCTCGTGCTATTGCAGGGATTTCTCAAAAGCAATTGGCGGAACTGTCCGGGATTGATCAGTCCGATATTTCTAAAATAGAGCGGGGTATTGCGAATCCTTCTGTCGCAACGCTCGACCGAATTGCAAAAGCGTTAGGTGGACAATTAGCCATCTCTATCGAAATTCCAACAACTGCATAATAGTTCAAACAAACGATGACAGACCGGGTCAATTCCCGGCCTGTCATTATTTACTTGCATTATTGTTGCCATATATACTGGCCTTGCACAATGTGCAAATCAATATAAGGAGGCCAGAAAAATGGCAACAGGCAAGTTTTTATCATTGGAGCAGTTCACATTTATTGCGGTTCCTCCCGAAAGACAAATCAGCAGCCTTCGCGTGAATATATACGCAGATGGCAGGCTGGTTTTGAACGGGAAATTCGCAGAGGTACTAAGTGGAAAGGCAGTCGAAATAAGGTTTACCGATGACGCCCGACACCTTTGCTTCTTCGAGAGTGATTCCGAAAACGCTGTCAGATTTCCTAAGAACGGTTCAAAACGATTCCCGTCTGCTGTAGAGCATCTCAAAAGACACAAAATTTCATTGCCAGCCAGGTACGAAGTAAAGTTTAGTGAAGATCTCGCCTTTTGGCAGGGGGATTACAGTGAAAACCCTCCCGTATCCAAGCCAAAGAGTCAAGCAAGTTCGAAGCAGAAATAGAAGCATTGCCATATGCAATCCGAGCATTTGTACGCTCTCTCCTATCAGATGAGACAAATGAGGATGCATTTCATGATATGGTCCTGTGCTGCTATGAAGCGATGGATGAAACAGGACATTTTTCGAGAGCTAAGGCATTGAGCCGGATTAAAGACTTGATTCAAAAACAGAGGCGTGAGCAAAACACGCTTTACAAGCGAAATAATATATCCTTCAACCAATGCGTCGGGGACAGCAAAACACCAGTCTCCGAATGGCTGAACGTCTCTGGATGGAGGGAGTGGGAGTAGACCGTGGAGGCGTGCCATTCCAATATTCGTCTCCTGCCGATCGGGATGACGGAGGATGTGGAAAGATGGTTCGCCACGTGATGCAAGCTTAGTGTGATCCTTTCGTGTCGGGCGGCCGACAAAGGTTATCCCCCGAGAGGGTTGTTTCAAGCCCTTCCCGGGGGATTTTTCTGGTAATTTTGCACAGGTTTTCCGGTATGCGAGCTGGCGTTACAGAAAACGTTGAAGGAGATCCTGCGGGCAAAAAGCAAGCGCTGTCAAGGCTTTGAAGCTCTTTGTGCAAGTTTTTTGACCCCTCGCGGATGTGCATGGTAAACCTGTCAAATTCCGTCAATATGTACTATTCCAGCCCCATGCGTTTAGCCAAATCCAACATAGAAAAGCTGAATTTTTGCCAAGCTTCCAATGTCGTCTGTGACGGGTCACCCTCGCGGATGCGCATGGTGCGGCGGATCTCCTTGGGGATCACCACGCGGCCCAGATCGTCGATGCGCCGCACGATTCCGGTTGCTTTCATATACAAAAATCCTCCTGCATTTCTATCTGTTGTCACCGATAGTATTTGCAGGAGGTCTTTTGTTATGCAAAGGCAGCACCGCCATAGAACAATCACGCATAATCCGCTCCGGCTGAATTTTACGCTATTGTCGCTGTGCTTATATCATCTGCGGAAATGTAACTGTCCATGTTGATTGAAATGGTTTTTTCCCGCTTGAACAGTCATCTGATTCTTGCTAAAATGAAACTACAAAAGCCAAAAGGAAGTGCTTGCATCATGACCTTTACCATAACCGACTTCGGTGCCGTGGGAGACGGCAAAACGCTCAACACCGCCGCCATCCAGAATGCCATTGACGCCTGTACCGCTGCCGGCGGCGGCAGGGTGACCGTACCCGCCGGGAAGTTTCTCTCCGGCACGATCCTGCTCAAATCCAACGTGGAGCTGCATCTTGAACCCGGCGCGGAGCTCATCTCCAGCCTTGACCCGGCGGACATGCCCGACCTCATGGGCAGTTTTGAGGATGACAACCGGGACACCGGCTGGGAGGGCGGCTGCTTCCTCCTGGCGCGGCACGCGGAGAATGTGACCATCTCTGGCTTTGGCTGTATCGACGGCCGCGGGCGGGAGGTCTTCTACGAGGACGACGATGACGGCGGCAGCCACGAAAGCCCCTTGAAGGTGCGGGGCTACCGCCCGCGCATGAGCTTTCTGGAAGATGTGCAAAACCTCACCGTGAAGGACGTGACCTTCCGCGACGCCGCCTTCTGGACCCTGCACATGGCGGGCTGCCGGAACGTGCTGATCGACGGCATCCGCATCGAAAACAACGAGCGCGGTCCGAACAACGACGGGATCGACCCGGACTGCTGTCAGAACGTGATCATTCGCGGCTGCGTCATCCGCTGCGCCGACGACGCCATCGTGGTCAAGACTACCGCCCCCATGACGAAAAAATACGGCCCCTGCTGCAACATCCTCATTTCAAACTGCATTCTTCGCTCCCACTCCTCGGCGCTCAAAATCGGGACCGAGACCTGGGGCGACATCCACCATGTCACCATGAGCGACTGCATCCTCTCCGACTGCACCCGCGGTATCGGTATCTGGTCGAGGGACGGGGGACGGGTTCACGACATCATGATCCACCATATCTCAGGCAATACCCGCCGCTACCGGGACCGGGTCAGGCAGGATTCGGAGGTCGTCGTGTGGTGGGGCAAGGGCGACGCGCTCTTTCTGTCGGCCACGCCCAGAGCCGGGGTCGAGAGGCTGCCGGGAGTGATCGAGTCAGTCTTTCTGGATAACCTGCACTTTGTCTGCGAAGGAGCCATCATGATCGCGGGCGAGGACGCCTGCCCGATCCGAAACGTCAGCATCCGGGATTCTTCCTTCCTGTGGAAGCAGCAGGGCTCCCTGGTGCCGGACTGCCTGGATGAGCAGCCGTCAAAACGCGGCGTCTATCCCCACGAGGTCCCGATGGTGTATATCCGCAGCGCAGAGGCGATCTCGCTCGAGGACAACGTGAGTCTGCGCATCGACGACTCCATGAAGCCGTACATCCGCGAGGCGGTGATTTCAGAACAGGTTTTTCTGAAATAAAGATAAAAATAATTGTGCCAATTTGGCACATCACGCAACAGCCCGGAAGGTTTTCAGAAAATTAGCCTTGAAATGCCGAGAAATTGTGCTATAATTCGAGAACGTTTGAATTGTTTTGGATTGTTGCATGTATAAAGGAAGGGCCATTTTGAGCGCTATAAAAGATTATCTGTTCCCGAAACTTGACGAAAAAGTTGAGCGGATCGTTGACATCGACAGTATCAAAAATATCTATCACCTGTCTCTCGTCATCGGACTTTTTGAATTCCTCACCATCCCCGTCTTTCTGTACATAACCCCTGAGCTGGGTCACGACGCACATGTCAGTCTCAATCGTGTTGCGATATGTGTTGGGCTTTGTGTATGCGGCAGGTTTTTCTCGGGCCTCATCCTGAAAAGCGAACAGGTCCCGCACAATACCGTGATCTTTTTCAAGGTCATGTATTGTCTTGCGCTTTCCGCCTGGGCTGTCTGGGTATCCAATCTGCACTACATCCGGGGCGACCAGCTTTTCACCTTCTTCGCCGTTGAGCTGCTGATCGTCTGCTTCATCTCTCTGCGGCCCTGGGTCAGCATTGTGCTGACGCTTGCGGTGTACACGGATCTGTATGTCATCCTCTTTGTGATAGACGGCGCTGACAGGGTGAATATCCTCAACTACATCGTACTTGTGTTTTCGTCCATCATGGGCATGATCATGCGTTATCGCTCCCAGGCGAGGCTTGCCCAGATGACTGTATCGCAGGAGCAGCACAGCGATTTGTTGGAGCACGCCAACCGCCACGACGGGCTGACAGGGCTTCGCAACCGCAAGGCGCTGGAGGAGGATGTGGTCAAGATTCTCGACCGCCCTGTCACAGCCTACATGCTGGACATCAACTATTTCAAGGAGATCAACGACACCTACGGACACATTGCGGGCGACGAGGTTCTCAGGGAGACCGCCGTGCAGATCAAAAAGCTGTTTCCGGAAAGCCGCTGCTACCGCTACGGCGGAGACGAGTTTCTTGTCCTGCGCACCGAGGGCGAAGTCTATGCCCATGAGTTCTACAGCTTCCATGTCCCCGCTGTCCCGCGCGAGAAGATCGTGCTCAGCATCGGCCATGCCGAGGGCAAGCCGGAAACCCATGACCAGCTCTTTGATCTCATCCGGCAGGCCGACGAAAGCCTGTATGAATCCAAACGGAAAACGCACTCCCCCGAATTCGGCGGTCACGACAGGCGCCGCGGGAGGAAATAAGTATGCAGCAGCCGCCCGGCCTGAGCCGGGCGGCTGTTTTCGTTTTGTATCAGTCTGTCAGGAGCTTGATGAGCAGCAGGACGAGCACCGCGAGGATGATGGGCCGCGTGATTTTTGCGCCGCTTCGCATCGCAAGGCCCGAGCCGACATAGTTTCCGAGCATGTTGCAGGCCGCCGCCGCGAGCCCCAGCGGGACCAGCACCGTGCCTCCGCGCAGGAAGACGACGAGCGAGGTGAGGTTTGTGGTGAGATTGATCGCCTTGGCGTGGGCGTTGGCGGCCTTGATGGGCAGCTTTGCAAAGGCGGTGAAGGCGATGATCAGGAAGGTCCCGGTACCGGGGCCGTAAAAGCCGTCGTAAAAGCCGATGATAAGCGCGGCCAGGATACAGACCGTGACGGTGTGTCTGTCCACGCGCACCTTAAGCGCCTCTCCCTCCGGGAACAGGCGGGGATTGAGCACGATGAAGGCCGCCAGCGGCAGCACCGCGAACAGCACGGCGCGGATGATTTTTTCATCCGCCAGCAGCGACAGGCGCGACCCGCACCCGGAGCCCACCATCGCCGCCGCGATACCGGGCAGGGCAAGCTTCCAGCGGATGAGCCCGCCGCGGATAAAGCGCGCGGTGGTGAGCGAGGTGCCGCAGGCGGAGGAGAGCTTGTTTGTGCCGATGGCCGTATGGACCGGCAACCCCGCAAACAGATAGGCCGGCAGGGAGATCAGTCCCCCGCCCCCGGCGATGGAGTCCACAAAGCCTGCCAGAAACAGCAGCGGACACACGATCAGAAACATTTTCGGTGTGAGCGGCATAGTTGTCAGTCCCTTGTTTTCTCTGGATTTCGCCTTATTTTGCCACGCCGGGGATGCTTTGTCAATGCGTCAAAATGGGGGCTGTCTTGAAAGACAGCCCCTTACATCTTTTTGTCTACTTTGTCAGCAGCGCCTCGTCGGAGTCGATGCTTGCACCCTTCTGGGCAAAGAGGTCGATGAGCTGCTGCTTGGTGAGCTTCTTCTTTTCCTCCCCCTCGATGTCGAGGATGATGTGGCCCTCGTTCATCATGATGAGACGGTTGCCGTGGCGGATGGCGTCCTTCATGTTGTGGGTGATCATGAGGGTGGTGAGCTTGTGATCCTGCACGATCTGATCCGAGAGCTCCAGGACCTTCGCGGCGGTGCCGGGGTCGAGGGCTGCGGTGTGCTCGTCGAGCAGCAGGAGCTTGGGCTCGCGCAGCACCGCCATCAGCAGCGTGACCGCCTGGCGCTGGCCGCCGGAGAGCAGACCGACCTTGGAGGTCATACGGTCTTCAAGGCCGAGGCCGAGGATTTTCAGGCGCTCGTGGTATTTCTCTCGCTCGGCATTGGTGACGCCCCACTTGAGCCCGCGCTTCTGACCGCGGCGGGCGGCCAGGGCCAGGTTCTCCTCGAGCTGCATGTTGGGCGCGGTGCCCATCATGGGGTCCTGGAAGACGCGGCCGATGAGATGGGCGCGCTTATGCTCCGGCAGGGCGGTGATGTCCTGGCCGTCGAGGATAATGCGCCCCTCGTCCACGGGCCAGACGCCCGCCACCGCGTTGAGCATGGTGGACTTTCCCGCGCCGTTGCCGCCGATGACGGTGACAAAGTCGCCGGGCTTTAAGTGCAGGTTCAGGCCGTTGAGGGCCTTCTTTTCGTTGATGGTGCCGGGATTGAAGGTTTTGGAAATGTTCTGCAGATCAAGCATTGCTTCCGGCCCCCTTCCTCTTGAGCTTGGCAAAGGAGCTCTTCTTCTGCCCGCGCAGATAGGGCACCGCGAGGAACAGCGCAACGACAATGGCGGTAAAGAGCTTGAGGTCGTTGGAGTTGAGCTTGAGCCACAGGACGATGACGATGACGAGATAGTACACGATGCCGCCCACGACCGTAAAGCTCAGCGTGCCGTAGAAGTTGAGGTGCTTGCCGAGGATCGCGCCGCCCACCACCTCGCCGATGATGACGGCGGCAAGGCCGATGACGATGGCACCGCGGCCCATGTTGATGTCCGCGAAGCCCTGGTATTGGGCAAGCAGGCCGCCGGACAGGGCGACGATGCCGTTGGAGAGCGACAGGCCCAGCACCTTCATGTTGTCGATGTTGATGCCGAGGGCGCGGCTCATGGCAGGGTTGTTGCCGGTGGCACGGATGGCGGAGCCCTGCTCGGTGCCGAAGTACCAGTACATCACGGAGACCAGCGTGAGGGCGATGATGATGCCTGTCAGGATCGCGGCGGGGATGTTGCGGGACGAGAGCAGCAGATGGTATTTATCCACGCTGACGGCCTTGTTGGCCGCCATGCCCATAATATGCAGATTGATGGAATAGAGCGAAAACTGGGTCAGGATACCGGCGAGGATCGCGGGGATGCCGAGCTTGGTGTGCAGCATTCCCGTAACAAAGCCCGCGAGCAGGCCCGCCAGCATGGCCATCAGCAGCGCCGCCCACGCGGGCCAGCCCGCGAGGATCAGCATGACGGTCACGGCACCGCCGGTGGTGAACGAGCCGTCCACCGTCAGATCCGCCACGTCCAGCAGACGGAAGGTAATGTAGATGCCCAGGGCCATGATGCCCCAGATGATGCCCTGGGACACGCCGCCGGGCATGTTGCGGAAAAGCTTCAGGACGTTCAGAGAAGCGAAATAGCTTGTTAAAGTCACAGAATACACCTCAGATTTTATTCGATTGCAAACGGGTTTGCAATCGAGGACTCGCGTTTATCGCACGCGGCGGTGCGTGACACGCCGCGTTTGGTCGACGCGAGGCCTCGCTGCAAGCTCGGCTAAATGTGTTTTTGAGGAAGCAAAGCTCCCTCAAAAACGAATCGGAATCCCTCCGGGGTTAAACTTGCAATCGGTTGGCTTTGCTTAGAAATTACTCTGCAATGGCCTCGTAGGCTTCGGGAACGGTGATGCCGAGAATGTCGCAGTTGGTTTTGTTGAACTTCTTGGCAAAGGGAGCGTACTCGATCTCCATGGTGGAGACATCGGCGCCCTCGGAGAGGATCTTCGCGGCCATCTCACCGGTGACGGTGCCGAGATCGTAGTAGGAGATGGAGAGAGTCGCCACGCCGCAGCCGGCGCAGAGGTTTTCCTCACCGGCAACGATGGGGACCTTCTTGGACAGAGCTACGTTGTTGATCAGCTCCGCGTTGGAGGCGGCGGTGTTGTCGGTGGGAATGTAGAGAACGTCGCAGTCGTCGCAGGCGTTGTTGGTGACGGCGGAGACATCGTTGGAGTCAGCAAAGGTGAAGTCTGTGACCTTATAGCCCATCTCTTCAAGGACGGGGCGGATCTCATCGGCCTGGAACTTGGAGTTGGGCTCGCCGGAGCAGTAGAGCAGGCCGACATTTTTGACGTCAGGGAAAAGCTCGTTGACAACGGCGGCAAGCTCGGCGGCGGGGACGCCGTCGGAGGTGCCGGAGATGTTGGTGCCGGTGCTGCCCTTCCAGTCGTCGATGTCAAGGGCGGAGGCATAGTCGGTGACGGAGGTGCCGAGCACGGGGATCTTGTTGGTGGCAGCCTGGGCAGCCAGCAGGGCGGGGGTGGCGTTGGCCATGATCAGGTCGACCTCGTCAGAGACGAACTGATTGCAGATGACCGCGCAGGTGGCGGAGTCGCCGGAGGCGTTCTGTTCGACAAAGCTGACCTTGTCGCCGAGGGCCTTGGTCAGGGCGTCTTTAAAGCCCTGGGTAGCAGCGTCGAGGGCGGGGTGCTGCACGAGCTGGCAGATGCCGACGGTGTAGGAATCGGCGGCGAAGGCAGAGGGAGCCGCCAGCGCAAAGACCATGGTCAGCGCGAGAACGAGAGTGAGGATCTTTTTCATGTTCGTGATCTCCTTTATTTTCGTTTTTTGCTTTCATCCGTGGGAAGTGCGTTATCACCCCAAAAGAAAAAACCGCTCAGACAGCAGTCTGTGCGGCGCGTTGTCGGTTATCGAAGCCTGACCAAACGTTTCCTTGCAGCACAAACCGCTATTACCGAAAGCGATAATAGGAATAATAGCTGTATGCGTATGCAATGCGGCGTCCAGTCATGACAGCGTCTCCTCTCTGGTGATGGCTGTACTTTAGCACTTTTTGGCGCTAAAGTCAATGCCGTTTTCGGATGCCGCTGTCATTTCGGTAAAAAGCAACAGGAAGAGGTGGAGCCTTGAAACTTCTTTTGTGAAAATTTGAAGTTTTTTCGTTTTCGTGTGTATGATTTCCCGGCGTGCGGGAAATACTCCCGAGTGAATGGAAACACGGCTCGGCAAGGCCGCGTGATAATACAAAAAACGTCTCGCTCACGGCGGACGGAAAGGCGGGAGTATGGACAAGAAGAAATGG
This sequence comes from Oscillospiraceae bacterium, assembly GCA_902791215.1. Lineage (GTDB taxonomy): Bacteria > Bacillota > Clostridia > Oscillospirales > Oscillospiraceae > Limivicinus. The sequence continues at coordinate 61,998 of CADAUZ010000010.1, read as the reverse complement.
CTGCGGCGGATTACAATCATCGGCGGCAGCGCGGCGGCGGCAGTCGCCGCGACAGTGGGAGCATATTTTCTCTGGGAAAAGCCTCCGGAGATCGCGGAAGGGAACCCGGTGCTGACGGAGGTAAACCCGCCACAGCCCTCGGCCGAGGCACCGTCCTCCCCCACCGCCGCGCCCACGCCGACACCGGACCGGGGCACCGCCTTTGAGACCGAGCGGCAGGACGGGGTCTACACCATTCTGCTGGCCGGCAGCGACGACGGCACTGGCAACACCGACACCATCATGGTCGGCAAGCTCGACACCGTACGGCACACCGCAAGCTTCGTGAGCCTTCCGCGCGACACGCTTATCAACGTGGACACGCCCATCCGCAAATTAAACAGCGTGTACTGGACGGCGGTCTACAGCGGGGCTGACGGCAGTGAGGCGCTGCGGCGGCATGTGAAGAAGCTCACGGGCTTTGACGTGGACTGCTACGCGGTCATCAGCCTCGAGGCCTTCGAGCAGGCGGTGGACGCCCTGGGCGGCATCTGGTACGATGTGCCCCAGCGCATGTACTACGAGGACGGGCCGGTCATTGACCTGGAGCCGGGCTATCAGCTCTTGAACGGTGAGCAGTGCATGTGGCTGTGCCGCTTCCGCAGCGGCTATGTCAACGGCGACCTCGACCGCATCAAGGTCCAGCACGATTTCCTCAAGGCTGCGGCGGATCAGTTCCTGCAGCTCGGCAGCATCCCGAACATCCCCCAGGTGGTGCAGATCCTGGCGGAGAATATGGACACCAACATGTCTGCCTCCAACATGGCCTGGTTTGCCCGTCAGCTCCTGCGCTGCCGCAGCGAGGATATCCGCTTCTATACCGCGCCGAACACCCCGTCCTATGTGCACGATCTGAGCTACACCTTTCTCGACCTGTACAACTGGATTCAGATGATCAACGACGATCTCAACCCCAACGCCCAGCCCGTGAGCGAGGGGCAGCTGGATCTGGTGTATCTGCGCGGCGGCGAGGTCTGCTGCACGACCACCATCCAGGGCATCTCCTATTTCTCCCTCGGCAGGAGGAGCGAGCCGGAGGCGGAAGAGGAGGAAATCTACCCGGAGGAGCTCATCGAGGAGCCGGAGGAGGAAGCCCCGCCCGCGCCGGAGGAATGGATCACCGGCAGCCCCGGCAAAAAGAGCGACGCCACCCCGCCGCCCTTCGCCATGCCGACAGACGACGACTGGCTGACGGAGTTAAAGAGTGCGGGGTAAATAAGAAGGACGCGTTGCAAAACACATTTTATATGCGTTACGCGTAGGGGCCGACGCCCTCGGCGGCCCGGCAGTGAAATCTCAACAATTGCATGTATCCCCGGCAAATTCGCAACGTTTGTGCCCATTTGCCGGGGATTCCTGCATAATTTCAAGCTGTTCCGCGCGGGCCGCCAAGGGCGTCGGCCCCTACAGTGATATGAGAGTTTTTACGATAAACAAGGCTATAACATCATTTTGCAACGCGTCCGTTTACAGCAGCGTCAGCAGCTCGTCACGCACGCCGTCCATGCGTGCGTCGATCAGGCCGAAGTCCATCTTCTTCCAGCTCCATACGGCGTGGGCGATGTCATGGCGCTCGAAGACCTTGTGAAGGTCGCGGAACCACTTGACCGCTTCCTCGGGCGGCACCACGTCGATCACTCCGAACTCGCCGCAGTAGAGCTCGCAGTGCTCCTTTTCGGCCTTCTCAATGGCGGGGGCAAGGAAGTCTTCAAACCACTGCTCGCTCGCACCGCAGTCGGCGTAGGCGCAGCGCTTGTCCTGCAGCTCCGGCATCCAGTAAGCGCCCTGGTGGGTGAAAGCGTGGGGCTCGTAAAAGTGGAAGTTGTAGACCATTTTGTCGTCGTAGGGCGAGTCCAGCTCAGGGACGGTCCTGGCGCTGTTCCAGTTGTAGCTGCCCAGCAGGATGATCGTGTCCGGCGCGTAGACGCGGATGCGGCGCACACACTCACGGGAGATGCGCTTCCAGGCGGGGAGAAAGCGCGCCTCGGTCACCTCATTGAGAAGCTCGAAGGCCACACGGTCCGACATGCCGCCGAACCACTCCGCCAGCGTTTCCCAGATGTCATAGAAGCGCTCCTGATAGCTCTCGCTCTCGAAGAAGCCCGCTTCTTTTTCGCCCGCGTCGAAGGAGTAGCCGGGCGTCTTATGCAGGTCGAGCACCGCCCTGAGGCCGTACTTATCGCAGAGCGCAAGCGCCGCGTCGATGCGCCCGAGACCGTCCGGACGCATGGTGCCGTCGGGGTTCTGGATAACATTATAGTCGATGGGGATGCGGACATGGTCAAAGCCCAGGGCGGCGATCTTCTCAAAATCTGCCTCGGTGATGAAATTGTTCAGGCGTTCCTCCGAGTAATCGCACTGGGAAAACCAGCCGCCGAGGTTCACGCCCTTCCGAAAACCGAGCTCTTTTAACATAGCGATTTCCTTTCCAAAAACGGCCCTCCCTGCGGAGAGCCGTTTTTATATGTATTTGTTGTTGTATTATCCCTTCACAGAGCCTGCGGTGACGCCCTTGATGATGGACTTGGAGAGGATGATGTACACGATCAGAACCGGCAGGATCGCCAGCAGGATGAACATGTACACCTTGCCCATGTCGAACTTGGAGTAGTCCGCGGAACGAAGCTGGGCGATCATGATAGGCACGGTCTTCTTCTCCGCCTTGGTCAGCAGCAGGGAGGGCAGGAAGTAGTTGTTCCAGGACTGGACAAAGGAGAAAATGAGCTGCACAGCCAGCGCGGGCTTGAGCATGGGGAGGATGATGGTGTTGAAGGTGCGGAACTCTCCGCAGCCGTCCACGCGGGCCGCGTCCACGATCTCCATGGGGAGGTTCGACTCCATGTACTGCTTGATGTAGAAGAACACGATCGGGGCCGCCATGCCGGGCAGGATCAGAACCAGGTAGTTGTTGGTGAGACCGAACTTGTAGCAAATCTGCACAAAGCCGGAGGCCGACACCTGGGTGGGAATGACCATGATGGCCATGATGAAGGCAAACAGGAATTTCTTGCCCTTGAAGTCATAGGCCTGGAAGCCGTAGGCTGTGAGGGCGGAGAAGTAAGTGGTGAGGATGGCGGTCAGGCTTGCGATGACGAAGCTGTTGAGCAGGCCGCGGGGGATGTTGATGGAGCTGTCTGTCCAGGCGTTTTTGAGGTTTTCCAGCATGTGCCCGCCGGGGATGAGCGTGAAGCCCGCCTGGAGCTGGCCGTTGGAGCGGCTTGCGTTGATAAACAGCATGTAGAAGGAAAACAGGCACAGGATCGACAGGAAGATCAGGATGACATAGACGAGGATACGCAGCAGCGTCAGCTGCACAACGGCCTTGCGGGCCTCTTTCGGTGTATTGGCATTCATGGTCGTTCCTCCTTAGTCCTTTTTGTTCAGCGTGCGGTAAACCAGCAGGCTCAGCACACCGGTGATGATGAAGATGATCACGGAGATCGCGCCGGACATGCCGTAGTTCTTGCTGCCGCCGAGGTAATTGTTGAGGTACATGACCAGCGTCATGGAGGTGCGGTCGGGCATGCCCTTGCCGTTTGTGAGGACCTGGGGCACATCGAACATCTGCAGACCGCCGATCATGGCGGTGATGATTGTGTAGACGAGGATCGGCATCAAAAGCGGCAGGGTGATCTTGAAGAAGACCTGCGTGGAGCTTGCGCCGTCGAGGTTTGCCGCCTCAAAGAGGTCCTGGTCGATGCCCATGATGCCTGCCATCAGAAGGATGGTGGTGTTGCCGAACCACATGAGGAAGTTCATCATGGAAATCAGGCCGCGCACCGTGCCCTTGTAGGCGAAGAAGTCGATGGGCACATCGCTCCAGCCCCAGGCCTGGATGAGCTGATTGACAGGGCCAACATTGGAAAACAGGGTGAAGAACAGCATCGAGAAGGCGGAAGCCATAATGAGGTTCGGCATGTAGATGACCGTCTTGAAGAACTGCTGTCCCTTGATGTTCAGGCGGTAGCTTGTAAAGAAGATCGCCAGCAGCAGCGCGATGAGCACCTGGGGCACCGCGCCCAGCAGCCACAGGGCCAGGGTATTGCCGGCATACTTGAGGATGTTGATGGTGCCGGTCTTGTCGGGTGTGAAGAGCTTGACATAGTTGCCGAAGCCCACGAAGTTCGGGCCGATCTGCTTGAGGCCCTCACGGTAGTTTTCAAAGAAGCTGTTGTAGATGGTCAGGACCTGCGGCACAAAGGTGAAGATGAAATACGCCAGGAAGAAGGGCAGGATAAAGAGATAGCCCCACTTGGCATAAGAGATCCCCTTCTGACTGTTGATCCGCTGCTTTTCGTTCACGGTTGCATACCCCCTGATAATTCTCTCTCAAATACTTTAATAAAATCGCATCGCAGCGTACAGGCTGTTTATACGTTCCGATCTGATTTCAAAGGGGGCGAGGCATTTGCCTCGCCCCCGGAAGGTTTGCTGTGCGATCGCGTTTTTCAGTCAGATCACGGAGTCACGATGGTGGGGTACTTCTCGTTGACGTAGAGGTAGAAGTTCTTCATCGCAGTGTCCTGATCGACGGAGCCGCGGTAGTACTCCTGCAGGGCGTTCTGCAGACCCTCGTTGAGAAGCTGGTCATAGATGGTGTGGTTCTCCCAAACGATGTTGTCGGTCATCTCGGAGAAGACAGCGACATCGTTCTGGCCGCCCAGGAAGGCAGAGCCGTAGTTGGGATCGGCAGCGAACTTGGCGTTGACAGCCTGGTTATTGCTGAACTGAGCCTCGTCGGAGACGAGCTTGGAGCAGACTTCCTCGTTGTTGATGAAGGTGTTCATCACGTCGGCGAGCATGGTCGGGTTATCGGTGCCGGCAGGCGCGAGCAGCCAGGTGCCGCCCCAGAAGTGAGCAGCGGGGCCTTCGCAGATCGCCCAGTCGCCGGAGCAGCCCTTGTCGGGATCCTGAGCATTGCCCATGCAGAAGTTGAAGTACCAGGCAGGTCCGAAGAAGCACATGGTCTTGCCGTCTTTGAACATCTGGACGTTCTTCTCGTCGTCCCACACGCCGGCGGTCAGGGTGTAGCCGTTCTTGACGAACTCGTCGGTCTGAGCCATCCAGGCCTCGATCTGGGGATCGATCTGGATGTTATTGTCAGCGTCGACCCAGGGAGTGGTGCAGTTGTTGGAGAAGGGGCGGAAGGTCTCGGCAAAGGAGGCGGTCATGTAGTAGCCCTTGGCCTTGGCATCGGCAGCGACAGCGTTGAACTTATCCCAGGTGTCGAGCTTGGCCTGAACCTCGGCGGGATCATCGGTGCCGAGCACGTCCTTGGCGATGGAGCGGCGGTAAATCAGAGCGGAGGGGCAGCACTGGAAGGAGACGCCCTTGACAACACCGTTTGCGTCGGTCGCAGCCTGGACGGTGTACTTGTAAGCGTTGGAGAAGTCGTTCACGCCGAGGGCGGTGACGTCCTGGGTGAAGTCGGAGTCGACGTACTTGAGGATGTAGTCAGCCTCGGCCAGGAACATGTCGACCTTGTCGTCGTCCTTGGCATCAGCCTGGTTCAGCAGAGCTGCGTCCAGAGCATCCTGGTAAGCGCCGTTGTCAGAGGGGACGATGATCCAGTTGACGGTGACGCCTTCGGGAACGGTGTAGTACTTCTCAAAGAAGCCCTTGAACTCTTCGTTCCATGCGTAGATGTTGAAAACCTTTCCTTCGGGTTCATCGGCGAAAGCGGCGGTGCCGCAGAGCGCGAACACCATGACCAGAACCAGAAGCATTGCGATGGTCTTTTTCATGATCTTTTCCTCCTGATGAATATTGTGATTTATTTTTTGCGGGTTTTTCCCCGCTGATCACCTTGTCTGAAGCTCTCCCACCGTGCCGCCGGATTGCAGGGAGCCGGTCACGATCTCGCGGTCGAGGATCACGGTGCGTGGATGCTCGATCTGTTCGATGAGCCTGTCGGCGGCGATGGTGCCGAGCTTTTCGGTGTCCTGCCGCCAGGTGGTGAGCACCGGGCTCATGATCCGGGAGAGGGGGATGCCGTCATACCCGACGGCGGAGATGTCCTGCGGGACCTTGAGCCCCGCGTCGCGGATGGCGTTGTAGCCGCCGATCCAGGAGTAATCGTCCGGGAAGAAGATGCATGTGGGTCTCTCCGGCAGGGCCAGAAGCTCCTTCGTGATGCGCTGGCAGCTTGCCGGGTCGTGGAACACGCTCTCGCGTATCCACTCCTTCGGGACCGTGATCCCGAACTCCTCGCAGGCCCGGTGAAAGCCGGTCAGGCGGTTCCGGGTCACGCCCGTGAGCTCGCCGTGGATGATGGCGATCTTCCGGTGTCCCTTCGACGCCGCATACCGCACAAGCTCCTCCATGCCCTGCATGTTGTCGGACATCACGGAGATGCGGTTATTGAAGATGTGGTCGATGGTCACCACCGGCAGGTCCGACTGCACAAGCTCCGTCACCATGGGGTCATTGAAGTCCGCCGAGGCGATCACCACCCCGTCCACCCCGCGGTAGCGGCAGTGCTGGAGGTAGCTGGTCTGGCGCTGGCCGACAGTGTTGTTGATGAAGGTGATGTCGTAGCCGTGCTTTTCCGCCTCGCTGCGGATGCCGTCGAGCACCGTGGAAAAGAATTCGTGCGCGAGGCCGCCGTGCATGGGGTCGACGAACAGGACGCCGATGTTGTAGCTGCGGTTGGTCTTGAGCGCGCGGGCGGTGGCGTTGGCCATGTAGCCCAGCTCATCCGCCAGGTGAAGGATGCGCTCGCGCGTCTCCTCGCCGATATCCGGCTGACCGTTGAGCGCCTTGCTCACCGTGGCAGTCGAGACACCGCAGCGCTTTGCAATGTCCTTGATCGAGACCACGGAGAACAGCTCCTTTACTTAATCGTTTTCGTGACTTTAATGTAACGCATTTCCTAAAAAATTGCAAGTACTTTCTTGCGAAAAATCCGGGTATTTCAAATTCTTGTCGTTCTTCCACAATTTTAAGAGTCTGTTTTTGTGCAATACCACGGAGCTCTGGATGGTGCTTAACCATTCTCCCCTGTTCCGTTTTCGCTTTTGCAGCATTTTTACCGAAAACGGGCTCTTTTTGAAAAAAGCTCTTGATTTTTCTGCCCAAATGCGTTACTCTCTATGTATCACTTAAACGATTACGCAGAGGAGATGGCTTATGCAATACGGACACTTCGACGACGCCCGGCGCGAGTACGTGATCACCACGCCGCGCACGCCGCTGCCCTGGATCAACTATCTGGGGAGCGAGGATTTCTTTACCCTGCTCAGCAATACAGCCGGCGGCTACAGCTTCTTCCGGGACGCGCGGCTGCGCCGCCTGACCCGCTACCGCTACAATAACGCGCCCCTGGATCAGGAGGGCTTCCATATTTATATAAAGGATGGCTCCTCCGTCTGGAACCCCGGCTGGCAGCCCGTACAGGCCGAACTCGACGCCTACGAGTGCCGCCACGGCATGGGCTATTCTATTATTGAAGGCGCGAAGGACGGCGTGAAGGTCTCCCAGGAGCTTCTGGTCCCCGTCGGCGAGCGCTGCCTGCTGATGCGCGTCACGGTCAAGAACGAGGGCAGGGCCGCCAAGAGCCTGCGCCTGTTTCCGTTTGTGGAGTTCTGCCTTTGGGACGCCATGGACGATGCCTCCAACTTCCAGCGCAACTACTCCACCGGCGAGGTGGAGGTCGTGGGCTCCGCTATTTACCACAAGACCGAGTACCGCGAGCGCCGCGACCACTACGCCGTGTTCTGGGCAAACCGCACCCCCGACGGCTTTGACACCCAGCGTGAAGCCTTTCTCGGCCTCTACGGCAGCCCCGCTCACCCCGAGGCTGTCTTCGGCAACGGCTGCACCGGCAGCGTCGCCCACGGCTGGCAGCCTGTGGCTGCGCAGCAGTTCAATCTGGAGCTTGCCCCCGGTGAGAGCGAGAGCGTGATCTTCGGCCTCGGCTATATTGAAAACCCCCAGGCCGAGAAATGGGCCGCGCCGGGCGTTATCAACAAAACGCGCGCCGAAGCCATGATGGCCCGCTTTGCCGACAGCACCGCTTTTGACGCCGCGATGGACGCGCTGCGGAAACACTGGGACAAGCTGCTCAACAAGTATCAGGTCAGCACCGGCGACGCAAGGCTTGACCGCATGGTGAACATCTGGAACCAGTACCAGTGCATGGTCACCTTCAACATGAGCCGCTCGGCCAGCTACTATGAAAGCGGCATGGGCCGCGGGATGGGCTTCCGCGATTCCTGCCAGGACCTGCTGGGCTTCGTGCACATGATCCCGGAGCGTGCCCGTGAGCGCATCCTGGACATCGCCGCCACACAGTTTCCCGACGGCAGCGCCTACCACCAGTACCAGCCCCTGACCAAGAAGGGCAATCTGGACGTGGGCAGCGGCTTCAACGACGACCCCCTGTGGCTCATTGCGGGCACCGACGCCTACCTGCGCGAGACCGGCGATTTCGGCATCCTCGACGAGCAGGTGGACTTTGACAACAATCCCTCTCTGGCTCAGCCTTTACTGGAACATCTGCGCCGCAGCTTCAACTACACGCGCACCCATCTCGGCCCCCACGGCCTGCCCCTCATCGGCAGGGCCGACTGGAACGACTGCCTCAACCTCAACTGCTTCTCCGAGCATCCGGGCGAGAGCTTCCAGATCACCGGACCCAGCGAAGGGCCCGTGGCCGAGAGCGTGTTCATCGGCGGCATGTTCGTCAAGTACGGCCGCGCCTGGGCGGAGATCTGCCGCCATGTGGGCCTGAAGGACGAGGCCGACGAGGCTCTGGAGGCTGTCAAGCAGGTCGAGGCCGCGGTCCTGGACGCGGGCTGGGACGGCGAGTGGTTCCGCCGCGCCTTCGACGCCTACGGCCATGTCGTCGGCGGCAAGGAGTGCGAGGAGGGCCAGATTTTCATCGAGCCCCAGGGCATGTGCGTCATGGCGGGCATCGGCAAGGAGAGCGGCGAGGCCGCCAAAGCCATGAAGAGCGTGGAGGAGCGTCTTGACACCAAGTACGGCATCGTGCTGCTCAACCCCGCTTACACCCGCTACCACCTCGAGCTCGGCGAGATCTCCAGCTATCCTCCCGGATACAAGGAGAACGCCGGTATCTTCTGCCACAACAACCCCTGGATCGTCTGCGCGGAGGCAGAGCTCGGCCACGGCGACCGGGCCTTCCAGGTCTACCGCCGCACCGCCCCCGCCTTCATCGAGGACATCAGCGACATCCACCGCACCGAGCCCTACGTCTACAGCCAGATGATTGCAGGCAAGGACGCCCCCAGCTTCGGCGAGGCGAAAAACTCCTGGCTTACCGGCACCGCCGCCTGGACTTTCCTGTCTATCTCCCAGGCAATCCTGGGCGTCAAGCCGACTCTCGACGGGCTGGAAATCGACCCCTGCGTCCCCTCCGGCTGCAAGGGCTTCGTGGTCACCCGCTCCTACCGCGGCGCGGAATATGAGATCCATGTGGATAACCCCAGCGGCGCGCAGTACGGCGTGAAGTCCATGACGGTAGACGGCAAGGCCTTCGACGGCAAGCTCATCCCCGTGCACCCCGCAGGCGCTCACGTGAGAGTGGACGTTACGCTGGGATAATTTCAAACGGCAAGCGTAAAAATGCCCCTCGGCGATTTTCGCCGGGGGGCTTTGGTTTTTCTTGCGGGACAGTATGATTACTTGAGATCGAAGAGCTTGTAGGTCCAGCCCATGTCGTCCTCGACCTTGCCGGTCTGAATGCCGTAGAGGGTGTCATACAGCTTCTGGGCCACGGGGCCGACCTGCTCGTCGGCGACCTTGTAGTCGGTGCCCTTGAAGTTCAGGCAGCCGATGGGAGAGATGACCGCCGCGGTGCCGCTGGCGAAGATCTCCTGGAGGGAGCCGTCCTTGGAGGCGGCAATGATGTCGTCGATGGCGAGCTTGCGCTCGGAGACCTTGACGCCCCACTTCTTGAGGAGCTGGATGACGGAGTTGCGGGTGATGCCGGGCAGGATCGTGCCGGAATCCAGGGGCGCGGTAATGACCTCGTCATTGATGCGGAAGAAGGCGTTGGAGGTGCCGATCTCTTCGACATACTTGTGCTCGGCAGCGTCGAGCCAGAGAACGTCCTTGCAGTTATACTTCATGGCGTCGAGGGAGGCGCGCATGCCGCCGCCGTAGTTGCCGCCGACCTTGGCAAAGCCCGTGCCGCCGCGGGCCGCGCGGATGTACTCATCCTGCACGAAGATGCGGGTGGTGGCAAGGCCGCCGTCGTTGGCAGCGTAGTAGGAGCCGGTCGGGGTGAGGATGATCATGAAGCGGTAGTGCTTGGCGGGCAGGACGGAGAAGGAGACCTCATCGCCGAAGATGAAGGGGCGGATATACAGGGCGGTGCCGGGAGAGGACGGGATCCAGTCGCGGTCTTCCCAGATGACGGCCTTGACGGCGGCGAGGAAGAGCTCGCCGGGCAGCTCGGGGATGCACATACGCTCGCAGGTGCGGGCCATGCGGGCGATGTTCATCTCGGGGCGGAAAATCTGGATGGCACCCTCGGGGGTCTTGTAGGCCTTCATGCCCTCGAACATCATCTGCGCGTAGTGCAGCACGCAGGAGGCGGGCTCGATCTCGATAGGGGCGTGGGGAACGATGCGTCCGTCATGCCAGCCCTGGCCCTCGTCCCAATCCATGCAGAACATGTGGTCGGTGAAGTACCGGGCAAAGCCGAGCTTGCTCTCATCCGCGGGCCGGGGCTTGGGATGGGTGGTACGGGTCACGGGAAAATTGTATTCCATAGTGGCATTACTCCTTACAATTGATATAGTTCAGGGCGTCTGTCCCGGAAGACATGGATGCTGTTGCGGATCTGTTCCTTGACGGCAAAGTCGCAGTCGGCAAGGATAATCTCCTCCTGCGTGCCCGCCTCCGCCTTGATCTCGCCCCAGGGGTCGTAGATCGCGGAGGACCCGCCGTAGACCGTCTCCCCCGCTGTGCCGCAGCCGTTGCAGCAGGCGAGGAAGATCTGGTTTTCGATGGCGCGGGCGCGGTTAAGGGTCTGCCAGTGGGCGCGGCGCACGCCGGGCCACTCGGCCGGGACAAAGAGCAGTTCGATGTCCTGCAGGGCAAGGGAGCGTGTCAGCTCCGGAAAGCGCAGGTCATAGCAGATGATGAGCCCGCATTTCACGCCGTCAAGCGTGAAGGTGCAAAGACGGCTGCCGGGGGTGAAATAATCGTGCTCCCCCATGGGGGTGAAGAGGTGGGTCTTGTCGTAGGAGGCGATGCACGCGCCGTCGCGGTCGAAGACATAGGCTGTGTTGTAGATCTTGCCGCCCCGGTTCGTCACCGCGGAGCCCGCGACGAGGTTGATGTGCAGCTCCGCCGCCAGCGCGCCGAAGGCCATCTTGATGATTTCGCCGTCGCGGTCCGCAAGCTCCTCCAGGTTTTCCCGCGGGAAGAAGCCTATATTAAAAGTCTCCGGCAGCAGAACGGTATCCGCGCCTTCCGCCGCAGCCCGGCGTATAAGCTCCAGCGCGTGGGGCAGATTGTACGCGCTGTCGCCGAGGTGCACGTCCATCTGGGCGCAGGCGATTTTCACGGCTGATAGTCCTTCCCGGCCTGAATGGCCTTGAGGTTTACATCCATGAGGTTCATCTTGCGGGCGGGGATGACGTGCTTGAGGGCCTCTTCGACCGTCTCGTCCTTGATGCACTTCGTCTCGCGGATGACGGTGCCGAGCAGGATCATGTTGGCGAGGTTTCCAAGCTCCATGTCCTTGGCCATCTGCGTTGCGGGGACGTAGTACACGTCCACGTCGTCGCGCCGGACCTTGCGGGAGATGAGCGTGGAGTCCACAAATATCTTGCCGCCGGGGACGACCGCGTCCTCGTACTTGTCGAGCGACGGGGTATTCATGACGATGAGCACGTTGGGGTGCTGCACGATGGGGGAGCCGACGGGATCGTCGGAGAGGATGACGTTGCAGTTGGCGGTGCCGCCGCGCATCTCGGGGCCGTAGGACGGCAGCCAGCTGAGCTGACGCTTTTCAACAAGCCCCGCGTAGGCCAGCACCTTGCCGATGAACAGCAGGCCCTGTCCGCCGAAGCCCGCGATTACGATTTCATGATGTGCCATATCTTACGCCTCCTTATCGCGGAACACGCCCAGCGGATACTGGGGGATCATGGCCTCGTCGATCCACTGCAGGGCCTTCTGCGGCGTCATGCCCCAGTTGGTGGGGCAGGCGGAGAGGACTTCGATGAAGGAGAAGCCCTTGCCGTCGATCTGGTTCTGGAAGGCCTTCTTGATGGCACGCTTGGCGTTGCGGACGTTCTTGACATTGTTGACGGTGACGCGCTCGAGGTACTGGGGTGCATCCAGGGTCGCGAGCAGCTCGCAGACGCGGATGGGGTAGCCCTGGGTCTTGGGGTCGCGGCCGTAAGGAGAGGTCTGGGTGACCTGACCGATGAGGGACGTGGGCGCCATCTGACCGCCGGTCATGCCGTAGATGGCGTTGTTGATGAAGATGACGGTGATGTTCTCGCCGCGGGCTGCGGTGGAAACGGTTTCGCACATGCCGATGGAGGCAAGGTCGCCGTCGCCCTGGTAGGCAAAGACGATGTTGTCGGGCAGGGCGCGCTTGACGCCGGTGGCGACAGCGGGGGCACGGCCGTGGGCGGCCTCGATCATGTCGCAGTTAAAGTAGTTGTAGGCAAGCACGGAGCAGCCGACGGGCGCGATGCCGACGGTCTTGCCCTCGATGCCGAGCTCGTCGATGGCCTCGGCGACCAGGCGGTGCACGATGCCGTGGGTGCAGCCCGGGCAGTAGTGCAGCACGGTGTCGGTCAGGGCATGGGGCTTTTCAAACACGATCATGCTTTGTTTCCTCCTTCTGCGATTTGGCGGATATGCTCCAGCACCTCGTCCGGGGTGGGGATCATGCCGCCGACACGGCTGCAAAGCTCAACGGGCTTTTTGCAGCGGATGGCGAGCTCCACGTCCTCCTTCATCTGGCCCATGTTCATCTCCACGCACAGGAAGGCATTGACCTTGTCCGCGGCGGCGGCAAGGGCCTTCTTCGGGAAGGGCCAGAGGGTGATGGGACGGAGCATGCCGACCTTGATGCCCTGCTTTCTGGCCTCGACGATGGCGTTGCGGGAGACGCGGGCGGTGATGCCGCAGGCGACAATGCAGATCTCGGCGTCGTCCATCATGTACTCTTCCCAGAGGCATTCTGACTCTTCGATCTTCTTGTAGCGCTCAAAGCGCTCGAAGTTCTGTTTCTCAAGGTTCTCCGGGGAGAGGTCGAGAGAGGTGATGATGTTGTGGGGGCGCTTCATCTCGGTGCCGGTGGCGGCCCAGGGATTGTCGTCGCCGAAGGCGTTGGAGGGCTCGGGCAGGTTCACGGGCTCCATCATCTGGCCCATGGTGCCGTCAGCCAGCAGCATCGCAGGCATGCGGTACTTCCACGCAAGGTGCAGGGCGCGGCCGGTGAGGTCAGCCATCTCCTGCACGGAGGAGGGGGCGAAGACCAGGACATGGAAATCGCCGTGGCCGGGGCCGCGGGTGGCCAGGAAGTAGTCGGACTGGGAGGGCTGGATGCCGCCGAGACCGGGGCCGCCGCGCTGGACGTTGATGATGAGGGCGGGCAGGTCCGCGCCCGCGAGGTAGGAGATGCCCTCCGCCTTGAGGGAGATGCCGGGGCTGGAGGAGGAGGTCATGGCCGGATGGCCGGTGGAGGCCACGCCATAGACCATATTGATGGCCGCGATCTCGCTCTCGGCCTGGAGGAAGGTGCCGCCGATCTTGGGCATTTTCTTGGCCATGTAAGCGGCGACCTCAGTCTGCGGGGTAATGGGATAGCCGAAGTAATGGCGGCAGCCGGCCAGAATGGCGGCCTCGGCGATCGCTTCGTTTCCTTTCATCAGGACGGTTTCACTCATACGCCTGCTCCTTTCCTTAACGCTCCACGGTGATGACGCAGTCGGGGCACATCATGGCGCAGCTAGCACATCCGATGCACTCCTCGGGCTTTGTCAGCTCCACGGGGGAATATCCTTTTTGGTTGAGTCTGGTTTTAGAAAGGGCCAGGATCTGCTTGGGACATGCCGCGACGCAAAGACCGCAGCCCTTGCAGATTTTCTCTCTAAAGGTTAATTTTGCCAAGGCTTGTTCCTTCTTTCTCCATGTAGTATAGTTGCATGATCTGTATAGGAAAGAAATTGCTCACTTTGTTTTGAAGCTCCGCGCTCAGCTTTTCGGACGCGCAGCTCATCTTGACCGGGAGCTTCACCCGTTCGGCAAACTCCTGAGCAAAGCGCTCCCCCGCGATCACGTCCTCCGCCTTGGTAAGCGGGCCGAGGTTCGTGTTGTTCACAATCGCGGTAAAGGGCAGGGCGCAGGCGGCCTCGATCTCATAGAAAACCTCCAGCGCGTCGTCGATATTCCGCGTCAGGGGGCGGGCCTTGTTGAGGACGAAGAGCATCTCGTAGTCATTTTCCTCCCGGATGCCGGGGACATAGCGGCCCAGAGCCAGCGCCCCCCGGTCGTCGCCGCCCACGTCGATAACACCGCAGGCGCTCTTGTCGTCAACGAGGGAATAGGCCTCGCCGGGCAGAGCGGGCAGGTCGACGTTGGAGTTTGCGTAGTCCGAGGAGATAAGGCGCACGCCCGCGGCCTTCAATTGCTCGGCCCCATCCTTGGTGCGGAAGTAGGGATTGACGATGTCGAGGTCCGCGACCGTGACCTTCAATCCCTGACTTCTGAGCCAGAGGGCGTAATTCAACGCGATATTGGTTTTTCCGCTGCCGTAATGTCCGGCAAAGAGGGTAAGACGTTTATGGTTCATTTTACAGCTTGTTTCTCATGATCTTCCCGCTGATCGTCTTGGGAAGCTCGGTCTTGAACTCGACAATGCGCGGGTACTTGTAGGGCGCGGTGTGCTGCTTGACGTAGTTCTGGATCTCCTTCTTGAGCTCGTCGCTGCCCTCCTTGCCGGGGACAAGGACGATGCTGGCCTTGACGACCTGGCCGCGGATCTCGTCCGGGGCGGCGGAGACGCCGCATTCCAAAACATACGGAAGCTCCATGATGACGTTTTCGATCTCGAAGGGCCCGATGCGGTAGCCGGAGGACTTGATGACATCGTCCACGCGGCCGACGTACCAGATGAAGCCGTCCTCATCGCGCCAGGCCTCGTCGCCGGTGTGATAGTAGCCGTCGTGCCAGACTTCCTTTGTCTTCTCCGGGGCCTGGTAGTAGCCGAGGAAGAGGCCGCACTTGCGCTTGCCGTTTTCATCGGCTTTAATGACGATCTCGCCGCTGATACCGTCCTCGACGGGGTTGCCGTCGCGGTCGAGGATGTCGATGCCGTAGCCGGGGACGGGCTTGCCCATGGAGCCCGGCTTGATCGTACTGCCCGGGAGATTGGCGATGCCGAGGGTCATCTCGGTCTGGCCGAAGCCCTCCGCAAGCTTGAGGCCCGTGAGCTTTTCAAACTGATAGAAGACCTCGGGGTTCAATGCCTCGCCCGCCGTGGTGGCGTGGCGGATGGAAGAGAGATCGTACTTGGAAATGTCGCTCTTGATAAGCATACGATACATAGTGGGCGGCGCGCAGAATGTGGTAATGTTGTACTTGGCGAACATCGGCAGGATCTTTTCCGCGTCGAAGCGGTCAAAGTCATAGGTAAAGACCGCGCCCTCGCACAGCCACTGGCCGTAGAGCTTGCCCCACAGCGCCTTGCCCCAGCCGGTTTCGGAGATGGTGAAGTGCAGACCGTCCCGCTCCACCATGTGCCAGTAGCGGGCGGTGACATAGTGGCCGAGAGCGTACTTGTAGCTGTGCAGCGCCATCTTCGGATAGCCCGTGGTACCGGAGGTAAAGAACATGAGCATGGGATCGTCCCCGCAGGGGGAATCCTCGCTGCGGCGATAGCGGCGGGAGAAGAGGCCGTATTCTGAGTCAAAGTCGTGCCAGCCCTCGCGTTTCCCATTGACCATGATCTTGGTGACGCTCATGCCCGCTGCCTGCTCGCCCAGTTCCGCCTGGTGGGCAACATCCCCGTCACCGGTGCAGACGATGGCAGACACGCCCGCCGCCTTGAAGCGGTACTCAAAGTCGTGGCTGAGAAGCTGGTTGGTAGCCGGAATGGCGATCGCGCCCAGCTTGTGCAGGCCGAGGATCGAGAACCAGAACTGGTAGTGACGCTTGAGCACCAGCATGACGCGGTCGCCGCGCTTGATGCCGAGGGAGGTAAAGTAGTTTGCCGCCTGGGAGGAGGCGTCCTTGATGTCCTTGAAGGTGAAGCGCCGCTCGGTCATGTCGTTTGCGACATGAAGCATGGCAAGCTTCTCGGGCGTCTTGCGGGCGATCTCGTCGACAATGTCAAAGGCGAAGTTGAAGCTGTCCTCGTTCTTGAAGCGCAGATCCTTGAGCACGCCGTTTGCGTCCTCCTCGGCCTCGATGAATTTCTCGCACAGCAGCGGCTCCCGCTCGGGCTTGACGGCGGGCTTGGCCGCTTCCTCCTCCGCCTGCATGAGGCCGGGCTTCTGGACGGTCTCGTCCGCCGCCATGATCATGGCGAGGAAGGTGCAGTCCTTGCCGTCTATGGCGATCATGCCGTGGGGCGTGGAGCTGTCGTAGTAAATGCTGTCGCCCTCGTGCAGGATCTCCTCATGCTCGCCGATGCGCACGCGCAGGGTGCCGGAGATAATGAGGTCAAACTCCTGACCGGCGTGGGTGGTGGTGTGGATGGGCTCGTTCTGCAGCTCGGCGGAGTATTGGTAGGTGACCCAGTAGGGCGTCGCCATCTTCTTGCGGAACAGCGCCGCCATGTTCTGGATGACGATGCCGTCCTCCACGGCGGTCACGAGGCCCTGGTCCCGGCGGTTCACCGCGTAGGAGGTCAGCCTTGCGCTGCGGCCCTCCAGGAGCTGAATGGGCTCGACGCCCATGGCCATGGCGGCCTTGTGCAGGAAGGTAAAGGGCAGGTCCACCCGGCCGGACTCGTACTCGATGTACTGCGCCTCGGTGATGCCGGTGCGGGCCGCCATCTCCTCGGTGGAAAAGCCCACGATGTCGCGCAGCTCACGGATACGGAGCGCGATCTGCAGAAGCTGATTGTCTGCGGTCTGTACGTTCATAGATATTTCTCCTTGTCTTTTACTCGAAGAAAAAAGCCCGCCTCAAAAACAATTTTGAGGCGAGCTGTTAATCCCGCGGTACCACTCAAATTGCAGCTTGCGCTGCCGCTTCAGGCCCCAACAGGCCCTATCCCTTAACGCGGGCGGAACGGGAGGCGCTTACTCGGCGATGCCTTTCAGGTCTCCGGCTCGGAAGTGATGGGCCCTTGAAGCTGGCGTTTCCGACTCGCACCGTCCGTCGGCTCTCTGAATACGCTTCCCTTCGGCCGTCTTCGTCACAGCCTTTGTGAATGTTGCCTCAATTATTACCGCAATTTTATGCTTTTGTCAAGGAGAATCTATATCCATTTCAATAGTTTCGACTTTTTGACGAAATCCGGGGGTTCTGTCAAATAAGATTCGGGCAATAAAGCATAATTCGTCAAGAGCAGATTCCGAGAAAAACGGTGTTCTGATGAAGACGCTTTTTCGCAGGAATACTTTGTGTATTTCAAGAAGAAGCGGCAAAGTCAGGGCGCCGTTTTTCCGGAAGATGCCGAAGGCGAATTGTGCTGCATTGCCTCAAGCGCTTTTGCCGCGTCCTCTCTCATTTTATATTTCAGGATTTTGCCGGCCGCGTTCATGGGGAAGCTGTCGGTGAAGGTGATGTAGCGCGGGACCTTATGGCGGGCCATGTGGTCGGTGATGTACTTGCGCATTTCCTCCTCCGTCATACTCTCCCCTTCCTTGAGGATGATAGCGGCGTAGGCCTCCTCGCCGTACTTCTTGTCCGGCACGCCGATGACCTGCACATCCTGCACCTTGGGATGGGTGTAGATGAACTCCTCGATCTCCTTGGGGTAGATGTTCTCACCGCCGCGGATGATCATGTCCTTGAGACGGCCCGTGATGCGGTAGTTGCCGTTTTCATCCCGGACGGCCAGATCCCCGGAGTGCAGCCACCCCTCGCTGTCCACGGTCTCGGCGGTGGCGCGCGGCATCTTGTAATAGCCCTTCATGGTATTATACCCGCGCGAGCAGAATTCACCCGTCTCGTTATCGCCGAGCTCCCGCCCGGTTTCGGGGTCGATGATCTTGCACTCCACGTGCGGGAAGGCGTAGCCCACGGTATCGGTGCGCACGTCAAGGGAATCGGTCCATGCGGACATGGTGCTGCCGGGGGCGGACTCAGTCTGGCCGTAGACGGAGACGATGCCGATCATGTGCATCTCATCCGGCTGGGCGGCGCGGCGCATCAGCTCCGGCGGGCAGCCCGCGCCCGCCATGATGCCGGTGCGCATGTGGGAAAAGTCCGTTTTCCGGTAGTCCGGGTGGTTGAACATGGCGATGAACATCGTCGGCACGCCGTTGAAGCAGGTGATTTTTTCCTGCCGGATGCAGGCAAGCGAGCTCTTTGCCGAGAAATACGGCATGGGGCAGACGGTGGCGCCGTGGGTCAGGGAGGAGGTCATGGACAGGACCATGCCGAAGCAGTGGAACATGGGCACCTGGATCATCATGCGGTCCGCGGTGGAGAGACCCATGCGGTCGCCGATGCACTTGCCGTTGTTGATGACGTTATAGTGGGTGAGCATGACGCCCTTGGGAAAGCCCGTGGTGCCGGAGGTATACTGCATGTTGCACACGTCGTCGGGCTTTACCTGGGCGGCCATGGCGTTGACCGTCTCCTGGGGCACCATGTCCGAGCGCGCCATGGCCTCCTCGAAGGTAAGGCTGCCCTCCTGCTTAAAGTCCACGGTGATGACGTTTCTCAGGAACGGCAGCTTGCGGCAGTGCAGGGGCTTGTCCTTGTCGTGGCCCTTTAATTCTGGGCAGAGCTCGTTGATGATGGCGCGGTAGTCGGAATCAAGGCACGATTCGATCATCACAAGCGTGTGGGTGTCGGACTGCCGCAGGAGGTACTCGGCCTCGTGGCTCTTGTAGGCGGTGTTCACCGTGACGAGCACCGCGCCGAGCTTGACCGTGGCCCAAAAGGTGATATACCAGGCGGGGACATTCGTGGCCCAGACGGCGACCTTGCTGCCGGGCCGCACGCCGAGGTAGACCAGGGCGCGGGCAAATTTATCCACATCCTCGCGGAACTCCTCATACGTGCGGGTATAGTCGAGGGTCGTGTACTTGAAGGCGTACTGGTCGGGGAACTCCTCCACCATGCGGTCGAGCACCTGGGAGAAGGTCAGGTCCAGCAGCTCGTCCTTCTTCCATACGTATTCGCCGGTGCCGTCGTGGTTGGGGTAAAGGCGCTTTTTCTTGCCGCGGGTGTTCTCAAAGCGGCCCATGTAGTTGACGAAATGCGGGAAGATGATGTCGGGATCATCCAGATCCTCGATCCACTCCGGCTTCCAAACGAGGGAGATATAGCCGTCGTAGTCAATGGAGCCGAGGGCGCGGATCATCTCATCGACCGGCAGATTGCCCTCGCCGATGATGGTGTAGCCGCCCGCCTCGTCCGAGTCACGGATATGCACATGGCGCACATAGGCACCGAGATTTTTGATGGTGGTGTCGGCATCCTCGCCGCAGTCGTGGCAGGGGTGGTGGATATCCCAGAGGGCGGCCAGGCTGTCGCTGGCAAAGTCGTCCATCAGGGCACGGAGGCGGCCCGTGTCGGAATAGATGCCGGTGGTCTTGATGAGCAGCGTGACCTCCGCCTTCTCGGCCGCGGGCAGCAGCTCTTTCACGCGCTCGCGTACCAGGTCCTCCCGGTCCTCCAGGGCGACCACGGAGACGTATGGCGTGCGGATGCTGCCCGCCGTCTCCAGCAGCCACTTCACGTCCCTGAGGGTCGTTTCCGGTAGTGAAAGATCAATGGAGCTGTCAAGGCACGGGATCGCCATGCCCTTTTCGCGCAGCTGCCTTACCGTGGTGGCGGCGCGGTAGCGGTCGAAGGGGCAGCCGCGGTCGATGAGATCCTCGCGTTTGAAGAGATCGTAAAGCTCGATGCCGTTCATGCCGCTCTCTTCAGCAGAAAGGAGCAGCTCGTCCCAGCTCATATGCTGCCAGCCGCGGGTGGAAAAGGAAAGCTTCATGCCTCACCCTCCTCATACGCGATCTTGTTGAGCGCGTTCACATAAGCCTGAATACTGGAAAACACGATGTCAGTGGAAATGCCGCGCCCGGAATAGAGCTTGCCGTTGGACACCAGGCGCACCACCGTCTCGCCCATGGCCTCGCGGCCCTCGGTGACGGCGCGGATCTGGAAATCGTCCAGCTCGTAGTGGCGGTTGACCACCTTCTCGAGCGCGAGGAAGGAAGCGTCGATCGGGCCGTCGCCCAGTGCTACGCCCTCGAGCATTTCACCCTCGCGGTTTAATTTGATATGGGCCATGGCGGAGATGTTGCTGCCGCTGTTGATGACATAGCTCTCCACCGTGTAGCTCTGCGGCACCTGGAGCGCGACGGATGCGATGATGGCGTCAAGCTCTCTGGCCCCCACCTGCTCCTTGTGGCGCAGCAGGTCCTGTACGGCCTCCCACACGGCCTGGGTGTCCTCGGGGTTGAGGTCATAGCCCAGATCGCGGGCAGCCTGGGAAACGCTCTGCGCGTCGTCACCCAGTGCCAGCGACAGCTCGCGCGCCGCGTCCTGCACCCCGTCGTCGAAGGGTGAGGTCTTGTTGCGCTTGGTTTCCACCATCCAGATGATCTGCCGCACGATGCGCTTGAGCTCCACCGTGTGCAGGGGACATGTGACGCCGAAAAGCTCTTCTCTCGCTGCCAGAATGCCCGCCACGTTCTGGAGGGAGGCGGTGTCGCCCACGGCGGCGGTCTTGACCTCGCGCGCGCCCGCTCTCACGGCGGCGACGGCGCAGGCGTCCGCCATGGCCATGGTGTTGGCACAGGCTACGCCCAGGGTCACGTCATGGAGGGCTGGGATCGTGTCGATCAGGTTCTTGAGGAAGTCTGCCAGCTCCTCCGGCAGCAGGGCGCCGGTGGCGTCACAGACGGTGACGGTCTTCGCGCCTGCCGCGGCGGCGGTCTCGATGGCCTTGCTCAGGAAGGCCGCGTCGCTGCGCGTGGCATCCTCGGCGATAAACTCCACGTCTTCGGTCTTCTCCGCGCAGGCCTTTACGATCTCCTCAATGCAGGCGAGCATCGCGTCCGGCTTTTTGCGGGACAGGTACTCCATCTGCACGGTGCTCACCGGGGCCGTGACCTGGAGCCGCGGGTGCTTTGCCCCCTTAAGGGCCTCCCAGGTCTCGCTGACGCTGTCGGTATTCAGCTCTACGGGGACGGCCACGACGCTGCCCTTCACCGCCGAGGCGATGGACTTGACGCGCAGGGCGTCGGCCCGGCCCGTACGGATGCCCTCGATCTCGATGACCGAGACCGCCAGCTTGTCCAGGAGCTTGGAGATTTCAAGCTTGCCCTTGAAGCTCAGGCTGTGGTCGGCCCCCTTGGCAAGCTGTTTCATCGTAATGTCGCTGATGCGGATTTTCTCCATTCTGCGCACTTCCTTTGCACGAAAAAATAAAGCCCTCTGAAGTCCATACGACCTCAGGGGCGAAGTTTCACTCGCGGTACCACCCTGGTTCTCCGCCGACAAAAGGCGGACTCTCTCGGGCTCCAATAAGCCCATGGCCTGTAACGGGGCCTCCCGTGATCCGCTACTCTGCTTTCACGAATCCCGCTCTGGAACGAGACGCTTTCCGACTCACGCACCGGCTCACACCGCCCGCCGGTTCTCTGTGCCGCTCATACGGAAGCGATTTTCCTTCATCGCTGTTTACAGGCGGAATTTTACCACAGCCCTCCCCCAGCGTCAACTGTGTAAATTACCATTTTTCCTGCGTAATTATGAAATAATTCTTGACATTTTGACTTTAGCTCGTTAAACTTTGCGGGTAAACTGCGACAAATCAGGTGATCCCATGCTCATTATCGACTCCCACGTTCACATTTTTCAGCCAAACATTGCGCTCGCGGCAGTCCTCGCTACAAACAGCTTTTACGAGGGCTCCTGCAACGAGGAGATCCCCGCCCCGGTAAACCTCGGCCATCTGCCGGGCACCGTGAAGGACCTGCTGCCCCGCATGGAAAGCGACGGCGTTGACCGCGCCGTGGTCTTCTCCACCGCCACCGCGCCGCACCAGGTGGAGGTCATCAACCGCTTCATCCGCGACACCTGTCGGGAAAACCCGCAGCTCATCGGCGTCGGCACCATGCACCCGGACTACCCGGACTTTGAGGGCGAGGTCAGACGCATGAAGGAGTTCGGCCTTGTGGGCATCAAGCTCCACCCGGATATCCAGCGCTTTAAGCTCGACGATGAGCGCCTCATGCCGCTCTATGAGATCATGAGCGCGGAAAACCTCTTTCTCATCGCCCACACCGGCGACTATCGCTTCGACTACTCCACCCCGAGCCGCATGGCGCATGTGGCGAAGACTTTCCCAAAGCTGCGGTGTGTTGCCCCCCACTGCGGCGGCTGGAGCGAGTGGACGGAGGCCCGCGAATGTCTCAACCTCCCCAATGTCTACATTGACACCAGCAGCACCCTCCCCTTCAACGCCTATGAGGCGGCGAGAAAGGCGATTGCGCTGTTTGACCCCACGCACATCTTCTTCGGCACGGACTACCCCATGTGGGAGCCGGGTGAGGAGCTGGAGCGCTTCTTCTCCCTTAACCTCGGCGACGAGCTCAACGAGATGATCCTGGGCAAAAATTTTGAGAACTTTTTGAGCGAATAAGGCGTGAAAAATCCCCGGCGAAGGTGATTCGTCGGGGATTTCCATGTTTATGTGCTTATCAGACAAAGTCCTCGCGCATGGGGGTGAAGATGTCCAGGAGCTTGGTGTCCTCCAGGATCTGCACACCGTGGACCACGTTGGGGGCGACATAGTAAGTGTCGCCGGTCTCGAGGATCTTGTCGGCCTGTCCCGCCTCCTGGTACACAAGCTTGCCGGAGATGATGTAGCCGATCTGCTCGTGCGGGTGGGAGTGCGGGGCGCCGACGGCGCCCTTTTCAAAGGTCAGCTCACAGGCCATGAGATTCTGACTGTAGGACAGCACCTTGCGCTTGACACCGCCGCCGAGATCCTTCGCGGCGACGTTTTTATTCTCCGTATACATATCCGTGTCCTTATCCGATCAGGGAGCCGGTGATCCGCGGCAGCCAGAGGCTGATGGACGGGATGAAGGAGATCAGCAGCAGGGCGATGATCATGCACACGTAAAACGGCAGGGTGGCCTTGACGACCTTCTCCATCGGGCGCTTTGCCACGGCGGAGCCGATGAACAGCACCGCGCCGACAGGCGGGGTCAGCAGGCCGATGCCGCAGTTGAGCACCATCATGATGCCGAACTGGACCGGGTGCAGGCCGACACTCTGCGCGACCGGCAGCAGGATGGGCGTGGCGATCAGGATGATCGGCGCCATATCCATGATCATGCCCAGCAGCAGGAGGATCAGGTTGAGCAGAATAATAATGACCACGCGATTGGAGGAGATGCTGGTGATGAAGGTGGCCGCCTTGGCGGGAACGTGCAGGAGGGTCAGGCAGTTGCCGAAGGCCGCACTCATAGCGATGAGGATCAGCACGATGGCGAGCGTGTCGATGCACTGCTCGAGGCTCTTCCAGACGCCCTTCCAGTCGAGGCCCTTGTAGATGAACACAGAGACAATGAGGGAGTAGATGACCGCAATGGCAGCGGACTCGGTGGCGGTGAAGACGCCGCCCACGACGCCCACGACCACGATCAGCACGGCCAGCAGCGCCCAGATGGACTTGCCGATCTGCTTGAAGAAGTTGGACAGGGAGAAGGGCTTGCCCTTGGGGTAGTTGTTCTTGACGGAGAGGATGTAGGAGCCCACCATCAGCGCGATGGCGAGGATGGCACCGGGGACGTAGCCTGCCATGAACAGGGCGCCTACGGACACGCCGCCGGCGGAGGTGGCGTAGATGACCATGTTGTGGCTCGGCGGGACCAGCAGGCCCTCGCAGGAGGAGGTGATGGTGACGGCGGTGGAGAAGTCGGCGTCATAGCCCTCGTCCACCATCATGGGGATGAGGATGGAGCCGAGGGAGGCGGTGTCCGCCGAGGCGGAGCCGGAAATGCCGCCGAAGAAGTAGGAGGCCACGATGTTGACCATCGCAAGACCGCCACGCATCCAGCCGACCAATGAGTTAGCCAATGCGATCAGCTTGTCGGAGATGCCGCCGGTGCCCATGAGGACGCCCATGGTGATGAAGAAGGGAACGGCCATCAGGGAGAAGGACCAGATGCCCTTGACCATCTGCTGCGGCAGGGTGACGATGTTCTGCCCCATGGAGATCATGCACAGCACCGTGGAAAGGCCGACCGAATAGGCGATCGGGAAGCGCAGGATTATGAAGACAAAAAAGCTGCCCAGAAGGACGAGCGTCGATAAAGCTTCACCACTCATGCCTTTTTATCCTCCTTCACAAAGAGTTGTTCGACGTGCAGAAAAACCTGCTCCAGCTCGAAAATGATCATGCCGATACCGGCCACCGGGACCGGCAGATACTGCCACACCTTGCTGAGGGTGGGGATGGAGGCATACTTGCCGCGCAGGCTCAGGGGAGAATTGCAGAAGCGGATGCCGTAGACCACCAGGATGATGCCCAGGATCATGACGGCAAGGTCCGCCAGGATGTCCGACACCACCAGCACCTTTTTGGGCAGGTAGGTGTCGAAGGCGGTCATGCGGATATGCGCGCCCTTGCGGATGGCGAGGGTGGCGGAGAGGACCGCCATGTAGACCATGAAGGTCAGCACGATCTCCTCGCTCCAGTGGGGGTCGGTGATAAACGGGATGTAGCGTCCGGCCACGGCCCATGAGGTGATGAGGATATCGCCGATGAGCAGCAGCTTGCAGATGAACATGATGATCTTGTACGTCCAGTCGTACAGGGGCCTGATTTTCTCAAGCGTGCGGAAAAATGCAGGCAAAACGAAAACCCCTTTCTTTACGTTTTCTTAGCGGGATAAAAACCGGGGGCGCAGGGGACTTCCCCTGCGCCCCTCAGGCTTTGTGATTTGCGTTGATTACAGGCTGATAAACTTAGCCGGCCATGTCGACGAGCTGCTGGTAGAGATCAGCAAGCTTCTCGGTGTTGGCCTTGATGGTGGGCTGGCAAGCCTCGACCCAGGGAGCCTTGTCTTCCACGGGAATGACGGTAGCGCCGTCCTTCTCGAGGAGCTCGAAGGTCTCAGCCTCAACCTTGCCGACCTGCTCACGGCAAACCTCGGAAGCGTACTTGGCAGCTTCCATGATCCAGCCCTGCTGCTCCTCATTGAGCTTGTTCCAGGCGGTATCGGTGATGACGATCTGCAGAGCGCCGAGGGTGTGGCCGTCGAGGAGGAGGTAAGGCGCGACTTCCTGGAAGGCGTTGGAGCGGTAGTTGGCGGTGGGCTGCTCAGCGCCATCGACAACGCCGGTGTTCAGGGCGCTGTAGAGTTCGGTGAAGGGGACGCTGGTGGCGGAAGCGCCGAGGTTGGAGACCATGCCGGTCATGACAGGGTCGGAGGAAACGCGGATCTTGAGACCCTTCAGGTCGTCAAGGCCCTTGACCTCGTTCTTGAAGAAGAAGTGACGGAAGCCTTCCTCGCCGTAGCAGAGGCCGCGCAGGGGCAGGCCAATCTCCTGGGGCTCGTTCAGGAACTCCTGGGCCAGCTCGCTGTCGGCGAACTTCCAGAAGTGATCCTCATTGACGAAGGTGTAGGGGATGGACAGAAGGCTGGCCTTGTCGCAGCCGTACTGGGTCAGCGCGAAGGCGGAGATACGGCTGATATCGGTGATGTTGCCGCCGCCGAGCAGGTTATCGAGGATCTGGTCCTCGGAACCGAGAACGCCGCTGGCCTGGATGTCGATGATGACAGAGCCGCCGGAGAGCTCTTCGGTCTTTTCCTTGAAGGCCTTGGCCATTGCACCGACGATGGTGCCCTCGAGGGGGTTGACTTCCGCGTAGGTGAGGGTAATGGGCTCATCAGCGGATGCGGAAACGGCGCACAGCGCAAAGATCATGCACAGTGCCATGGTGAGTGCCAGGAACTTTTTCATCTTGTTTTCCTCCGTTTTTAGAATTATTACGCAGCTCTTGTGATAGTATACAAACTGTGAAGATTCACGAATTTTACGCTACACAAGCAAGCTCTTGTATGGTATTATAACAGCAGCTTAACAGTTTGTCCATAATCAAAGCGCAAAAATCTGGATAAAAAATATGTACAAAACGGACAGCGCGCAGAAAGGGAAGCCGAGAATGAAAGACACACCGAACGCCATCGCCATCCCCTGTAAGATCGACCGGAAGACCTTCACCCGCTTTGCGGTATACGATACGCTCATACGAAAAAAGAGCTGGCGAAATCCTGTCCTGTTTGCGCTCATCATGTCGGCCTTTGCCGCTGTGTGCTTTCTGGCAAGAAAGACCCACGCGCAGGCGACGCTTTTGGGCGGCGTGCTGCTGGGCGTGGGTCTCGTGCTGCCGATCGTGTGGTTCGGGATGTTCTTCGCGTCCGTTCGCCGCCAGGCAAAACGCAGCGGCCTTTCCCCGGACACGGTGCAGTACACCGTGACCCTCTCCGAGGAGAAGATCCACGTCACGAAGGGCAAGGAAGCTGTGGATTTCCAGTGGCAGGACGTGCACCTCGCCCGCCGAGAAAAGGGCTGCATCTACCTCTACGTCTCCCCCGCCCGCGCCTTCCTCCTACCCGACTGTGAAGAGACAGACCGGGCCTGGCAGCTCATCACCGAAAAGCTCGGCCCCGCGAAGATCGAGAACAAAGCATAAACCGAATCCCCCGCCGGCCGGCGGGGGATTCACGCTTATCCATATCTCCACTTTTCACTTTTCAATTTTCACTTTTCATGTCAGATGCTTCGCAGAAATTCCTCGATGATATAGGACTCGTAGAGGTGGGCGGCGTCGTTGGGGTGGGTGTTGCTGCTGCCGGTGAGCGCGCCGGTGTAGTCCACCGCCCAGCGGCGCTTGAGCTCCTCCTTGACGAAGTCCGCCACATCGGGGTTGACGGTGCGGATCATGGCGGGGGTGTGGCTGTCGCCGTTCAAGTCCAGGTAGGCAAGGCCGTATTTCTTCGCCGCCGCGATGGTCATGTCCCGGTAAGCCTGCGTCTCCACACCGTTGGAGACGATGATGCCGATGTGGGCCCGGGGCCGGTTCTGAATGAGCCACCAGAGCACCACGTTCCAGGCCCCGCCGAAGCTGTGGATCGTGTCATCCTCCAGGGAGCCGAGGGGGATCTTGCCCGTGATGTCCTCCCCATCGCCGGAGGAGGCGTGCGGGGCGTGGTGGCTGTCGTTGATGCCGAGATAGATGGTGATATAGTCCGCGTCCTCGGGGATGTTTCGATAGTTCCAAGGCGTGTCCGGCGCGGTGAGGGAGTTGCGGAACGTTCCCGGCTCCGGCGGATATGCAAGAGTCCGCCCGCCCTCAAAGAAGGGGACGAGCTCCATCTCGTTGCGGTTTGCGATCAGATAGGGATAGACGCTGCGGCGGCCCCGGTAAGGCCCGTCCGGGATGGGCGCGTTCTGCTCCAGTCCGTTTGTGAAGCTGTCCCCGCACGCGACCCACTTCTTGCCGCTGAGAACGTTATATTCCGTTGACATGGCCGTATCCTCCCAGTCCCTTTGATGGCGCCCGCGGGTCCGTCCGTCGGCGGGAGCCGGGGCGTCAGCCTTGCGGCGCCGCCTTAAAAGCAGGGTAATTTTATCATAAAGCGGGCCCCGCATCAACCGCCAATCCGGCATTTTCTTTTGATTACGCTGTGACACTTGTGTGACAGACGCGGTGTTACGCTGCTCCCGCAATGCGCAAAACGGCGCGGCGGCGGAAGATTTCAGTCCGCTTCGCTTGACTTTGCCGTATTTTGCCTGTAGAATATATATACACATTTTTAACAGGAGGATCAACATGAAAAAAATTCTTTCCCTTATTCTTGTAATTATGATGTTCGCATCGCTCATGTCGGTGTCCGCCATGGCGGACGACGGCACCACCATTGATTTTGACGGTGTCGGCGTGACTCTGACCATCCCCGATAGCTACTTTGACACCAACGGCATTCTCGCCCCCACCGAGGGTGAGGAGCTCGGCTACAACACCGGCTGGTTCTACCTCGACATGGGCTATGTTGCCATGACCCAGGATGAATATGAAGCCCTGCTGGGCCAGGATGAGCTCACGGATGCAGACATCGCCCTGTACCGCAGCAGCCTCGGCACCCTGTTCTCCATCTATGCAGTGGCCGACGGTGCAAGCCTTGACGGCATGATCGACATGCTGGGCAGCTACGGCCTGAATCTCGACACGAACAACCTCTCCGAGATCCACGAGGGCAACGGCTATACCTTCTATCTGTACGACGATCCCACCGCTGCCGACACGGCCAGCTTCCGCCCCGAATTCAGCGCAGAGTTCCGCGCCCTGCAGGCCGACACACAGCAGATCATCAGCAGCGCCAAATTCTATCCCCCCGTCAAGCCCTATGCCGAGCTAGAGGACAAGGCCCTGCACTTCACCACCACCGACATCAACGGCAACACCGTCACGAGTGAGGAGCTCTTCGGCAGCCACGACATCACCATGCTCAACGCATGGGCCAGCTGGTGCGGCCCCTGCATCGGCGAGCTGCAGGAGCTTGAGGCCCTCAACGGCCGTCTGGCCGCGAAGAACGCCGCCGTTGTCGGCCTGCTCATCGACGGAGACGATCCCGACGCCGTTGAGACCGCCCGCCAGATCATGCGCGAGAAGGGCGTCACCTACACTGTGATCCTGCCCCCCGACAACATGAACGATCTGTTTGAGATCACTGCCTACCCCACCTCCTTCTTTGTGGGCAAGAACACCGCGCTGACCGGCTCTCCCGTTATCGGCGCACAGGTGGATGTCTATGAATCCGCCATTGACAGTCTGCTCAGCAAGAGTGCTGTCCCGACCCGCCAGGCCGGCATCACCGCCGAGGCAGGCGCCGGGAAGGGTGCCGCCGACGCCGGTGTCACCGCAAACGACGCCGGTATGTACCGCATCTATGTTGCCGATGAGACCGGCAAGCCCGTAGAGGGCGCCACGGTCCAGTTCTGCTCCGACAGCTCCTGCCTGCTGGGCAAGACCGACGCCCAGGGCCTCGCCTCCTTCGCCGAGCCCGAGGGCAACTACACCGTGCATATCCTGAAGGCCCCCGCAGAGTTTGAGAAGAACAGCACCGAGTACACCATGCCCAGTACCTACAGCGACCTGAGTGTCGTGCTCAAGCTCAAGTAGTTCCATAAAGCCGACAGCCTCCCCGCGCCGAACGGTGCGGGGAGGTTTTGATTTTGCCTTTTCAAACGCGGGGCATTCTGCTATAATGCTTTCCAGTCTTCATAAAAAGGGGGCAATAAAATGGATAAGAAAAAGGAATTTTTCCGCGCGGTGAAATTTGCGCTGTTCTCCGCCTCGGCGGGGATCATCGAGTTTGGCACTTTTACACTTATTGACAATTTTACATCATGGCCTTACTGGGTTTGTCATTTGGTATCATTGACCGCATCAGTAATATGGAATTTTACACTTAACCGCAAGTTTACTTTTCATAGTACTAATAATGTCCCAAAAGCTATGCTTCTGGTTGCGTTGTTTTATTGTATTTTTACCCCGTTTACAGCTTTTGTTGGTAATTTCTTGGTTGAAAACTTACATTGGAATGAGTATCTGGTCAAAATTCTCACTATGCTTCTCAACCTCACGACGGAATACCTCTATGACCGCTTTGTGGTCTTCCGCGACAGCATCGACACCAACGACCTGGCACAGAAGAAGCAATAAGCCGTTTAAGAGATGACCATAAGCGAAAAAGAGCTGTGGAGGAAATTTCACAGCTCTTTTTCGTATTTGGTTTTCGCTTTACTTGGCCGGACGGCAGTAGACCGTCAGCTCCTTGGTATAACCGGCGCAGGTGAGGGTGAGGGTCGCGGACTTTGGCAGGCTGCCGTCGTCGTGGCACTCGACATGCACGGCGTATTCGTCCGTCCGCTCCACCGTCAGGATGTCGGGATTGCTGGAGCGCCATTCGACCGCGAGTCCCTGGAGCGTCAGCGGCATGACCTGGACCGTCAGATCGATCGGGTCATCCACCCAGATGGTGAAGTCCGTCTGGATCTCGGTGGTGAAGAACATGACGCGCAGGCCCTCGACCGTGGGCGTGGGCGTGGGCGGCGGCGTGGGAGGCTCTTCGATCGGCGGGATATACTCGGTCACGACCGGGGGTGTAATGACCGTCTGCTGCTGCTTTACGTCGGCCCCTTCGAGGCTGGTGGTGACCATGACGATCACGGCCAGCACGACGGCGGCAACAAGGATCAGGCCAAAAATGATCTGCCATTTGGTGTTTGTTTCTGCGCGTTCAAAGGCGGCGGTGCCCTTCACCGTCCCGGGCGTCGGGCTCGGGTTGCGGCTGCTCTGGGTTACCCGCCGGGTGCCGCAGTTGGGGCAGCGGCTGCGCATGGAAGAAAAGGTCTCGCCGCAGCGCCGACACTTTACTTCGGGGATCATGGGCATACGGGTTCCTCCGTTCTGTCTCAATTCCAAGAGGGCATTCGATACTCATAGATAATACATCTAAATTGTCTTTTCGTCAAGACTTGTCATGCCCTTCCGCGCTTTTTTTGCGCCATTTTTGGCGCAAATTCCCCACTTTGCCGGTTTTTGCTCCACACATTTCCGCCTTTTCTCGCCGCAAAAACCCAAAACCTGTTTTCTTTCCCGCAATTGGTCTGTTTTGGAAAACTGTTGTTTTGTGTCCTCTGCGCCCGAAAAGCCCGGGTACGGTTCCCTCTCCTGCGGAATTTGTAAAATAGCCGCGCCTCTGCCGCGCTTTTTCGTTGAAAAAAGACGGCGGGCATGGTAAAATACCGGTATAATTATTTAGGAGGGCTGTTCCCATGGCCAAGCAGATCACCCGCATTGTCCTGACCGGCGGCCCCGCCGCGGGCAAGACCACGCTCATCAGCCGCATCCTCAAGGAATTCAAAAGCGACGACGGCTGGAAGGTCATCACCATTCCCGAGACTGCGACCGAGCTGATCTCCGGCTTCGGTATCGGCCCCTTCCCCAACTGCATGTCCATGGAGGACTTCCAGTATTATGTGGTGGGCGACCAGCTGCACAAGGAGCAGCTCGCGCTCAAGGCCGCCCGGGCCGTGCCGGAGGAGAAGGTGCTCATCGTCTACGACCGCGCCATCTTCGACGACAAGGCCTACGTTTCGGACGAGTTCTTCACGAAGCTCCTGGCCCACTTCGGCAAGACCGAGACCGAGATCATGTCCCACTATGATGCGGTGCTGCATCTGGTGACCTGCGCAAAGGGGGCTGAGTACGCCTATAACTACGGCAACGCCGCCCGCTATGAGAGCATCGAGGACGCCCGCAAGGCGGACGACAACACCCTGCGCGCCTGGAGCGCCCATCACGCCCTTTATGTGATCGACAACTCCGTGGACTTTGAGGACAAGATCAACCGCGCGGTTGCCCAGATCTACCGCATCCTGGGCCAGAGCGCGCCGGAGCCCGGCAAGCGCAAGTATCTGGTGAACATGCCCGACCGGGGCGAGCTGAGCCGCAAGTACGGCGCGGTGCCCATCGAGATGATGCAGACCTACCTGCTCTCCTCCGACCCGGAGATCGAGCGGCGCATCCGCCAGCAGTCGACCCTCGGCGACCAGATGTTCTTCTACACCACCAAGCGCGTGGGCGAGGACGGCACCCGCTGGGTCACGGAGCGGCCCATCTCCGAGAAGGACTACGTGACCTACCTGATGGAAGCTGACCTGAGCCTCAGAAGTGTGCGCAAGCTCAAATACCGCTTTGAGTACAACGGGCACCGCATGGAGCTGGATGTGTACCCCTTCGCAAGCGACAAGGCCATCTTCTTTGCCTACGGTTCGGACCCCGCGGAGCTGCCGCCGGAGATCGAGGTTCTCCGCGATGTCACGGGCGACCCCTACTACAAAAACCGCGCCTTTGCCGACAGGCAAAGTTTGTGATCGACAAAACAAGGAGCTGCCCCAGGCAGCCCCTTGCTTTTTCTGTATGGATTCATCCGACGCTGATAAAGGTGAAGCTGTCTCCGGTGACATTCTGCGCCGCCGTGCCGGGATGTTGAACTGATCATGCGTCTTGATCCAACCGCCTTCGCCCCTCACCGGGAGGCCGGGTTTTCCGCCTCGTAGATCAGCTCGCCCAGGGTCTGGAACAGATGCTCCGTTTCCACCGGCTTTGTCAGGTGCGCGTTCATGCCTGCCTGCAGGGAACGCTGCACATCCTCGTCAAAGGCGTTGGCGGTCAGGGCGATGATGGGGATTGTTTTCGCGTCGGCCCGGTCGAGGGCGCGGATCGCCTCGGCGGATTCCAGGCCGTCCATCACCGGCATGCGCACATCCATCAGGATCGCGCTGTACAAACCGGGCTGACTGTTTTGAAACAGCTCCAGGGCAATCCGGCCGTTTTCCGCGTGATCTGCCTCCACATCCTCCAGGGACAGGATGTCCATCATGATTTCGGCGTTTGCCTCCATATCCTCTGCCAGCAGGATGCGGCGCCCTTTCAGATCCGCGCGCTTTTTCTCCTTGAACAGGCTCATATTATTCCTGCGGGCGACGCGCTCAAACTCCTCCAGGACGTTGGAGGCAAAGAGGGGCTTGGGCAGGAAGCTGTCCACAACGGTCTCGCCTGCGATCTCATCCCAGTTGTAAGCGGTCAGGATGATGATGGTCGTCTCGCTGTCAAAGTGCTCCCGGATCCGTTTTGAAGTCTCCAGCCCATCCATCCCCGGCATCTTCCAATCCACCAGCACGAGATTGTACGGCTCCTGCTTGGCATGCTGAAGCTCGAGCATCTTCAGCGCTGTCTCTCCGTCATGGCACACATCGGTGCGGATGCCGATTTCGTCCAGCACGGTCCGGGCATGTTCTGTCGCGATCCGATCGTCGTCCACGACGAGGACCTTCAGCGTGCCCGGATCGATCTCCCGATCTACGTTCATCTGCTCACAGTTGCGCAGACTGACAATGACCGTGAACTTTGTTCCGACGCCCTTTTGGGATTCGACCTCGATCGTCCCGTTCATCATCTCCACGATGTTTTTCGTGATCGCCATGCCCAGGCCCGTGCTGCCGTATTTGCTTTTGCGGCTGCCGTCCTCCTGGGAGAAGGGGTTGAAGATCCTGGGGATGAATTCCTTGTCCATGCCGATGCCGGTGTCCTCGATGCAGAACTTCATCGTGGACTGGTCGCCAAAGATGGCTGTCCGCTCCACCGTCATGGTGATGTGCCCGGGGGCGTCGGTAAACTTCACGGCATTGCTGAGGATGTTGATGAGCACCTCCTTGAGCTTCATGTCATCCCCGATGTAATGGTCGTCCACCCGGCTCAGGATCCGGCATTCGTATTTCAGTCCCTTGTCGCCGCACTGGGACATGACCATGGTATTGATCTGCTCCATGATGGCGCTGAAGGAGAAGGTCTCGTTGCGCAGCACCATCCTGCCCGACTCGATGCGGCTCATGTCCAGGATGTCGTTGATGAGGCCCAGCAGATGCTTGGCGCTCTCGCCGGTCTTGTACAGGTATTCGCGCGTCTTGGGGCACAGGGTCTCATCCTTCAGGGCAAGGCTGTTGAGACCGATGACGGCGTTCATGGGTGTGCGGATCTCATGGCTCATTCTGGACAGGAACGACGTTTTGGCGGCGTTTGCCTGTCTGGCCGCGTCCAGGGCCTCCACCAGCACCCGGCGCTGCTCCAGCGATTCGCGCATTTCCGCGTCGATCACCGTAAAGCCGATGCCCACGGCGTGGACGATGTGGTCGTCCCGGTCCGCCGGGTGGCGCACGCCCGCCATGCGGAGCATTTCGTAGTAGTCCTCGCCCTTTCGGTGAGCAAGGTAGCGGTAAGCGATGATAGACTCGGTCAGAAGGGCCTCACGGATATGATCCGGGTCGATAAACTGACGATACCCCTCCCGGTACTGCTCGTCCACGTATTTCTCCCCATATTCGGCAAAGCGCTCATAGAAGGGGAAATGCATGCCCTCCGCATAGTGATCCGGGTCGTTCGGGTCCGGCCGGTAGCAGATGGCCTCGTTGTTGTCCAGATCGACATGGTATACGCTCCGGTAATCCGAGGCCATTGCCGTGATCATGTTGTCCAGCTGCGCCCGGTGCTTTTCCTGCTCGAGCAGCTGCTCCTGCAGGGCAAGTCTCTGCTCCAGTTCCCGCTGCTGCTTGCGCTGGAGAGCCAGCTCGCGGCGCACATCCCCGTCCACGTCCTTGAAGCCGCACACGACGCCCATCTTTCCGTCGGGCATGTCCATCCGGGCAAGCTCTATGCGGAAATACTTCTCCGTCCCGTCGGGCATGACGCGCAGATAGTTTATATTGTAATGCGGGCTGTGGATCAGCCGTTTGTTGATGTATTCCAGCGACAGCTCCCGTTCAAGCCGCGACTGATCGATTTCGGCCACCATGTTACGGATATAGTAATCCTTTGCCTCGGAATACTTCATGTCTCTGATCCTGTCGAGGCTGGAGAAACTGTACCCCGGCTCTTCGACGGCGCTGTTGCGAAAGAGAGAAAAGCTTTCCTCCTCCATATCGGTGATGAGCCACACGGAGAAATAGGACTTGCTCAGCGCTTCGATGACAGCCTGGCGCATGGCCTTGTCTGTCTCCATGCGCTCGTGCTTTTCCGTGATGTCGGAAATGAAGACGTAATAGATCCCGCCGTAGGCGTCGGTACGGGTATAGTGGCCGTAATCGTCCACCCAGCGCACAGCCCCGTCCCTGCGGATGATGCGGTACTCTGTATAGTCCATCTGCGCCTCGTCCCCGCTGACCTGCTCCTCGATGGATTTCGACACCGTCTCATAATCATCCGGGTGCAGCATGCCCTTGAAGGTGCTGCCGGTGAGCGCCCGGAACTCGTCTTCGTCTTTGCAGCCGAAGATCCCGTATACCGCGTGGTTGGCATACAGCAGCTCCCCCGGCTTTTCCGCCTTGTAAATAAAAAAGCCGCCGGGCATGTGCCTGCCGATCTCCTCGATGACGTGGAAGTTCTCACTGTTGAGCTCAAACTTTTTTCCAAACATGTCCCGTTCTCCTCTTCTCCGTCGGCGCTGCGCACCCGTCTCGGTCCCGCCGTCATACGGGGGATCCCGCTCGCTGTCTGTTTCAACTGCCATTATATGCAATTTTTGCCGGGAAGACAAGAGGAAAAGTCCTGCCCGATGCACAGTACCCGCGCAGCATGACGCACTGCCGCATATTGGTGAAAATACAATCCTTGCATTTTGATTGACAAATCAGGCTTTGCACCCTATAATTTATCATCAGCGAACGGCGGGAGCACGACGCTTCCGCCGGTTTTTTTCGATTTATTATTCAAGGAGCGTGGAATGTTTATGAACACAGTTACCGACAGCTTTGGCAGCATGGTCTTCAACGACTCGGTCATGCGCGCGCGTTTACCCAAGGATGTGTTCCGACAGGTCCAGCGCTCCATGAACGAGGGCAAGCGCCTCGACAGCAGCGCCGCCACCGTGGTCGCCAACGCCATGAAGGACTGGGCCATTGAAAAGGGCGCGACCCACTTTACCCACTGGTTCCAGCCCATGACCGGCATCACCGCCGAAAAGCACGACAGCTTCATCGCCCCCGTCGACGGCGGCAAGGTCATCATGGAGTTTTCCGGCAAGGAGCTCATCCAGGGCGAGCCGGACGCCAGCTCCTTCCCCTCCGGCGGCCTGCGCGCCACCTTTGAGGCCAGGGGCTACACCACCTGGGACCCCACTTCCTACG
This sequence comes from Oscillospiraceae bacterium, assembly GCA_902791215.1. GTDB lineage: Bacteria > Bacillota > Clostridia > Oscillospirales > Oscillospiraceae > Limivicinus. The sequence goes on along the minus strand of CADAUZ010000010.1, from coordinate 26,067 downwards.
CCTTCATTAAGGACGGGGTACTGTGCATCCCGACGGCCTTCTGCTCCTTCGGCGGCGAAGCACTGGACAAAAAGACCCCGCTGCTGCGCTCGATGGAGGCCATCGGCCGAGAGGGCCTGCGCGTATTGAAGCTCTTTGGAAACGAGGATGTCAGCTCTGTCCGCACCACCGTCGGCCCCGAGCAGGAATACTTTCTCATCGACAAAAGCGTCTATGAAAAGCGCAAGGACCTGATCTACACGGGCCGCACCCTCTACGGCGCCCGCCCGCCCAAGGGCCAGGAGCTGGACGATCACTATTTCGGCTCCATCAAGCCGCGCGTGCAGGCCTTTATGAAGGAGCTGGACGAGGAGCTGTGGAAGCTCGGCGTCATGGCCAAGACCGAGCACAACGAGGCCGCCCCCGCCCAGCACGAGCTGGCCCCCATCTACACCACCACCAACATTGCCGCCGACCACAACCAGCTCACCATGGAGCTCATGCAGCGCATCGCCAAGAAGTACGACATGGTGTGTCTGCTGCACGAAAAGCCCTTCGCGGGCGTCAACGGCTCGGGCAAGCACAACAACTGGTCCATCACCACCAACACCGGCGTCAACGTCTTCGAGCCCGGCGAAACCCCGGCCGAGAACGCGCAGTTCCTGCTGTTTCTGTGCGCGGTGATCCAGGCGGTGGACGACTACCAGGACCTCATGCGCATCTGTGTGGCCTCCGCGGGCAACGACCACCGTCTCGGCGCCGCCGAGGCGCCCCCGGCCATCGTGTCCATCTTCCTCGGCGACGAGCTGAGCTCCATCCTCGACGCCATCGAAAAGGGCGCCCCCTACGGCGCGCGGGAGAAGGAGCTTTTCAAGGTAGGCGTTCACGTGCTGCCGAAGTTCCCCAAGGACACCACCGACCGCAACCGCACCAGCCCCTTTGCCTTCACGGGCAACAAGTTCGAGTTTCGCATGCTGGGCTCGTCCCAGTCCATCTCCGGGCCGAACGTGGTACTCAACACCGCCGTGGCCGAGTCCCTGCGCCAGTACGCCGACCGCCTCGAGAAAGCGGAGGATTTTGACGGAGAGCTCCACGACCTCATCCGTGAGGTCATCCGCAAGCACCGCCGCATCATCTTCAACGGCAACGGCTACGGTGAGGAGTGGACCGTGGAGGCCGCCCACCGCGGTCTGTGCAACTATCCTTCCACCCCCGACTGCACGCCGGAATACCTGGCCCCGAAGAATGTGGAGCTCTTCCTTCGCCACCGCATCTACACCGAGACCGAGCTTCGCGCAAGGTGCGAGATGAAACTGGACGCCTACTGCAAAGTCATCCGCATCGAGGCGCTGACCATGCTGGATATGCTGTGGAAGGACATCCTGCCCGCGGTCTCCGCCTGCACAGGGGACCTTGCCAGGGCCGCCAACGAAAAGAAGGCCCTGCTGCCCACGATGGATGTGAGCTACGAGACCCAGATCGCCGGAGAGCTCAGCTCCCTGATCGCCTCCGCCACGATCCACGGCCGGGCGCTGGAGGCAGCTATGGACGGCCTCAAAAGCCAGAACGACACCTACGCCGCCGCCCGCTACTACCGCGACCGGGTTTTCCCCGCGATGCACAGCCTGCGCGACGTGGTGGACAGCATGGAGGTCCGCTGCGGGGCAAAGTACTGGCCTTATCCCTCCTACGGCGACATTCTGTTCAGCGTAAAATAAAATAGAAGGAAACTTTACTATGCAGCCAAGATTTGAACAGGAGATCCTCATCCCGCCCAGCGCCTGCGACTACAGCGGCAGGCTCGGCTATGCCGGGGCCTTCGCGGTGCTGATGGATCTTGCCACCGAGCATGCCGAGCGCCTGGGCATCGGCCTTGCCGCCATGCGGGCAAAGCAGCGCTTCTGGGTCACGGTCAGAACCAAGATCATTTTCTATGAGCGCCCCGCCGTGAGCGAGGCGGTGCGGCTCGTCACCTGGCCGGAAAAGCCGGGCGCGGTGCGCTGCAACCGCAGCTATGAGATCCGCCGCGGCGATGAGCTGCTCATCGCGGGCAGGACCGAGTGGGCCGTCATGAACACCGAATTAAACACCATCGCCCCCGCCGCCGACCTCTTCCCGCCGGAGCTGGACTATGTGAGCGTCCCGGCGGTCAGCGAGCCCTTTGTCCGCGTCCCTGCCCGCTTCGACGGCGTAGAACCCTTTGCGTCCTACACCGTGCGCTCGACCGACATCGACCTCGGCGGCCACATGAACAACGCCTCCTATCCCCGTGCCCTGTTCGGGGCCTTCTCTACAAAGGAGCTGGAGGCCATGCAGGCGCGCAGCATCGACCTCATCTTCCGATCTCCCTGCTACGAGGGCGAGAAGCTGGACTTTTACAAGAAGGAAAGCGAGGGCGTCACCGATCTCCGCATCGCCCGCCGGGATGAGACCGTTCTTCTTGCCAGGATCGCAAAATGATCGGCATCAAACCATTCAGTCTGCTTTTCGGCGCGTTTGGGGGTCTGATCTGCTGGGTAGTCCTGCGCTTTCTCTATCCCGAGGATGCGTGGATGGCCATCCCCGCGGGCATCGGCTGCACGATCATCCTGCATGCGGCGATTCAGATGATGCTGCATTTTGAGGAAAAACGCTACCAAAAGGCGGTGGCCGCTTTTCCCGAGCCCGCGCTTTTCTCCTGTGATGTGGTAAACCATGCCGGGCAGGCTCCAAAGGGTGCGCGCCTTTATATCTTCCGCGACCGGATCGCGCTGCTGCAAATGGGAAACAAGCCCTACCAAACCATCACGAAACCGCTGTCGGAACTGAAAAGCTTTCACCTGCAGCAGACGCCCTCAGTGCTCACGCTCTGCTTTGCCGATGGGCAATGGCAGCTTTTCCTCATCACCGGTTACAAAGACGTGGAGCATGTTCTGCAAAAGGCCATCGATCAACAAGAACCATAAGCATTACCGCCCGGCATATGTCGGGCGGCTTTTGTTTGTCCCCGTCCCTTTGCGGTTATACTTTCCTATCAAACGAAAAAGGGGGACGCGGCATGTCGGAAAAGCTTGCGAAGGCGGTTTTGATCGGCCTCGGACTGATACTGGGAGCGGGGATTCTGTTTCTCGCGGGCCGCTATCTGCTGCCCTGGACGGCGCCGCTCCTGACCGCGTGGGTGCTGGCGGCGCTGCTGGAACCCGCGGTGGGCTTTCTCACGCGGCACCGCTGGAAGCGCGGCGCGGCGGCGGGACTGTGTACCCTGGCCGCCCTGGGGCTTCTGCTCTGGGGACTGACGGCGCTGCTGTTTCGCGGCCTTGGCGCGGCGTCCGAGCTGACGAAGGCGCTGCCGGGGGCAATGGAGGCGCTGAGTGCCCGGCTGGAAGCCCTGGAAAAGCTTGCCGAGGCACACATCCGCGCAGCGCCCGAGCCCGCCGGACAGCTTCTTGAGAGCGCGCTTTCGGGCCTTCTGGGCAGCGCCGCGTCCCTGCCGGGTGAGCTTTCCAGGGGGCTTGTGGCGCTGCTGTCCCGCACGGCCCAGGCAAGTCCGGATACGCTGCTCTTTCTGGTCACCGCCGCTCTCGGCACCTACTTTATCTCCGCCTCGTTTCCGACGGTCAACGCCTTTCTGCTTGCTCAGCTGCCGGAGGGGCTGCGGCGGCGCTTTGAGGGGCTGGGGGCCGATCTCAAAGAGGGCTTCGGCGGGCTTTTGCGGGCGCAGCTCATTTTAATGGCCATCTGCTTTTTTGAGCTGCTGGCCGCGTTTCTTCTCCTGGGCGTGCGCCCGGCGGTGATACTCGCGGCGGTGACGGCACTCATCGACGCGCTGCCGGTCTTCGGCACCGGGGTGGTGCTCGTGCCTTGGGCGCTTTACTGCCTGCTGCTCGGGCCGACCCGCCGGGGCTTCGGGCTGCTCGTGACCTGGGGGCTGACGGAGCTTGTGCGAAACGCGGCGCAGGCGAAGCTCCTGGGAGATCAGATCGGATTAAACCCGCTGGCCTCACTCCTGAGCGTGTACGTAGGCTGGCGCGTGGGCGGCGTCGGCGGGATGCTGCTCATGCCGCTGGGCACGATGGTGCTCATCCGCCTCAACGACCGCGGGATGGTGAGATTGTGGAAAAATGTATAACTATGGTGCATATTCACGAAAAAAGTCCGCAGGCAGGAGAAGTTTTTTGCAGATTATTGACATCCCGCACAAAGAGCGGTATAATTTTTCCTGCAAAAATCAAAAGCATTTTATAGACAGGATGCTTTTGAAAACGGGGCGGCTCAGCCGCTGATTTCAACAAGGAGGAAAACCCATGAAAAAACTGCTCGCAGTCGTGCTGGCAATCGTGATGGTGCTGTCTCTGGCACCCGCCGCCTTTGCCGCAGGCCCGGATTATTCCGGCTACACCATCCGCATCTACTCCAACTCCAACTCCACCGAGCGCGTGACCTGGCTTGTCAACGAAGCCAAGAAGGCCGGCTTCTCCATCAGCCTTGACACCAACGAGGTCATCTCCGGCGACACCGCCGCCGTGCAGGCCGCCAACGAGAAGAAGGACGGCGACCTGATCTTCGGTCTGAACGAGACCCGCTGGGGCCAGATCGTGGACGGCCAGTACGAAAACATCAAGCTCGTCCCCTTCACCCCCGACTGGGCCGGTGAGGTCGGCGAGTACAAGTACGACAACCAGGCCTACGGCATCGTCATTCAGAACGTCCTGATGCTCTACCGCAACGACGAGTTCGGCACCAAGGGCCAGGAGCTTCACTTCAAGCACTGGGCCGACGTTGTTGACTGCAGCTTCCCCTGGTATCGCCAGAACAAGATCGGCGGCACCACCAACGCCAACATCAACTCCGCCATGCTCTACGCCTTCACCGATCCCGCCTCTCCCGCCGGCGGCATCTCCGTCGATGGCTGGAAGGCCCTGTGGAAATTCTGCGCTGACGGCATCTCCGGCGGCGACGACTACAAGTACGGCTTTGATCCTCTGAACAAGGGCGACGTGGCCGTGTCCGAGTTCTACTCCTCCGCTCTCTACGGCAAGATCGACGCCGCGGCTGACGGCTCCGCCCATCCCCTCAAGGGCGCTCTCGAGCCCGAGAACTGGGCCCTCGTCGACATTGAGGACGGCACCTACTACATTGCCGAGTACATCGGCATCCTCGACAAGGCTGGCCGCACCGACGAGCAGACCGAGGCTGTCAAGGCCTTCGTCAACTGGTTCGGCTCCGCCGAGGTTCAGGCTGCCTGGGCCGAGGAGTTTGACTCCTTCCCCTGCAACACCGAGGCTGCCAGGCTCGTCTACGGTGACGACATCCCCGCCATCTACCTGCTGCCCAACTTCGCGCTGACCACCGTGGAAGGCACCGACATGACCTACGCCGCCTATGTCGCCGCCCACAGCGCCGAGTGGACCAACATCATGACCAACCTGGGCTTCTACTGGGCCGATCAGTCCCAGGCCAAGACCGAGCCCGATTGGGCCAATCTCGACTGGGCGACCCTGACCCAGAAGGCCGAGTAATCAAGCTTACCCTTTAAGGCGAGTTGGGCTTGCCCCAGCTCGCCTTTACTTATAGGAACGGCTCCCTCTCTGAGGGAGCTGGCACCAGTGCGCACACTGGTGCCTGAGGGAGTCCGCCCGGATATTCTGAGCGCTCAGAATATCTGCACAGACCCCTTCCACCGCTGAAGCGGTCCCCCTCCCCCATCGCCGCAAGCGGCTGGGGGAGGCAAGAGAGATTGGAAGGAGAAAGCCTATGATCAAGCTCAACAATATCGTCGTGAAATTTGGGGACTTTGTCGCCCTGCACGACATCAATGTCCACGTCAAGGAGGGCGAGTTCTTCACCTTCCTCGGCCCCTCCGGCTGCGGCAAGACCACGACCCTCCGCACCATCACGGGCTTCATCGAGCCCGCCTCCGGCACGGTCGTCGTCAAGGACAGGGACATCACCCACGTCCCCATTGAGGACAGAAACATCGGCATCGTCTTCCAGAGCTACGCCCTGTTTCCCACCATGACCGTGTATGACAACATCGAGTTCGGCCTCAAGATCAAGAAGGTCCCCAAGGCCGAGCGCGACCAGCGCGTGCGCGAGATTGCAAGAAAGGTCGATCTCTCCGACGAGCAGCTCAAGAAGGCCGTCAGCCAGCTCTCGGGCGGCCAGCAGCAGCGCGTCGCTATCGCCCGCGCCCTGGTCACCGGGCCCGCCATCATCTGCATGGACGAGCCGCTTTCAAACCTTGACGCCAAGCTCCGCGTCCAGCTCAGAAACGAGCTGAAAAAAATGCAGAAGGATTTCGGCATCACCACCATCTACGTCACCCACGACCAGGAGGAGGCCCTGACCCTCTCCGACCGCATCGCGGTGTTCAACAAGGGCTACATTGAGCAGATCGGCACGCCGAACGAGGTCTACAACTTCTCGAAGACCGAGTTTGTCTGCAACTTTATCGGCGACATCAACCGCCTCGAGGACGGCATTGTGAGTGCCATGGTGAAGAGCGGCGCGAAGCTCGACCCGCAGAAGCACAACTACATACGCCTCGAGCGCCTGCACGTCAATGTCGAACCCCGCCCCGGTCAGGTCAGTCTCGAGGGTACGGTGGAAAGCCGCGAGTACTACGGCCTGTACATCAAGTACTACATTTCCGTCGCGGGCCAGACCCTCAAGGTCATCGAGAAGAACGACGGTGTCTGTATTTACGAGGAGGGCCAGAAGGTCCGGGTCATCATCGACCCGAAGGATGTCATGGCCTACGACGCAGACGGGAAGGGGGAGGCACAATGAACGCCTCGCTGGATAAGAAGCTCCGGCCGGAGCTGATCATCCGGCTCGTCGGCGTGTGCTTCTTTGCCTATCTCTTCTTCGGCTTCATGCTCCTGCCCTGCCTGAATACCCTCACCAGCATCTTCAACACCAAAAACGCCGCCGGGGAGCGCGACGCCTTTGCCGTCATCCGCTTCTTCCTCGCTGGCACCATGGGCAAATTCGTCTGGAACTCCCTGAAACTCGCGGTGGCGCTGGTCATCACGGTCAACGTCGTGGGCATCTCCATCGTGCTTTTGACCGAGTACTTTGACATCAAGGGCGCAGGCATCCTGCGCATGGGATATATGACCACGATGATCTACTCGGGCGTCGCGCTGGTCACGGGCTACATGTTCCTCTACGCCAGCGACGGCATCCTCACCACCGCGCTCAAGAACGCCTTTCCCCACATGAACCCCAACTGGTTCTCGGGCTACAACGCAGTGCTGTTCACCATGACCTTCGCCTGCACCTCCAACCACATGCTGTTCCTCAGAAACGCCATCCGCGGCATCGACTACAACACCGTGGAGGCCGCGCGCAACATGGGCGCCAATCCCTTCAAGGTGCTGTGGAAGGTCGTACTGCCGACCCTGATCCCGACGCTTTTCTCCCTGACGGTCATGACCTTCATCACGGGTCTTTGTGCCATGTCCGCCCCGACGCTTCTGGGCTATGACTCCATCAATCCCGAGATCGTGCGTCTGGCAGGCTCCTCCACCGCCGACGAGGCCTTCCCCCAGGCACGCGCCGCGCTTTTGTCCATCATCCTCGCCATGTTCACCATCATCCTGCTGACGGTGCTGTCCGCCTACGAGCGCAAGGGCCACTATCTCTCGGTCTCCAAGACCAAGGCCAAGCTCCAGAAGCAGAAGATCGTCAACCCCGTTGCCAATATCATCGCCCACCTCTACGCCTATGTGCTGTTCATCATCTACATGACGCCGGTGGTGATGATCGTGATCTTCTCCTTCCAGACCTACAGCGCCATCCGCCAGAAGAAGCTGGATTTGAGCCACTGGACGCTCATCAACTTCTTCGGCAAGGAGGACTATCAGTACCTCACCAGCCGCGGCCAGTACAAGACCCGCGAGGGCTCCATCTCGGGCGTATTCTCCAACGAGGCGACCCTTGGCGGCATCAAGCTCAGCTTCGTGCTCTCGGCGCTCGCGGCGGCGTTTGCCTGCGTGATCGTGGTGGTGGCCTGCAACTACATGTTCAACAAAAAGCACAAGAAGTCCGGCATCGTGCTGGAATACGCGCTGCTGTTCCCGTGGCTGCTGCCGACCATCCTGATCTGCTACTCCTACCGCACCTACTTTAACTCCGACGCCATCTGGTACGTCGGCAACAAGAACCTCTACTACGCCCAGAACGTGCGCCTGCTGATCGTGATGGCCTACACGGTGACGAAGCTGCCCTTCTCGCTGCGCATGATCAAGGCCAGCTTCTACTCCATCGACGAGGAGCTGGAGGACGCGGCGAAGAACCTCGGCGCAAGCCCCATCCGCACCTTCCTGCAGGTAAAGCTCCCCATCATCCTGCCGAGCGTGCTGGCGGTCTTCGCCTTAAACTTCAACGCCCTGTTCACCGAGTACGACATGTCCGCCACCTTCGCAAGCTCCTACGGCACCAGCTATGCCATGGTCATCCAGGCCATGTGCGCCGAGGAGGGGCTTTACGGCTACAACGTCAACGCCTCGGGCCGCCGCTGCGCCTCGACGGTGTTCATCATGCTGGTGTCGGGCCTGATTCTGTACCTGGTCTACGGCGTGGGCTCCCGCGATCTCAGCGAGCGCCTGGCCATTCGTGAGCGCCGCCGGAAGTTCTTCCAAAAGCTCAGCGGTAAAAAAGAGTAACGGAGAAAACACAAGTGGTAAAAAACATCATCTATGACATGGGCAACGTCCTCATCCACTGGGACCCCGAGCGCCTGATCGCCCGCCTCGGCGTCACCGGGGCGGACGCCAAGGCTCTCATGCGCGAGGTCTTCTGTGACCAGGAATGGACGGGCCTTGACCGGGGCAGGCTCACCGAGGAGGAGGCCATCGCGGCCTTTCAATCCCGCCTGCCGGAGCATCTGCACCAATACATCCCCCGCCTCGTCTACTGGTGGCGCGACCCCATGTGGCCCGTGGAGGGAATGTCGGAGATCGTTGCGGAGCTCAAGGCCGCGGGATACAGGATCTACCTCTGCTCCAACGCCACCTCGGCCCTGCACACCTACTTCCCCCGCATCCCCGGCGCGGAGCATTTTGACGGCATTCTGGTCTCCGCCGACTGGAAATTACTGAAACCCCAGCACGAGATCTTCGAGCTGCTGTACGAGACCTTTTCCCTCGACCCCGCCGAGTGCTGGTTCATCGACGACCACCCCCCGAATATCGACGGAGCCATCGTCACCGGCATGAACGGCACGGTTTTCGACGGTGATCTCAAGCGGCTGCGCCGCGATCTGCACGCCGCCGGGATCCAAGTTGCGGAAGCGTAAAGTTAAGGCAACACCTCACAATACGCCTGCGGCATCTTCCGGAAAATTTGTGCCCTGATTTCGTCACTTTTTCTTGAAGTACACAAAGTACATCTGTGAAAAAGTGCCATCATCAGAACCCAAATTTTCTTGGAATCTGCTCTTGCCGCATTGTGCGGTATTGCCTTAAAGCTGTCATCCTGAGCGTCAGCGAAGGATCTTTGTCCCCGCTTCTTTTGGGGAAAGATCTTTCGCTTCGCTCGGGATGACATATTTTTTCCCATTTTTCAAAAGCATTTCTTTTCTGTTGAAAATGGTATATAATAAAGCCACTATCATGATTGAAAGAAAAGAGACAGAGAATGACGGCAGAAAAAGAGAGAAGACGGACGGGACGCGCCCCGGTGATCATACTCGCGGCGATCGTTTGGCTGGCGCTGACGGCGGCGGTGGTGCTGCTGGTGGACGGGCGCACGGTGCGCTTTTACGTCTACGGCGAGACCGAAATGGACGTGGAGTACGGCACGGCCTTTACCGATCCGGGCGTATACGCGGTCACAGTGGGTAATCTCTTCGGCGAGAGCGACAAGCCTCTTCCGGTCGAGACTCTGGGCAGCGTCGACACCAGCAGCCTCGGCGCGTATTTCCTGCGCTACACGACCCGCTACGCCTTCTCCGAATACAGCGTGGAGCGGCGCGTGAACGTGATCGACACCACGCCCCCGGTCATTGAGCTCAAGCACATTGAGGGCTATGCCCCTACCTGGATGACCGGCTACGCCGAGGAGGGCTACAGCGCCTGGGACAACGTCGACGGAGACCTCACGGGCAAGGTGCAGCGCCTCAAGCTCTATAACCGGGTGCAGTACACGGTCAGTGACAGCTCGGGAAACGTGACCATGGTGGAGCGCCCCCTCTCCCACATGAGCTATGAGCCGCCGGAGATCACCCTGCTGGGCGAGGCCGACACGGTCATGCAGGCGGGCCTCTGGTACACAGACCCCGGCGTCACCGTGCACGACGGGCTGGGGAACGATTTAAGCGACTTCCTTGTCACCGAGGGCCAGGTCATCCCCTGGGTCACCGGCAGCTATCAGATCTCCTACTCTGTCACAAGCGAGCTGGGCGAGACCGTCAGCGCCGAGCGCCATGTGGAGGTGGTGCCGGTCGCCATGCCCGCCGCCGTCACGCCCGCGGAGAAGACCATCTACCTAACCTTTGACGACGGCCCCGGCCCCTACACCGGAAAGCTTCTGGACGTGCTGGACAAGTACAAGGTAAAGGCCACCTTCTTCGTCACAGCTCAGGATTCCAAATATTATGACCTGATCGGCCGGGCCTTCCGCGCCGGGCACAGCATCGGCGTCCACTCCAGCTCCCACAACTACAACACCATCTACTCCAGCGAGTACGCCTTCTTTGAGGACTTCTTCAACATGGAGGAGGTCATCAAAGCCCAGACAGGCGAGTATACCCGCCTCTTCCGCTTCCCGGGCGGCAGCTCCAACACGGTCAGCCGCTTCAACCCCGGCATCATGACCCGCCTCACCCAGGCCATGAACAACATGGGCTACCAGTACTACGACTGGAATGTCTCCTCCGGCGACGCGGGCGAGACGACCCGGACCGACCAGATCATCAAGAACATCAAGGACGGCTGCGCCCAGCACAAGGCATCCGTCGTATTGCAGCACGACATCAAGGATTTCAGCGTCGCCGCGGTGGAGAGCGTGATCCAGTGGGGGCAGAGCAACGGCTACGTCTTCAAGGCGCTGCAGCTCGACAGCCCCAGCGCGCACCACGGCGTAAACAATTGACACACTGTATACTCTGTCATTCTGAGCATAAGCGAAGAATCTTGTTCTCCCGCATGTACCGGGTAAAGATCCTTCGCGCTGCTCAGGATGCCAACATATCGGCTTGTATGTGAAAGGGGAGGCTAAAACATGATACTCACCATTGACGTAGGCAACTCCCACATTGTGATCGGCATGGTGGAAAACGGGGACATCCGAAACATCGTCCGCTTCCACACGGACCCCCGGGAGACCGCCACCGAGCACATCATCAAGCTGCGCCAGATCACGGACTTTTACAGCCTCGACCCCACCGCCTTTGAGGGCAGCATCCTGTCCTCGGTGGTGCCGCGGGTGACGGAGTCGCTCAAAACCGCGCTCGAAGCGCTCATCGGAAGGCGGGCCATGGTGGTCGGCCCCGGCATCAAGACCGGGATGAACCTGCGCGTGGATGAGCCGGGCAGCGTGGCCGCCGACCTCATCGTGGGCGGCGTCGCGGCGGCGGCATACTACGGCACGCCCGCCATCGTGGTGGACATGGGCACAGCCACGACGCTGACAGTGGTGGACAAGAACAACTGCTTTCGCGGCGGGGCCATTGTCCCCGGCATCAAGCTCGGCTACAACGCCCTCTCGGCGGGGACGAGCCTGCTGCCCGATGTTTCCATCCTGCCGCCGAAAAAGGTGGTAGGCAGCAACACGGTCGACTGCATGCGCTCCGGCGCGGTGTTCGGCACGGCGGCGATGATCGACGGCATGATCGCCCGCATGGAGGCGGAGCTGGGCTACCCCTGCACGGTGGTCGCCACCGGCAGTCTCGCCGCCGACGTGATCCCCTGCTGCACCCGCCCCGGCATCATCGTCGACGGCGAGCTGCTGCTGCGGGGCCTGTGGAAGCTGTACGAGAAGAACCGGTGAAGGCCCTCTCAGTCACCAGTGTGCACACTGGTGACAGCCCCCCCAAAGGGGGAGCCAAGTTATATTCCTCGCCTCTTGCCTCCCCCTTTGGGGGAGGTGTCATGGCGGCTTGCCGCCGTGACGGAGAGGGTACAAAAACTCACCCCCACGCTTTTCGCGTGGGGGTGAAGCTTATCTTATGCTGTTTTCGTCAGGTCTCAAAACTCCTGCTTTCTGAGCTTGGGGACCAGGACCACGACGGCCGTGCCGGACAGGAGGAGGAACGCGGCCCAGAGGCCGAGGTTGCTCTCGTCACCGGTGCGGGGGCTGGCGGAGCCCTGCGCGGTGGTCAGCACCTGGAAGGTGGTGGCGGCCCACTCGCCGCTGGTGGTGCGCACCTTGATGGTGTAGGTGTTGCCGGCGCTGCGCTTGTTGAGGAACTCAAAGCTCAGGGTAACGGTCTTGCCGTCCCAGGACACACCGAAATCGGCGGGATCGGTCAGCTGAATGTTGCCGACATAGACCTCAGACACCGGGGCGCTGCTACGGAAGCGCAGGCTGCGGGTGCTGTTGATGACGTGCTTGTCGGTGTCGATGGCGCGGAGCGTCGGGCCGACACGGAAGGTAACGATGTTGGTGTAAATGTCTTCGGGATGGCGGGCATCGATGACCTGCATGTAGTAGGTCTCATCCGCGGACAGGGAGCTGAGGAAGTTCTGGCCCAGCATGAAGTAGCCGTAGCCGAGATCCCAGTACTGGTCGATGCGGACCGAGGTGGCGCCGCTCATATTGCTGCGGGTGCTGACGCGGATATCGGGGACGATCACATCCCACTTGTAGCCCTTGTAGTTCCAGCCCTCGCCGGCGGCGTTAAAGACGTCGGAGTAGAAGGTCAGGGGATCGGTGCCGCTGTACCAGATCTGGTAGTCGGGGCTCAGAGTCCAGACAGCGGGGATATCGCTGGATCTGACAATGAACTTGCCAAGGTCTACCTGGTCGGCAATGCTGCCCTGGATGGGGAAGCCGATAAGATGGTACTCGCCGTCATTGAGACTGTCGAGGTATTTCTCGGTCAGGGTGAGGGTGGCATTGGCACCGGTGCCGGAGTAGGTATACTCGTTGACCGTGAGAACATGGCTGTAGCTGCCGGAAAGCGTTGCCACACCAAAACCGTACATTTTCTCAAGGAGGTCGCCCTTGGCCTTGATGCAGTTGGTGCCGCTGTCGTAGGCAACAGATTTGTCGTAGCTGCTGGGGCTGATGGTCACATCACCGGTGAAGGTGCCATTATCGACGTTGACAAAGTCCAGCTTCACAGGTACATCGTCCGTGCGCTTGCCGTAGAAGAAATAGGTGCCGGGGGCCAGGGTCTTGAGCCAGCTGCCGTAAATCAGCAGGTTCTTGGTGTTGTTTACTTCATAGTGCGCACCTCTGGTCAGGGTGGTCAGATTGGCACCGGTAGCGGATGTACTGTAAGCAATGCCAGCCGGGAAGGTGTCGCCGTCAAAGGTCTCGGCACTGGACTTGATAGTCACATTTGCCTCGGCATCAGTCATGCTCTTGGAAATGTCCTTGGGGGTTGCGGTAAAGGTAACATTGTCAGGCATCTTGGAATACGGGGTATCGAAGGTCGCGGTATCGGACATGCCGAAGTCGATGGTATTGGTGGCCTCGAGCTTCTCGCCTTCCTTTTCCGCTTCCTGAGCCTGCTCCTGTACCTGCTCCTGGGTCTGCTCAGCTGTGTTTGCCTGCGGCTGATCGAGATTCACGGTAAAGGAGCCGTCGCCCGCGTCATTGGCCGGGGCATTGGCCTCAACGCTGTCAGACGCTGCGTTGTCGGCGGCGTTGTCGCCAAAGTTGAAAGCGTTGTACCCGGTTGCGTATGCGCTCGTTGCGAAGAGGCCGAAGCACATCACAACGACCAGGAACATTGACAAGACTTTAGAAAAAGTTTTCATGTTGTCCTCTCCTTCTATGTTGATAATATTTAACAACAATATTATACAACGCAAACAGAGTGCCTGCAGAACACTCCATCCGCGGTGCAGCTATAATGTAACACGTCCTCAAACAAATTGCAAGAGTTTTTTCATAAATCCGGCGTAAATTTTTTCCTGTTTGTAACCGCTTTGAAATCGCTCCCGGCTCTCTTTCCTGGAGAACCGTCACGGCGCGTCCCCCCGCAAGCGCCGTGACGGAGAGGGTTTTTGCCCCTTTCGCTTATTATGACGCCGGGGCCCGTCGCTTTGTTCCCGGGGACGAAAAAAATTTTTTGACTTTTTTCGCGGGGCACGCTTTGGTTCCCTTGCGCTTTGGCCCCCTTTCCTAAAGGGGCTGTCGCGGCGCGTCCCCCGCAAGCGCCGTGACTGGGGGATTCGGTTCATCGTCTTATGTCACGGATACTAAATCCCCCAGTCACCAGTGTGCGCACTGGTGCCAGCCCCCTTTAGGCAAGGGGGCCGGGACGCCTTCACCGCAGGTGTGCGGCAAGGAGGGCGAACATGCAAAAAACCGGCCCCGTTATCCGGAGCCGGTTTCATTGCGTATCAGGTTTTGCGGGGACTTACTTGCCCATGTTCATCTGGGCTGCGACCTCAGCGGCGAAGTCCTCTTCCTTCTTCTCGATGCCCTCACCCTTGATGAAGTGGACGGCGTCGACGAACTTCACGCTGCCGCCGAGCTTCTTGGCGGCGTCGGCGATGTAGCCCTCGACGGAGCCGTCGAACAGGTCGGAGCGGACGAAGACCTGCTGGAGCAGGCAGTTTTCCTTGAAGAAGGCGTTGATCTTGCCGGCAGCGGCCTTCTCCTTGATGGCCTGGGGCTTGGACGCCATCTTGGGGTCGTTGTCCATAAGGGCAACCTGAACCTCGCGCTCGTGGTCGATGTCGGCCTGGGGAACGAGGCTCTTGTCCCAGTACTTGGGATTCATGGCCGCGATCTGCATGGCGACGTTCTTGCCGATCTCGGTGGCGTCGATGCCGCCCTCGACAGCGAGGTTGACGACAACAGCGCGGGAGCCGCCAGCGTGAACGTAGGCGACGTTGGTGGGCTCGGCAAAGCGGGCGAAGCGGCGGATCTGCAGGTTCTCGCCGATGGACATGACCTTCTCGGGCAGGATCTCAGCCACAGTCAGGTCGCGCTCGGGGTACTTGCACTGGAGCAGGGCCTCGACGTCGGCGGGGTTGTCGTTGAGGACAACCTTGCAGATGTCCTTGACAAACTGCTGGAACGCCTCGCTCTTGGCGCAGAAGTCGGTCTCGCAGTTGACTTCAACGATGGCGGCGACGCCGCACTGGGGGCAGACGCGGGCATAAGCCATGCCCTCGGCGGCAACACGGCCGGCCTTCTTCGCGGCCTTGGCAAGGCCCTTCTCACGCAGCCAGTCGACTGCTTTGTCCATATCGCCGTCGCAGGCCTGGAGCGCCTTCTTGCAGTCCATCATGCCGACGTTGGTCATCTCACGGAGAGTCTTGACATCCTGAGCGGTAAAAGCCATAGTAATTTTTCCTCCTGTATTAAAATAGAAAAGGGGCGCAAATCACGCCCCTTTGAGATTCTTATTCCGCTGCGTCCTCTGCGGGGGCTTCTTCCTCGGCGGCTGCATCGGCGCCCTGACGGCCTTCCTGAACGGCGTTGGCCATGGTGGCGGAGATGAGGCGGATGGCGCGGATGGCGTCATCGTTGGCGGGGATGACATAGTCGACCTCATCGGGGTCGCAGTTGGTATCGACGATGGCAACGATGGGGATGTGCAGCTTGCGGGCCTCGGCGATGGCGTTGTGCTCCTTGCGGGGGTCAACAACGAACAGGGCGCCGGGCAGACGCTTCATTTCCTTGACGCCGCCGAGATACTTCTCGAGCTTCTCCATCTCGCCCAGGTGCTTCATGACTTCCTTCTTGGGCAGCATGTCGAAGGTGCCGTCTTCCTGCATCTTCTTGAGCTGGGCCAGGCGGTCAACGCGGGTGCGCATGGTCTTGAAGTTGGTGAGCATGCCGCCGAGCCAGCGGGCGTTGACATAGTACATGCCGACGCGGGAGGCCTCTTCCTTGACGGCGTCGGTCGCCTGCTTCTTGGTGCCGACGAAGAGGATGGTCTGGCCGTTGGCCGCGAGATCGCGGACGAAGCTGTAGGCTTCCTCGAGCTTCTTGACGGTTTTCTGAAGGTCAATGATGTAGATGCCGTTACGCTCACAGTAGATGTACTCGGCCATCTTGGGGTTCCAGCGGCGGGTCTGGTGACCGAAGTGGACACCGGCCTCGAGCAGCTGCTTCATGGATACGACTGCCATTTGGTTTGTTCTCCTTTTTCATATTTGTTATTTCCTCCGGGCGCTTCAACCTCTCCGCCAAGCCTGTGGGCCACATGGGGAAAGTCCGCTCCCGTGCGAAATGCCTTGATATAATAGCAGATCGGTTCGTTTTTTGCAAGGGTTTTTCTCATCTTTCCTGAGATTTTTTATTTTTCTTATTTCATTGTTCTCATCCGGCTTTTTCAGGTATTTTTTATTGCACTTTTTGGTAAAATTGTTATAATATAATTGTATAATTGCAAAAACAATGCAGCAAGGAGGACGACGTATGCAACAGCGAACAAACCTGAACCATGCGCTCCGGCGTTTGCTCGCCCTGGCCCTCGCTCTGGTGATGCTGCTGAGCCTGACAGGCCCGGCCTTTGCCGAGGAGAACATGACCCTGGAAGAGGCCCAGGAAGCCTTGCCCCCGGGAGAGCAGGGCTGGAGCAGCGGCTCGCAGCAGGAGCTTCCCAGCGATGAGGCACAGGCGAGCCCGGTCCTGCCGGATACCTCTTACTCCCCCTTCCTCAAGGACTGGAACAGGGAGACCAATCCGCCCGCCCCGGCCAAGGACACCTATGTACTCGGTGAGGGCAAGGAGCAGATCACCTTTTATAACACCTATGTGGACGAGGATACGCTCCCGGGTGATTTTCTGATCGGTATCCTGGACACGGCCCACCCCGCGCTCGGCAACCGGTCCATTATGGACAAGTGGCTTCAGCTCGGCGCCGGCATCATGCTCGCAGGTGAGCCGTCTTATTTCTCCGAAGGCTGGACGGACGCCATTTTCAACGGTAGCGAATCCGAAAGCAGCGGCGTGACATGCACCTATTATAACCCGAAATACGCTTCCTCCCTGAATCAGGCGGCGCAGAAGATCGCGCCGGACTGGTGGCAGTATCTGACCGGCTTCTCCAACGAGGAGGGCAGCCAGCAGAAGGAAGTTGTCGCAAAGGCCCTTCAGCTTCGTAACAGCGTCCACGCGGTGACCGTTGCCGCCTATCTCACGGACATCAAAGCGGTTCCGCTCCAGCCGGAGGACAAGGACGGGAACTTCGTCACCGAGGTCATCAAGCCCGCCGAGTCGAAGACGGACAAGAAATACGCCGCCGAGATCATCAACAACTCCCTCATCCCCGTGACCGCGTCGCAGAATCTCACCAACAGCGTCAGCAACACGGTCAGCAGCTCGGTGAACCATTCCGACACCACCAGCTTAAGCAAGACGCTCAACATCGGCTTAGAGCAGACCTTTGAAATCGATTTCGGCTTTGTCAAGTCGAGCACGAAGTTCAGCATGTCCAGCAATACCACCTGGGGCAACGCCACAACGGACGGCTGGACCAAGGGTGAGAGCACGACCAAGAGCGAAACCGTCTCGGAGACGGCCTCCATCACCCTGCCGCCCTACACCACGGCGATCCTGGAGCAGGGCCATGCCGGCACCGAGATCCTGAAATCCTATAACTGCCCGGTCAGCCTGGAATACTCCGTGATTCTCGTCGTGACCCACGATTTCGTCTCCTCGCCTTTCACGTTAAAACGCATCGCCGCCCGCTTTGAGGGGGACAGCCGGGCCAACCTCTGGTCCCGTGCGCTGCAGTACGGCAAGTTTGACGTGGAGACCGGCTCCGATTACAGCGCGGCCATTCACTGGAACAATGTCACCGCGAACAATCATTACGCCCAGGTGATCGACGACATCACCTCCTACGTCCCCTTCGCCCCGGTGAGCGCCGCCCTGCGGCAGACCGTGAACCTCACCTATAACGAGGTATCCAAGATCGCGCCGACGGAGCCGCTGGCCATTGTGAAGCTGCTGCCCCCGTCCCAGAACTTCATCGGCAGCGAGAGCTACACCTACGGCAGCTATGACTATCTCAAGGCAACAATGCGGGTGGGAGATTCCTCCTTCACCAATTATCTGGAGCTGGAGGGTCTGAACCGCTTCCTGGCGCCCTACTACGGCTTTGACCCCACCTGCGGTCATTGGATCGTCGCCCGCCGGGACGGCACCCCCTGGACCGAGGCCGACGGTCCCGCCCCCGTGGTGCTGTCGAAGGATGAGGGCTCCGGCTATATGCGCTACACGGCGGTCAGCCCCGGAACCTGCTTCCTTCTCTATCTGATCGATGAGGACGTCTACGGCACCTACGAAAACGATCTCAACGCAAACGCGCCCTTTACCACAAACAACGGCCTGACCCGTACCGCCGCCCTTGAGATCACCGTCTCCGGGCACAAGCCCTACAGCGATCCCCAGGGCAAGGTGATGGTCAGCGGCAGCTTTGTCGGCGTCGTGGGCCAGCCGCCCGTAAAGCTGGACGCAGAGGGCACCGTCAACGGCACGCTCCATGTCGCGATCGAGGACAAAACAGGCAAGCGTCTGGATGACAACTACTTCTTCCAGAAGCAGGAGCTGGACAGGGACGGCATCCTTGTCAACGAGGATAACGCCTTCAGCTTCACAAAGCCCGGCGTCTACCACGTCCGCGCCATCTGTGACCAGATCGACGCTTACTCCGAGTGGTATGAGATCGTGGTGCATGAATACGAGTACAGCGCCGAAGGGGCGGAACTCACCGCCGCCTGCACCGAGGGCGATGTCACGGCGACCCTGACCATCGCGGCCCCGACGCTGGGCGCCGCCGGAACGGGCTATGTGGCCGCCGTCAGCGGCTCCATCCCCGCTGTTGAGACTCCCGCCGTTGTCTACCATCGCGGCGGCCACGAGCTGGCCGAGCCTCCCACGGAGCCCGGCGATTACAGCGCCAGCATCACCCTGGGCGGGGTCACAGCCTCTGTGAATTACCGCATCGAGGGTCCCTTCGTGCTCACGCCTCCCCATCCCTACACTCTCACCTACAACGGACAGCATCAGCAGCTTGTGCAGCCCGGCACGGCTCACGGCGTGATGTTCTACGCCGTCGGCCCGTCGGACGGCTCCGCCCCCGTGGCCCGCTTCTACACCGCCGCCGTTCCCACCGGGTATCACGCGGGCACCTACCCCGTGTGGTACAAGGCTGTTGACCCCAACGCCGCTTACCCGGATTCCGCAGTCTATGGCCCGCTGCTTGTGACCGTGGCAAAGGCCGATCACCCGACACCTGCGGCCCCCACCGCCGAGAAGGTGACCGACCTCACCATCACCCTCGCCCCCATTGAGGACGGCGAATACCGCATGTTCGGCGGCGCGTGGCAGGCAAGCCCCGTCTTTACCGGGCTCAGGCCGAACACGCGGTACTCGTTCCAGCAGCGGTACGCCGAGACCGATGATTACAACCGCAGCGCCTACAGCGATCTTGCCTACATCTACACCACGGAGGACGGCAGCATCAAGGTTGCGCCCAAGGCGAGAAGCCTGACCTTCAACGGCGAGGAGCAGGCCCTTGTGGAGGCCGGTCAGACGTATGAAGGGCGCATGCTCTACGCCCTCGGCACAAATGACAGAGACGTGCCTGACGACAGTCTCTTCACCGAGACCGTCCCCACCGCCCTGCACGCCGGAAGCTACTATGTGTGGTACCGGGCGGAGGGTGACATAGAAGCGCGCTGCCTGGAGGCAGGCATCGCCAAGGCCGAGCAGCCCGCCCCCCCGGACCCGCCCACGGTCGATACCTATTGGTTCCAGGGTGTTCATGCGACATGGGTCTACCTGAATACCAAGGACGGCCTGGAGTACTCCATCGGCGAGGACGGCGTGTGGTCGGGGTCGGATAAAGTTGTCTTCGACGGTCTGACGCCGAACACGACCTATTCCTTCTACGCACGCCGCCCCGCGGGCGATGATTATCTCTCCCCCAGTCTTCCCAGTGACCCGTTAACGATCATCACCTCACAATATGATGCCCCTGCATCCAAGTTCGATCTTTACTACAACGGCGAGGAGCAGGAGCTGTTCTACCCGGGCTACGCGGGGTTGGGGCAGGAATACCGCTTCTCAACCATCCGGCTCGGCGAGGAACATTACACCTCAAAGATTCCCACACGGATAAATGCGGGCGAGTATCAGTATTATTACGCGCTCTTCGACAAGTCCTCCAATACAATTCTCGATGGGCCCCGTGAGCTGGAGCCGACGATCCACATGGCTACCGCCAATATCAGCTTCCCCGTTACGGAACTCCAAGCCACCGGCGAGCCCCAGCCCCTGATCGTCAATCCCGTCATCACCCCGCGTTCCGGCGTGGATGTCTATTACAGCCTGGACGACACGGAAAACGAGCTCTCCGAGCCCCCGATGGCTGTGGAGCCCGGCCGCTATCAGGTCTTCTACCGCTTGCAGAGCCATAATGAGGATAGCTGCGCATCCGTCCCCTACGGCGCCCCCGTCACGATCCGGATTCTCGGCGATATCAACGAGGCCCTCAAGGATACGAAGGTCTTCATTGACAACTGGGTCTATTCCGATACTCCCAGCGAGCCCACCATCGTCAACAACCCCCACAGCATTCCCGTTGTCTATACCTACGCGCCGCGCGGCGCGCACGACTCGGAATTCACCAGTCAGGTCCCCATCGAGGCGGGCGACTACACCATGAAGGCCCACTTCTCTCACCCCGACTACGTCAATGAACGGGATATCCTGGTGGACTTCACGATCAGCAAGAAGGTTCCCGTGCTGGGCGAGGACTACACCATCACGCCCTATACCGGGATCGCCACCGGCGAATTCCGCAACCTCGTGGACATCACCACCCGGGAGGGCAGCTTTATCAAGGTCTGGTGCAGCCTCGACAAGCTCAACGTCACCTCCAGCGCCCCCAGGAAGACCGACGCCGGTATCTATGAGATCTGGTACAAGGTCAGCGGCGACGCCAACTACGAGAGCATCAACGAATGGTGCGGCCCCGTCATCGCCGAGCTCACCGGCAAGCACAACGTGCTCCTGTCCACAGCCGGCTCCGGCACGGTCGAAACGGACAAGGACCGCGCTCTGCCGGGCGAGACCGTCACTCTCACCACAAAGCCCCTGGCAAACTACGTCACCAGCGCCGTGATCGTCAAGGCGGGCGAGGAGTCCGTCCCCGTCTTCCGGGGTCTGGACGATGTCTATACCTTCAACATGCCCAATGCGGATGTCACGGTATCCGTGGTGTTCGCCCAGTCCGCCATCATCGGCGCCGATCTCCGGCTCGACGGCGTGATCGGCCTGCGCTTCTATGTCCGGGTGCCCGAGACCTTCAACCAGACCTTCGGCCTCGGCTCCGGTTACGAGGAGCCCTACATGAGCTTCGTCATCCACGGCAGAGTGGTCACCGTGAAGCTCTCCGAGGCGGAGGCCATGGGCAGCAGTCTCTATCTCTTCACCTGCCCCATCACCTCCATCGAGATGGCGGAGCCCGTCAACGCCGTCTTCCACTACGGCGGCGAAGGTCTCGCGCGCACCACCTATTCCATCAAGCAGTACCTGGACGACACGCGCAACCTCAGCTCGCGCTACGGCGAGCTGATCGATGCCATCCAGAACTACGGTCATTACATGCAGGCGTATCTGGCCCGGATCAATCACTTCATCATCGGCGAGGGCGGCTATGCCGAGATGCCCGCCGCCTCCGAGCTCACCCCGCTCCGGGATCTGTCCGATTTCCGCCGCCAGTGGGGCCCGGAAGCCTATGACGCCTCGCTTGTGGACTCCATGCGCTATTACCTGAAGCTCGATTCCACCACGGCCATGGGCATCCGCCTGTATCTCAACAGCACCCCCGCGTCCTATTCCGTGACCGTAGACGGGCAGGAATGGCCCGTGACCGACCGGGGCGGCAACGTCTACCAGATCGAGATCCCCGGCGTCAGCGCAGGAAACCTGGGCAAGGCATACCATGTGGTGTTCACCGCGGACGACAGGATCGTCTACGATATCTACACCTCCTGCCTGTCCTATGCCGATTCCCTGCTGGCAGACCCGAGCGCGCAGACGGATACGCGCCTGGCCTTTACCTCGCTGTATCACCTCTACGCCGCGGTCAGAAACCACCTTGACAGTTAAGAAGGAGGAAACAAATGGAAGTCTACGAATCTCCGAAAATGGAAGTCATTGAGTTTGACAGCGAGGACGTGATCATTACAAGCGGCTGTGTCGGCGGCGGCGATAATACCTGTTCCGGATGTTACAATGCAAATTAGAACGGAAACAATGGAGGCTGACAATATGAAAAAACTCTGTATCCTTCTTCTCCTCGCGCTGCTCCTGAGCCTGGGCGCCTCCGCCTGGGCCGAGGAGGGCGTGGAGGTCGAGGTCATCATCGCCGACGGCGAGAGCATCGTCGTCGTGAGCCCGAAGGCCAGCTTAGCGGACGTGAGCTTCGGAACGGCGGATTTCACGCTCCCCGCCGGGCTTCTCACCATTGAGGAGGAGGCCTTCGCGGGCATCAGCGCCCAGCGCGTTGAGGTCTCCTGGAATGTGGGCGCCATCGGGCCCCGCGCCTTTGCAGACTGCCCGAATCTCCTGGCGATCTCCATCCCCGAAACGGTGACGAGCATCGACGATTCCGCCCTTGCCGGCTGCGGCAGCGTGACGGTTTTCGGTCCCGCCGGCTCTGAGGCCCAGCGCTTCGCCGAGGCAAACGGCCTCCCCTTCGCGGCCACCTTCGGCGCGACGGCACCCCTTGTCCTCACGGAGCTGCCCACCGCGGTTCTCCCCTTTGTCCCGCTGGGATAACATCAGCAAAACAGCCTCGGGCGAATGTGTACATATTCGCCCGGGGCCTTTCATTTTCGTAAGGCAGCACGCTCTGTTTGACTTTCCGGCTCCATACTGTTAAAATAACAGCAAAGAAGTTCGGAAGCCTGATACTTGAAGCCTGATATTTCTTATTAAGGATGTGATCGTTTGAAACTGACACCTGAACAGCAGGCCATGCTCGACGGCGCGCAGGGCGAAACCATGGCCAAGGTCGTCAAGACCCTTGTCATGTACGGCGACGCCTTCGGCGCCGAGCGCATGGTCCCCATCACAAGCAAATGCGGCCACACGGTGATCTCCTTCGGTCTCAAGGCCATCCAGCCGGTCTATGATCTCTACGATCAGCTCATCGCGGCGGGCCTTACGTCCGGACAGAAGTTCACCGCAGACCCCCGCCCCATCGACCCGGCGGTGCCCTCGAGCCTTCTGGAGGACATCGTGTTCAAAAAAATCATGTACACCCATCAGGAAAAGTACGAGCAGCAGCTCAAGAAACTCGGCATCACGAAGGACGAGGACTACACCTGCACCTGCTATCTCGACCAGGTCGGAAACAAGCCCGAAAAGGGCGACGTGCTGAGCTGGGCCGAGTCCTCCGCCGTCGTGTACGCAAACTCCGTCCTCGGCGCAAGGTGCAACCGCAACTCCGGTATCATCGAGCTCATGGGCTCGGTGGCGGGCTTTGTGCCCGAGTTCGGCCTGCTGACCGACGAGGGGCGCAAGGCGACCTGGGTCATCGAAGTCAAATGCAAAGAAAAACCCGAGGCGCAGCTTCTCGGCTCCGCCATCGGCATGAAGGTCATGGAGGAGGTTCCCTACGTCAAGGGGCTTGACCAATGGCTCGGCACCGAGCTCAACGAGGAGGCCTGCTCCTACCTCAAGGACTTCGGCGCGGCGACCGCCTCCAATGGCGCGGTGGGCCTGTACCACATCGAGGGCCTGACCCCCGAGGCGAAGGAACAGGGCGAGGCGCTGATCAAAGAGGGCGCGCAGGTCTACGTCATCGACGATGAGGAGCTTACGCGCGTCAAGGCAAGCTACCCCATCGTGTGGAAAAACCCCGACGCCGCCCCGGCCCTGTGCTTCGTGGGCTGCCCGCACCTGAGCCTCACGCAGATGGAGGACTGGTGCGAAAGGATCACCGAAAAGCTCAGGGAGCGCGGCCTGCAGCGCATCACGGTGCCGACCGTCTTCACCGCCTCCCCCGCCGTCATCCGTGAGGCGGAAAAGGGCACCATTGCGGCAAGACTTCGCAGTCTCGGCGTGATCATCAGCTACATCTGTCCGCTCATGTACATGAACAATCCCCTGTGCAAGAAAAAGCCCGTCATCACCTGCTCCAACAAGCTGCGCACCTACACCAGCGCCCGCTTCTATACAGAGGGTGAGATCCTCGACATCATCACCGGGAAGGAGGGAACAAAATGAAGCAGTTCAAGGGCCGCGTCATCGTTCCCGGCACCTGCAGGGCCGAGGCCCTGGTCAGTCATGGCGGCTTCAACACCCTGGCGAGCTTCCAGATGGCCCTGATGTTCGGGGACAAGCAGGTCAAGTGCGGCGACCAGAATAACCCTGACATCTACAAAAAGCCCATGCTCGGAAAGGCCCTGTGCCTGCCCATGACCATCGGCTCCACGACCGGCGGCATGGTGCTCTACACCGCCTGCGCCATCGGCAAGCAGCCCGCCTGCATGCTCTTCTCCAAGCCCATCGACTCCCTGGCGGCCTCCGGCGCGATCCTCGGCGACGTGTGGACCGACGCCTCCATGCCGGTGGTCGACTCTCTGGGCGATGAATTCCTGGACTACGTGCAGACCGGCATGACCGTCACCATCGGCGAGGATGGGATCGTCACGGTAGAGTGAAAAGCGAGAAATGACCGGCGCGTTGCAAAATAACTGTTTTTCGCGAAAACACAGTCTTACGAGCGTAGGGGAGGGGCTTGGGCCGACACCAATAAGAGAGTTTTATTGAAAAATGATTGGGTAACTGTCTGTAAGGATTGGAAAAACGTATGTTTGATACGTACAATTCTTAAAATGGAGAGATAACTCATGAAAACAAACAGAACTCTTTTTGAACAAATTGGTGGAACCTATACACAGGCGGGCGACTTTTTGCTCCCTGATCTTGATGTTGAAGAATGCGAACCCATTGGGAAGTATGGCAGGATACGCAAACGCTATCTGAAAGAGCAGCGCCCGATCCTCTTCAACACGATGCTCCTTTCCGGCAACCTGTTTCAGCACCTGAGCGAGATTGACTGCGCCTGCAAAGAACGGATAGAACTGCTCACCCAGCAGATGGCCCAACAGGAAGGCGCAACCGAAGCACTCAAAGCGGCAGATCAAATGGCGTGGGTACGATGCATGAGCAGCATCCATAACCGTGCGGAAGAGATCGTGTTAAGCGAACTCGTCTGTTGCTGAGGGGAGGATGCCGAAATGCAAGTTCTCGAAAATCTTTATTTGGGCGACATCCATCCCAGCGAGCGCGGGTTCAAAAAAGGGCAGCCAATACGCCAAGGCGTTGAACGATGTCGTGAAAGCCGGTGACGCTCTGATCGGCACACTCACAGAGAAGCAGAAAGAGCAGTTTGAAGCCTACATGACCGCGCAACGTGAGGTCAACGTTCTGACAGATTGTGAAACCTTTTGTTATGCATTCAGGCTCGGCGCAAAGATCATGATGGATGTGCTGATGGACAGCACGATGAAAGAAATCTAATATCAACACGAAGTCAGGGACGGCAAGGCAACACTTCTGTCCCTGACTTCTTTCGTTTTTCCCCTTGTTGGGCAAATCAGGCAATAGGAAACAGACAAGCGAACAAAGGAACGGTTTTGAATGCGCCAATCGCTCCAGAGCAGGATCCCAGAAAATGGGTTTTCGTTCAGGCCATTTTACAGTATTTTCAACGGCTTATATCAGCCAATAGTTATGAAAATCAGAGTAAAAAAACAGCCTTCTTGTGCGTCGCTGCAAAAGACCTTCTGAAAAAAGACATGCTGTGTAAAATTTGATGTTGAATTTTACAGCTGTTTTGGATATACTGAGTTTGGGAAGGAGTTGAGCATGATGCCAAACATCAAACCGATTTCTGATCTTCGCAACTACAGCGAGGTTTTGAACGATGTGGCTGTCGGGGCACCCGTA